>JAVEXZ010000029.1:0-11502 GCA_034003765.1 Anaerovoracaceae bacterium | reverse complement strand
CAAAGGCTACGATTTACAACTCTATTAATGCATTTGCGGGAGCTGGCCTGGTAAATACGATTATGGGGGAAGGCAAAGAAGCCCACTATGATGCCGTGGTGGACCCACATGGCCACTTTTTATGTGAGATTTGCCAGGGATGTTATGATTTTGATTTATCAAATGATAAGTTTGAATTTGCAGAGATAGAGGGTTTTATTATTAAGGACAAAGAAGTCTATTTAAGAGGCATTTGCAAGAAATGCCTTGAAGATAATTAATTATTAAGGAGGATTTAAGATGAAAAAGTATGTATGTGATTTATGTGGTTATGTTTATGATGAGGCAGAAGGTGATCCAGACAATGGAGTTAAAGCAGGAACTAAGTGGGAGGATGTCCCAGCTGATTGGGTTTGCCCATTATGTGGAGCAGCAAAAGAAGATTTTACAGAACAATAATTAGAACAGCAAGGAGAAGTAAAATATGAGTGATAACAAAACTTTTGATAATTTAATGACCGCTTTTGCTGGAGAATCTCAGGCTAACAGAAAGTATTTGGCTTATTCCAAAAAAGCGGAAACTGAAGGCAAGTATAACGCTGCAAAATTGTTTAGAGCTGCGGCTGATGCTGAAACACTTCATGCTTTGAAAGAATTTGATATAGCTGGTAAGGTTAAATCCACAGAAGAAAATCTAAAAGATGGGATAGCAGGAGAAACTTATGAATACACTGAGATGTACCCCCCATTTATAGAAACAGCAAATGCTGAAGGAAATAAAGCTGCTGCTACCGTATTCACCCATGCTATGAAAGCAGAGGAAGTTCATGCCAAACTTTACAAAGAAGCTTTGGAAAATTTGGATAATGATGAAGAAGTAAATTATTACCTTTGCCCTGTGTGTGGAAACATTGAACTAGCGCCTACGGATAAATGTTGTATTTGTGGAGTTACAGGGGCTAAGTTCATAAAGTACTAATTTGGGAGAAAGGAAAGACAAAATGCGAGAATTTACTATGAAAGACGCCATGGAAGTGGCAGAAAAACTAGGAATAGACTTCGGAAAAGTTGGATATACTCCAGAAGAGTATTTGGAAGGTCTTAACATTGAATTAGAACATGGTAGTGTAGATAGTAACACCAATGTAAGCAATGATGACCCCCTTATTACTGGAAAGATAGCTATGGCTCATCTCAATGAAGTTGCTACTTACTATAACGAAGATATCGGACTAGAAGCTTGGGAACATGCAATTGAGAACTTCAAGGGAGATCCAAAAGGGAAGAAAATTCAAATAGTATAGAGTTTTATGTTTAGCTTTTAATATTTCCTAGAAACATTAAAAACCCCTTTTTTATTAGTTCCAAAGTTATCATATATCATTTGCTATGAGATAATTGGAAAAAACAGGAGGGGTTTTTTATTGTGTAGATTTTTAATTATTTATGCATGTATTCAGAAAATTGTGTTATAATTTATCCGGAGATTGGAAAGGAGATAAATATGAATATAACTCTTTCTGAAGCATTTAAAGATTATCAAAAAGCTAAAAAATTTGACTCTGTTGTTGTTACAGTAGCAAGGTCTGGTGGTAGTTGTTGCCGAATTCTTGTTCCTAGTATAAGGATTGGAGAGCCTGAAGATTCTTTGGACCATTATAGTATTTTTTATGCTGAAGGAGTTACTTTTTATGTAACAAATAAACTTAAAATCCAATCTAATATATCTTTTGATTATAGTACTTTGATGAATAGAGAAATGATCGAAATGCATGGATACGAAATAACCCATGCAGCTGAATAAGAAATAATCAGATTCGAAAGGAAGTTGACTATGTATGCTTTGTTAAAAACCGATGACTATAAGGGCTTAACAGAAATGTTCTACGATAATGGCTTAGAGATAGATGTTTGTGATGAAGCTCCAGAAGAAGTAATACAAGCCTGGGAGATGATAGAAATTGAAAGTGGAAGGCGTGTTGGCGGCATGGCGTTAGAGAAACGCTCAGGGGAATATGTTCTTGCTGACCTGGCTGTTTTAGAAGAGTTTAGAGGTCAAAAACTTGGAATCCAGATGGTTGATAAGGCCATAGAGGAATTAAGGTTAATGGGGGGAGAAAAGGTTCTTTTGGTTGCGAAGATTCCAGATTTTTATCGTAAATGGAATTTTAAAATCATGAAGAGAGAAGATGCCCCTAATATTAGCAAGTGTATGACTTGCGAAAAGTTTAATAGGGAGTGCTTTCCCGAGGTCATGTATCTGGATTTATAATACCAGATTTATTGCCTTTTAGAAATCGGACATTACCCCAAATAGCATTTGAATAGTAATTGAACAAGTGATGGTTTATCTTCTGATAAGCCATTTTTATTTGAAATTTTTTGATTTTTCTGATAGATGCTTATTATCATGCCATACTTAGTTAACAATCTTGCGGATGTTCAATTTATAAGTCTTTGATATGACTTTAGTGCTACACATGTTGGTATATGGTGATATAATAGCTATTATAGGTTGGCGTGAAACCAAAATTGGGGCCAGAATAATTGTTGAAGGGCGGTGGAAAGACTACATTGATAGAATATAATCTAACTATCATGTAGTATCCAAATAGTTTAATAAGCTATAACACTAATAAACAAGGAGGAATCATGAAAAAGATATTGGTACTAGGAACTGGAGCTCAGGGATCTACAGCTGCTCGAAAGCTAGATCAAGAACCTGGTGTTGGTGAGATTATTTGTGCAGACTATGACAAAGAAGCTGTAGATAATCTAGTAAAAGACTTGAAAAAAGCAAAGGGAATTAAAGTTGATGCTAAGGATAAAGCCAGTGTTGTAGCAGCAGCACAAGGTGTTGACCTTATCGTTAATGCACTTCCATTAGAGTGGACAAAGAATGTTCTTGAAGCAGCTTTGGAAGTAAAGGCTGATTATCAAGACTATGCTGGAACTACTGCTTTACATGAAGACTGGGTTGAGAACTTTAAGATTCAACTAAAGGAATATAGTCCAAAATTTAAAGAAATTGGCAAAACAGCGATTATAGGAACAGGAGCAGCTCCTGGAGTAATTTGTGTAGCCACAAGACATGCTATGAGATATTTAGATACTTGTGATACCATCTATAATATTTGTTGGGAAGGTGTTCGTCCCAAGGCATTCATCCCATTTTGGTGGTCCCCAATTACCGCTCTTCATGATATGTCAGAGGATGCATATGCAATGAAAGACGGTAAATTAGTTAGAACCGAAGCTTTTGGTGAACCCATAACCAGAAAATATGATTATATGGAAAATGAAATAACTTTTACTGAACACTGTCATGACGAGCCAATACAATATTTCTTAAATGCTAAGGAATATTTTAAGGGTGTTAAGAATGTATACTTTAAGTATGCAGGAGACGGAATGGATTTCTGTAAACCCCTTAGAAGAGCAGGACTTTTAAGCCATGAAAAAGAAGACATTAATGGGGTTATGGTATCCCCATTTGAGGTAATTGCTAAACATTTACCACATCCGCCAAAATTTAAAGAAGAAATACAAGCCATTATTGACGAAGGGCTTTATGAAGATTCCGGCGCTATGGTAGCTGAAGCATATGGTAAGAAAGATGGAAAAGACATTTTAGTAGAAGTCCATATGGATGCACCTGGACTAATTGATTCTTTCAAAAAAGCTGGTCTTACTGCAGAAATGTATCTCACGGGACAAGGTGGATACTTGTATTCAAAAATGCTAATTAATAATGATTTCGATACAAAGGGTCTATTTACTTCTGACATGTTAACAATGGAGCAAGTAGATCGTTATATGGAATATGCAGGGGAACTTGATATTTACTTTAAAACCACAATCAAAGAACTATAAAACTAGGGATAATATATAAAAGATGAAGCTGCCGATTATGGCGGCTTCACTTTTTACATGAGGAATAAGGTGATAGTATGATAAGAAAATGGGCAAAAAAATTAAAGGAAAGTTTATGGCTAACACCTGCAGTGATTAGCCTTTTATCTTTTGCTCTGGCCCTAGGTGTGGGATTTTTGGATTCGGAAATATACATCTCATTAAGTGACCATCTACCTCCTATTATGTTAACCAGTGTAGAGCTTTCAAGAACAATTCTAGGGGTAATAGCTGGAGCCTTGATTACAATGACAGTTTTTACATTCAGTACTACCATGGTAGTATTAACAACCTACTCATCTCAGTTTTCTCCTAGGGTTGTGAAGAATTTTCTCATGGATGAAAATACGATGAAAACTTTGGGTATTTTTATGGGAGGATTTATTTATTCTATAATGACCTTGGCATATATGCGAAATGGAGTGGGCAGCAATACTGTTATTGCAGCTATGATTGGAATTCTATATATTCTTTTTTGTCTAATACATTTCTTGAAATATATTAATCATGTAAGCTCTTACATTCAGATGAACAACTTGATAGATCGTCTGCTTAAAGAGACTATAGAAAAAATTGAAGATTATAAAACATTCTTAAGAAAAGGCAAAATCGAAGGAAATCTATCGACCCTTAAAAAGCTTCCTAGCAGAGATATAAATGTCAATAAAAATGGTTATATTCAGTATATAGATTATGACAAATTGATAAGGATATCCCAGGACCAGGAGCTTTATCTAGTTGTTAATAAAATTCCTGGTATTTTTATAACAGAAAGTACACCTGTAATTAGTATTTTTGGACAAGAGGATATGATTGAGGATCAATCTATTGATGATAAGCTGAGAACTTGTTTTGATGTGGGAAAAGAACATGCCCAAACTCAAGATTTTATTTTCCCCATACAAAAGATTAGCGAAATTGCAGTGAGGGCAATATCCCCTGGAATTAATGACCCAAATACAGCAATTCACTGTCTTCACATAATGGGGACCCTTTTGGCCGAAGCCGCTACAATAGAGAAAGGCTATCTTGTGATTACTAAAGAGGAGAAAATTCTTGGGGCTTTCGAAGTGGTTGATTTTGCTCAAGTCTTATACCATTGTTTCTACCAGATAATACACTACGGAAAAGAGGACATATCCGTGATGGTGGGCCTACTTAGGGCTCTTCGTATTATTCAAGAAAGTGCTTCTATTGATAATAGAAAACTGTTAGGAGAATTCATCGATTATCTATGGGAAAAAATAAACCCCCAAGACAAAGTTGATTTTGAACGTGAATGGTTGGAAAATGAAAGGAATAAGCTAAACCGATAATCAAGGTTAGAAAAATGATAGAAATGATAAAAACTGATTGACTTCTTAAGATTAGAATAAATTCTCTTTTGATGGGTATCAATAGAGTGGGTAAAGAATGCTTATCTATATATTTAGGTGTAAATATTTCTGTAATATTGACAGAGGAGGGTTTGTAATGGGTATATTATCTTGGATCGTAATGGGCGGTCTTGCGGGATGGGTAGCAAGCATGGTTATGAAAAAAAATTCATCCATGGGCATAATAGGAAATATAATTGTTGGTATTGTCGGAGCATTTATAGGTGGTTTTGTGGTAAACTTAGTTGGAGGTTATGGTGTAACGGGATTTGATTTAAGAAGCTTCCTTGTTGCTTTATTGGGGGCAGTTATACTTTTGGCAGCCCTAAACTTCCTATCAAAAGGACGGGTTAGATAGAACATCACTTGGAAATAAATGTATGCATAAGGGCCGAGCCTAAAAAGCTTGGCTTATTGCTTGGAGAAATAATTATGAGTATCAAAGTAAATACAGTAATTGAAACAGATAGGTTGCATCCCAAGCAACTAAAAGTATTTTTTACTATGATTACCTTGTATACTTTTTATTTTGCGGCAAATTATAACTTAGGGCCTGCAACAAAATTTATACAAGATGCTTATGACATTTCGAATCAAGAGTTTGGTCTGCTATTTACTATTTTTTCCTTGGGTTTTGGATTAGGTCAGTTTGCAGCTGGTTTTTTAGGTGATCGTTATAACCCCAAACATCTTATGTTAATAGGGGCAATTGGTGCAACTGTAGCCAACTTTTGTTTTAGCATTTCCACCACCATGACGGCATTTGCGTTTTTCTGGGGCCTGAATGCAGTATCCCTAGCAATGGGTTGGTCTCCAGGCTGCAGTATATTATTTCGATGGATACCTAGAAAACGATGGGGTTTATTCATGGGATTTTTTGATGCATTTGCATTTCTTGGTGGAGTTATAGTGTATCCCATAGCGGGGCTCTCAATAACATATTTTGGCTGGAGATCTGCCTTTATTATTCCTCCCATCCTTTTAGGGATTTGGACTATTGTTTTTGCACTTGTTGTAAAAAGCTCTCCGGAACATGCGGGACTCACAGTGGAATGGAAAGAGCAAGACGAAGATATTAGTAGAGTCACCCTAGGGGATTACGGTATGGTCCTAAAAAACCCAATTATTAATATGATTTGTATTGTTGCTATCTGCAGCCAGTTCGTAAGGTGGGGGCTGGTGAATTGGATAATAAAAATACTCACGGAAACAAAAGATCTTGGGGGCTTTGGCTTAAGCTTGCTAACAGCCGCTGCTATTGCATCTTCTATGCATTGGGGTGGAGCTTTTTTCTCAATTGGCATGGGTTATATTTCTGACAGGGTATTTGGAGGAAATAGATGGCAGACCATATTCATGGGATTTATGATAAGCAGCATCTCTTTGATAGTGGTCTTCATTGCAGGTAGTTCTATTCTCCAATTTAAGAGTGGTATATTAATCTTAACCTTCTTGTTGTTTTTAGCGGGAGGTTGTATTCAAGGTGTTCAAGCACCTATATTTAATTTACCTGGAGACATATTAGGAAGTAGGTTGGGTGGTACGGGAGTAGGAGTGGTTAATGGCTGGTCCTATATAGGAGCTTCTTTTGCAGGCGGCACACTAGGACTATTAATGGATTCTTCTGGCCTTACCAGTGGTTTATTACTGATGGCAGGTGTTTCTCTCTTAGGAGCTTTAATCATTTTGAAAGTTAAAGAATAGAATTTTTCATTTTTTAATTATGGTAAAAGGCTTGATTGCTATAGCTTTAGGAATTTGTTAATAAAAACAAGCAAAGAGATTCTTTGCTTGTTTTTATGTAAGTAATAGGTGGGGAGGGTATAAAAAAATATAAATGCCGAATATTTTAGTTCTTGAATCATTATTAATAATAAGGTAATATACAAGGAATAGGAAAAAAGGCTAAGGAATAGAGACCAAAGAAGAGAGGTAAAATCAATTGAATAAATATCATGAACTGCTAGCCCATATAGAAGATATTTACCAAAGCCAGCGCCCAAAATCAAAGAAAATCTACGAAGATGCAATTTTGTATTTACCAGGAGGAGATACCCGTACCGCAACATACTTTGAACCATACCCTCACTTTATTGAGAGGGGTCAGGGTCCATACATTTTTGATATTGATGGAAACAAACTTATTGATTTCCAAAATAATTATACCGCCTTAATTCATGGACATGGTCATATTCCTACAAAGGAAGCTATAAAAGATCAATTAGAAAAAGGTCAAGCCTATGCATCACCCTTTGAACTCCAGGTTGATTTAGCCAAGATTCTTGTTCAACGGTTTCCTGGAATTGATCTTGTACGTTTTACTAATTCTGGGACCGAAGCCAACATGCATGCTATAAGAGCTGCTAGAGCTTTTACTGGTAAAACAAAGATTGTAAAAACAGAAGGTGGATACCATGGTACTACTGATGTTTTTGAGGCCAGCGTAGATCCTAACTTAAAAAAGGCTGGTAGCATTGATGCCATAAAGGTATTAGCAGAAAGTCGTGGGGTATCAGAAAATGCACTTAAAGACGTAATTGTTGTGCCCTTTAACGATATTGAAAGAACGGAGAAGATTCTCCAAGAGTATTCTAAAGAAATCGCATGTATTATTGTTGAACCTATAATGGCATCAGCGGGACAAATACTTCCAAGCCAAGAGTATTTAGAATTCTTAAGAAAGATTACATCTAAATATGATATTTTGCTAATCTTTGATGAAGTTGTTACAGGAAGACTTAAACTGGGTGGTGCTCAGGAGCATTACGGAGTTATTCCAGATTTGACTACATTGGGCAAGATTATTGGTGGTGGTACGCCATTTGGGGCTTTTGGTGGAAGAGGAGATATTATGAAACTCTATGATCCTCGGGAAAAGAAAATGTACCATTCAGGGACCTTTAATGGCAATGGTATTTCAATGGCAGCAGGGCTTGCCACCCTTAGCCACTATGGTAGTGAAGAGATAGAATATGTGAATAATTTGGGAGGATTCTTAAAAAGTAGCTTTGAGAGTGTTTTCAATGAAGTTGGGTTAAACATTCAGTTGAATGGGATAGGTTCCATATATAATATTATATTCAGCAATAAACCAATTATACAATATAGGGATATGGCCACCTCCCATGAACATTTAAATAGGCTACTCTTTATGAGCCTATTAATAAGAGGAGTTTTTGATGCACCAAGAGGAATGTTTTGTACCTCCACAGCCATGAGGGAAAGTGATATTAGTTTGGCTACTGCCGCATTGAGAGATTCATTGTATGAGATGAAAGATGTTATAAGTGAAGAGGCCCCGGAGCTTATTAACAAGTAATCACAATCAAAGATAGTAGCCACTTATAATATATTGGTATTTCTATATTTATGTTATTAGGAGGTAATTTTATGAAGGAAGTAAGACTGCCCAAGCTGTGGGAATCCCTGGTTCCTATTGTTTTCATGATGGTTCTTATAATTATATGTACTGTCAAATGGGGGATTGAGCCTCATGTACCAATCGTACTTTCTGCTATAGTTGCTGCAGGGATGGCCTGGAAGTGTGGCTATAGGTGGGGAGCTATTATCGCAGGTGTTTTAGATAGTATTAATCGTGCAGTTGAAGCTTTGATTATCATCATGTGTGTAGGGATGCTTATAGGTGCATGGGTATGGTCAGGGACGATGCCTGCAATGGTATATTATGGCTTAGCACTAATTGCTCCAGGAGCTTTTTTAGTTGTTGGTGCGATTTTAACTGGGATTGTTGGATTGGCTACTGGATCATCTTGGACAGCCTCTGGCACGGTAGGAGTTGCCCTAATGGGCATTGCTTATGGGCTTGGTATCAACCCTGCAATAGCTGCTGGAATGGTAATCTCAGGAGCTTATATGGGAGACAAGCTATCTCCATTGTCGGATAGCACAAACATCGCCGCTGCAGGAGCTGAAACTCCTCTTTACGATCATGTTAGGGCAATGATGACAACCACAATCCCAAGTTTTTTAATGGCATTGGTTCTTTATGCTATTGTTGGAATGAGAGTAATAGACAAAGCGGGTTATGATGCAACAGTTGCTAATTCTATACAAGAGGCCCTAGCAGATACTTTTTATATTTCTTGGTGGATTATACTCCCCATACTTGTTGTAATTATTGCGGCTATCAAGAGAATTCCAGCCATTCCTTCCCTATTGTTAGCGGCAATAATCGGTTGTATTTTTGCCATGATTGCTCAAGGGGCTTCATTTGCTGATTGTTTGGGAGCACTACACTATGGTTATGAAGCTGACACTGGCAATGCTATAGCAGACAAACTCCTAAATCGAGGGGGATTGGATTCCATGATGTGGACTATTTCCTTGATTATCTTTGCTCTTGCCTTTGGTGGTATTCTAGAGAAATGTGGTTTTATTGAAGTATTGCTGGGTGGCCTAGTAAAAAGAGTTAAAACTGTTGGTGGCTTAGTTATGTCTACTATTCTCGCTGGGATTATTTGTGACGTAGTGTTGACAGACCAGTACCTAGCGATTTTGGTTCCAAGCAGAATGTTTGCAAAGACATTTGACAGTAAAGGCCTTTCAAGAAGTTTCTTATCTAGAACCACAGAAGACGGAGCAACCCTTTGGTCACCAATGATTCCATGGAATGGATGCGGAGCTTATCAAGCCGCTACCTTGGGTGTTGCAAACTGGGAGTTCGCACCATATGCCTTTATGAATTTAATTAACCCAGTTTATGCAATAATAATATCATATATGGGAATCGGCGTTAAATATAAGGATGATGAATTAAATCCCAGAAAGAATAAAAAAATAGAATCTCAAAGCATAGACAAAGAATAAATCGATTGTCTTCAAAATCGAAGTTTTGGTTTATGTATAAGAATTAAACTACGAATCAACTCAAGCTAATGGCATTTCCAGAATAAGGAGAGATCATAAATGGTAGAGTATAAGGCAACAAATGATCGGAAACAAAAAAAATCTACAAAAATAGCTGCGACCGGGGTTAGTGTTATTTTGATTATTGTAGGTATCTTTCTCTTATCTATATATACGGTGATTGTAGGAACGATTGTTTTGTTGGCATCATTTGCCAAAAAGAGAGCCTACGTTGATGAAACAGGTGTGGTGGTGCTCTATCAATTGTTTAAGTTTAATTACAAAGAAATCTGGGGATTTTCTGAAATAAAAGAAATGCATGAAGAGATAGTCCCTGATCCGAACTTTATTGCTTTGCATTTTACCAAAGACGTTATTTCTAAAAGACTTATATTTGAAAACCATGAGGGAAAAGCGATTGTGGCTATGGCTATGGAGAAGAACCCGTCAATACACTTTGATACAGCTTATTAGTCACAATCATTAATCCATAAATTTTCCAAAATGTTTAAAGATGAAGAGGGAATCCTCTTCATCTTTTTGGGGAAATTATGATTATAATTCTCATGTTTTTTACTCTCGAGTTGGAGATAATTTCAACTAGATAAATTCAATTCTTCAAGAAATATATAGGCTTTTTTCAACATCAAGTATTGAAAGAAGGG
Source organism: Anaerovoracaceae bacterium (assembly GCA_034003765.1). GTDB lineage: Bacteria > Bacillota > Clostridia > Peptostreptococcales > Anaerovoracaceae > JAAZGD01. The sequence goes on along the minus strand of JAVEXZ010000029.1, from coordinate 704 downwards.
TGTTGTCATATTAGGCAGTATTAGAGTATACTTAGTAAAATGTTAACAAGGTATATTCTTATAAACTAGAGCAATATAAACAAGAGTATTCCCGTGGAAGAGAATAGGAATTCAGCGGCATATTTATATAATAATTTGAAAAACAAGGCTCAAAGAAGCTTTGTTATTGTCTTTGCGCTTTTTGCAGGTTGCCTTTTGTCGTTCCCATTTCAAGGACGGGTTTTCTATTACCTTCTGGTTGGTGAAAATATTGACCTAAAACAGCTTATATTTATAGTTTTGATTTCGCATTTCCTGGGGTTGATTTTAGCGGGTTTTTTGGCCCGAGATATAAGAAAATCCAGTTTGTTAATTAGGTGGACTTTTGTGTTTTGCCTACTACTAACATTACTATGTCTTACCCCCAAAGGTCCTCATTTTTTTCTTATATTCATTTTTACTGGATTTTTTTCGGGCATATGCCTTGCTTCTTTTGGGTACTTTTTTCATATAGTGACCCCAAGTGGAAATCGTTTTAGAACGGCCGCAGATCTATTAATTATAATGGTTTAAGAAAACTCGACACGTAAATGTTCAAAGGATAATGAATCTGATATACTTAACTCAATCATTTATGAAAAAAGTAGGTCAAAATCATGTCTAGAAAAAGAAGAACATTTACAGCGGAACAAAAAACTAAAATAGTTTTAGAAGCAATTCGTGGA
>JAVEXZ010000015.1:0-52336 GCA_034003765.1 Anaerovoracaceae bacterium | reverse complement strand
CTTTTCATTTGAAACCCTACTATTTGTGTATAGGATTATTCGTTGATAGGATAAGAATCTTTTTTAGCGTAGTGGGTGTGGAGAAGTTTGTGTGAAAGATGCCCGTTAGGTTTGCCCAAGAAGTCTTCGTAAAGTGCTGTAACTTCCTCATTCTTGTGGGATTTTCTTTCAGGTAGTCTTACGTCTTCACTAAAGAGCGCCTTTGTTCTTTCTATCTTTGGATTTATATCCAGTCTGTCTTGTGCAGAAACAATAGACTGACCGCCACCGTGTATACAGCCTCCTGGGCAAGCCATGATCTCTATAAAGTGAACATCGGTTTCACCAGCAGTGATGGAATCCAACAATTTAGCAGCATTTGCTGTTCCGTGAGCTACAGCAACTTTAACCTCTGTGTCAACTCCTCCAACAGGAAGAACAACGCTAGCGAACTTAATTCCATCAAGGCCTCTAACTGCTTCATACTCATAGTCTGGTAAATCTTCTTCAGTCAATAGGTCAGCTAAAGTTCTAAGAGCAGCTTCCATTACACCACCAGTTGCACCGAAGATAACGCCGGCTCCAGTTCCTTCGCCCATTAATTTGTCTGGTTTTCCATCAGGAAGATTCTTGAAATCGATTCCAGCTTGCTTAATCATATCGCCTAGCTCCCTAGTTGTTAAGGAGAAGTCTACATCAGCCAGTCCATCTACTTCCATCTCAGCTCTTCCAGCTTCTGCTTTTTTAGCAATACAAGGCATGATGGATACTGAAACTATATCCTTAGGATCAATTCCCTCTTTCTCAGCAAAATAGGTTTTTGTTAGAGCACCAAACATTTGTTGAGGAGATTTGCAAGTTGATAAGTTATCTAAATACTCTGGGTAGTTTAATTCGCAGAATCTAATCCAACCAGGAGAGCAAGAAGTAATCATTGGTAGTTTTCCTCCACCGGTAACTCTTCCAAGGAACTCGGTTCCTTCTTCCATAATTGTAAGGTCAGCAGAGAAGTTTGTATCAAATACTTTATCAAACCCAAGCCTCTTTAGTGCTTCGTACATTTTTCCAGTTACCGCAGTTCCCATAGGCAGACCAAACTCTTCTCCCAGGGAAGTTCTTACTGCAGGAGCTTCTTGTACCACCACATACTTTGTAGGATCTGCAATTGCATCAAATACATCATCAATATTTTGACGCTCACGCAAGGCTGCAACAGGGCAAGCATTGATACACTGGCCACAGTAAACGCAATTTGCATCACGCATGCTGTAGTCAAATGCAGGGGCCACCTCAGTATCGAATCCTCTACCAGTAAAGTCCAGGACTCCGATGCCTTGAACGTTTTTACAAGTAGTAATACAACGTCCACATAGAATACATTTTGAAGGATCTCTTATAATTGATGGAGACAGAGCATCTACAAAACCTTCTCTTTTATCTCCCTGGAATCTCACTTCTTCAATTCCCAATTCTTCGCAAAGTTTTTGGAGTTCGCAAGAGTGGTTTCTTTTGCAAGTTAGGCATTCTCTATTATGATTAGCTAGAATTAACTCTACGTTAGTTTTAACTGCTCTTCTAACTCTTGGTGTATTAGTCTTTACGCTCATACCTTCAGCCACTTGAAGTACGCAAGAGGCAGGTAGGTTACGCATAGGAACTCCGTTGACTTCCGCTTCTACAACGCATACACGACAAGCTGCAATTTCATTGATATCTTTTAAGTAGCAAAGTGTAGGTATTTTAACACCAGCTTCTTTAGCAGCCATTAATACGGTATAGTCTTTTGGAACGCTTACCGGGATTCCGTTAATGGTTAAATTTACATTTTCCATGATTCTATCTATTCCCTTCTATTGGATTATGATGGCGTCAAATTTACATGCCTTCATGCATTCGCCACATTTTGTGCATAAATCAAGATTAATGGTATGCTTTTCCTTTAGTTTTCCATCGATTGCATCAACTGGACACTTTCTTGCACATATGGTGCAACCAGTACAAGCGTCTGTAATATAGTAGTTCATCAAGGATTTACAAATCCCAGCTGGACATTTTTTATCTAGAACGTGGGCCTTGTACTCATCCATAAAGAAGTTCATTGTTGAGAGTACTGGATTTGGTGCCGTTTGTCCTAAAGCACATAATGAAGTTGATGTAATAGTATCAGCCAGGTCATGGAGAGTATCTAAATCTTCCATTGTTCCATTTCCACTTGTGATCTTGTCTAGGATTTCAAGCATTCTTTTGGTACCCTCTCTACAAGGGGTACATTTACCACAGGATTCATCGACTGTGAAGTCTAAGAAGAATCTTGCTATGTCTACCATACAGTTGTCTTCGTCTAAAACAATCATTCCCCCAGAACCCATCATTGATCCTACAGCAACTAAATTATCAAAGTCAATTGGTACATCAATGTTCTCTGAAGTTATACAGCCTCCAGATGGGCCACCTGTTTGAACACCTTTGAACATCTTTCCGCCAGGGCAACCGCCGCCGATTTCATAGATTACTTCTCTTAGGCTTATTCCCATCGGAACTTCTACTAGTCCAGTATTTTCTATCTTTCCACCAAGAGCAAATACTTTTGTTCCTGGGGATTTCTCGGTACCAAAACCTCTGAACCAATCAGCACCTTTGTAGATAATAGGTGCAATATTTGCTAGGGTTTCAACGTTGTTGATAATAGTTGGCATACCCCACAAACCTTTGTTGGCGGGGAAAGGAGGCTTGTTTCTTGACATCCCTCTTTTACCTTCTATTGAAGCGATTAGTGCTGTCTCTTCTCCACAAACGAAAGCACCTGCGCCTAAACGAATCTCAATATCAAATGAAAAATCTGTTCCCAAGATATTTTCGCCAAGTAGACCCATTTCTTTTGCTTGCTTTATTGCGATCTCTAAACGTTTAACTGCAACAGGATACTCAGCTCTAACATATACGAAACCTTTGCTGGCACCAATTGCGTAGCCTCCTATTGCCATAGCTTCAAGGATGGCATGAGGGTCACCTTCCAAAATGGAACGGTCCATAAAAGCACCGGGGTCTCCTTCGTCAGCATTACAAATAATGTACTTTTGTTCTGCTTTATTTGGGGCTGCGAAACTCCATTTCAAACCTGTGGAGAATCCTGCTCCGCCACGGCCTCTTAGGCCGGATTTTTTCATTTCTTCGATTACGTCAGCAGGGGTCATTTCCAAAAGTGCTTTTGCCAAGCCTTGATAACCATCTACTGCAATATATTCTTCGATGTTTTCTGGGTTGATAAAGCCACCGTTCTTTAAAGCTATACGTAATTGCTTTTTGTAAAAATCTAAATCTTCAAGATTTTTAAGTTCTCCACCAACGGTAAACTCTTTTACAGGCTTACCACCGATAAGGTGCTCTTCCAGAATTCTTGCCGCTTTTTCTTCGTTGACTTGAACATAAGTTACCTTAGATCCATCTGGTGAAAGAACGTCAACGATTGGTTCGTGAATACACATTCCGATACAACCAGTAGGATGAACTGAAACATTCGTAAGATTTCTTTTTTCTGCTTCTGTCTTAAAGAGTTCGTAAACTGGTTTTGCACCAGCAGATATGCCACAAGTGGCTAATCCAACCACTACTCTATATCCTTCTTTGTTGTAAAACTCGCCCATCGCTTTATCTCTTAGGGCTTTTAATTCTTCTCTAGTTTTCATGCTTGTACCCCCTCTTGTTGATATTTGCTCAGAATTCCAGGAACTACGCTTACGTCATATATTTGAGCATAAACGTCGTCACCGATCATCATTACTGGGGCAAGGCTGCAGCAACCTAAGCATCTAGTTGCTTCCAAAGTGAATAAATTATCCTTAGTAGTTCCCCCTACTGGAACATTAAGTGTTTCTGCACACTTGTCCAGTAGAGCTTGTGCGCCTTTTACATAACATGCAGTTCCCAAACAAACACTTATCTTTAATTTGCCTTTAGGTGTTAGGTTGAACTGGCTGTAAAAAGTTGTTACCCCGTATAGTTCGGCAATGGGTACTCTAATCTTATCGGATATGAACTTTTGAACCTCTAAAGGCAAATATCCGAATAGGTTCTGTGCCTCTTGCAGCACAGGCATTGTTATGCCCTTGACTCCATCTAGGGAATCGATATAGTCGGTAAGTTGTACGAATCTTGGGTCATCGCTAGGGATGCTACGACCCTCTTGAAGGTGATACATGGTGTTTCTCCTTTGCTTCCAATTTTCTTTGTGATTTAATTAACATTTCACTAGTACAAATACTAGCACATTCATAGACCAAAGGCAAGGAAAACACTTTGAAAATGAGCAAATTGTCTACCATTATATGTAGTAGGATAAGTCGTCAAAATATTCAAATATCTCCCATAAATTGTAGGACAAAAAAAGCCATAGATTACAGCAAATAAGTACGTATTCTATGGCTCATATGGGGACTTTCGGACAAAACAAAAAATTATTATGTAAATATGGAAGTATTTTACCAAACTTTTTGCATACATATATTATTGAGGTGTTATAATGTTGTAACGAGAATAATTACCAGCTGACAAGGGAGCCCGAGAAAAAATATGGCAAAGTAACCTTTGTTTGACTCAGAGGTTTCAATGAATTTTCTATAAGCTCAAACACTATATAATATAGACATTTTTTTATGAGAAAGGTATCGCAATGAGTAAGATAAAATCTAGCAAAAAAGCAATTGCTTTCGTCCTGACCCTCTTGATGATTATAGGGATAGGGATACCACAAATATCTTTTGCAACTGGAGAATTAATAAAATTCGAAATCGTGGTAGACAAGGATAATGTAGTGGTGGGAGAGGATTTTACCTATACCATACTTTACTCATATTCCAGTAACGATAGCAACTTTACGGGTGAGGCGATATTATTCAGCTTACCAGAGCCTCTGGAATTAGTAAGCTTCCTTGGATCTGCCGATGTAAAAGATTACACCAAAGTAGAAGATCTAGGGGGAACAAGTCAGCCCGGAATTGTTATAAACATGAAGGACTTAAAAGCAGGAACAACAGGATTTCTAAAGGTAAAAGCTCAATTTAAACCAGGGAGTATTAATGAGGAAACGTCTAGGGCAGGAATACTTACAAATAAACCCGATGCACCGCTGACGGCGTCAGCAATAGTTCCTGTGGTAACAGCTAACGTAGATCCCGTTTGGACATGGAGCTTAAAGAAAGAAAGAGTATTACCTAGTGAATCCATTACTCCTGCACGTGGAGGAGAAACTACATATAGAATATCTGTTAAGGGTAACAATGAAGTGGGTGGTTTTCCTATAGAAAATGTTGTGATTAAGGACACGCTGCCTCCTGGGTCTGACTTTGTTTCTGCAACAAGTGATTATAATTTATCTCCTGCAGCACTTAGCCCAACATCACTAGAGTGGACAATTCCTTATCTTTCACCAGGAGCAACAAAGACAATGAATGTTACTGTTAGGTACCCAGAGACCTATACATCTAATGATGCAGTAAACATAGCCGACGTGAGTGCTAACCGTAAAGATTACTCCTTAAATAGTGCCACCTTAAGGGCTATCAATAGTCATTTGATTTCCAGCCCATTCCCATCTGTTGGAACAATATCAAAAAAATCGAGACAAGAAAATGATAGATATGCTGTAGGACAAACCGTGGTTTATTATATAAACGGGTATAACAATATGGGTAATGTTGCTATTGATGAGATGGAGATAGTGGATACAATACCTGACGGAATAAATCTTCAATCAGTCACAAAAGGTGATGCAAATCAAGTCTATTACAGCACATACTCATCTCCAGGTAACTTTAAAATTTGGACAACCCCCTCAGCACTTCCTCCAGACTTGGGAGGGGATCACATTAAAAAAGTCAAGTGGGTTATTTACAATGCCCCTGTTGGTTTTATTGGGGAGACCATAATAATAAAGGGAACTCTATTAGAAAAATATAGGGAAGAGCCTCTAAGCCCTGGGGCAATTACAACTGGGCAAAGCATAACCAATACTGCTATTCTTTCTGCAACAGCAGGTGGGATATCGTTGACTGGCAGTGCTGCTTCAACAACCATTACAGTTGGAACATCAGGGGAAATGGAGCTTCCTTGGCTTGAATTAAGCAAATTTGCTGATAATCCTCCGAAGGTAAACAAACAAATTGATAAAGGTGAAACTGTAAACTATACGATTAGATTAAAGAATAATCAATTCGCAACGGGGGATCTTGTCCTTAATCCAGGGGATCATATTACAATAAAAGACTTTCCCGACGAATCGGTTATGACAGACTATGTTTTCACAACGATTTCGGGAATTTGCTCAAGTATAGGTTCTATAACTTCCGGTTCAGGATTAGCTAATGGTGCGTCTGGTGCTGCTGTAACAAATGTAGCTTGGGAATGGACAGGTGGTATGCTTAAACCGGGAGAATATGTAGACATTACATATACAATGAAAGTTACGGATAGTGCTTTGGTTGGTGCCTATGCTAATACATCCACTGCAATTGCGAGCATTCCTTTGGACATTAGAACCCCAACCCTAAGTGCCGTTTCCAAAGTGTTTGTTCGTTTTTCGGGCTCTTTGAAATCTAGCAAAGGAATAAAAGGACCTAATGATTCGAGCTTTATATACCCGAGTCCAACGGCTATTACTGATTCATATCCAGGTGGGACTGTTAGGTATCAATTGAAAGTTAATAACGGAGACTCAAATGGAGATATAACCAATGTGGTTATGATTGATAAGTTTCCCTTTGTTGGAGATAAGGGTGTACTCACTGGGGCTGATAGAGATTCGAAGTGGTCTCCATTTTTGATAAATGTAGTAACAGGAGAGGATGGCAAGACTCTTACCTCTGCCTCTATTTATTATTCAACAAGTGAAAACCCCGATATATCAAAGCTAAGCAATTATAAGGCAGTGGATACAGGGTGGTTCTTAACCCCTCCAGCCCTAATAACGGATGTTAAGGCCATAAAAATAGAATTCGGCAATACAGTATTTAAGCCTAATGGTGAGGAAATATATGTGGAATGGGATATGGGGATACCTGTAAGCTTCAATGAAGAGGATTATGGTAAAATTGCATACAACTCATTCGCTTATGGGGCCACGTTTACAGAATATGATATAAGTGGAACAGCAATAGACAAAAACTTTATTCCTGCAGAACCTAGAATGGTGGGAGCAAAGGTCGCTAAGACCACAACAGAAGCCATAACTACCTATGCTATTGGTAATTTTATTTGGGAAGATGAGAATAAAGATGGAGTCCAAGGTGCCTCTGAAACTGGGGTTAATGGAATAAATGTAAAGTTGTATAAAACCGATGATCTTAGCTTTTTTAGAGAAACTTATACTATTAATTCTTTTGATGGAAAGCCAGGATACTATGCTTTTATAGGATTAACACCAGGAGCATACACTGTTGAATTTGTAATGCCTAACGGGTATTTTATCACAGACTATAAAACTACAGGTGAAGCCTTTGATTCCGACTTTAAGCTTAGCGGGGCTGGAGTGTATGTAGCTACAGTAACTTTAGGGGCTATTGATAACCTTGATATTGATGCGGGTATTTATAGGCTGGGATCCATAGGAGATAAGGTTTTTAACGATCGGAATTTTAATGACAAACAAGACACGGGTATTGATGTTGGGGTATCAGGGGCTTCAGTAAGGCTTTATGTTACTGCTAATGGTATTACCAGTGATGCCCTTTATTGGAACCCCACTTCCGCTGCATTTGTGACAACTTCAACTATATATACAACAAGCTTAGGAGCTTATAACTTTACAGGTTTAGCTCCAGGTAAATACATTGTAGAATTCACAATGCCAAGTAAAGATTTCATCTTTGTGAATCCTACTACAGCTGGGGTAGGCATAGATAGCGATGTAATATTAACTGGCACCGCAGTAAGCGGAGCGACTGTAGGTTGGACTAGTGAAATTGAGTTAACCTCTGGGGCAGTTAGAACAGATATTGATGCGGGGATACGATTAGGCCAAATCGGAGACCGTGTTTGGCATGATAAGAATGGAAATGGGATTCAGGACGATGCAAGTTCAAATATAAGTGGTGTAACGGTAAATCTTTATACGAGTGATGGAACAACTCCGGCTAAGAATGCTTATGGGATAACAATATCAAGCGTTAATACTAACTCAAGCGGTTTATATTATTTCAATGACCTAGGGGAAGGTGAATATATAGTCAAGTTTACAACTCCTAGTGGATATGATGCAGTTACCATAAAGGAAAGTACAGGTGCGGCTGTTGATAAAAACAGCGATGCAGATCGAAATACAAGAAAAACGGATGAAATAAAATTAATCGCTGGACAGCGAAATCTCACCATCGATGCAGGTTTTTATAAATTCTCATCTATAGGAAACTATGTATTTAACGATCGGAACTTTAACAATAAACAGGATGATGGAGATGTTCCAGTTTCAGGCGTGTCTGTAACACTATATGTCTCTGCTGGAGGGGTTACTAGCCCAGCCACATATTGGAATGGCACCACTGTTCAATCCACGACAACAAATGCTCTGGGAGAGTATAGATTTACGGGATTAGACCCTGGAACATATGTTGTTGAATTCAAGGTGTCAAATGGAGATCCTGTCTTTGTCCCCTATTCAAAAGATCCAATTAGTATTGATGACAGTAACATTGTGACCTCTAGTGGTGGAACTGGATGGACTAATGATGTTGTGTTGGCTTCTGGAACAACTAACGATACTATTGATGCTGGTTTACGTTTTGGCAGAATTGGTGACTGGGTATGGCATGATGAAAACGGAAATGGTATTCAAGATGGGGGAGAAGCGGGTATTGACGAAGTAACAGTGAAACTCTATATGAGCTCAGGTGGAGTTTTAAATGAGGCAGTGGATGCCTTTGGACTAAGCGTGGCGGCGGTAACAACCACGAAAGGTGGATTCTATTATTTCAATGACCTTGGTGCAGGCGATTATGTAGTGAAGTTTATAACTCCAGCAGGATATAATATCACTAAAAAGAACGCAACTACATCTGCCTTGGACAGCGATGCTGACCGGCAAACTGGCCTTTCATCAGTAATCACATTAGTAGCAGGTGCCCAGGACATTACTGTTGACTGTGGTTTATACATGTTCGCATCTATTGGGGACCTTGTTTTTAACGATTTGAATTCAAATGGCATTCAAAACACAAGTGAAGGTGGAATTACAGGCGTAGCTGTGACCCTATATAGAGTGACTACAGGAGGGGTTACTATCCCAGCTACTTATTGGGATGGGAGTGGATATGAATCTGTTCCTCTTCAAATCACAACTGGGTCAGGTGTGTATAAATTTACGGGATTAGACCCTGGAGATTATATGGTCCAGTTTAAAACCACCGACTCAGCCTTTAGGGCCACCTATCCTAATGAGGGAAGTGATGATACTAAAGATTCCGACGGAATTACAACTACGACTAACTATAGTATTACGCTTACGAATGCCTACACATTGGGCTCTGGAGAGTATGACCAAACCGTGGACCAGGGGTTCTTCGAAATGAAGCCTGGGATAATGATAGAAAAAACTGTATACGAAGGTGCTTATTCTCCGACAAAATCAGGAACCAATTTGATTGGTCGAGTATCAGGCCAGGCGTTGACTTATATTTTCGAGATTACAAATACAGGCAACACCTACCTATCCGAGATAGAGGTAGGCGATGTAGAATTAGGAATTACCCTAGGCGGTATGACCACAGTAAGTGGAGTGACTTTGTTATCCCCAGGAGCAAAACTAAAAGCCTATTATCAGACTACATTTACAATTGATATATTAAATACAGCGGTTACAACAGGAACAGCGGTATATGATGCAACAGGAACTGCAATTCCTGGAATGGCAAAGCCTACAGATAGCGATACCGCTGAAGCAAGGAAGGTAGACCCAGGAATTACAATAGAAAAAACCGTCTATTCCGGGCATACATCAGGTGGAGGTGCGGGTTTAGAATTGCTTGTAGGTACTGTAGGGGAAAAAATAACCTACCTCTTTAAAGTGACAAACACAGGTGATACATTCCTCCAGGATATAACAATAGTAGACAAGAATATAAGTAAAGGTGGAGTTTATTTAACAAATGGAGGGATGACATTACTATCCGGTAGTGCTACTTCGCCATTAGCAACGGGAGCCAGTCTTATATACTATTATGAAACAACCCTTACAGGTGACCTTGAGAATAGAGTTGTTGTTACGGGAACTGCTTGCAATGCACTTGGACAAAAGTACGATACTGCGGCACCTCTGACTGCTGTCGACACTGCAAAGGTTGAAATCCAGTCCTCTATTGGAGATACCGTATGGTACAATTATAATAGTGATAGTAGCAAGGATGTTGGTGAACCAGGAGTTTCAGGGGTTGCTGTCCATCTTTCATCAGGGGGAGTTATTATTAGATCAACAACTACAAACGCTGATGGATACTATTTGTTTGATAAGTTAACCAAGGGAGCTTATGAGGTTATAGTAGAGCCAGGTACAATTCTGCAGGGCTACAAACAAAACTATTCATTAGACGGAACATTGAATAATAGAACAACAAAAACTATAGGAACTAGCGAGGCAGCCCTAGATGTTGACTTTGGATATGAACCTATTCCCCATTTAAAGTTTACAAAGACTGTGAACCCAACTAATTCAAAGCGGGGGCAGACTATTACTTATACCTTAACTGTTCTAAACGACGGCAAAACTGACTTAGAAGATATAAGGATAAGTGATGCGGCGGTAGGAATTAATATTACTATAGCTACCCTAGTAAGTAAGGCTTCCATAACAACAGATGTTGCTTTTAATTTACCATCAACATTTGTGGGGCCTTGGATTAATATAGCTGAGGCATGGTCAAGTACAACAGCCATTGTCACAGCACAAGCCATAACGAATGTGTCCCCACCTTCAAGTCCACCGCCACCTGTAATCCCTCCTGTAATTCCACCTGTGGTTCCTCCAATTGGGCCTGGTGGTGGTACAGTTGATACAGAAAAGGATACTCCAACGGGAGGAACAGTCCCTGGAACAGGGGGAACTGTGGTTACCCCGCCTGGAGATGGAACAGTTACAGTTGAGGATGGAAAATGGACGTATACTCCAGATCCTGGTTTTGTTGGAACGGACTCCTTTGTGATAGTAACTATAGATGATGATGGTATTCCGATAAGTTTCGAAATAACAGTAAATGTACTAGAAAAGGACAATTTACATCTTCCAAAAACTGGTGGTGTTGATCAAGGGCTCTTATATGGAACAGGCTTCCTATTGATGTTGCTTGGCTTGATGCTCTTGAGAACAAGATCTTATAGTGAGTCAAGGGGGCGAAGGAAGAGAGCTTAAGAAAGGTGCTAATAAGTGAAGCGAGTATTACCATATATTCTAATAATTACAGGATTGCTGATGATTCTTGTGCCACTAACTGGTAGCCTATTTTATCAATCCAAGCAAGATGAGATATACCAAAATTATTTAGATCTTCAAGAGAATATGGATTCGGGTGCTTTGAAAGCTTCAGTCAACCCCGATTTAGTTGGAGATGAGGACCAAGTGGTAGGTGAAGAAGATACGTGGCGACCCAGTGTTATAGGAAGGATCAAAATCCCTGCAATTGAAATGGACTTGCTCTTAATAGAAGGGACTTCTGCTGCAGAACTTAACTGGGGAGCAGGGCACATTATAGGAAGTGCATTACCAGGAGCTCCAGGGAATTGTTCTATTGCCGGCCATAGGAACTATGTTTTCGGATCATACTTTAGTCGTCTAGATGAAGTGGTTGTGGGAAATATTATTACCCTAAACTATCAAAAGACAGACTATCAATATGTGGTGGATGAAATATTTATTGTAGAACCTGATGATGTTAGCGTATTAAAATCAAAGGCTGGTCAATCTACAGTCACCTTGATTACATGTACTCCCAAAGGTTCCAATACCCATCGCTTAATAGTTCAGGGGCACTTAAATTAAGCACAATAAAATGAAAATATTTACTAGACTTTCAAGCATAAAGATTTATTCAAAATGCCCCATGGTGGGCTTCATAAAATATAAATTATAAGCCCCATGTTGGCCTCATAAAACAGTTGTAGAAAAGCAACGAGAATTGTATAATTATGAGGCTTGCTACTGTGGCTCAATGGCAGAGCAGCACATTCGTAACGTGCAGGTTGAGGGTTCGATTCCCTCCAGTAGCTCCAAAGAAAAGATTAAACCCACTAAAGAATTATTATTGATAGTGGGTTTGATTAATTGAATTATAGGGATAGAAAAACAAAACCCCAACGCTAGGTGCCTTTTGCTTGGCACTTACCAAAAAAATGCGAATGTTAACCTATATAAATTCAAAGGAGGAAATTCATGAAAACACTAATCATTTATTATTCCTACTCAGGTAAAACAAAGGTTTTTGCTGAGAAGAAAGCTCATGAATTGGATGCTAAAGCTTGCCAGGTTATGGAGAAAAAAGCTAGATCAAAATTTAATGCGTATGTATTCGGATCACATGCTGCCATGAGGCAAAATCAATCAGACATAATCCCCCTTGATGTGGATTTAATGGACTATGACACGATAATAATTGCAGGACCCATATGGGCGGGCTTGCCTGCCCCAGCGGTTAATTCCATTATCTCCTTGTTGCCTACTGGTAAAGAAGTTGAAGTTTATTTTACTTCTGGAAGTGGTAAATCCAAAGGACAAGAGAAAGTAAAGAATCTGATTTTGGAAAAGGGTTGCAGTTTTTCCGGCTATCATGATGTAAAAGAAAGTGAAATCCAAGCCTAGATAAGAAGTGCTTGTATAGATATAAGAACACAACCATCAAAATACCCCACCCAATATTGCAAATGAATATTCGGTGGGGTTTTAGTAAAACATAAGATGTAGAGCCTTAAACTGGTCTAAAGTCAAGTCTTAATATCTAGGTTATTCTAGCAATCACTGGGGGGTTGATTTCTAAGAATAAAACCCTTGTTTAGGAAGCGTTCGGAGTAGTCTATTTCTGTATTTAGTATATATTTTTCGTGTTGTGTTTGATAAACAATTCTTAATCCGTCGTATTCGATAAGGGTATCGTCTTCATCTATGGATTCATCCAGAACCACTTGAAATCGTGGGCCCCCTCAACCACCACCCCTAACTGGTTCTACTCTTAAGAATACTTCTTCTGAGTAATCTCCATCAGAGATCATATTCTTTAGTTGGTCTGATGCTGCTAGGGATATAGTGACCAAAGTCTTTTCCGGGTTGCTGTCAGAAACATCAGAATTATTGGATGAACCATCTACTTCAGTATTTGAATTCTGATTCTGCTGGTTGGCTGTGTCGGCAGGGCTGCATGCTGTTATTCCTAGGGCCAGAATCAATATGAGAGTTAGTGAAGTTATAATCGAAAATATTTTCTTTGCCATTTAATAAACCTCCTTTTTAATAGTTTCTTAGATATACCCACCAAGTCCATTTTGTAATCGTAAAATAGAGGTAAGGATTAATCTTATATGTTTATGTTGGAGTTAGATATTTCCAGTGGAGGGTAGGGCCTCTTCAAATTTGCTTAGGTAAAGGCCAGGGTTTAAGTGGGAAAATATATAAATTTATAAAGAATTTGCAAAAGTGGTGTGTGAAACAAAAAGAAAAAAAGTGGTGCCTGAAACATAAATAAGTGGTATCTGAAACAAAAATAGTTGACAATACCATTGTTTAGTTGTATTATGAAACAAATTTAATAAACAAATGCAATGACCAGAAACAAGTAGGCAGATGATTTCCTTTTTAGAGAGCGATTGGCTGGTGTAAAATCGTAAGGAGGCTCTGGATGAATACATTCTGCGAGCAGCGCACCCAAAGAATTAAGATTATAATTCAAGTAGGCCGCGACGGATTCGCCCGTTATAGCGATAGGGTATAGAGTATATGTGTACCCGAAGAGGCCTTTTCTGTGAGGGATTGGTGAATTGAGGTGGTACCACGGGAATTATTTCCGTCCTCTGTGTAATAGCAGAAGACGGTTTTTTTGTGTTTAGGAGGGACAAGAGATGTTTATCAAAATTGCAATGTTAGTGGTATTTTTCGGCATAATGGTAGTGGTGGGTATTTACTGTAAAAAACACACTACAGATGTAAATGGGTTTGTTTTGGGAGGCCGGGCTGTAGGGCCCTGGCTATCAGCCTTTGCCTATGGTACTTCATATTTTTCTGCTGTAATTTTCATAGGTTATGCGGGTCAGTTTGGATGGAAATTTGGAGTTGCTTCAACATGGATTGGGATTGGAAATGCACTTATTGGATCTTTGCTGGCCTGGACTATTTTGGGCAGAAGAACAAGATTGATGACCCACCATCTAGATAGCGCCACCATGCCAGAATTTTTTGGTAAGAGATATCTCAGCGGTAAATTAAAGGTTTCATCTTCAGCAATTATATTTATATTTTTAATTCCATATACTGCTTCCTTATTTAATGGCCTTTCCAGGCTCTTTGGGATGGCCTTTAATATTGATTACACTGTCTGCATTATTGGCATGGCAGTCCTTACTGGTATATATGTTGTGGTGGGAGGTTATATGGCTACTGCAGTAAACGACTTTATTCAAGGCTGCATTATGCTAGTTGGAATAGTCTTGGTAATTCTTTCTATTCTAAATCAAAATGGAGGGTTTTTAGCATCCATACATGAGCTGTCTAAGGTCTCAGATCCTCTGGTTAGTGAAAGCCCTGGAATATTCGCTTCATTTTTCGGGCCTGATCCAGTTAGCTTACTGGCGGTATTAATTCTAACCTCTCTGGGGACTTGGGGGCTACCACAAATGGTTCAAAAGTTCTATGCCATCAAGAATGAAGCGGCTATTGATAAAGGCACTGTAATATCCACTGTATTTGCCTTGGTGGTTGCAGGTGGTTGTTATTTCCTAGGAGGTTTTGGTAGGCTATTTGGACATCAAATAAATGTTGCTGAAGTTGGATATGATGCAATTATCCCCAAGATGCTTGAATCTCTTCCTGAGATTTTAATTGCTGTGGTTGTAATATTAGTCCTGTCAGCTTCCATGTCAACCCTTTCAGCCTTGGTTCTTGCATCTAGCTCAACCTTGACTCTGGATTTTCTTAAAGACAATTTTATAAAAAACATGACCCAAAAGAGCCAGGTAACTACTATGCGTTTGTTGATAGTCCTATTTATTGCCATCTCTTCCGGGATAGCCATAATGCAATATAAAAGCAGTGTTGTGTTTATTGCCCAACTAATGGGTATTTCATGGGGAGCCCTTGCAGGAGCCTTCCTTGCCCCCTTCCTCTATGGACTATATTGGAAGGGTGTAACTTCTATAGCTGTGGCCTGTAACTTCGTCTTTGGGGTAGGTCTTATGGTTCTGAATTTGTTATTTAGAAGTTCTTTCCCTCTTTTGCTCCAATCCCCTATTAACTGTGGTGCCTTCGCCATGATGGCAGGGCTAATAATAGTCCCCCTTGTAAGCGTATTGACGCCAAAGTTCAGCCGTGACCATACAGATAAAATGTTCTCCTGTTACGAAGAGCATGTTGTTGTTTCAGTAAAACAGGCATTAGGCGATTAGTTTATATTTGAATGGTATTTGATTGTGGATAAATTATTTTCCCCCTTTTCATGAATGTTTTTGTGATATAATAAAACCACTTAGGTAGATAAACAAAGGGACAAAGGGGGTACTGGCAAGGGCATGAATAAAAGAAAATACATTCACCAAGAATATCAAGTACCAGAAATAAAAGATTTAAGAGAATTGCTTCATCTAGGTTGTACAAACTACAAAGACTGGCCCTCCTATTTGGTTAAAGATGTTCCTGGAGGGGAATATCGTCCTATTCCATTTTGGAGGTTAGGAGAAGATGTAGATTCTATTGGAACAGAACTGTTTTCCATGGGTTTAGGGAAAAAGAAAATCGCCCTTTTAGGAGAAAATAGTTATAATTGGGTGGTAACTTATCTAGCAACTACAAATGGTGGAGGGGTTATAGTTCCTTTAGATAAAGAGTTATCAAGAAAAGAACTCCTTCATTTGATTCAGCGTTCTGGGGTTACGGCAATAGCTTACGGAGACAAGTTCGGAGACCTGGTTAAAGGGATGAAAGAAGAAGCTCCTGACTTAATCCATTTCATTAACATGGATGCTAGTAATGATGGAAGAGTTACTGATGACTTGTCTTGGGAGGCACTAAGACTTGCAGGCAAAGAAAAAATTGATAAAGGGAACACAGATTTTCTGGACACTGAGATTGATCCAGAGGCTATGTGTGCCCTTCTTTTTACATCTGGAACAACAGGCATGGCTAAGGGTGTAATGTTATCACATAAAAACATAGCTTCAAATGTATACAATATGTCTAAGTATGTTCACATTAAAGAGCCTGGAATTGGACTTTCAGTTTTGCCTATGCACCATAGTTATGAAATGACTTGTCACATTTTGACGGCAATTTATCAAGGGGTTTGTGTAGCGATTTGCGAAGGACTGAAACACATTGCCAAAAACCTTGTGGAATCACAAACCACCGTTATGCTGGGAGTGCCCTTGGTATTTGAGGCTACTCATAAGAAGGTCTTTAAGCAAGCGGCTTCTTCGGGTAAAGATAAGTCATTAAAGAAGGGAATAGCCCTTTCCAAAAAATTGAAACTTTATAACAGGGGCAATATCACTCATAAGATATTCAAAGATGTCCATAAGGCTACAGGAGGTCACATTGATTTATTCATAGCTGGTGGTGCTGCTATGAATGCCAAAGTACTTGAAGATTTTCAGGCTATGGGGTTTCCAATGATACAAGGTTATGGAATGACTGAGAACTCTCCTATTATTGCGGTTAATAAAGATCGTTTCAGTAAAGCTGAGAGTGTAGGTTTTCCAATGCCAGGAACAGAAGTTAAGATTATAGACCCAGACGCCAAGGGAGTAGGAGAAATACTATGTAAGGGCCCCAGTGTAATGCTTGGCTACTATGAAAACCCTGAGGAGACGGCTAAGGTGCTTAAGGATGGGTGGCTGCACACTGGAGACTACGGTTACTTTGACAGCGAAGGCTTTTTATATATCTCCGGTAGAAAAAAGAGTGTTATCGTAACAAAGAACGGGAAGAACATTTTCCCTGAAGAGTTGGAATATTGTTTGATGGAAAGTGACTTTATAGAAGAGGCACTTGTTTATGGAGAAGTTGATAAGCAAGGAGATGCCGTTGTAAAAGCTATTATATATCCTAATTTTGAATCTATAGAAGAAAATCTAAAAAACTATGACGACAAGGTTTTAAATGATTTTCTCAAAAAGGTTATTGACGGTATCAACGAAGAGATGGCTTTGTATAAGAGGATTAAACGATTTGCAGTAAGAAAGACAGAGTTTGAAAAGACCACTACCAAAAAGATCAAGAGATTTAGTCCGGAAAATTTTCAATCAGATTGTTAGAATAAGGATAAGAGGAGGAGGATTTATTATGAAGGAAAAAACAATGGAAGAGTATCAAGCGCAAAAGCAAAAGGACATGGAAAAAGCCGTGATTTTTGCCAATGAGATTCAGGCAAGCAAAGACCCTATGGTGCGCTACAAAGATTCAAGGCCCATTATGGATATCAAGCATATGATTGAAACAAGTGCTCAGATTTACAAAGATAGACCTGCATTTTATGTAAAAAAAGAAAAGGGCGGGGAGTATGAGCCAATAAGTTACCGACAAATGATGGCAGATGTCAATGGATTAGGAACAGCCCTTATTATAGGGGGACTAAAGGGAAAGAATATTGGAATAATTGGTGAAAACAGTTATATGTGGGCAATCACTTATTTGGCTTCCGTTTCTGGGGTTGGGCTTGTAGTGCCCTTAGATAAGGAGCTATCAGACAAAGAATTAAAGGGCCTAGTTAAAGAGGCTGAACTTTCTTGTGTGGTATTTGACAAGAAGTTTGAAGAGCTTTTTAAGTCGGTAAAGGCAGACCCAGAAAATGACTTAGAAGTTCTTATCGGGCTAGAAGCAGAAGAAAGCAATGAAGAAGTATTTGCTTGGCACGATCTTGTTGAAAAAGGCCGTAAGGCTGTTAGTGAAGGTAATCGAGAATTTATGGAAGCCCAGATTGATAGTCAAGAAATGAGTGTTCTCTTGTTTACTTCTGGAACTACTGGAACAAGCAAGGCAGTTATGCTGTCTCATGAAAATATTTGTGTAGACCTGATGAGCTTGCCTACATTGTTAGTTGTTCATCCAGAAGATATTTTCTTTTCAATGCTTCCAATTCACCATACCTATGAGTGTACAGCTGGTTTCTTAATGCCACTATATAAAGGGGCTTCTATAGCACACTGCGAAGGCCTAAAGCATATCGTTAAAAACCTATCTGAGGCAAAACCCACAATGTTCCTAACGGTGCCTCTAGTTATAGACAATATGCATAAGAAGATTTGGCAGAATGCAAGAAAGTCTGGTAAGGCAGAAACTTTAAGAAAAATGATGAACCTAAATCGCAAAACCAAAAAGCTAGGCATTGATATTTCGGGTATTTACAATAAACAAATAATGGCTTTGTTTGGTGGTAGACTTAGGATGCTAATATCTGGTGGGGCTGCTATTTCCCCTTCGGTCCTTGATGATATTAATGACTGGGGAGTTACTGCACTTCAAGGGTATGGGCTTACAGAATGTGCACCAATGTGTGCCCTAAACCCCGACAAAAATGCAAAAAGTGATAGTCTTGGATACGTTCCCCCTGGTATGGAATTCAAGGTTCATGAAGCAGATCCAGAAACAGGAATCGGGGAACTTTGTGTCAAAGGTGGTAATGTAATGTTGGGTTACTACAAAAACCCAGAAGCTACGGCAGAGGTCATACGTGATGGCTGGTTCCACACAGGTGACTTGGGTTATCTGGATAAAGATGGATATGTTCATTTAACTGGTAGAAAGAAAAACGTTATTATAACAGCAAATGGGAAAAACATATATCCTGAAGAACTAGAGTTCATGTTGTCAGATACGCCAATAATCGCGGAATCCATGGTATGGGGGGTCAATGAAGAAGGAAAAGATACCTCTATCGTGGCTACAATAAGGATTGATGAGGAAGAGTTTGTAGAGGCTAATGATGGAAAACTATTGACGGATTTCACCGACCAAGAATTAGAAGAGATGATGTGGGAAGTGGTTGACGTGATAAATCAAGACCTTCCTATATGGAAAAAGATTAAGAGAATAGTAATAAAGAGGGATGAATTCGAAAAAACCACTGGCAAGAAAATCAAAAGATTCGTAGACGCTAATAAAGGCTAAAAAATACTAGAAAGGAGGAGGTCGTGGAAAGATACCCCCAAGTGGAAGTAGACCTTAAAAAGCTAAGAAATAATGTAGAGCAAATAGTAACTAGGGCTAAGGCTAAGAATATAGAGATAGCAGGTGTTATCAAGGGATTTACAGGAATTCCTCAGGCCAGCATGGAGTTTCAGTATGGGGGTTGTTCCATTTTGGCTTCCTCCAGACTAGAGCAATTAAAAGGAGTAAAGGATGCAGGGTGCACCCTACCTCTTATGTTGATCCGTTTGCCTATGCTTTCAGAAATTGAAGAGGCAGTAAGTCTGGCAGACTTAAGCCTTAACAGCGAGGCCCTAGTTCTAGAAGCATTAAACAAGGAGGCGGAGAAACAAGGCAAAAGCCATGGAGTTATATTAATGGCAGACCTGGGAGACTTAAGAGAAGGCTACTGGGACAAGGATGAATTAGTGGCTGATGCTTTGAAAGTTGAAAAGGAGATGAAGAACCTAGTCCTAGAAGGAGTGGGTACCAATCTTGGTTGCTATGGGTCAGTGAGTGCAACAACTGACAAACTTCAAGAACTGGTTGACATAGGGGAGGTAATAGAAGAAAAAATTGGCCGTAAACTTCGCTATATTTCTGGAGGTGCCACATCATCTATTCCAAGAATTCTTGAAGACAATATGCCTCCTAGAATTAATATGCTGAGGGTTGGGGAAGGTATTATATTGGCCAAGGACCTTAGGGACCTTTGGGGTTATGATATGAGTTACATGTACCAAGATGCTTTCGTATTAAAAGCCCAAGTTATCGAAGTAAAGGATAAACCCAGTTACCCACAAGGGGAGATTATGTTTGACGCCTTTGGTAAGCAGCCGGAATATCAAGACAGAGGTATTAGAAAGAAGGCCTTGTTGGCCATGGGTAAAGTTGATTATGCCTTCACTGATAGCATTTTCCCCCAAACAAAAGGTGTTGAGGTTTTGGGAGCTTCAAGCGACCACACAATTCTAGATGTCGAAGAGGTGGAAGGAAGGGTCAAGGTTGGGGATGTAATGGCTTTTAACTTATGCTATGCCAGCATCGTATATGCTACAAACTGCCCCAATGTGAGGATTGTAATAAAGCAATAATGAGATTTTTAGGCAAAGTTTAGCTATGCAAAAATAGCAAAGCAAGAATAAAAAGAAAAATTGAATTAGTGTAAAATAAGAAAAAAGCAGATATATTATTCTTCAATAGTGAAGAAGGATCTGCTTTTTTCTTGTGTAATTTTGCTATATTCTATTTTTGAGTAAATTTGCTTTAGCCTATTCTTTTGTAGTTCTGGTCTAGTTTATCCTTGGCTAATTTATGGGCAACTTATGTTGAAATTTTGTTTTAGCTTGTTCATGGAGGATTTTCCCCCAGACTATCTTTTCGTAACCTAGGTTTAGAAGTCTATGATAGTGTAGAAGGTATTTCCCTTTTAGAGGCAATCCTAAAGGAAGCGGGTAAAACGGCATATAGTATGCCAAGAATCACTAAAAAACTTCCCAATAAAAACTGAAATGTAACAATTTCTCCCAGGACCAATACTCCCAGAAATGTAGAGACCACAGGCTGTACTGGTAAGAAAAGAGAGCCTGTCCCCGCATCTAATATTGCAAGTCCCTTGTTCCAATATAGGAGGGCTCCTGCGGTGCAAACCACACCAATATAAAGCACCCAAAGCAAGGTCATGGGACTTAAAGAAGACCATTGGAAGTCTGAAAATGTCAATTCCAGGAAGACGGTGGGTAGTGAAAAGAGAAATCCCACCGACATGCTGTATATGGTTATTGAGATGGGGTCGTATTTGAGGCAAGCTTTTTTCATCATTAGGCTTCCAAAAGACCAGGCAAATACTGACCCTAGGTTTATTATAATTCCCAAGAAGTTTCCAGATTCCACACCACCAATTATGATGCCTGCCCCCAATACAGTAATGAGAACTGATATAAGCTTCTTAAAAGAAAGCCTTTCACCTAACAAAGGAAGGGCTAACAAAACCATGAATATGGGATTGGTGGAGTTTAAAAGGGATGCCAAGGAGGCATCACAAAGTTGTGTTCCAAGAAGTTGAAGAGCTACTGCAAGATAATAGGCAATTCCACCTATGTAAAGAATATATTTTCGGTCTCCCTTTTCTATAGTAGCCTTGGGCATCTTCCTAAAAACAAAGAAAAGGACTGCAAGACCGATTAGGTAGCGGGAAGCAAGGAGTAGGGTAACAGGCATTGTCTCTAAGACAAATTTGCCTGCCACATAAAGGCTACCCCATGCACTTACTGCCAACAAAATGTATAAATATCCTCGTGTTTTTGTGGTCATAATAGTCTTTTCTCCTATATAACTTCTTGATTTATTGACTTTATTATATCTCCTGGTATATCATTAGTAAAACGAAGAAATTACATTGTGTGCATGAAATTAATTCATGTAGTGGAGGGCCTATGGACATTAGAAAAATCCAGGTATTTTTAAGGGGGGTAGACCTTGGCAACCTTACAAAGGCTGGTGAAGAACTAGGGTATACCCAATCTGGAGTATCTCATATGATGAAAAGCCTAGAAGATGAAGTGGGATTCCCCCTACTTATAAGAAGACCTCAGGGGGTAGTTCCTAGCTCTGATGGCCTAGCCTTGCTTCCTTATGTTAGAGAATTGGTGCAAAGCAATGAGAAGCTAGAACAAATGATATCAGCAGTCAAGGGACTTCAAAGAGGAACACTTAAGGTTGGGTCTTTTTCTAGCATTTCCTTTCACTGGTTGCCCCGAATGATAAAAGAATTTCAATCTGCCTATCCTGGTGTAACACTAGATTTGATGGAGGGTGGTGAAGATGAAATCGAAGCCATGTTAGAAACAGGTAAAATTGACATGGCCTTCTTTTCAAGACAGCCTGACCACCACTATGATTGGATTCATCTCACAAAGGATCCATTAATGGCTGTGCTTCCAAAGGATCATCCTCGGTCTGGAGATCCCTCCTTCCCTATTAAGGCCTTTGAGGAAGAGCCTTTTGTTATAACTGCCATGGGATTTGATTATGATATCAATAGGACACTAACAAAGAACAGGGTTAGTCCTGAAATCAACTTTTCATGTATGGACGATCTTACTGTTATTTCTATGGTTGCCAATGGTCTGGGATTATCGATACTTCCAGAACTAGTCTTAAAAGGCCATGAGGATAAGGTTAAACGGTTATTCTTAGAACCTCCGGCTTATCGTGATTTGGGGATTGGTGTCCTCTCTTTGAAAAAAATCTCCCCAGCTGCAAAAAGCTTTATTGATATTGCTAAAAAGACATGGGCTGAAAACAAGGTGTAAAGGCACTGCAAATTAGGCTTACAGCCCTTGACACAAAGCCCATATAGCCCTTGATACCAAGGGGATTAAATTGACAAACTAGGGCTTATACATTATAATATTTCGATATGACATAGATAAATATGACATCTTTCGCTAAGAACAGATAACAAGGGATAAATTATTTCTATAAAAGATTGTAATACGAGGAGACAAGGAAATGGCAGACGAGATTCTACTAACCCCAGAAGGATATGATAAGGTTGTTAACGAACATGATGAACTTGTAACTGTAAAACGACAAGAAATCGCTGAAAGAATCAAAGAAGCAATTTCTTATGGGGACATTTCAGAAAATGCAGAATATGATTCAGCGAAAAACGAGCAAGCAGAACTTGAGGAAAGAATACTAAAACTAGAGTATATGCTTCGCATGGCGAAAATAATAGATGATAAACACATTTCCGACGAAGTAGTTAACGTGGGATTAATTGTAACTGTAAAAGAAATGAATCCCAAAGATAAGTCTACTAAGGGAGAACAAGAATATATTATCGTAGGTTCTACAGAGGCGGATCCTTTTGAAGGTAAAATCTCTAATGAATCCCCAATTGGTAAGGCGCTTTTGGGTAAAAAAGCTGGTGATATAGTTGATGTGAACGTTCCAAATGGTCTTATAAAAGTTAAGGTTGTAGATATCAGAAAACAAGAAGAGTCAAAGGATGCCAAAGAAACCAAAGAGTCTAGAAAGAAATCAAATTCAACAAAGAGGGTTACTTCGGGAACAAAGACCAACTAGAATTATTGATAGGGAAAAAAGAGGTGCAAAATGACTGATGAACTAAGGGCAGATAATGTTGATATAGAGGAAGTTGAAGAGGAAATCTCGGAAGAAAAAATCAACGAACAGAGGATGATTAGAAGAGAAAAATTACAAACTCTTCAAAAGATGGGACGAAACCCATTTTTGGTGGAATCTTGGAATGTTAACAGCCATAGTCAGTTGATTAAGGAAAACTTCCAGGCAATGGAAGGCAGCCAAGTTAGTGTTGCAGGCCGTATTATGGCATTTCGCCATATGGGGAAGGCTTCATTTATTGATATACAAGATAAAAGCGGCAGAATCCAGTGTTATGTAAGACAGGATATAATAAGCCCTGAAGAATATGAAATTTTCATCACCTACGATATTGGGGATATTGTGGGAATTGAAGGAGATATATTCAAAACCAGACACGGAGAAGTATCCGTAAAAGTTCAGCGACTGGTGCTTTTATCAAAATCCCTTCAGGTGTTACCAAATAAGTTTAAAGGACTTAAGGATCAAGACTTACGTTATCGCCAAAGGTATGTAGACTTAATCATGAACCCTGAGGTTCGAGAAATGTTCTATAACCGGTCCAAGATAATTCATGAAGTAAAAAGAGTGCTAGAAGAAGACTACGATTTCCTTGAGGTTGATACCCCTATACTAACCACTATTGCAGGCGGAGCCAACGCAAGGCCTTTTGATACTCATCACAACACACTAGACCTTGATATGAAGCTTAGGATATCTAACGAACTTTACCTAAAGCGCCTTATAGTAGGGGGCTTAGACAGGGTTTATGAAATGGGTAAGATGTTCCGTAACGAGGGAATGGACAGAAATCACAATCCTGAATTTACATCCATGGAGTGCTATATGGCTTATGGAGACATGGAAAGCGTCATGGACGTAACGGAGCAAGTTGTTTCAAAGGCGGCCCTAGCAGCAACAGGTTCTATGGTAATAGAATATCAAGGAAAAACATTTGACCTAACTCCTCCTTGGAGAAGGCTTAATATGCAGGATGCAGTAAAAGAAATTACCGGTGCAGACTTTTCAGTGATTGAAACTGACGAAGAAGCACGGGCTGCGGCAATTAAGGCTGGAATGAGATCCGAGGACGTTAAGAATGCTTCAAGAGGTCTCTTAATCGCAGAGCTTTTTGAAAATTTCTGTGAAGAGGTTCCTGGCTACCTAGATGGTCCCGTATTTGTTGTTGGCCACCCTGTAGAGGTATCACCCCTTTCTAAGAGAGACCCGGTAGACCCTCGTATAACCAGAAGATTTGAGGCCTATGTAAATTGCTGGGAAATTGCCAATGCTTTTTCTGAGCTTAATGACCCTATAGATCAATACCAAAGATTTAAGGAACAGCAAGCTGCCCTTGAGGGCGGTGATCACGAGGCCCATCCCATGGATGAAGATTTTGTTAATGCTCTTGAAGTTGGCCTTCCTCCTACAGGAGGCTTGGGAATAGGAATTGACAGAGTTATTATGTTAATAACAGATGCCCCTTCCATAAGAGATATTATTCTCTTCCCAACTATGAAGCCAATTGATAGGTAAGAATCAAATGGAGAAAACATCCCATTAGCTACAAAACATCCCATTAGCTAACAATATATAAATCAATTTTATATACAGAGCTGATAAGAACCGTAAAAACACTTAATTCGAGGAAGATAGGTATTTACATAACCAATTGCTGGACAGATTAGATAATGTAAAAGGCATATAGGCATTTAATGCATAGAGCTGAAACAAACAAACCTATTTACTACATAGAATTTGAAATCACCAATGAAGGAGCCAGTTGATGAAAGAAGTTGAACTAAAGACCTTATTTGCCAGACCCCAAGAATTCCTGGATGAGGATGTTGTTATTAGGGGGTGGGTTAGAACCAATAGAGATTCAAATCGTCTTGGCTTTATTGAGCTAAACGATGGAACTACATTCAAGTCGGTTCAAATTGTTTATGAAAAAGATATAGTTGAAAACTTTGAAGAGATATCAAAAGTTCCCATTGCCGCAGCATTAAAGGTTAAAGGCACTTTGATAATGACCCCTGAATCCAAACAGGCTTTTGAAATAAATGCCCGAGAAATCTTTGTGGAAGCGGGGGCGGATTCTGACTACCCTCTTCAAAAGAAACGTCACTCAATGGAATTCCTAAGAGAGATAGCCCATCTAAGACCACGCAGCAATACTTTTTCTGCGGTCTTTAGGGTACGATCTATTCTATCCTTTGCAATCCATAAGTATTTTCAAGAAAACGGATTTGTTTATGTCCACACCCCCATTATAACGGGAAATGACTGTGAAGGGGCCGGGGAAATGTTTCGTATTACCACCTTGGACCCTGTAAACCCTCCCCTTACTGAGGGGGGAGCTGTTGATTACAGTGAAGATTTTTTCGGTAAAGAGACAAGTCTCACAGTATCAGGCCAGTTAGAAGGGGAAGCCTTTGCATTGGCTTTTCGTAAAATATATACATTTGGCCCAACATTTAGGGCGGAAAATTCAAATACTGCAAGGCATGCTTCTGAATTCTGGATGGTAGAACCAGAGATTGCTTTTGCTGACCTTGAAGCTAACATGGAGATGGGTGAAAGCCTAATAAAATATATAATTCAGTATGTATTAGATAATGCTCCAGACGAAATGGACTTCTTTAACAATTTTGTTGATAAAGGCTTAAAAGACCGGTTGAAGAGTATTGTTGACGCAGAATTTGGAAAGATAACGTATACAGAAGCTGTAAAAATACTAATAGAATCTGGCAAAGACTTTCAGTTCCCAGTGGAATGGGGTATTGATCTCCAAACGGAGCATGAGAGATACTTGACTGAAGAGGTCTTTAAAAAACCTCTTTTCGTAACAGACTATCCCAAAGACATAAAAGCTTTTTATATGAGAATGAATGATGATGGCAAAACCGTTGCGGCTTGCGACCTACTTGTCCCTGGAGTAGGAGAAATCATTGGTGGATCTCAAAGAGAAGAGAGATACGATGTTCTTGTAAATAAAATGAATGAGATGGGGATTAACCCAGAGGACTATAAGTGGTACCTTGATATTCGAAAGTATGGTGGTGTGGAACACTCAGGCTTTGGCTTGGGCTTTGAGAGAATCCTTATGTATATAACGGGTATTAGCAATATAAGAGATGTACTACCATTCCCAAGAACCCCAAAATCCGCAGAGTTTTAAGGAGATATAAAGAGCTTTATGAAAAAGTTTTTACTAGCAATAAAAGACGGCACCATTAAAGGCCTTAAAACAGGAGTCTTTCTTTTGAAGATAATGATTCCTGTTTATTTAGTTGTAGTTTTAATTAAATATTCTCCAGTCATGCCTTGGTTGCAAAAGTTATTTACCCCTACAATGGGTTTATTTAAGCTTCCTGGAGATGCGGTAGTGCCAATCATAACTGGAGTTTTCACCGATGAGTATGGGGTGGTAGCTGCAATGGGAGGCTTTGACTTTACTGCAGCAGGAATAACTACCATAGCCATGATTTCCCTGACATTCCATTCCATTCCTGTGGAAAGTGCCATTGCTCAAAAAATCGGATTTCCAGCCCTACCTTTCGCCTTATTTCGCCTAGTTTTTGCTGTCCTAATTGGGCTCCTAATTGGTTGGGTGGGAGGTGTTTTTCTATAATGAGTGAATCTTTTGATTTTATTGTGAGAGAGATGGTTACGGGTAGTTTGACTACCATGCTTAACCTCTTAAAGGTTTTGGTCCCCCTGATGATTGTTATTCAAATTCTCATGACTTACGGGATTATTGAAAAACTTGCTTCAAAAATGGAAGGCTTTGGTCGTTTGATGGGGATGTCAAAGAACGCCATGTTCCCCCTATTAGTGGGATTTGTAATGGGTGTAAGCTACGGAGCAGGCACTTTACTTGAATTAAATAAAACCAACCCCTTGTCAAAGAGAGATATGGTTTTGGTAGGAATATTCATGTTTCTTTGCCATGGGGTTATTGAAACTGGGCTTCTTTTTGGTGTCGCTGGGGCTTCTGTACTAGTAATAACCCTTGGACGAGCCTTGATAGCACTTACAGTAACAATTATATTGGCTAGGACACCATTTATTAAAAAAATGGACAATGCATTGCCACTTAAAGTTACCCCACAGGCAAAGGAGGCCTTGGAGGACCTAGCCACAAAGGAATAATCACATTGCCAATGAAAACATACAATGGTATAATAAAAAGCGTTGTACGCCGTGAAAAAAATATTTTTGGGAGGGCTTACTATGAAAGGCTATAATAGCAAAACAATAAGAAACGTAGCATTGCTTGGGCACGGAGGCTGTGGAAAAACTGTTTTTTTGGAGGCAGCCTTATTGGATACTGGAGTAATTAACAGACTTGGTAGAGTTGAAGACGGGAATACCGTTTCTGACTATGACAAGATGGAGATTGAGAAGGGTTACACTATTGGAGCTTCTTTGGTTCCCGTAGAGTACAACAAAGCCAAGATTAATTTCATTGACACTCCAGGCTTTTTCGATTTTGTTGGTGAAGTCTATTCGGCTTTTCGAGCAGTAGAAGCAGCCTTAATTTTAGTTGATGCGTCGTCAGGCATTCAGGTTGGTACTGGAAAAGCTTGGAACTTATGCAAGCAAAACAATATGCCAAGGTTTTTTGTGATAACAAAAAGCGATAAGGAAAATGTAAACATTGATGAATTAACAGCTGCCCTCAAAGAGACATATGGGACTTCTGTAGTTACTCTTGAAGATCAAGAGGCTGTAAAAGAAGCCATAGCAGAGAATGATGAAGCTCTTATGGATAAGTTCTTCGAAGGTGAAGAATTCACAGATGAGGAGTTTAATAATGGACTTATGAATGGAATCAAAGAAGGTAATATAACCCCAGTTTTGGTTACATCTTCTCATAAGGGCCAAGGGATCAAAGAAGTCCTAGATTCTATAATCAAGTTTGTACCAGAACCTGGCCATCATGCTCCATATCCAGCGAAAAATGGAAATGGTGAGGATATTGAAGTGGCGGTCGACCCTGCTGGAAAACCTGCAGGATTTGTCTTTAAGACAATTGCAGATCCATTCCTTGGTAAAATTAGTTTGATTAAGGTTATCTCAGGTGTTTTTCATCAGGGCACGGAGTTATATAATCCCAGAACCCAAAAGCCAGAAAAAATGGGAGCACTTTTTTTCCTAAGAGGCAAGAATCAAGGTGATGCTGGAGATGTAGTTGCTGGGGACATTGTAGCAGCGGCTAAATTGCAGCTGACTCAAACTGGAGACACACTTTGCACAAAGGCTGACATTGTTGAGTTCCCACCAATCAATTTTCCACAACCATCACTGTTTATAGCAGTGGAACCCAAGGAAAAGGGAGAAGATGAGAAGGTTTCATCTGGACTCAACAAGTTAATGGAGGAAGATCCTTCCTTTGTACTGGAGAGAAATATCGAAACACATCAAACACTTTTGGGTGGACAGGGAGAGCAGCAACTAAATATTATTACCTCTAAGCTAAAGGATAAATTTGGTGTTGAAGTAAATGTATTACCTCAAAAGATAGCATACAGAGAAACCATAAAAGGAACTTCTGATGTCCAAGGTAAGCATAAAAAGCAATCAGGTGGTGCAGGTCAGTACGGAGATGTTCGCATTAGATTCTCTCCCAGCCAGGAAGAATTTGAATTCAGCGAAGAACTTTTCGGTGGTTCCGTTCCCAAGAACTATGTACCAGCAGTTGAAAAAGGTTTAAGAGAGTCTCTTGATAGAGGACCCTTGGCCCAGTGTAAGGTTGTAAATGTGAAGGCTGTATTATACGATGGTTCTTACCATGATGTAGACTCTAATGAAATGGCTTTCAAACTTGCAGCAGCTTTGGCCTTCCGAAAAGGAATTGCTGAAGCAAAACCTTGCTTGCTAGAGCCTGTAATGTACTTGGAAGTATTTGTCCCCGATGAGTATATGGGGGATGTTATGGGTGATATGAATAAGAGAAGAGGCAAGATACTAGGCATGGAGCCACAACTTAGCGGAGAACAAAAGCTAATGGCTGAAGCACCTCAACAAGAATTATTCGACTATTCCGTAAACCTTCGTTCCATGACCCAGGCCAGAGGTTGGTTTACAATGAGGTTTGAAAGATACGAAGAAGTGCCTTCCCACCTAGCTGAAAAGATTATTGCTGAAAACAAGGCGGAAGAAGAGGCCTAATAATCAAGCTTTGAAGATAAAAGCCTAGCACAAGAGAATACTTTTTCGGGAGAACTTATGAATTGTTTTCCTGATATATATTAAGAAACGACGGTCTTGGGCCTAGGTCCAAAGGCCGTTTTCTTGTTTCACAACATAAAAATGTAATATTTGCTTAAATATTTGTGAAAATACACAAAAAATATTGACTTTATTTGTTAGTTCTATATAATAAACAATATATTTAGCAAGGAAGGGGATAATATTCATGAAAATAACTGGCGCTGATATTGTAATGGAGGTGCTTTTGGATCAAGGTGTTGATATCGTTTTTGGATATCCTGGTGGAGCAGCTCTTTTTACTTACGATGCCCTCTATAAATACCGCGAACAAATTCACCATGTTTTGACTGCACATGAACAGGGAGCTTCTCATGCCGCAGACGGATATGCAAGATCTACTGGTAAGACGGGAGTTGTTTTTGCCACAAGTGGACCGGGAGCAACCAATCTTGTAACAGGAATAGCTACTGCCTATATGGACAGTGTCCCAATGGTTGCTATTACTGCCAATGCCCCCTCAACATTGATTGGGCGAGACGCATTTCAGGAAATATACATTACGGGCATAACCATGTCCATAACAAAACATAATTTTCTAGTCAGCAAAATAGAGGATTTAGAAGGAGCCTTAAGACAGGCTTTTCTTATAGCCAACTCAGGCAGGAAGGGTCCTGTTTTAGTGGATATAACTAAGGATGTTACAGCAGCCCTTTATGACTATGAAAGTAAAGGCCCTGTCAAGATACCAGAACTACCCAATAACATCTCTCAAGAGGTTATTGAAGAAGTTGCTAGGATGATTAATGAGGCGGAAAGACCTGCTCTTTATATTGGAGGAGGGGCCGCCGCATCAGGAGCCTCGGATGAGATTATTGCTCTAATAAACCGTGGAGACATTCCAGCCACACATACTATGATGGCAGCAGGAATTGTAGGACATGAGAACCCTATGAATCTTGGCATGCTTGGTATGCATGGGTCAGTAGCTGCCAACAAGACCATAGATAAGGCGGATTTAGTTTTAGCCCTTGGGACCAGATTTAGCGATAGGGTTGCCTTAAATCCAGAAAAATTTGCTCAAGATGCAGCTATTGTTCAAGTAGATGTAGACAGAAGCGAAATCAACAAAAATGTTAAGGTGGATGTAGCCATAATTAGTGATGTTAAACACTTCTTGC
Source organism: Anaerovoracaceae bacterium (assembly GCA_034003765.1). Classification (GTDB taxonomy): domain Bacteria; phylum Bacillota; class Clostridia; order Peptostreptococcales; family Anaerovoracaceae; genus JAAZGD01. The sequence continues at coordinate 21,475 of JAVEXZ010000015.1, read as the reverse complement.
AAAGACTCCTTCCTTTAGTAGAAGAGAAACGGAGAGAGGAGTGGACTGGAAGAATCTCCAAGTGGAGAGGAAAAGTAGCCATGCCAGACAAGGGAAATGGATATCTATGTCCTGACCAACTAATAAATACCATTTGCAAACTCACAGATAAAGAAACTATTTATGTAACAGATGTAGGGCAACATCAGATGTGGGCTGCCCAATATGTCCAGCACTATAATACCAAAGCATTCCTCACGAGCGGAGGGCTTGGGACTATGGGCTATGGATATGGGGCTGCTATTGGAGCTCAAATGGGAAACCCTGACAAAAGGGTTATACATCTCACTGGAGACGGGTCATTCCACATGAACATGAACGAAGCCTGCACTGCCGTCAGCAATAAATTGCCTATTATAAGCATTATTTTTGATAATCGTGTTTTGGGCATGGTTTATCAGTGGCAAAACAGTTTTTACGAGGGTCGTTATTCGCAAACAGTACCAGAGAGAGAAACGGATTTTGCTATGATAGCCCAGGGCTTTGGTGCTAAAGGTTATAGGGTTGACACTATTAAGGATTTTGAGCGGGTGTATAAGGAAGCCTTGCAAGCAAGGGGTCCTGTTTGGATTGACTGTGCCATCGACCGTTGCGAAAAGGTTTTGCCCATGATTCCTAATGGAGGGACAGTGGCAGATATTATAATGGACTAAAAGAAGAAAGGATTAAAGTAATGAGAGAAAAAGCCAAACCTATAAAAGTGGAAAAGCAGGTTATTACTATGTTGGTTGATGACCAACCTAATGTAGTAGCTCGAATTTCCAGCTTGTTTGGAAGAAGAAATTTCAATATTAATACTCTTTCCGCATCAGAAACAAATATACCAGGTATTACTCGAATAACTGCTGTTGTCAGTGGAGATGATGAGAATGCTTTGTGGCAGATCATCACCCAGGTTGAGAAGTTGGAAGTTGTTCGAAATGCCTATGTATTAAATATGGACAATACCCTATATAGGGAACTCTTGCTCCTTAAAGTAGGGGCTGAAAAAGAAACTCGAACCCACATTCGTGAGATTGTGGATATTTATAGGGCGAAAATAATAGACCTTTCAAAAAGTAGTATGGTAATAGAATTGACTGGGTCTCCCAACAAGCTTGATGGCTTTATGAATATGATGAGTTGTTATGATATCATTGAGGTTAGTAGGACTGGTGTAACTGGAATTGAAAAAGGAAACATTGGTGGAGAAAAGGAGTTAGGATTAGATGATTAAAAAATATTATGATGTAGACTGTAATTTGGGTTTATTGGATAACAAGACCGTGGCAATTATGGGATATGGAAGTCAAGGGCATGCCCATGCATTGAACCTTAAGGAGAGTGGAGTAAATGTAATCGTAGGATTAAGGGCTGATTCTAAATCCGCTGTCCAGGCAAAAGAGGCTGGCCTTAAGGTTATGGATGTTGAAGAAGCAGCTCAAGTGGGGGATGTTATTATGATGCTGGTTCCTGATGAAGCGGCAGGCCGAATATATAACACACAGGTTGCGAAACACATGAAAGAAGGCAATATATTAATGTTTGCCCACGGCTTTAATATCCACTATCACCAGATTCAACCTGAAGAAAATATTGATGTAATAATGGTGGCTCCAAAGGGCCCTGGACATACTGTAAGAACCCAGTATTTAGAAGGAAAAGGAGTCCCAAGCCTTATAGCTGTATTTCAAGATTATTCTGGAAAAGCTAAAGATTTTGCCCTTGCCTATGCATCTGGTATCGGTGCGGGAAGAGCTGGGATACTAGAAACTACATTTAAAGAAGAAACTGAGACGGATCTCTTTGGAGAACAGGCTGTTTTATGTGGTGGGGTGACGGAGTTAATGAAAGCTGGATTTGATACCCTTGTAGAAGCTGGATATGCACCAGAAATGGCATATTTTGAATGTGTACATGAAATGAAGCTAATTGTTGACCTGATTAATAGCGGTGGTTTTGATCAGATGAGATATTCAATTTCCAACACGGCTGAATATGGAGACTACCGTAGTGGAACCAGAATAATTACTGAAGATACCAGAAAAGAAATGAAGAAGATTCTTGGTGAAATCCAAGATGGAACATTTGCCACAGAATTCATACAGGAATTTAATGCAGGGGGTCAAGCAAGATTCTTGGCAACAAGACGCAAAGAAGCTTCACACCTGCTTTGCAAGATCGGAAAAGAACTTAGAGATATGATGAGCTGGCTCAAGAAATAAATACAAAATTGATGTGAGTGCAAAAAGGGAGAAAAGAATGCGAAGAAGTGATCAGGTAACACAAGGCATTGAACGGGCCCCTATGAGAAGTTTGTTTTATGCTATGGGTTACACCAAGGAAGAGCTAAACAGACCCTTAGTAGGAGTAATTTCCGCTTATAGTGAGATTGTTCCCGGCCATATCCATCTTGAAAAAGTAGCAGATGCTGTAATGGCAGGAGTTAGAATGGCCGGGGGTACGCCAATTCTTATGCCAGCCATTGGTGTTTGTGATGGTATTGCTATGGGCCATGGAGGCATGAAGTACAGCCTACCAAGCCGAGAACTAATAGCAGACAGTGTAGAAACAATGGTGATGGCACATTGCCTAGATGGGGTAGTATTGGTTCCAAGCTGTGACAAAATTGTACCTGGTATGGTTATGGCGGCAGTTCGTATGAATATCCCTGCCTTGGTGTGCTCTGGTGGGCCTATGCTTGCTGGTTTAGTTGATGGGGAAGAGGTAAGCCTCTCTAAAATATTCGAAGCTGTAGGAGCCAGAAAAGCGGGTCTTATTGATGATGACAAAATGGAAGAATATGAACAGGGCGTTTGTCCTGGCTGTGGATCTTGCGCAGGAATGTATACTGCCAATAGCATGAACTGTCTTTGTGAGGCAATAGGTATTGCCCTTCCTGGAAACGGAACTATTCCCGCTGTTCATAATGGCCGGATAAGATTGGCCAAACAATCAGGTGAGGCAATAATGCACCTTATAGAAAAGGATATAAAGGCCAGGGACATTATCAATGAAGGATCTTTGCAAAATGGCCTGGCTTGCGATATGGCTTTAGGCTGTTCCACCAACAGTGTTCTTCATTTACTGGCAATAGCAAACGAAGGATGTTGCCCCCTTAGCTTAGAGATCTTTAATGAGTTTAGCGGCAAGGTTCCTAACCTTTGTCATTTAGCTCCTGTGGGGCCTACCCATATCCAAGATCTTAATACGGCGGGCGGAATCCAAGCAGTTTTAGGAGAACTGAACAAGAAAGGTCATATCAACAAAGATGCCCTTACTGTTACAGGAAAAACTGTGGGAGAGAATATATCCACTGCCAAGGTAAAAAATCATGATGTAATAAGACCAATTGAAGACCCTTACAGTGAGACTGGTGGAATTGCAATTCTTTGGGGGAATATTGCCAAAGATGGTGCAGTTGTAAAACGTAGTGCAGTTGCTCCTGAGATGCTAATTCACACCGGGCCGGCAAGAGTCTTTGATGATGAAGAAGAGGCTATTGAGGCTATTTATAATGGAAATATTAACCCAGGAGATGTTGTAGTTATAAGATTTGAAGGGCCAAAGGGTGGACCAGGCATGAGGGAAATGCTTAACCCAACCAGTGCCTTAGCGGGAATGGGATTGGATAAATCTGTTGCCCTAATAACTGATGGACGCTTTAGTGGAGCTAGCCGTGGGGCAGCCATAGGCCATGTAAGCCCAGAAGCCGCTCAAGCGGGTGAAATTGCCTTTATCAAAGAAGGTGATCAAATTACTATTGACATACCTAGAGCAAAACTGGATGCCGCCATATCGGAAGAAGAGATGGAAACCAGAAGAAAAGCCTTTGTTTGTCCTGAGCCAAGAGTTAAGACGGGATGGCTTAGTCGCTATGCAAAGATGGTTACAGACGCTTCCAATGGGGCGGTTTTGAAATAGGTCAATGGAGAGCTCTTTTATTAGGCCCATCTAGTAAAGGCAATCTATTTAGTAGGATGTGTACTCCCTTATTAGATCTCAATAATATCAACAAAATCTATAAATTGAGATCAAGGGGCTGGAAGGAGTTTTAAGGAGCTTTAAGGTGTTTTAAGGAATTCGAAGATGTTCTAAGGGGGGTTAAAGTATTTTAGGGAATTCGCAGATGTTCTAAGGGGTTTCAAGGAGCTACAAGGTGTTTTAAGGAATTCGAAGATGTTCTAAGGGGTTTCAAGGAGCTACAAGGTGTTTTAAGGAATTCGAAGATGTTCTAAGGGGTTTCAAGAAATGAAAAGGGCATTCAGTTTATTCTGAAAGCCCTTTTTCTAATTGAACGAATTGTTTTGCTGCTCTAGGGCTTCTTCCCCCGTTTCTAATAGCGTAGGCTTCAGCCTTGGTGATCAATTTTTTTTCATCAAGGAAAAGTTCAAATTCCTTTGCGTACTCTTTGACTATCAGGTGGTAAATATCTCTGTCTGGCCTTTGGTAGGTAATGGTAAGCCCGAATCTTGCGGCTAAGCCCATGGTCTCTTGGATGGTATCATTTTCATTAAAGTCCCCCTGCCTGTCCGAAATGGATTCCTTTAATAAATGCCTTCTGTTAGATGTAGCATAGATAACAGTATTTTTATTCTGTGTTGAGGCACTTCCCTCCAGAGCACTTTTGAGTGCAGAGAAGTTTTCATCATGTTGGGTAAAGGTAAGGTCATCAACAAAGAGTATAAACTTTAACGGATTATCCTTAAGCTCATTCATTAATTCGGGCATAAGGAAGAGATGCTTTTTTTTGATTTCTACTAGGCGTAGGCCCATTTCATAATACTCGTTTACAAGAGCCTTAATGGTAGAACTTTTACCTGTACCTGCGTCCCCGTATAACAAAGCATTGCTGGCAGAATTACCTCCGATTAGGGATAGGGTATTAGCAACTAAGGGCCTTTGCTCTTGTTTATAGCCGACCAGGTCACTTAATCTTTGGGGATCTGGGTTCAGAACTGGGCTAAGGCCTTTTTCATCAAAGATAAACATAGGATGCTTGGCAAATATGCCATATCCTTGTTTGGGAAGCATTAAAACCCTGCTACGGTATAGGCTCTTAAAATCATAAGCAGTTGAGGAGTATGTAGGCAAAGGCTTTGAGTAGGGTGATAGGCTGTGGACAGACTTAATAAGTGTTTGGGGTGACAGGGAACTTATATCAGTGAATAACTCAAGTTCCCCTTCAAGGCAAGTAATTATTGAAGGGTTTTTTCTTGATGCTTCTCGTTTGATAAATACATTTTCAGAATCCATAACGACCCTCAAGAGATGCTGGCCGAAATCTCCCTCTTCTTCATATAGTCTTGCAAGAAAAGAACAATAACTTGGGGCCGAATCCTTTTTTTCAATTATATTTTCTATTAGTTTTTGCCAGAGCTTAATAATGGGGTCTTCTAAAAGTTCTCGAAATATAACCAGGCAATTTAACTTTCCGCTAATTCTTTGAATATCCATTTTCACCATCCCTATGATTTGTAATTTACTATCCAGGATCAACTACAAGAATTATTTTACCACAATATTCATAGCTAGTGTAGCCTTGCTTCTGATTCTATTTTCAGGGTGGGATAAATATGTTACAATAATTTTAAGATACTCACAAAATAGACACAAATGCCAGTTAAAGTAGTAGTGAGGTGAGGAAAAAATGGCAAAATTATTAGTGGTAGACGACGAATCTAAAATTCGCCAAGTAATAAAAGAATATGCTGAATTTAATGGTCACGAAGTGGACGAAGCTGGGGATGGAATGTCAGCCCTAGGTCTTGTTAAGCTAAATGATTACGATTTGGTTGTTATGGATATTATGATGCCTAAGTTGGATGGCTATTCGGCCTGCAAAGAGATTAAAAAGATAAAGGATATTCCTATTATTATGCTATCTGCCCGAGGTGAAGAGTACGACAAGCTCTATGGTTTTGAGTTGGGAATCGATGATTATGTGGTAAAACCCTTTAGCCCAAAAGAACTTATGGCTAGAGTAAATGCTGTTCTTGCTAGAAGAAAGGCCAGGGAGGAAAAGGGAGTCAAAGTTTTGGAATTCGGTGGTCTTTCCATCAATATTGAAGGTAGGTCCGTAGTGGTTAACGGGGAGAAGGTGGAATTGACGCCTAAAGAGTACGACCTCTTGTTCTATCTTGTGCAAAACAAGAATATTGCACTTTCCCGAGATAAACTTTTATCGGACATTTGGGGTTATGATTTTTTTGGCGATGACCGAACCATAGATACCCACATAAAGAACTTGCGGAACAACCTAGGAGAATACCGGGATTATATAGTTACACTAAGAGGAGTAGGGTATAAATTTGAAGTTTGATTTTTTCAAAATCTGGAAGATGGATCCGAGAAGTATAAATTTTAAGGTGTGGTTGTACTTTGTTACATTCGCAACTTTTTTATTGATCATACTCTGGGGTTTGCAGATTTTTTTCTTAAATAATTATTATCAGGAAATGAAAATTAACGAAACCAACAGGGTGGCAAATGTTATTACTTCTCAGTATGAAAACGAAAACATCCTAGATATTATAAGGAATTTATCCTATAGCAACGACATGTATATTCATATCGAGACCACAGATGGAACAATTGTTTTCTCCCCAATTTCTGAGGAGGGCAGGCGGCCTAGCTACGGTTACCTAGGGGAAATGGCTGCTATGAAGGAAAGACTATTCGAGAGTAAGAGTAAATCAATAAGTACCTTGATACCTGAAGGCCGATCTGACCTAAACACCCTAGCCTATGCAGGGTTTGTAGAAGATGCCTATGATGACAAGGCTATCCTCTATATATTCTCACCCCTCTACCCTGTGGGATCTACTGTAGCAATTCTACAGGAACAGCTAAAATACATTACAATAATTTCTTTGGCTATGGCTTTTGCTATTTCAATTTACCTATCCCGCATAATATCCTTACCAATAAGAAGGATCACTGACCAGGCCAAAGAACTTGCCCATGGAGAGTACGGAGTCACCTTTGATGGTGGTAAATATAGCGAGATAATGAATCTAGCAGACACCCTTACCCATGCTTCTATGGAACTTGCAAAGAGCGACAAACTACAAAAAGATTTAATAGCAAACGTTTCTCACGATATTAGAACTCCATTGACTATGGTAAAATCTTACGCAGAACTTATAAGGGATATTTCTGGAGAAGATGGGGATAAAAGACAAGAGCATCTCAAAGTTATTATTGATGAGGCAGATCGTCTAAACCGCCTAGTTTCAGATATGCTTACACTTTCTAAGATACAAGCGGGAGTAGAGGAACTTAATTTGTCGGAAATCAATGTTAGCGAAATGGTGGAGAGTGTGGTTGGCCCTTACATTGAGATACTAAGAGATGAAGGATATAATATTGTCGCCCATTGTGATGAAAAGCTATGGGTTAAAGTGGACCTAGCGAAAATGAAGCAAGTCATAGGCAACCTTTTGAGCAATGCCATAAAATACTGTGGAAAAGACAAAACCGTATATATAAATGCCTATGAAGATAATTCCCTTTTGCATTTTGAAGTTATAGATAATGGCATGGGTATTAGAGAAGAGGATATCTCTCAAATCTGGGAGAGATACCAAAAAGGTAGCACCAACCATGTGCGTAAAACCTCTGGGACAGGCCTAGGCCTATCCATTGTAAAAGAGATTCTCAACCTTCACAATGCAAAATTTGGAGTTGAGAGTAAGTTAATGGAGGGATCCAAGTTCTGGTTTGAATTACCCTTAGTTTAACTAAAATTTATGTCACTCAATATTCCTCTTGTGGGCGCAGAATGTTAGAAAACTGGGCTTTAATTGACTATTCCCCTCTTTAAGTGTATACTGAAATGAGCGGTATAGTGGAGGTTAAAACTATGTTCAGAGTAGGCGATAAGATTGTGTATCCTATGCATGGAGCCGGAATTATAGGACAGATTGAAGAGAAAAAGATTCTTGGCGAGACCAGACAGTATTATATATTGAACGTACCTTGTGGGGACATGAAAATCATGATTCCTACAGATTCTTGTGAAGAAATTGGGGTTCGCCCTGTGGCGGACATTTCATTGATAAAGAGTGTTATGAAGGTCTTAAGGGGTGACGCAACTGAGATGGAGTCCAACTGGAATCGAAGATATAGAGAAAATATGGAAAAACTCAAGACGGGAGATGTCTTAGAAGTGGCCGAGGTTGTTCGCAACCTAGCCCATTCTGACAGAGACAAAAAACTATCAACTGGTGAAAAGAAGATGCTATCAAACGCTAAGCAGATTCTAGCAAGTGAAATAGTTCTTGTACAAGATATTGACGTAACAAAGGCAATGAAAATAATTAATGAGGCAATTTAAAATATTCAGCCCTTAGTTTTTTTGTTGTTTCCAGTAAAATTTTCAGTAAAGGAGGTGAGAAGCATAGAATTATGATAAAAAAATTAATAAGATTTATTTTTGCCGTTGTAGGTGGATTAGTGGGTTATGCATTTTTTTTGCTGACCAAGTTCCTACTAGGTTTTGCGGATATTGCTCCAGAGATGGAGTGGACCCAAGGCCAACAGGTGGGAGCGGCAGTAGTATTCGCACTTATTTTTTCATTATTTTTTTTCCGACTTACACCAACAATTGGCAAACAAAGTAAAAAAGTGGCCACCAATATTGAAAGAGATTTGCAAGGAGTGGCACCTAATGAAATTGTGGTTGGAACCTTTGGCCTAATTGCTGGCCTTGTAGTGGCCTTCCTTATTAGCGATATATTTAAGGACATTCAGGTTTTCTACCTAGGGACTATTTTTACAGTTTTTACCTACCTAGTACTTTCATTTTTGGGAATTGTCATAGCCACTAAACTGGGTCCTGACTTGCCTGTTCTTTTGTCCTCCAGTGGAACAAAGAGAGAAGGAACAAGAGGAAAAGGTAAGGTCCAAGATTTTGCGCCAAAAATTCTAGACACTTCTGTTATTATAGACGGAAGAATAGCGGACATTATGAGAACGGGATTTTTAGAAGGCCCTATTGTAATCCCGGAATTTGTTATTGGTGAATTGCAGCATATAGCGGACTCTTCAGATGGCTTAAAAAGAAACAGAGGGCGGAGGGGGCTAGATGTTCTAAACCGAATTCAAACAGAGCATGGTATAGAAATATATAACACTGCCTCGGAAAAAGCCTTGGAAGAAATCCCTGAGGTTGATATCAAGCTGTTAAAACTTGCCCAAATGATGAATGGCAAAGTTGTAACCAACGATTTTAACCTAAATAAGGTTGCAGGGATAAAAGGAGTTGGAGTTCTTAATATCAATGAATTAGCGAATACACTTAAACCCGTTGTACTACCAGGAGAGGGTATGACTATATTTATGGTAAAGGAAGGTAAGGAGAAGGGCCAAGCCGTTGCATATTTAGACGATGGCACCATGATTGTTGTTGAAGATGGAGATAAAATGATTGGTAAGACAACAGATGTTCTTGTTACCAGTGTTCTTCAAACCTCAGCAGGAAGAATGATTTTTGCCCGGATAAAATAGAGAATTAAACTATGTATAAAGATAAAATAGTTGCCGTAATTATTGCCGCCGCCGGTGCAGGTTCACGCATGGGCGGCGGCATTCCAAAACAATATCGAAAGATCAAGGGAAAGCCTATGCTAGCTTTGGCTGCAGAGGCTTTTTGGGATTGTGGTTTTGTTGATACAGTTTGTATCGTAGTCAACAAAGATTATGACCCTGAGATTTTACAGGTACTAGATCCCAACACAATTCTCACTTTGGGTGGATCCCAGCGTCAAGATTCGGTGTATAATGGGCTGCGGTCTCTTCCTAAAAATACCGACATCGTTCTTGTTCACGATGGTGCAAGGCCCTTTGTGTCCAAGGAGGTTATCCAGAGGGTTTTGGAGGGAATAGAGTTAAGTGGTGGGGCTGTACCTTGCATTAAGCCTAAAGATACAATAAGAAATAAGGAAGGCACCCTCAATCGAGATGAACTCTATATTGTTCAAACACCCCAGGGATTCCTGATAGAATTATTACTTGAGGCTTACGAAACAGCTTTTGACCAAAACTTTTATGGAACAGACGATGCCTCTTTGGTTGACAGACTAGGCAAGGAAGTTACCCTAGTCCAGGGAAGTGAGGCTAACAGGAAAATTACAACTCCTGAGGATCTCCCATATCAAGACATCCGCATAGGGACGGGTTACGATTTACACACCCTTGTTGAGGGAAGACCTCTAATTATAGGGGGAGTATTGATCCCCCATGAAAAAGGACTTTTGGGGCACTCTGATGCCGATGTTCTAACCCATGCTTTAATGGATGCTATATTAGGTGCCATGGGCCAAGGGGATATAGGAACACATTTTCCTGATACTAAAGATGAATTTAAGGGAATATCAAGCTTGATACTTTTAGACAAAATACACAATATAATGATGGAAGAAGGTTTTGAAATCGAGAATCTAGATATTACACTACTAATGGAAAAACCGAAAGTCTCTTCCTACATAAGAGAAATGAAGGGAAAAATTGGAGACATCCTCCAGATAGCTGGAGAGAAAATTAATATCAAGGCAACAACCATGGAGGGCATCGGTATAGTAGGCCGTGAAGAGGGCATTGCTTGCCAAGCCTCCGTGTTATTGACAGTAAATAAAGATAATACAAAAGGAGAAGGTCAATGAGACTATCGCAAATGCACCTGAAGACACTGCGGGAAATCCCTGCAGAGGCAGAAATACCAAGTCATGTCTTGCTTCTTAGAGCTGGTATGATTAGGAAATTGGTTTCTGGAGTTTATGGATTTATGCCCTTGGGTTGGAGAACAGTTAAAAAAATTGAGGAGATAGTCCGCCAAGAAATGGACGAAAAGGGAGGCCAAGAAATTCATATGTCAGCTGTGCAACCAGCTGAACTTTGGATGGAATCTGGTAGGTGGTTCGCCTATGGCCCAGAGTTATGGAGGCTTAAAGACAGACATGGTCGAGATTTTTGCTTGGGGCCAACCCATGAAGAAATATTCACTGATATTGCCAGAACGGATATATCATCATATCGTCAATTACCAATCAACCTCTATCAAATTCAAACAAAATATAGGGATGAGGCTAGACCAAGATTTGGATTAATGCGTAGCAGAGAATTTGTAATGAAGGACAGCTATTCTTTTGATAAGGATGTTAAGGGTTTGGACAAAAGCTATGATGAAATGTTTGAGGCCTATACAAATATATTTAACCGGTGTAGACTTACCTTCAGACCAGTTGAGGCAGATACCGGGGCTATTGGGGGTTCCAACTCACATGAGTTTACAGCTCTCTCTGAAGTGGGAGAATCGGAAATCGCATACTGTAATAATTGTGAAATGGCAGCCACCACGGAAAGGGCTCTTTGTATAGATCAAGCAGAAGATTTAGCCCAGATCCTCCCTCTTGAGGAAGTCTATACCCCAGGAACTAAAACCATTGAGGATGTAGCCAATTATCTGGGCTTAGAGAAAACTCAAACAATTAAGGCCTTGCTCTTTACTAAATTTGATCTTGAAGGCAAAGAAGCGGGCTACGTTGCTGCCTTTGTTCGTGGAGACAGGGAATTAAATAAGGTAAAACTAGTTAATGCCTTAGGGATACCCGAACATGCTTTGGAGTTTGCTGATGAGGGGAAAATACAAGAAGCCACTGGTTGCGTAGGAGGATTTACAGGTCCCATGGGTATCCGCAACTGCATTGTGGTAATAGACAGTGAATTAACCTTGGCAAAGAACCTTTGTGCAGGAGCATGCAAGATAGACCATCATTTCATTAATGTAAACTATGGTAGAGATTATCAAGGAGATATTGTTTGTGATATCAAGATGATAAAAGCTCAAGATCCATGTCCTCTATGTGGAAGTCCTGTGGAGTTTGCTCGGGGCATTGAAGTAGGACAGCTCTTCAAGCTGGGGACAAAGTATGCGGAAGCCATGGGAGCCAGCTACAAGGATGAGAATCAAGATGATCAATGGATAGTAATGGGGTGCTATGGCATCGGCGTAACCAGAACCATGGCAGCCATTGTTGAACAACACCACGATGAAAATGGTATTATATGGCCCTTAAGTGTTGCTCCCTATCACGCTATAATCACTCTGGTGAGCACAAGCGATGATAAGCAAGTTGAAGTTGCAGAAAAAATTTACAAGGATTTGAAGGCCAGTGACATTCAAGTTCTCCTAGACGATAGAGAAGAAAGACCAGGAGTAAAGTTTAAGGATGCAGACCTACTGGGTATTCCCATAAGAATTACTGTTGGAAGGGGAGCTCCTGATGGATTAGTAGAGTTTAAGCTAAGAAGAGATCCTGAAAAAGAAGAAGTGTCTGTGGATGAAGCTTTGGCGCGAACAAAGGAAATAGTAAGTCTAGAAGCTTAGAAAGATATGGGAAAAGAGTAAGAGATAGGAATAGGAATAAGAGATAAGAATAAGAGATAGGAATAAGAGATAGGAATAAGAGATAGGAATAAGAGATAGGAATAAGAGATAGGAATAAGAGATAGGAATAAGAGATAGGAATAAGAGTAAGCGATAAGAAGACGAATAAAAAATATGAATTAAAATAAGAAATAAGACAGATAAGTATGTGGAGTTTCAAGAAGAGGGGTAAGATTTGAAATTACTGGGGCAACTTTTCATTAATTTTTTTATCATCGGCCTCTTCACCATTGGGGGAGGGCTAGCCATGTTGCCCTTTATTCAAAGAATGGTGGTAGATAAAAAAAGATGGTTAAGTGAAGCAGAGATGTTAGATTGTATTGCCATTGCCCAATCCTTGCCAGGAGTATTAGCCATTAATACTGCAACCTATGTGGGAAATAGAAAAGCAGGATTCCTAGGTGCCTTGGCAGCCACAATGGGTGTGATTTTACCCTCTTTTATCATTATCATACTCCTTGTTGTACTTCTTGGAACTATTGGAGAAAATTCATATATCGAAGGTGCATTTACTGGCATCAAGGCAGCTGCCAGTGGACTGATTCTTTATTCTGCAATAAAGCTTGGCAAGGGTGTAGTTAAGGGTTGGTTTCCTTGGCTTCTTGCAATACTCAGCTTTATTATAATAGTAGCCTTTAATGTTTCAGCTATTTTGGTTATATTAGGGGGAGCCCTATTGGGGACTATATACTTCCTTTTAACCACAGGCCTAAAAGAAATACGAATAGAAAAAAACCTGGCCAAGGAAAAGTCGGCTCAGGAACAAAAAATATATGACAAGAGCAAGTCGGCCGAGGTAGAAAAACCAGCTGAGGACCAAAAGCCAAATAAGGGAAATTGCAAAAATGCGGATCTGAATGCACATAAAAAGGGTGGTGGTAAAGAATGATTTACATTACTATCTTTTATATGTTTTTTAGAATTGGGGCTTTTAGCTTTGGTGGTGGTTTAGCCATGCTGCCCTTAATATTTCAGGGAGTTCAAGAGTTTGGGATCATGAGCAAAGAAGAGTTTTCTAATCTTGTAGCCCTTTCTCAAGTTACCCCTGGTCCTGTAGCTGTTAATGCTGCTACATATGTAGGTTTTAACTTTGCGGGACTAGCAGGGGCCATTGTTGCCACCTTAGGGGTTACCATTCCGTCCTTTGTTATAATGTTAATTGTGGCTAATTTCGTAAAACGTTTTTATTATAGCTGGCCAATCAGAGGGATTTTTACTGGGATTAGGCCTGTAACAGCAGGATTGATTGGGGCTGCAGCTGTTATGGTTGCAGAAACGGTCCTATTCAATTACCACATTTTTTCCCTGGCATTTATCATAAATTTATGGGATAGCATTAATCCCATTCCCTGTTTAATGTTCGTCGTCTCGTTTTTCTTTGTGGCAAAGATGAAGGTTAGCCCAATTTTCATCATACTGGGCATGGGCATGATAGGAGCATTGGTATGTGGGTAGGTGGAGCCAGAGTGGTGGTGGTAAACCATAAAAATGAAGTACTGATGGTTAGACACCGGCAAGATGATAAAAATATTTGGTTGGTTCCCGGAGGCAAGGTGGAGGACCAGGAAAATTCCCTTGAAGCAGCCATTCGGGAGGTTAAAGAAGAAACAGGCCTTGATGTAGATATTATTCAGCTGATTTGGCATGTCGAAGAAGTGTCTCCAGATAGAGGGCAGAGATTTGTTAATTTCTTTCTTGGCAAGCTAATAGGTGGAGAATTACATCTAGGCAGTGACCCTGAGCGAGGAGACAGTGAGCAGGTTATGGAAGAGGTGATGTTTGTTTCTCGAGAAGATATGCAAGACCTAGATGTGCTTTATCCAGAATATTTGAAGAATGAGTTGTGGGAATTCCTGGAAAGCAAACAGACCTTACCAGTAACATATAAAATTAGAAAAAACGGAGGAAAGAGATGAATTATGTAGTGATTGAGATGGAAGGTGGGAAAACAATGAAGGGAGAACTATACCCAGAAATAGCTCCTCTTACAGTTGAGAATTTTGAAAAGTTGGTTAATGAAGGCTTTTATGATGGGCTTACATTTCATCGTGTAATTCCTGGTTTTATGATTCAAGGAGGATGTCCTTTGGGCACAGGAACTGGTGGACCTGGACATACCATCAAGGGTGAATTTACTAATAATGGCTGCGAAAATAACATTTGTCATGAGAGAGGTGTTTTGAGCATGGCTAGAAGCGGAAACCCTAATTCAGCAGGATCTCAATTTTTCATAATGACAGCAGAATCACCCCATCTAGATGGAAGCTATGCGGCCTTTGGTAAGATAATAGAAGGCCTTGATGTAGTAGATGAAATTGTGAGTACACCAAGAGATAATAATGACAAGCCCAAGAATCCACAAAAGATGAAAAAGGTGTATTTGACCCTAGAATAACATCTGAAACACACATATAATACATGAATGATAGAAACCTCCAAAACGTTGATATTTGAACGCGATGGGGGTTTTTCTATGTGAAGATTTGGTGAAGTTTGCTGAAAAAACATTGACATAAATCATGAAGTGGGGTAGCCTAAACAAGTTCGATCCAAAGGATGAAATCTCATGATTTCTAAACAAGAGAGGTATAATCGATGAATAGAACGAAACAAAAAGTTGTTATAGCAGTATTATTTATTGCAGTAATCTTCACGCCTTTGTTGGCGATGGATATAGGGGAAAGTTCTGGAAGTACAAAAACTCAAGGAACTTATGAACGAAGCCTGGTACCAGTAAACTTTCTAACCGACTACGAATACACTGATGAGGTTGATAAGGGAGTAAGTGCTTTGATTAGTCTTGGGTCTGATGGCCTAAGTGAAGAAGTTCGATACGTTGTTAGAGAAAATGGTCAGATAGTCTCAAATGAATTAGTTGCTGTGATGAAAATAAAAGACACTCAGAACCAAGTTGTACTAATGGGAACCAAAGAAAAAGTTGTTTATGCTTCTGGTAATTACACAGCGGACACTTACCAAGGACCTATTGCGGAAGGGTCAGGGAACTTTATATGTCCAGTCAAAGGATATGTATTCGCATCTCCCTTCGGCCCAAGGAATGGTCGATTCCATTATGGAGTTGATTTGACTGCACCAGTTGGAACAACCATATCTGCATCTGATGGTGGAACAGTTGTTTATGCGGGCTCAAGGAACTCATATGGCCTATTAGTGATTATTGATCATGGGAATAGTTTCAAAACTTATTACTCTCACTGTAACTCGATTTCGGTGAAAGTTGGGGATACGGTTACTCAAGGCCAAAGCATTGCTACTGTAGGAAGAACGGGTAATGCTACTGGGTCTCACATACATTTTGAAGTTAGAGTTAATGACAAGTGTATGAATCCTGTAAACTACGTGGCTTTATAAGGATTAACCATTGAAAGACATGAGAATAACTAGTATAATCTTAGGCAGGTTTATGTACTTGCCTAAGATTTTTATTTTTGGAAAGCTGAGGAGTAATTTTAATGAGAGTATACAATACATTAACTCGAAAAAAAGAAGATTTTGTGCCAATCAACCCTGATGAAGTGAAGATATATGTTTGTGGTCCCACTGTTTATAATTTTTTTCACATTGGTAATGCCAGGCCCTTTGTAGTATTTGACACCCTAAGAAGGTATATGGAATATATAGGCTACAAGGTTAATTTCGTTCAAAACTTTACCGATGTAGATGACAAAATAATTAATCGGGCAAAAGAAGAAGGTCTTTCTCCATCTGAGATAAGTGAAAAATATATACTTGAATACTTTAAAGATGCAGAAGCTCTTAATGTTAGACCTGCAACTGTTCATCCCAAGGTTACAGAAAACATTGGACAAATAATTGAATTTGTTAAGGGGCTAGTGGACAAAGGCTTTGCATATGAGATCAATGGAGACGTTTACTTTAATGCTCGGAATTTTCAGGGTTATGGAAAATTATCCAAGCAAAACATCGATGAGTTAGAATCGGGTTGCCGTGTAGAAGTAGGGGAAGTCAAAAATGATCCTTTGGATTTCGTCCTATGGAAAAGACGAAAAAGTGCAGATGAAATCGCTTGGGAATCACCATGGGGAATGGGCAGACCAGGTTGGCATATTGAATGCTCCACCATGAGCAAAAGATACCTGGGAGATACAATTGATATTCATGCCGGAGGTCAAGACTTAACCTTCCCCCACCATGAAAATGAAATCGCTCAATCCGAGGCCCAGAACGGAGTCCCCTTTGCCAAGTATTGGATGCACAATGGATATATTACAATCGATGATGAGAAGATGAGCAAGTCTCGGGGAAACTTCTTTACAGTACGTGATATCTTAAAAGAATACGACGGGGAAGTAATACGCTATTTCCTTTTATCGGGCCATTACAGAAACCCTATCAACTTTAGCGACACATTGATGGAACAGGCCAAGAATAGCTTAGCTAGAATAAGAAATGCAAAATCAAGTCTCCTCCACTTTATTTCAAATAGCAAATCTGAATCTGGAGTCATAGACGCTTTTGACCTAGAAGCTTTGAACATATTTAGAGAAAAGTTCAAAAAGGCCATGGATGACGATCTAAATACTGCAGATGGAATTACAGCAGTATTCGAATTGGTAACAAAGATTAACAACCAGCTTAAAGAAGGGGCTAATAGGGATTTTGCCGAAAAAGCTCTGGCCCTCTTGCAAGAACTCTGTGATGTTCTTGGCTTGCTCCAAGACAAAGAATCAGGGGCAAAGGATGAAGAGCTTGAAAATCTCTTAAAGGAGAGGCAAGAAGCCCGGGACAGAAAAGATTTCAAACGTTCTGACGAAATTAGAGACTTATTAAAGACCAAGGGAATTACCCTGAAGGACACACCTCAAGGCCTTCAAATTATTAGAGATTAAAATATGGTAGAATTAAACACTACGGCTCTTGCCTATATAGGGGATGCAGTTTACGAAACCTATATAAGGAGTCACCTATTAAAATCTGGAAAAACCCATGTAGATGTTTTGCATAATTTGGCGGTTAAGTATGTTAGAGCAGAAGGCCAAGCTCTTGCCATTAAAGAGCTTTTTGATAGGTTAAGTCCTGAAGAGCAGCGTCTTGTAAAAAGAGCTAGAAATCACAAGAGTATGTCTAGACCCAAGAATGCGGATATAATAACCTATAAATGGGCTACTGCTTTAGAGGCCTTGATTGGCTATTTGTACTTAAATAAAGATACCCAGCGATTGGAAGAGATAATCTCCATGGCCATCAGGGTTATGGACGATGAGGAGAAGTAATGGCAAAGGAAAGAAAAGTAAGGAATAAGGCACGAGATGTAATTGGTGATTATTGGAGGACCAATCGAGAAATCAGCTTGATGGACGATGAGGCAACCAAGGATCAAAAGGGTGGGCCACTTAAAACTAGTGAAAAAATATGGTTGGCCATTATCGTGGTAGGCTTGATCTTAATAGTATTAAAGTATGTGGTTTTCAAGTAAGGGATCAGCGCTTCAAGGTTTTCCCTCCAGTGGAATCCATCTTGTAGATAATAAGGGAGGTTCCAGACATGAGTCAAGCAGATGTTTTGTTTGTAGATATGTGCAAAAAGATCCTAGATGAGGGATACTCTTCTGAAGGACAAATAGTTAGGCCCCATTGGGAGGATGGAAGCCCTGCCCACACTATAAAGAGCTTTGGTGTGGTTAATAGGTATGACTTAGAGGAGGAGTTTCCAGCTTTAACATTAAGGCCTACGGCAATACGCTCTGCTGTGGATGAGATGTTATGGATATGGCAAAAGAAATCCAACGATGTGAATCAACTTAATAGTTGTATCTGGGACCAATGGGCAGATTGTAATGGATCTATTGGCAAGGCCTATGGCTATCAACTGGGGCTTAAGTACAAGTTCCCCCATGGGGAGATGGATCAAGTGGACAATGTTATTTGGCAGTTAAAAAACACTCCCTTTTCAAGACGAATTATGACTAATATTTTCAACTTTCAAGATCTTATGGAAATGGGGTTGGAGCCTTGTGCATATAGCATGACCTTCAATGTTACAGGTAACCGGTTAAATGCCATTTTGAATCAACGGTCTCAAGATATTTTGGCAGCAAACAATTGGAATGTCGTTCAGTACGCAGTTTTAGTCCATATGCTGGCCCAGGTTTCTGATTTACTTCCTGGTGAATTGATACACGTAATAGCTGATGCACATATCTATGATCGCCATATACCAATTATCCAAGAGATGATTAGCCGCCCTCAATTTGCGGCTCCTGAGTTTAATTTAAATCCCAATATAAAAAACTTCTATGATTTTACTGTTGAAGATGTTATCATTGACAATTACCAAAAAAATCCACAGATTAAGAATATACCGATTGCCATATAAATGGAGTCGGAGAAAGAGAAATAGATTTTATGAAAGCAATTGTAGCTGTTGATAAGAATTGGGCTATTGGAAATTGTGGAAAGTTACTATGTAATCTTCCTGGAGATCTTCAGTATTTCAAAGAGAAAACAAAGGGTAAAGTAGTACTTATGGGGCGCAAGACCTTCGAGTCATTGCCTGGTAAAAAACCCTTACCAGATCGTATAAATACAGTCTTATCACTGGACCCTAGCTTCCAAGCTCCTTGCCTTGTTTGTCATACTGACAAAGCATTAAAGAGAGAGCTAGCAAATTACAATATGGATGATATTTTTGTTATTGGTGGAGAAACAATATACAGGCAACTACTTCCTCTTTGTGATACTGTTTTTGTGACCAAGATAGATGCAGTCTTTGAGGCGGATTCTCACTTCCCAAATTTGGACCAAGACCCAAACTACGAATTAGTCTGGACCAGTAAGGCACGAAATGAAGGCGGAATAGGATATAAGTTTACAGAATATAAAAAGGTGGAAAATGAAAACCAAGAATAGCAGAGAAAGATCAAAATCTGGAAAGAACAACTATCGAGCAAGACCTGAGGATAATAAAGGTCCTGGTAAGACTGATGCAACAAGAGGGGGCTACAAATCAGAAGACACGCGAGGAACTGGGAAAACCGAAGTTGGCAGAGGCGGCTACAAAAAAGATGAAAGCACTTGTTCAACTAAAGAAAGTAGAATTACATATAGAGCTGATGGAACAAGGGGTAGAAATAAACCTGACCCAAGTAAGGCTACCAGTAAAGGTGATGGCCCAAGGGGCAAATATAAGTCGGAAGAAGCTAGAAGAACGACCAAACCCTGGGTTAATAAGGAAGATACTAGAACCCATACCTTTGATGAAGAAATGCATCCGGACTTAATAATTGGAAGAAACCCCGTGGCTGAAGCCATTAAGTCAGGGCGTACTATAGAAAAAATATTTGTAGGGAAAGGTACAGGTGGTTCCATTCTCAAAATAGTTGGCGGGGCTAAAGACAAGGGCCTTCCTATTATATATATGGATAAGCAAGGACTCGACCGTATTGCTGGTTGCGAACAGCACCAAGGCATAATCGCTCAAGTTTCTCCCTATGAGTATAAGACTATAGATGATATATTTGCCTTGGCTAAGGAGAGAGGGGAAGAGCCGCTAATTGTGGCTCTTGATAACTTAGAGGACCCTCATAACTTGGGGGCAATTATTAGAAGTGCTGAAGGGGCAGGGGCCCACGGTGTAATTATACCTAAAAGACATGGTGTTGGTGTAACCCAAGTTGTGATAAAGACATCTGCAGGTGCAATTGAATATATCCCCGTGGTGAAGGTTACAAATATAGGAGACACATTGGAAGAGTTGAAGAAAAAAGGCCTTTGGATAGCTGCCTGTGATATGGGCGGAACTGAATATTCCAAGCAGGAGTTAAAGGGGCCATTAGCCATGGTTATAGGGTCTGAGGGAGTAGGTATTGGACGACTAATAAAGGAACGGAGTGATTTTGTTGTGTCTATTCCTATGAAGGGGCATGTGGCCTCTCTTAATGCATCTAATGCTGCAGCCATACTCCTTTATGAAATAAGAAGACAAAGAGATAGTAAACTATAAAAAGAACTGATTAGTTTTTCCGAGAAGACAAAGGGATGCCAGGTCATTACTAGAAAAGGCGATGACACCTGGTATAAAAGGCAATGGGATGAACAGAGAGTATGAAAAATACCTAGATGAGGAACTTGTTCTTTTAGCCCAAGGAGAAGATGGGGAAGCATTTGAAGTCTTGATTAAGAGATACAAGGAAATGGTAAAGGGGCAGGCATATCGTTATTATATCGCTGGAAGTGATCGAGAAGATATTATCCAAGAGGGGATGTTGGGAATATTTAAAGCCGTTCTGGGCTACGATCAAGCTAAGGAGGCTTCCTTTCATACCTTTGCTGACCTATGTGTGAAAAGACAAATTATTGATGCTGTGAGAAGGGCTACTAGGAGGAAGCATGACCCCTTGAATGAATCTCTTTCTCTGGACAAGCTTGTAGAAGAGGGAGAAAGTTATACCTATCAGGACATTATCGGGGACAAGACTTTTAATTTAGAAGATACAGTTATTCTAAACGATGAAATAGACCTAGTTGCTAAAAAGGGCAAAGAAATTTTTTCCTATTTAGAATGGACTGTGTTAATGGAGTACTTAAGAGGGGAAAGCTACAGGGAAATAGCTGCATCAATGGGACGGTCACCTAAGGCCATAGACAACGCCATACAAAGGATGAAACACAAGTTATCCCTACATTTTGACCGCAGATAGCCATTGATTTCAAAGATTTTACAGGCACTTTGGGGGCTTAAAATTGTGTTGACACTTCAAGGTATTTTTAGTATCATAATCGTTGTATGGTGTGCTGATGTAGCTCAGTAGGTAGAGCACTTCCTTGGTAAGGAAGAGGTTCAGCAGTTCGATCCTGCTCATCAGCTCCATTTATTAAATATTAAACTTTATATAAAGGTTTAGGAGGAAAAGAGAGATGGCAAAGAAGAAGTTTGAGAGAAACAAGCCTCATATCAATATTGGTACTATCGGTCACGTAGACCATGGCAAAACCACATTGACAGCGGCAATTACAAAGACCTTGTTCG
>JAVEXZ010000014.1:45918-54120 GCA_034003765.1 Anaerovoracaceae bacterium | reverse complement strand
AGTTTTTGTATTGCATTTTAGGATAGCCCTTATACTGCATTCTCCGTCAGATTTATATCCCAGTTATATTGGATTCTCCGCCAGGTTATATTGTTTATTTTCGGAGGATGATTGTCCATTTTAAGGAGGTACCTTATATTGGATTCTCCGCCAGGTTATATTGTTTATACTAAAGTTTTCTATTTTGTTGTTATTTGGTCCTTGGTTTTGAATAAGAGGCCAAGGGCTTTATCAAATCTTCTCGCCCACTTTTTATTAGTGCTTTTCTTACTCGCTCCTTGTTATCATCTTTGTTGAAGTGCATCAAAGCCCTTTGCATTCTCTTTTCTTCAATATCTCTTGGTATATATACTTCCTTTCCCGTAAATGGGTCTAGCCCTGTATAGTACATGCATGTAGACAGGGTCCCTGGGGTCGGATAAAAATCTTGTACCTGATCTGGTACGAAACCACTTTCCTTGAGGAAAAGTGCAAGTTCAATTGCATCATCCATTGTGGACCCTGGATGGGATGAAATAAAATAGGGAATCATATACTGCTTTAAGCCAAGCTTTTCGTTGGCCTTCTTGTATTTTTTACTGAATTCTAAAAAAACCTCTTTGTTCGGTTTTCTCATCTTTTCGAGGACCCTATCTGATACATGTTCTGGGGCAACTTTTAGTGTTCCACTTACATGGTATTTACATAGTTCTTCAATAAAAGCATCCCCTTGTGGATCTGCTAAAAGGTAATCATAACGAATCCCCGATCTGATAAATACCTTCTTAACCCCATCCAATTTCCTTACATTTCTTAAGATATCAAGATACCCCTGGTGGTCTACAATCAATTGACGACAAGGTTCAGGATACATACAGTCCTTATTTTTGCATACACCCTCTTCCCCTTGCTTCTTGCAAGCGGCCTTGTTAAAGTTTGCAGTTGGTCCACCAATATCGTGTATGTAACCTTTAAAGTCAACCCGCTTTGTAAGCTTTTCCGCTTCCCTAACAATTGAGGTCTTGCTTCTCCCTCTTACCTCCCTGCCTTGATGGTAGGTTAAAGCACAGAAACTGCAGCCCCCAAAGCATCCTCTATTAGCCGTAATGCTGAACTTTACCTCTTGTATAGCTGGCACACCACCTTGCTTCTCATAGATGGGATGGTAGGTGCCTTCATACTCTAATTCATAAAGGTCATCTAACTCCAGGGTGTTTAACGGTTCTTGAGGAGGGTTTTGAACAACATAGATATTAGAATCATATTTTTCAACAAGTCTCTTGCCATTAATATAATCATTGTTTTGGTACTGAAGTAGGAAGCTTTTTCCATAGAGGGCCTTTGCTTTCGAAATGTCATCTAGGTTGGATGAACTTGTTTTGATATCATCATAGTGGGGCAAAACAATAGTGTCATCATCGGAAAAATTTTCTTGTTCAAAAGCTTCTCCTGATACTCCCTCCCGAAAGCCGTAATTTAGCAGCTTGGATGTTGTCCCCCTAATCCATCCAATATCTTTAATACCAATACCCGAATCTAGGGCTTCAGCTACCTCTATTATAGCTCTCTCCCCCATTCCATAGATTATTAAATCAGCTTTTGCATCAAGTAGTATAGATCGCCTAACCTTATCATCCCAATAGTCGTAATGGGCAAACCTTCTAAGACTGCCTTCAATCCCACCGATTATAATAGGCACATCCTTATAAGCTTGTCTTGCCAGGTTACTGTAAACAATTACTGCCCTGTCTGGCCTATTAGCTGTTTGCCCTCCAGGAGAATAGCTGTCTGCCCTGCGGCGTTGCTTGAAAACAGAAAAGTGATTTACCATAGAGTCAACATTCCCCGAGCTAATTAGAAACCCCAGTCGGGGTTTTCCAAATTTTTTGAAATCTTCGGTGTTAGTCCAATGAGGTTGGGCCAAAACAGCAACTTTATAACCATGGCTTTCCAAAACCCTGCCAATAATAGCATGACCAAAAGAGGGATGATCCACATAGGCATCCCCCGTAATTAAAACAAAGTCAACTTGTTCCCAACCCTCTTTTGTCATATCAGCTTTGGATACAGGTAAAAAGGCCATACTACCTACTTCCTTTATCGTAAGGTATTGCAACAGCTCTTGGTGCTTGAGAATCTTTAGAGCTAAAGGCCAACACAATTAGTGTGGCAATGAAAGGAGTCATTTTATAAACATCACTAGGTATGGGTAATGTAGCCAGTATAGGTATTACAGAAGATGCAGCTGCTATGGTCTTCATTAACCCAAAGAAAAGTGCAGCGAATAATACCCTAAGAGGTTTCCACTGGCCAAATATCATGACGGCTAAAGCCAAGAAACCATATCCTGATACCGTAGCATTAAAATTCGTAGAAGTAGGAACCACAAAAACTAAGCCGCCCAAACCTGCCAAAGCACCTGAAATAATAACCCCCGCATAACGCATTTTGTAAACATTAATCCCCACAGAATCTGCCGCATGAGGGTGCTCACCACAAGCTCTTAGTCGCAAACCAAATTTTGTCTTATAAAGGACAATAACTGAAACTATCAAAATCGCAAATCCTATATAAGTAGTGATATATGCATTCCTAAAGAATAGTCCACCAATAACTGGTATATCTCCCAAGATTGGAACTGATGAAATACGGAATGTGTTGTTAAAAGAAATTTGTTGAATTCCATTGTCTTGGATCATTCTGGCCACGTATATTGCAAAGGCTGGGGCCAGCATATTTATGGCTGTACCGCTTATTATCTGGTCTGATTTCATGTTAATGGAAGCATAAGCATGAAGTAGAGAGAAAATAGCTCCTGTTCCTACAGCTATAAGAATGGCGATTAGTAGTAAGGATTGACCACTCATAGTAGCTTGCATTTGGTTGATAAAAAAGATGCTTGTAAATGCTCCCATTATCATCATCCCGTCTAAGGCTATATTTGTTACCCCTCCTCGTTCAGAAAAGAGCCCCCCTAATGCTACTATCAACAGAGGAATAGAAAAAAACATGGTCTGTTGGACGATTAAAAATAGTACATTCATTAGAGTTCACCCCCCTCTTCCTGAGTCTGTCCTTCTTCAATATTCTCTCCCTCAGGGAACTTCTTATGCTTTATAAATTTAATGAAGCGAGGCAAAAGAGTTCTAAAAAACATTGAAAGTGCACTAAAATAAATAATACATGCAATAATTATTTCTATAATCTCGGGAACAAAGTTTAGGGTTTGTAAGTAGTTGCCTCCTACTGTAATATAAGAAATGAATATAGCTGAGAAGACTATGCCAATAGGGTTAGATAATCCTAATAAGGCTACAGGAATACCGTTAAAACCCTCCATAGCAAGTACATCTACTACTCTAATCCGCCTACCACTTCCTCCCGAAAGGTATAAAAGTCCTCCTCCTAGGCCAGCTAAAGCTCCTGCTATTACCATGGATAAGACAATACTTCTCTTTTCATTGATACCAGCATACTTGCTAGCATTTTTGTTGAAGCCACAGGCCTTTAATTCATAGCCAAAAGTAGTTTTGTTGATTATTATAAAAATAATAATGGCCATTACAAGGGCGATTATTATACCAGCATTTACTGTGGATAAATCCTTGCTGTTCCCCATCTGATTATAAAACACATAATCTAGACCCCCCTTTGGCAGAACCGCTGTAGGTGCAACATTCTTGGAAAGAGCCATCTGAGAATCATAAATATAAGACTTTACCAAAAAATTAGCTGTGTACATGCCAATATAATTCATCATGATAGTTGAGATTACTTCATGAACATTCATATATGCCTTTAAGAGGCCAGGAATCAGCCCCCATAGTCCGCCCATTATAGTTGCCCCTAGAAGTGCAACCATCCAGTGGAAAGGAGCAGGAATCGAGGTCCAAAGAACACCAATATAAACGGCTGTTGTTCCACCCATAATAAACTGTCCAGCAGCACCAATATTAAAAAGTCCAGTTTTAAATGCAAACCCTACCGAAAGACCAGTTAAGATCAAGGGGGTTGCAAAATAAAGAACTTGTCCTGTCCCCTTAGCCCCTGTGCTAAAGCCCCCTTTTAAGATAATTCCAAAACCTTCTAATGCTTGAGAAGGGTTACTGATAAATAAAATTATAAGTCCGAATAATAGTCCTACAATTATTGAAAAAACTGATGCAGATGCATGATTAAAACCAGTGCTCATAAAAAAGTGTTGTAATCTCTTCATACTGCCACCTGGCATTTTTGACAGTCGTTGTATACTGTGGCCCATAAAAAATTTTTGTAATCTCTTCATACTGCCACCTCAGTTCTTTTTGATCCTGCCATATAAAGTCCAAGCTCCTGAACTGTTGTATTTTCCGGAACTAAATCTGCAACAAGTTCACCTTCATATATTACTAGTATTCTATCGCTTACTTCCATGACCTCATCTAACTCCAGGCTTATTAAGAGAACGGCTTTGCCCTCATCTCTTTGGGCTACAAGCTGTTTGTGAATATATTCTATTGACCCTACATCAAGACCCCTAGTAGGTTGCACTGCTATTAAAATATCTGGGTCAAAGTCAATCTCTCTTGCTACAATAGCCTTTTGCTGATTACCGCCAGACATACTTCTTGCCTTGGTTCTAGGGCCTTGACCACTACGAATATCAAACTTTTCTATAAGCATATTAGCATATTCTGTGGCAACATCAAACTTAATAAATCCGTTGCTTTGAAATTCAGGAGTAAAGTATTTTTTCAACATTAAATTCTCTGAAAGAGAGTAATCAAGTATCAAACCGTCCTTGTGCCGGTCCTCAGGGATATGACTCATACCTGTCTGGTTTCTTTCTCTAACTTTCATATGAGTAATTTCTTTTCCTTTTATAAAAATCTTTCCCCCTCTTATTGGGCTTAATCCTGTAAGACCGTAAACTAATTCTGACTGGCCATTACCATCTATTCCAGCTATGCAAACTATTTCTCCCTTTCGTACTCTAAAAGAAACATTGTTCACTGCATTTTTTGTACTATGAGATGAGGCAACTACCAGATCGCGAACTTCAAACACTGGTTCGCCTGGCTTAGTTTCTGCTTTTTCTACAGAAAAGTTGATTTTTCGACCAACCATCATTTCTGACAAGTCTTCCTTTGTTGTGCTAGCTACTTCTACTGTTCCAACGTACTTGCCTTTGCGAAGGACCGTACATCGATCCGCTGCTTCCATTATTTCATTTAGTTTGTGAGTAATGAATACAATGGATTTACCTTCTTCTGCCAAGTCTTTCATAATTTTCATAAACTCTTCGATTTCTTGAGGAGTCAGAACCGCAGTAGGCTCATCAAAAATAAGTATCTCATTATCTCTGTATAGCATCTTTAGAATCTCTGCTCGTTGTTGCATTCCAACTGTTATGTCTTCAATAATGGAATCTGGATCTACCATAAGCCCATATAGGTTGGAAAGTTCAACAACCTTTTCTCTTGCTTCGTCCATTTTTAAAAATCCGTTTTTTGTAGTTTCAGCCCCTAGAATTATATTTTGTAATACAGTAAAATTATGAACCAATTTAAAGTGTTGGTGAACCATTCCAACACCTACATCATTGGCAACATTAGGATTGTTTATTTTTACTTCTACCCCGTCTTTTTTTATAATTCCCTTCTCCTGCTGATAAAGGCCAAAAAGAACGCTCATCAAGGAGGATTTACCGGCACCATTTTCACCA
Source organism: Anaerovoracaceae bacterium (assembly GCA_034003765.1). Taxonomy (GTDB): domain Bacteria; phylum Bacillota; class Clostridia; order Peptostreptococcales; family Anaerovoracaceae; genus JAAZGD01. The sequence goes on along the minus strand of JAVEXZ010000014.1, from coordinate 48,437 downwards.
AGCAAGGCATGAATCTCACCCCTCCTTAATTGAAGGGTTACATCATCGTTGGCAATAACCCCAGGGAATTCTTTGGTTATGTTCAGCATTTCTATTACATAATCCATATCTTTGCTCCTCATGAATTGAAACCAAGAGACTTGTAAAAATAAGCAAGCGGGTTACAATACCCGCCTGCTTGATTTAATTTCTCAATTCAAAACTCATATTACTCTACAAGTGTAACTTTAACTATAGTTAGGTCAAGCTTATTTGCAGCATCAACATCCTCGTCAATCTGTAATTCAATCTCCTTGGCTGCTAATTTAGCATAGACAGCATCATACATCTCCTGATTAAATACTTCAAATTTTGAAGTGTCCATTGGAAGTTGTACCCCATCCTGATCTGCAGCATATACCTGATCTTGTCCGCCTGGGAAATTACCATCATAGTATTCTGTTAAAGCGGCTTGAACAGAAGCGGCAAGGCCCTTCATTGCTGAAGTTATTACTGTGGGAGATTCTGAGCTTTGGTCAATATCAACTCCAATAACTTTTCCATCTGCAGCTTCTGCAGCAGACATAACTGAGTTCCCTACACTACCACCACAAGCAAATATTACTTCTGTTCCTTCTGCGTACCATGAAGCTGCAAGGGTTTGTGCTTCAGGAGTTGCGTCAAAACCACCAGTATAGTGATATTTTAGGTCAATGCTTGCGATGCCTAATTCTGCAGCAGCATCTTCTGCTCCTTGAGCAAATCCGTAGCCAAACTTAACAACTGCTGGAACAGCCATTCCACCCATAAATCCAAGCTTTGTATAGCCTTCTACAACCGCTGCATATCCTGCTAAATAACCCGACTCTTCTTCTGCATACTTAATACCTACAGTATTGTCAGCAGTTTTAAATTCTGAATAATCAAGATTGTGTGGATATCCATCCACTAATATAAAGTTTACTTCGGGATATAAATCTTGAGCTATAAAGATAGGTTCCTCAAATAAAAAACCAGGTGTTACAACAATTTTTGCACCACCTTCTACTGCAAGTTGAATCGCAGAAAGATAAGCATCAGTACTTTGTTCTGTTGGTTTATAGTATTTGTGTGTAATACCATTTGCTTCAGCATAAGCTACAATACCTTCCCAAGTACCTTGGTTAAAGGATTTGTCATCAATTGTGCCAAGGTCAGTGATCATAGCGATGTCATATCCACCTTCTTCAACATCTGCGTCTCCACCACCACAGCCAATCATTCCAAAAATAAGGGCAAAAGCCAAAATTAGAACTAAAATCTTTTTCATAACTTATTCCTCCTTAAATAAACAACAAAAACATCTCTCCCTATTATACCCCAATAATTGTATTATTAATAGTCGATTTTATTGATAGTAAAATCACTTTGGCTTTATTATTTTACTGTTGGAAAATATACATAGGTTTTAACTCTTTGTTTGACTTCATAAGTTTTTCTAGGACGGCAAGATCTCCGGATTGTCCTTTAGTAATGGCCTTTGCCATACTTCCTAGAATTCCTGAAAGCCATGAGCTTTGAACATAATAGAAGTCCTCAACATTGCAATCTTCGAGGCTGTAGGTCTCTTGTAAGTCCTCTATGGCCTCATCTAATGTTCCTATTTCATCAACTAAGCTTAAGTTAATAGCTTGGGATGCTGTATAAACTCTTCCGTCAGCCAAGTCAATTACTTGAGCTTTGCTTAAGCCTCTATGGGTTGCAATTATGTCCACAAATTGCAGATAGGACTCTTCAATTAACCCCTTAAATATTTGTTTTTTCTCCTCTGTCATTGGTTCAAATTCAGAACCCATAGCCTTAAATTTGCCAGAAGTAATAGTGGTAGTCTTTACCCCATAGTTCTCAAGAAGCCCAGATATATCTATAAATGTGCCTAAGGTAACACCAATTGAACCAGTCCAAGTGTTCCTATTTGCTATAATCTTGTCTGCAGGTGCCGAAATATAATAACCACCAGAAGCCGCCATATCCCCCATAACTGCGTAAACTGGCCTTTGGCTTTCTTCTTTGTATTTTACTATGGCTAAGTATAGTTCATCGGACTCATATATGGTTCCTCCAGGTGAATCTACCCAAATTACAAGACCTTTGTTATTGTCGCTTTCGATTAAATCATCAATTAGATCTAGGGTCCATTGGTGCTGGTACCCATAAGCAAAGCCAAAGCTATCCTGATTATATGATTGTATGGTGCCCTCAACATAAATCTGAGCAATAAAGTCATCACTCGGTAAAATCACGTCTTCTTCATAGTAGGCAGTGCCTCCTAGGTTTTCTAAACTCCCCAAAAGGCTGGTAGTCATCTGGGTACATGCCACCCCTAATAGAACCACTCCAACTAATATGGCAGCAATTACTATTAATGCCGTTTTTAAGTGACTCTTTTTCTTGGTATTAACTTGGTCTATATTATAGTAGCGTGGCCCTGCTGCTCCTCTTTGTTTTTCGATAATCTCCTCTTCTCCCTGGTCCTTGTTTTGGTCCTTGTTTTGGTCCTT
>JAVEXZ010000014.1:0-45818 GCA_034003765.1 Anaerovoracaceae bacterium | reverse complement strand
TGGTCCTTGTTTTGGTCCTTGTTTTGGTCCTTATCCATTCTTATCCCCTTCTAATAATCTCAACTTCTCACTAATATTAAGCCATTCTATCAACAAATTATATCACAGCTGTTTTATAAATAAAACACCCCCACAGGTTAAACAGTTTTCTGTGTTCCAACCGTCCAACATGTGGGGGCAAATCAATTTGAAATTCCTTACTCAAGCTAGTAATTATGAACTCACCAAGCTTTTTGCTCTGGCCATATCTAAATCAGGCCCTTTACTCTGTCCATATCTAAATCATGCTATTTAGCAGACCTAAAGGCCTTTTCCAGAAGAGGTGGTAGGTTTTCTGAATCAAAGTAAATGTTATAATCCGCTGTAATTCCACCTTTCAGAGGATCTTCTCCACCTTGCATACCATTTTGATAATTATAAAGGCTGCTAGCAAAGGGTGCAGTTTTACGGAAGGTAATCACACCATAATAAGTGTCACCATAGTTTATACCACTAGTTATATAAGAGTCTAAAAGCATTTGAATGTCTTCAGGTTTATCAATTATTACTTTGGGGAACCTATCCATCCAGTCAACACCATATTTTTCTTGATAGATATAAGTATCTTCGGTCCATGCTTCATTTTCATAAAAGTCTTGGTTTTCATGATATACGGTAATATAGCTAATATCCTCCCCTTTAATCCTTAACCCTTCAAAGTAACCTTGAGCTTTTAACCAGGTTATGGTGTTGGTATCCGAACTACGAATAACAAGAGGCATAATTCTTGTTTTGATGCCATTCTCTTCTTCGTAATAACTGTCAGAATAATGCCCGTATCTTTCATCAATCGGACTAGCTATACCACTAAAGGCTAATTCCATACTAGCTAATGGTGCTTTGGTGTCCATATGTTGTTCCCAAGTCCTCTTTTGGAAATCTTCTTCCATAGCAGCTATTAGGCTTTCTATGTCTTTAGCATTATTAATGGTTTTCACTCCGTACGAATCCACCGTGCTATTTCTTAGTAATTCATTATAAACCCTAATCCATGTAGGCTCTAAAACTGCAAGGCTCTTAAATGAATACTTCGTTTTAAATTCTCCAGATTCAAAAATCTCTTTTAAGTCCTTGGAATCACTTATAATACTTCTGGGAACTAGGTACCTCCTAGCCATATCGAAAATTCCGCTTCCATCATATTTGATGGCCAATGACTGACTGCTCCAATATTTTTCATTTTTTTCTAACTCTGTTCTATTATCTAACAGGCCTTGATGAAAATTGGTTAATGCGATAATATTCTCAGGATCAGCGAAAATAAACTCAGCTCTATTTGTTTCTTCATTTTCAAAGCCCTTGAAAAATACCGGATCATATCTCATATAATCATCGGAAAATTCCAAATCGGTAAGGGAGGCTGATTCAACCTTTGAAATCTTGGGTAGTCTCTTTTCAAATCCAGTGAAATCAAAATCTATTGCTAACACAAAAAGCAAGGCAACCAAGGTGTAAACAACTAGGTGTTTAAGACTCTCCCGATTAAATACCCGGGGAGTTTTACTTACTATCATCCTGCCTATATACAAGAATATAACTATTCCAACTAGAAGCCCAAAGTAGAACATCATATGGCCTTGACTTTCCATTTCTTGGATTAGTGGTATGGTGTTAAAGTAAAAAGCCATAAGAGACATTCCAAAGAATGCAATCAAGTAACAAATAACAATTCCTGCTGATTTGAATACCAAGGAGTCTCCAGCTTTTTCAAGCTGCCTCTTGTGATACAAGAAGGAAGAAGTTACTAATACCACAAGGAAGAAAGCGATATAGTATATTGTTAGGCCCAAGCTAAAGCTTCCTTGAATCTGTATAGCCTTGGTATAAGGCATAATCCCCGCAGCTAGGTCGAACCAACGACTAATTCCATCAAATCCAAAGAGGAATTCGTTAAAGTATGCTAGAGATACCGAATAGAGGGCTGGTAGTAATCCATTAAATCCAAATCCCAATAACATGTGTAGGGCTGTATTCCCTGATACCACTCCTGCGAATACACCGATGCCATAGACAGATGTTACAACAATCAAGGACTGCCAGAACCACTGGAGAACCAAAGTTATAGTAAACAAGTCCTCAGTGCCACCATAAGCAAAAACAGGCTTTACCAATAATAATAAAATCAAAGTTGTAACAATCAAGGGTAAAACAATTAATATAATCCCTGACAAGAAATTGCTGTTAAAAATCTTGGCCCTTGTTAAAGGCAGACCATGAACCATAGTCACCGAACCTGGTGAATGCAAGTAACGATATAAAATAACAGCAGCAACAACAGGCACTACCAGGTGCAGAAAGCCATACGGGAAATATTGATTGTTTAAAAGTTGCTGAATTTGCCAGCTCATTCCGTCTAATCTACTGTAAGAAAATATAATTGGTAAAATCCCAGCCAGAAAATATCCTATAAAGCTCAAGACTGACAAGGCCCAAAATCGCCTTATGTTCTCACCTATCAAAGCTCCGGACAAGTTAAAATATGATGCCTTGAATCTCATCGTCCGCACCTCCTAATTCATAAATAAAGATTTCTTCTAAAGTTAATGGTAGCATATCAAAAATCACAGGCTTAACCTTCTCCATAAGGGCCTCTACTTCATCCTTACGATTTCTGATTATCAGTAGTTCAACAGAGCCTCTATGCTCTCTATGAAGTATATTAAGTGATTCTAATTCACCCTCCGCCTTTTCCTTATCTGAAAAAGCAAGTTGGACCTTATGAATGTCACTTCTTAATTCGTCTAAGTCTCTTTCAATGACCATCTTGCCTCCGGAAATAATTCCAATGGCATCACATATATTTTCCATCTCTCTTAAGTTGTGTGATGAAACAAGCACTGTCATTTCTCTCTCAGCAACATCATCCACAATATATTTCCAAACCAATTTCCTTATAATAGGATCTAGCCCATCAATAGGTTCATCTAATATAAGGTAATCTGGCCTTGTTGACATGGTAAGTATAAAGGTAGCTTGTTTCTGCATACCCTTTGAAAATCTAGTGAGCTTTTGGTTGGGATTAAGGCCAAACCTTGCAACCATAGCATCAAATCTCTCTTGACTCCAATTGGGATATATACCCTTATAAAAACGGCCCATTTCTTTTAGTGAATAGCTACCAAAGAAATACAAATCATCAGGTACATAACCAATTCTCTCTTTGATAAATGAATTGTCGTAGACAGGTTCTCCTTCGATTTGAATAAGCCCCTGATTTTCCTTGTAAACCCCAGCAATATGCTTAATAACTGTTGTCTTTCCCGCCCCATTTGTCCCAACTAATCCGTAAATAGATCCTTTTTTAACATTCATCTCTAAGTCCGATAATGCCATGAAGCCTTCAAAGCTTTTTGACACATTCTTAACTGTGATCATTTGGCTCCACCCCTTTCCCTTGTATCTAGAATTTCTTGAATAATATCCATAATTTCATCTCTTCTCAAGCCCGCATAGTACAGTTCCCGGATACTATTTTTCATTTGTTGCTTGCCATTTAGTAATAACACTTCATCTATCTGCCCTTCTTCGATTTTACTTACAAAGGTCCCTAGGCCTGTCATAGAATAGACGTATCCGAGTCTTTCTAGTTCCTTATAGGCTTTTTGCACAGTATTTGGGTTGATAGTAAGTGTCCCGGATAAATCTCTAACTGAAGGTAATTTTTCATCTGCTCTAAGAACTTTCGAAAGAATCATTTCCTTAATATTATCAACAACTTGTTCATAAATAGATTTTCTGCTTTTCGAATCTAATTGAAACATTCCATTTCCTCCTTCCCTAGTATAATAAATAAGCTCAATTATTCCAACAAAAAGAGTGTACCATGTGTAATAGTACACTGTCAAGCGCCTTTATTATAATTAATTGTTTTTTATTTTTACCGAAATTAGTTGGGCTTTTTCTTCTTTATTGATTAGTTGGGTTTTTCTTAATTATAAATGCTAGGCTTTTTTCAATTTTTTGCATATTGAAGGTCATTGTTTCTGGTCATTCATATTATCCTAGCCAGTAAAAATCAAATCGATAAATCCCAATTGAAAACTCTTATAAAGTATTTTCAAAATTCCTGGTCTTCACCTAGGGGTATAGGGATGATTATGTTCTTGGCATCTTCTAATGTCTCTTCAGGTACATATAAATCAATAGGAAAAGCGGTATTTTGTCCCATGGCGATTTCCAAGAAGTTACTGGCTCCACGATACTTTTTTAGGCAGGGAATGCCCTCGCTACGAAGTTTTGACTCAAGGATATCTGCTTCCAGGCTGTCTTTTGTGGTGCATAAAAATACCCCACCCCGCCACTCATCTTTTTGCTTTTTCTCAAACATCGCATCCCTCTCTAATCCATTTAATTACTCCCACAGGGCAAGCCTCAACACAAGCACCGCATTGGGTGCATTTATTTTGATCAATGGTAGCCAAATTATGTTCCACGTGTATAGCATCGAATTCGCATACCTTTTCACATTTTTTGCAGGCAATACAACCAGCGGTACATGCTTTTCTGGTATCACTTCCCTTTGCGTTGGATTTACATGCAACGTAAATGTAATTATCACCTGTCATCAAATGAAGCAAGTGGTTAGGACAAGAAGGAATACATAATCCACATCCCACACACCGGGCTCTGCTAATTATAGCAACTCCATCTTCTATGATTATGGCATCATGGGGACAAACCTTAACACAATCCCCATATCCCAAACATGTTTGGTAACATGCACCTCTGCCCCTGTAAAACATTTTATTTGCAGCACAGGATTGAAGGCTCCTCCAATCCATTACATATTCGGTTTTATCCAGGGTCCCAGAGCAAAGCAATACCGCATACTTAGATGCGACTTCCTCTTGGGGAATATCCAGTATCTCACATATTTTCGCAACAACTTCTGCCCCACCTGGAGTGCAGAGGTTGGCCATAGCTCCTTCAACTGAAGTCAAAGCTTCAGCATAAGGGTCACATCCTACATATCCACAAGCCCCACAATTGATACCTGGCAACTCAGCCCTAACTTTTTCTGTAAGGGGATTTTTTTCAACAGTAAAAAATTTACCTGCAATAGAAAGAATAATCCCTGCAATTAGGCCTAAGGATACCACAATAATAATAGGTAATAACCAAGTTATCATAAATTCACCTTTCTATAGAAATATTCCGTCAACGACGCCAGTAAAGCCCATAAAGGAAATAGCCAAAATTGAAGCTGCAATTAAGGTGGCAGGAATTCCCCTAAATGTTAAGGGAATATCGCAACCCTCTATATGCCTACGCACTCCAGAAAAAAGTACCATGGCTACAAGAAATCCTAGCCCACCACCAAAAGCATTTACCATTGACTGTAAAAAATCATACCCATTATCTATATTCAATATTGCAATACCAAGTACCGCACAATTGGTTGTAATAAGGGGGAGATAGACTCCTAATCCCTGGTGGAGTGTGGGGATATATTTTTTTAGAACCATCTCAATTAGTTGAACCAGGGAAGCTATAACCAAAATAAAAACAATCGTCTGAAGGTATTCAATACCGTAAGCTGCTAGAAAGTATGTGTAAATTGGCCAAGTTACAGCAGTTGCAAGTACCATTACTGCTATAACGGCAAATGACATTCCAACAGCAGAATCCATTTTTTTAGAAACTCCTAAAAATGGACAGATGCCTAGGAACTTGGCTAGTACAAGATTGTCTACCAATACCATACTCATAAGAATAAACATCATGTTTCTCATTATTTCCATTATTTGCAGTCTCCTTCCTTGGAAGATTCGCAAACCTTGCAACGTTCGCATCCAATCTCTTTTACCCTAACTCCCCGACCACGAGAAACTGCTGTAACCAGAGCAACCAAGCACCCTAATACAAAGAAGCCTCCAGGAGCAAGCATAAACACTGACATTGGTTCAATGTAATTTGCCGTTACAGCAAATCCAAAAATTGTGCCAGCACCAAGTAATTCACGTATCAAGCCTATAAGAAAGAGGGCAGAGGTGAAACCAAGACCCATTCCTATTCCATCAAATGCTGAATCAGTGATGGACCTTTTACTTGCAAACATTTCAGCTCTACCTAATATAATACAATTGACTACAATTAAGGGAACATATAAACCCAAGGATTTGTCTAGTTCTGGGATATAAGCCTTAAGTAAAAAGCCTAAAATTGTTACAAAACTAGCAATAACAACAATATAGGAAGGGATTCTGACTTTCTCTGGGATAAAATCTTTTAGAGAAGAAATTACCATATTTGAACATATCAGAACAAACATGGTAGATAGGCCCATACCAACACCATTGCCCGCTGAAGTAGTAACAGCCAATGCTGGGCATAAACCCAATAGCAATGTCAACACAGGGTTCTCTTTAATGATCCCATTAAAAACTATTTTGAATTTTTCATTGTCTCTATTAAAAGTCATTTGGTACACCCCCTAAAACTTTGTAACTCAGTAATGCTTTTTCAACTGCTCTATATATTGCATCGGAAGAAACAGTAGCCCCTGTAACTGCATCAATGGCCACATCTTGTTTTGCGTCTTTTGAGGAATCGATTTTAATTTTCCCAATATACTGGGACAGAAAATCTACAGTCATAGCTTTTGTTCCTAGTCCTGGGGTTTCTTTGTGATCTGTTATGGTTATTCCTGTTATCTTGCCTTTATTATCTATGCCGGTGACCACAAGAATCGACCCACCAAAACCCCTATCTTCAGTGGTAAGTACCATTCCTTTGTTATTATTAGCCCGGTATACATCGATTAAGCCATCAGGTAATGTCCCTTCAAAATCTTTTAATAATTCTTCATTTGAAATCTCAGAAAACCCCTGAGATCCCCCTAGAGAAAAAACCTGACTACGTGCGGCATCTGCCCTCTTGGTATTATTAGCTTCAATGATTGGTTTGGTTATTTCATAGGTTCCCACCAGTATGCTTGCTGAAACCAAGCAAATAATAGTGATTATCAAAGCAGGCGTCAATAGTGATTTCAACTCCAATTTATAGTTTATAGCCTTTTTCACTTTTTTTGCTTTCTTTTCTTTAAGCATTTTTCCCACCTCCATACAGACGAGTACCTGCGAACCTGTTGATGTGTGGAGTCAATATATTCATAAAGAGAATAGCAAATGATACACCTTCTGGGTAGGCTCCAAATAATCGAATCAACATGGTAAAGAGACCACAGCCAATTCCAAAGATTATCTTGCCCTTAAATGTAAGGGGCGAGGAGGAATAATCAGTTGCCATGAAGAATGCACCAAGCATGGCTCCTCCAGCCAATATTTGGAATATGGGATCTACTCCTGCAATTAATGATACTATGACCATTGTACCGAGAAAAGCAATTGGGGTTTCGGGAGTTATTATTTTTCTCGCAATTAAAAATACCCCACCAAGCAAGAGAAATAGGGCTCCAGTTTCTCCAAGGGAACCACCAACAAAACCTAGAAATAAATCTAAGTTTGAAGGCAAGGCTTCTAGGTTCCCCTTTGTGAATTCTCCCAAGGGTGTAGGGCCAGTTGTTGCATCCAAATTACTAAAGCCTTGATTTGGCAAAACCCAATTTGTCATGGTTTGAGGAAAAGAAACCAAGAGAACTACTCGGCCAAGTATAGCTGGATTTACGAAGTTGCTTCCTATTCCCCCGAAAATCTGTTTTGCTACAACTATAGCAACAAAACACCCAATAATAGCCTGCCAGTATGGCAGGTTAACAGGAAGATTTAACGAAAGCAATATACCAGTTACCACAGCACTTAGATCATCTATGGTGTCAGGCCTTTTAGTGATTCTCTGAAATGCAAACTCGAAAAAGACGCAAAAAACAACGCACACAAGGGTCATTATAATAACATTATAACCAAAGACATAGGTTGCAGTAATTAGGGCTGGTAAAAGGGCAATAATAACATGCAACATAATCTTAGCGGTAGTAATTCTATCCTCAATGTGAGGGGAGTGGGCAATGATCAAGTTCCCGTATCTAAAATCTTCCATTTATTGCGGTGCCTCCAGTTCTTTTAATTTGGCTTTTGCCAGTAGGTGAACTATATTCAACATTCGCTTAGAAGGACATACATAAGAACAACAACCGCAACCCATACACAGTTGAACGTTAAGTCTCTTCAGTTCCCCATAATCATTTTGCAGGTAGGCCTTGTTAATCAAGGTTGGCATTAAATCCATAGGGCAAGCACGTACGCATCTTCCACAGTTAATACAGGGAGATTCTTCTTGTAAATGAGCCTGTTCTTCATCGAAGGCCAAAATGGCATTATTATTCTTTATTAAGGGCTTTCCATCATTGTAAATAGCTCGGCCCATCATGGGGCCTCCCATTATTAGCTTGGCTGGAGGAGTCCTATAACCTCCACAAAAGTCAATAATATCTATGATTTTTGTTCCCAAGGGTACCATTAAGTTTTTAGGAGTTGTAACTGCATTACCATCCACTGTAATTCTCTTCTCTACTAATGGCATTCCTGTAGATAGGTATTTGCCAATGAAAGAAACGGTGGCAACATTGGAAACTAAAACTCCTATATCAGCAGGCAATTTACCAGGTGGCAAAACTTTACCTGTAGCCTCATATATCATTACTCGTTCTGCCCCCCTTGGGTACACAGACTTCATTATAACTATGTGAATATGGTAATTGCCTTCAAGGGCTTCATAAAGACGTGAAATAGCTTCAGGCTTATTGTCTTCAATCCCGATGTAGCATTCTTTGATATCTAGCCATTTCATAATGCCTTCGATACCGTCTATTATTGAATTGGTTTCTTCTATCATAGTTCGATAGTCTGATGTAATATAAGGTTCACATTCCGCCCCATTTACAATTAAAGTATCCACAAGTTCAATGTTAGGAGGATTATATTTAACACTAACAGGAAATGCTGCACCACCAAGGCCAACAATCCCGCTATCTTTTATAGCCCTAACAAAATCGTCTCGATTCTCTATAACTGGTGGTTTTACTCCCTCCCATATAGTTTGATGTCCATCGGACTCAATCACCACATGGCGATCCATGGTTCCCATTAGAGACATAATCTTATCAATTCCTACAACTTTGCCAGAAACACTTGCATGTATGGGAGCACTTAAAAGTATTTCTGTTTGCCCCACAGGTTGTCCAAGATCAACGTGGTCCCCAACCTCTACAATAGGGTCACACTTAGAACCAATATGTTGAACCATAGACAAATAAACCTTGTCTGGTAAAGGCAACCTCTCCGTTGCAGAATTCTTTGTATTTTTATTGTGTTCTACGTGTATACCCTTTAGCTTTTTTTTGATTAGTAAACTCAATTTGTTCCCTCCCTAAAGAAAACAAGGAACAGTCAAATAGGCTGCTCCCCAAGAAATTGCAAAAACCCAATTCCTTTTCGCTAGTCTATAATTCCTTTTTCTCAATCTCATCCTGTAAGTTTGATATGAAATCTATTACAGATACTTCGCCTAGTTCTCCTGTCTTTGATGAACGAAGAGTCAATTTTTCCCCTTCTACTTCTCTCTCACCAATAACACCAATATAATTGACTCTTTCATTTCGTGCTTCTCTAAGCTTATATCCAATTTTCTCATTACGTATATCTAGCTGAACTCTGAATCCTTTTTCGTCAAGTTGCTCAGCTATCTTCTTGGCATAGTCTTGATATTTTTCTGCCACTGTTAGGAGTTTCACCTGAACTGGGGCAAGCCATAAAGGGAATTTGCCCGCAGTATGCTCTGTCAAAATTCCTATAAATCTTTCAATTGATCCAAATATGACTCTATGAATCATAATAGGCCTGTGTTTTTCTCCATCTGCACCAGTATATGTGAGATCAAACCGCTGAGGCATTTGAAAATCCAGTTGGATGGTCCCGCACTGCCAAGTCCTGCCTATTGAATCTTCCAAATGAAAGTCCAGTTTTGGTCCGTAAAAAGCCCCATCTCCTTTATTGATTACATAGGGCACTTTGGCTGAATCCATGGCCTCTTGCAATGCCTTTTCCGCCAAATCCCAGTCCTCGTCAGACCCCAGACTATCCTTAGGTCTTGTAGAAAGTTCTATGTGGTACTTAAATCCGAAAAGATTATAGACGTAATCAATAAAATGGAACACTCCTATTATTTCATCTTTGATTTGCTCTGGCATCATGAAAAGATGAGCATCATCTTGGGTAAAGGTTCTGACCCTCATAAGACCATGCAGGGCACCAGACAACTCATGGCGGTGAACTTGCCCTAATTCACAAATCCTTAAGGGGAAATCCCTATAAGAGTACATCTTTCTTTTATAGGACAACAAGGCCCCTGGGCAATTCATTGGCTTAATAGCAAAGTCTTTACCATCTATTTTAGTAAAGTACATGTTGTCCTTATAATGATCCCAATGGCCTGAAGTATGCCATAAATCTTCAGCTAATATCAAGGGGGTTTTTATTTCTTGGTAGCCTCTTTTGGTGTGTTCGCTTCTCCAAAAATTTTCTAATCCATTTCTAATTATCATACCGTTAGGCATAAAGAATGGAAACCCCGGGCCTTCTTCCATCATAACAAATAAGTCCATCTCTTTGCCTATTTTTCGATGATCTCTTCTTTTTGCTTCCTCTATGCGATTTATATACTCTTCCAATTCATCTTGAGTAGGAAAAGATGTGCCATAAATTCTTTGAAGCATTTTATTCTTTTCATCACCTCGCCAATAAGCTCCAGCAACACTCATTAACTTGATAGCCTTTACCTGGCCTGTGTGGTCTAAATGAGGGCCTGCACAAAGGTCTGTGAAGTCGCCTTGGCGATAAAAAGAAATTATGGTATCTTCAGGCAAATCTCTAATAAGTTCAACCTTATAGGGTTCTTCTTCCTTTTCCATAAATTCAATGGCTTCATCTCTTGGGAGTTCAAATCTCTCCAAGGGGTAAGCGGCATTAATAATCTTTTTCATTTCTTTTTGAATTTTCGGAAAATCTTCTTCGCTTAAACGATAATCTAAATCCAAATCATAATAAAAACCATTATCAATAGCAGGCCCTATAGCCAATTTGACTTCAGGCCATAAGTGTTTGATGGCTTGGGCCATAACATGTGATGATGTATGTCTATATTTTAGTTTAACTTCCTGATCTTCAAAATCCATTTTTTCTTTTGCCATTTTTTCTCCTTGGAGTCATTTTAACATATCAATCATGAAAATCAATCCATCGATGGACATGGATTGAAAATAATACAATATTCTTTTTTTCTTACTTAATTATAAAGTAAAACCTGGCTTTGTCAATGGGGAGGAGAATAAGAGCATGGCCTCAAAACTAGGAAAGTCGCAGAACCGCTGGGTCCTACGACTTTTCTTAATTCTTTTTAGGTTTTGCCTTCAATTATCTGGTTGATTTTATTCGTAATGTTTCTTTACGATAACATCATTCTTTTTGTCTCCAAATTTTTTGAGTTTATCTTCCAGCCATACAACTTCTCCTGCTGTTATACATTCTTGTACAGGACAAACATTCAAACATAAATGACAGCCAACGCATTTTTCTTTATCAAGGATAGGTCTACGTTTCTTTTCATCCCATTCAAATGCCTGATGAGCTCCATCAAAACAAGAGATATAACAACGGCCGCATCCAATACACTTTTTATCATCTACACTTGGTAGCACTTTAAATGTTCTTCTGATTTTTTCAGCTGGAACAATATTTGGAAGTGCAAGGCCAATGAAATCATCAAGGCTATTATAGCCTCTTTCATCCATAAAGTGGGACATTCCTGAAATCATGTCTTCAACAATTCTATAGCCATACTGCATAATTGCAGTGGTTACTTGAACGTTACGGCAACCAATAACTAAGAATTCAAGTGCATCTCTCCATGTTTCAATTCCGCCGATTCCAGATATATGAATATCCTTGAGGGTTGGGTCTTGTAACATTTGAGCGCAGAATCTTAAAGCAATTGGTTTTACTGCAGCTCCAGAATATCCAGAAATTGATGACTTACCATCTACAACTGGCATAGCTGTAAGGTTTTCAAAATCAATATTAGTAATAGATTTGATTGTATTGATAGCAGATATGCCCATTGCTCCCCCAGTAATAGCGGCAGCTGCAGGAATCTCCATATTTGTGATATTAGGAGTCATTTTTGCAATAAAGGGGATTTTTGTTGCATTGGCAACCTCTCTTGAATAGAGCTCTACTAAATCAGGATTGGTTCCTACGTCTGAACCCATAGCGCAGGTTGTCATTTGAGGGCATGAGAAGTTTCCTTCAATGAGATCTGCTTCTGCCTGTTCAGCAAGTTTAGCAAGTTCTCCCCACTCTTTTTGGTTTTCACCCATAATAGAGGCTACCATGATTTTGTCTGGGTATTTTCTCTTGAGTTTTCTCATGGTCTCAAAGTTCTGCTCAGTTGGTTTGTCCGAAATCATTTCCATGTTCTTAAAACCTATCCAAGGAAGTCCTTCTTTGTTGTTTTGGTCAAATCTTGGGGAGCACTCGTCGGGAATCCAAAAGCCTACGGTTTTATAAAATACTCCGCCCCAACCTTCTTCAAAGCACTTTGCAACCATATCATAGTCACTGCCTACAGGGGAAGATGATAGGAAAAATGGATTCTCACATTTAACACCAAGATATTCTATTGAT
Source organism: Anaerovoracaceae bacterium (assembly GCA_034003765.1). Classification (GTDB taxonomy): domain Bacteria; phylum Bacillota; class Clostridia; order Peptostreptococcales; family Anaerovoracaceae; genus JAAZGD01. The sequence continues at coordinate 33,141 of JAVEXZ010000014.1, read as the reverse complement.
AAATCTTTTTTAATGGCCATCCTATTTCACCCCTTTCTTCTCTAAGTATTTGATGATGGAAGCAGCGGCTTCTTTACCTTCAGCAACAGCCTCAACTACCGTCTTTCCGTTATTTACAATATCACCAGCTGCAAATATTTTAGCTACATTGGTTTTCCCTGTTGCTTTAGCTGCAATTCCGCCTTTTTCATTAAGCTTTACATCAGCTATTTTATCTACATTGTAAGGCTCTTGCCCAATTGCAAAGACAACGGTATCACAGGCTAATTTTAGTTCGGACTTTTTGTCTCTCCCAGTGAACATAGCATATTCTACATTCTTACCTTTTCCTAATAGCTCTGCTGGTGCCATGTTGGTGGTAACTCCAATGCCTAATGACATAGCATAGTGCCATTCATCCATATTAGATGGAGCTTCTTCTAAAGTTCTTCTGTAAACAATTTTTACATCCCCACCACCTAAGAGCTTGGCAGTCACTGCACAGTCAATAGCAACGTCTCCGCCACCAACTACGATAACAGCTTTCCCAGGATCAAAGTCTTTTTTCTTCTCTGCAGCTTCTTTTAAGAAATCAATGGCCTTGTAAACACCTTTAAGTTCTACACCTTTTATGTCAGGAACCCTAGATCCCCAAAGTCCAACCCCGACAAAGATGGCATCGAAATCCATATCTTCCAAATTAACGTCTTTACCTACTTCTGTATTAAGAACGAACTTAACACCAAGTTTTTTAACTTGAGCAATGTCATGATCTACTACAGCTCTTGGTAGTCTTGAAGGAGTGATTCCATAAGTAAGAACACCACCGGGTTTTTCATGTTTTTCAAATATTGTAACTCGGTATCCTTCTTTTGCTAATTCTGCAGCACAAGCTAAAGAAGCTGGACCTGCGCCTACACAGGCTACTTTTCCATTTTTCTTCTTATCTGGCGCCTTTAGTATTTCCATCTTATAGGCTTTTTCTTGTTCAATAGCATACCTTTGCAACTTGCCAATTTGGATTGGTTTGTCAATGCCTGTTCTCGAACAAAACTCCTCGCACAAACGATCGTAAGGACAAACTCTTGCACAAGAACCTCCCAAAATGTTGTTTTCACGGATGGTCTCTGCAGCGCCTTTGGCGTTTCTAAATCGAATAGATCGAATGAACTTTCCTGGATCGGTACCTGCAGGACATCCTTCGCTACACGGTGCATCTAAGCACAAAAGGCATCTTGCAGCCTCTTCCATGGCTGTTCTGTGGGTGAACCCAGCTACAGCTTCGGCGGTGTATTTCGCCTTCACTACTTTACTCACGTTTTACCCTCCTTAACTTTCTTGTTAGCTTCCCATCGTTAATTGATGGGGCGATAATGGGGGAAGTTGCCTTCCCCCTTCTCTTCTTGTCTATATATCTAAAAGCATCTTGCCTTATTTGGCGTCTGCCTTAAGAACTGCGTTTAACATAACTGAAGCACCAGATGTACATTGTTCTGGAGTAGAAAATTCTGGTTCACAATGTGAAAGTCCATCTTTTGATTGAACGAAGATCATAGTTGTAGGAAGCATATAGCTTGCAAACTGAGCATCATGACCAGCTCCTGAATGAATAACCTGATGCTTAATGCCTAGCTCTTCTGCGGCTTCCTTCACATAACCAAAAAGCTCTTTGTCGAAATATACAGTATCTCTTTGCCAAGCTTCTTTGATAACACAAGGACATTTTGCCCATTCTCTCTTTGGTAAAGTCTTCAAAATTTCCAAGACTTGCGCTCTTACTTCAGGGTCTTCGTGTCTGCAATCAATTGAAAAGTCGATAAAATCAGGAATTACTGTGTGAACGCAAGGATGGCATACGATTTCTCCAGTGGTATAAACCAACTCAGGCCTACCTAGTTTGTCAATTTCTTCATGCAAATAACAAAGAGCTTGAGCCGCACCATATAGGGCATCTTTTCTCTTATCCATTGGGAAAGTACCTGCATGGGCAGCTTGTCCATAAAATCTAACTCTGTAGTTAAACATTCCTACTACGCAATCAACTACTCCTACTTCGTCTCCAGCATCTTCCAAAATTGGTCCTTGTTCTATATGAAGCTCAAACATAGCCTTGTATTTGTCTGGATTAAGCCTGTTTGACTTGTCCCCAACATATTCTTTTGGGTATGCAGCTAGGGCTTCTCCAAAAGTAGTCTTGCCTTCTAGCACATCTTTGGACTTCATTAAATTCTCAGCCTTAAAATTCTTGGCAATAGCTGGAGGTAGGTACTTGTTACATACAATACCTGAAACCATCATTGCTGGGGGATATAAAGACCCTTCTTCATTGGTCCAGATCATAGCTGTAATTGGATGTTTGTGTGGAATCTTTGATTCTACTATAGTTTGCAATACTTCCATGGCTCCCATAACCCCAAGGATTCCATCGTAATTACCACCATTCTTAACGCTATCAACGTGAGATGCCATTACAATTCTTTTTGCGTTAGGATCAGAACCTGGTATAGTGGCATATACATTTGCCAAATCATCAACTTCGATTACAGCTCCAATTGCTTCCATTCTCTTCTTAAATTCATCTCTAGCCATTGTGGCTTCCGGAGATAGTGAATAACGAGTAATACCACCATTCCCTGTTGCTCCGAACTGCGAAAAAGTGTTAATAAGTTGGGTCATTCTTTTGACACTACATTTTTCCATATTAGGGCCTCCTCATATTTTTTACAACGACTTGCGTCTTGGAAATAAAATTTATTAAATCAAAGCTGCACATCCAGCCTTAACTATTATCTCACTCAAGTGATGAATATTCAAGCTTAAATACGTATATGGTGTAAAGTGAGCAAAATTGTTTTAGCCAATGTATGCCATACAACAAGATTATGCCGTGTATACAAAAATCATTATCTTGTGGCCTCTAACTTGAGTAAAAATGCCTTTACATCCAGCCCACCACCATATCCAACTAAAGTGCCATCCTTGCCAATAACACGATGACAAGGAACAATAATAGAAATTGGGTTGCGGTTATTAGCCCCCCCTACTGCACGAACTGAATTTTTGTTGCCAACATTTTCGGCCACCTCTTGGTAGGATTTTGTTGTACCATAAGGAATTTCTTGAAGAGCTTGCCACACTCTTTTTTGGAAAGCTGTTCCTTCTAAGTGGATAGGTAAGGAGAATTCTTGTCTTCGTCCATTAAAATACTCTTCTAATTGTTTCTTCCCTTTATCCAAAATAGGGTTAGTGTTTGTGGTCATCTCTTTTTCGTCTTCTGCTAATTCACCAATAAAATCCAGGGCAGTGATTTTCCCATTCTCTTCCACTAGTTCCCAATATCCTATTTTGCATTTTACATAAGTCCTTGATTTCATCTAATCACCCACCTACCTGCTATGTTTATAGCAAACAATCGATTTCTCTTACTGATTTTCTTTTAATTTGGGCTGCTGTATTTAACTGCTAGTTTGGGCTGCTGTTTTTTTATTATAACAAGCCCCTTATAACTTGACCTGGTGAAGGGACAAGACAAAAGACAAGCCTAGACTTGTCTTTTGTTTTTAATATGTGTTTTTAATCTTAGTACCAGCCTCTTTGTTTCATAACATCTGCAACTTTTTTAACTGAAATCATATAAGCGGCTTCTCTTAAGGTTACCTTATATTCTTGGCTTAAGTCCCAAATATCATTGAAAGCATCAACCATTTTAATTTCTTGCTTGTCTTCTACTTCTTTTTCTGACCAATAATATCCGTATCTATTTTGTACCCACTCAAAGTATGAAACTGTAACACCACCAGCATTTGAAAGTATATCTGGAGTAACTACTATTCCCTTTTCTTTGAATATTGCGTCTGCTTCTGCTGTGATAGGTCCATTAGCAGCTTCAGTAACTAGTTTAGCTTTAATCAATTTAGCTTCTTTTTCTTGAATTGCATTTTCAAGAGCTGCTGGGACCATAATGTCAACATCTAATGCCCAAAACTCTTCCAATGTAATTTGCTTACCTTTGGGGTATCCTACTAAGCTCTTGTTCTGATCCACATAGTCTGCCATATCTTGGAAGTCAAGACCATTCTCATTGTAAATAGCAAATGTACCAACTTTTGGCGCCCACTCACCTATTGCAACAATATTAGCGCCTTGACGCTCTATGTTTTTAACTGTATATCGTCCAACGTTCCCGAAGCCTTGGATTGCTACATTGGCCTTTTTCATATTTATACCGACTTTTGCAGCAGCTTCTCTTGTTATTACACTAACTCCGAAGCCCGTAGCTTCGTTTCGGCCTTGAGATCCACCCCAGGAAACAGGTTTTCCAGTAAGTACTCCCATGTGGTTTTCTCCAGTTAGCTTTATATACTCATCTACCATCCAAGCCATTACTTGTCCATTACTACCAACATCAGGCGCGGGGATATCAATTTTTTCGCCAAGATATTTATAAAGACCTTGGATAAAACCTCTGGATAATCTTTCAAGCTCTCCTTGGGATAATGTTAGGGGATCTACTGTGATTCCGCCCTTTCCACCACCATAAGGAACTCCCATTACTCCGCACTTAAATGTCATCCAAATAGACAATGCTTTTACTTCATCTGGGTTAACCCCAGGGTGTAATCTAATTCCACCTTTACCAGGCCCTATAGCATCATTATGTAATGCTCTATATCCTTTGAATGATTTCAAAGTTCCATCATCCATTCTAACTGGAATTGATACTTCTATGATTCTTTTTGGCTCTTTAAGTAGCTCATAAACTTCTGGTCCTAGCTTTAGCGCTTCGCATGCATGCTTTACTTGGGCTTGTGCACTTACAAGTGGATTTAAATTTTCAGTACCCATAGATAAACCTCCTATAATTAGAAATATAAACAATAAAAAGTCCTTATTAATTTATATCTAGCTTGTTAATCAAAATTATAACATAGCATATGACCTTGTGTAAAGTGGATTTGCCAAGTACATTTATAAATATTTAACAATCTCCACAAACCCCTAAATCATAAGGAATACAAAGGTTTTTATAATAATAAATCGACAAAAAAAGAGGCTCTAGGAGCCAGCTTTTTTGAGTTGGAGCGGGTGAGGAGAATCGAACTCCCACCTTAGCCTTGGGAAGGCCACATTCTGCCATTGAACTACACCCGCCTAAAAAGTCTAGGAAGACCTTATGCCTGTCTAGACGACTTGTTCATTATACCATCAATAGCTTTTTCATCCAATAACTATTTTTAAAATATCAAGGCCTTTTCTGATTTCATCCATTGAGATGGTAAGAGGAGGCAAAAGCCTCACTTTATCATTGGCAGTAAGAACCATCAAACCTTGCGCTAAAGACAGTTTCACAATATCCTTTGCTTCTTTGCCCTCAACTTGAAAACCAATCATTAGACCACTCCCGTCAAGATTCTTAACAGAGGTCATGGCAGCTAGGCCTTTAATAATACTTTCACCTTTATCCACCACTTGTTTTAAAAACTCTGGGGTTAAACGATCCAATACAGCCAAAGCTCCTTGGCATACTACAGGATTAGCTCCAAAGGTTGAACCGTGGTCACCAGGTTCCAAAACGTCCTTGACCTTTTCTCCTAACAAGACCCCACCCAAGGGTAAACCGCCACCAATTCCCTTTGCGAATGTTACTATGTCAGGCTGACACTCATATCCTTGGTAGGCAAAAAAAGTCCCTGTTCTACCAATACCAGTCTGTACCTCATCAACCATAAAGATGAGGTCGTGATATAGGCAAAGCCTCTCCAACTCTTTAACAAAACTTTTGGGTAAAACTCTTACCCCACCTTCCCCTTGAATAAGCTCTATTAGAATCCCACAGGTCTTATCACTTATCAATGATTTTATATGTTCAATATCAAGGGACCCGTAATAAAAGCCTTCTAGAAAGGGTTGGAAATTCTTATGGTAAGCGGCTTGCCCTGTTGCTGTTAGTGCAGCCATAGTTCGTCCATGAAAGGATCCTTCTAATGTTATGATTTCATTACGGCCTCCTGATTTGTTTCCATATTTTCGACCAATCTTAATTGCACACTCATTTGCCTCGGCTCCAGAATTAAGGAAAATAACTTTCTTCAACCCACTTCGCCTTACTAGTTCTTGGGCTAAATCCGAAGAAGGATTACTATAATAAAGATTGGAGCAATGTTGCATCTTTCCAAGTTGGTCACTTATAGCTTTAATCCACAATTCATCACAAAAACCTAGACTATTTACACCAATTCCCGAAGTGAAGTCTATATACTCTTTGCCCTCATCACTTATCACCGTAGCATTCTTTCCCCTAACTAGACATAGATCAAATCTTTGGTAGGTGTTGGCCACATATTCCCTATCCTTTTCTTGGCTAGTGCGTATGTTTTCCACTTCCTTGATATTATGCATCATGGTTAGTCCTTTCTTGATTATCCACCTTGTCTTCCCCTTTTGACAACATCGTTCCTACGCCTTTGTCAGAGAAAAGTTCCATAAGTATAGAATGGCGTAGTCTCCCATCAATTATAACCGCACTTGCCACTCCATTTTTCATTCCATATACACAACTAGATATTTTGGGAATCATGCCACCATATATCGTCCCAGACTGTATCAGGTCGGGAATTTCTTCTAAAGCGATTAATTCTATCAAACTGCTTTCGTCCTTTGTCCTAAGAACCCCCCTGGTGTTGGACATATAGATAAGCCTTTCTGCATTTAAGGCACCTGCTATGGCGGCGGCGGCCGTGTCCCCATTAATATTGTAGCTTTGGCCCTCTTGGTCTACTCCCATACCTGCTATTACTGGTATGTAGTTGTCTCTTAGGCTAGCTTGTATAATGTCAGTATTTATTCTCACAATATCACCTACAAAACCCAATTCCTCATTGTGTTTTTGCTTTTCTGCTTGAATCATTCCACCGTCACAGCCACAAAGGCCAACTGCCTTCCCCTTATTTTTATGTATCAAAGCCACCAAGCCCTTGTTGACTTTACCACAGAGAACCATTTCTACTATATCAAGGGTTTCTTGGTCTGTGCATCTGATACCATTTATGAACTTAGTTTTTTTCTTTAGCTTGTCCAGTACCTTTGAAATTTCAATCCCACCGCCGTGAACTAAAACAACCTTAATCCCAACTGCATTAAGCAATATGATGTCTCTGATTACCGATTCTTCTAACTCATCTGTTAGCATAGCATTCCCACCATACTTCACAACTATTGTTTTGCCATAGTATTTTTGAATATAGGGAAGGGCTTCAGCCAGAATTTCTGCATTTGTATCTACGATTTTTTTATGATGTAACAATTATTTATCCCCCTTTGTCCTATGTTAATAGGCATATTTAAGCTAGTATTCATAGGCATATTTTAATCTGTACTCGTAAGAACTCCTATGATTGCTACTTAACTAAGTCCTATAGTCCCCATTAATTTTCACATAATCATAAGTTAAGTCGCAACCCCAAGCTAAGCCGCTTTCTTTTCCCACATCAAGTTTTACTTCGATTGTGACCTGTGGTTCTTCTAGTATCATCTTTGCAGTTGCCTCGTCAAAGATCTTTGAACATCCCTCCTCACAGACCATTATCCTGGCTTTTTCAGATGCGAACCATATGTCTGCACCTTCCAAGCCCTTGGCCTCCTCTACGGAACCTAGTGCACAAAGAACCCTTCCCCAATTAGCATCGGCTCCAAAAATAGCAGCTTTTACTAAGCTTGATTGAATAACGGCCTTAGCTAGCCTCCTTGCTAACTCACTAGTCTCTGACCCTTCCACAGAACAAGTTATCCCTTTACTAGCCCCTTCTCCATCCCAGGCAATATCTTGGGCTAATTTAACTGAAACTTGATTCAGGGCTTTGACAAAGACATCGTAATCTTCTCCTTCACCACCAATCTCTGGGTTTTCAGCCATGCCATTTGCAATTAACACAACCATGTCATTTGTCGAAGTGTCTCCATCCACAGATATCTGGTGGAAGGACAAGTCTATAGCTGACTTCAGGGCTTTCTTCATCATGTCTAAGCTAATTTTGACATCAGTGGTTATGAAGCACAGCATTGTTGCCATATTAGGGTGAATCATCCCGCTGCCCTTTGCCATCCCACCTATTTTGCAGGTTTTCTCCCCTATTTTAAATTCTAGGGCTATCTCTTTGGTCCTAGTGTCTGTTGTCAATATCCCTTGAGCCGCCACTTGTCCCCCCTCTTTCGAAAGAGTTTCAACAAGATGAGGTATCCCCTTCTCAAAGGGCGTAATAGAAAGTGGAACACCAATAACCCCAGTAGATGCAACTACTATATCTCTGGGTGAGATCCCTAGAGCCTTTCCTAAAAGTTGGCAAGACTTATCTGCCACCTCTACACCATCTTTTGTAGAGGTGTTTGCATTACCACTGTTACATAAAATAGCTTGGCAAAGGCCATTATCTAGATGGTCTGCGGTAACTATTAAGGGGGCTCCCTTTACTAGGTTTTTAGTATAGAGGGCCACGCCCAAAGCTAGTTGCTCACTAAAAATAAGTGACATGTCCCTTTTATTCTTATTAGATTTAATACCAGTTGCAATGCCACTTGCCTTAAAGCCCCTTGGCGCACAAACCCCATTTTCTATAAACCTTATTTTGGAATCTTCTATTAATATGTCTTGACCCATATCCCCTTTTCCTTTCGATTATCTCCATAATCTGCTTTCAGATTTTTGTATCCCTTTATGCCTATAATTCTTCTACCAGCTAAAATCCCCCTATAGTCCTTGTTCCCCAATGGCTTATTTCACATAATTCTTGTGGGCTACTCAGGAAACGATTGCCTAATTTGCTAGGCCGTTTTTTTACTTAAAAATTATTATAAATTAAACCGCTTTTCCCATTCTACTAAAAAAATTCCCTCATATAGCAAATGATTTCTACTCTATAAAAAGACCTGTCATTTCTTTTATCCCCAGCATCAAATTCATACACTGTACTCCAGCACCTGAAGCCCCCTTTCCTAAATTATCAAATACTGCAGACACAAGTGGATTGTCTTGAGACCCATAAACATAAATGCATAGGCCGTCTTTGCCAGCTTTTTCGTTGCCATAGATATTGAATTTTTCACATTCTTTGATTTCTATTAGGGGCTCATCCTTATAATATTCTTTGTAAGTATTCAGCAGTTCTTCCTTACTTAAGTCCCCATTACCTAGTTTGGCTTGTAAGGGCAATGTTACCACCATTCCTCGATAATAATTTGCTACTATTGGTATGAATACTGGGGAGTTCTCCAGCTTTGCCATTATTCTCATTTCTGGCAAATGTTTATGGTTTTGGTCTAGTCCATATAGTCCAGGGCTCTCTAAGGATGAGTCCTTCATTTCTTCATAATCTTTTATCATGGATTTCCCACCACCGCTATAGCCAGTTAAGGAAAAGCAGCTAAGGATATTTTGAGGATTTAAAACTTGTTTTTCTATTAAGGGTCTAACCATTAGAATGAATCCGCTGGCATGACAACCAGGAATACAGACTCTTGAGCTAGATCCTATCTTCTGCCTTTGGCCTGATACTAACTCTGGCAAACCGTAAACCCAATTGGGGTTTGTACGGTGACCACTAGAGGCATCCAATATTCGGCCTTGACCCTTTACTTCAATAACCAATTCTCGAGATGCTTCCTCTGGTAAGCATAATATAGATAAATCAGAATTTACCACCAGGTCTTTTCTTGCAAATAAATCTTTTCTTTCCTCTTCCTGCAAATTTATTAAATCAATGTCATCTCGGTTCAACAAACGCTTGCGAATTTCCAACCCAGTGGTTCCATTAGAACCATCGATAAAGATCCTGTATTTTTTCATAGGATATTTTCTCCTTTTGTAGTGTCTCAGTATATTACAAATAGCTTTATTTCACTTTCATCATGTGAAGTTTACTATTCAGCTTTTCCCAGTTAGTCCAATAAAAATCGTCTTCTGTTAAATACCCAAAAGACGATTGCTGAACTTCCATCAAACACCTAATGAGCTGGCCTAATACAGCCTGCTCATGACGAAAACATCATAAAGCAGACAAGGGGTGTCTGGCTCTTATAAATTTTGAAAACCTACAATCTATCATAGTTCTACTCCTCATAAGTAAGATCTATTACCTATCTCTTATTAATCTAATAATCTGTTTCAATAAACTTTATTTTGATACTTTAGCACATGAAAGCTTATATGTCAATAAAAAATAGGTGAATTTGTGAGATTTCCACAAACTAATTATCATAAAAGTATTATTGTTGTGTATAAAAACAAAAACAGCCATAGCCTGCTTGTCCTCATCTGGGTGAAATTAAAATACAATGGGCCCCTTAATTAAGGGGCCCACTTACTTTGGTTAGTCTTATTATTTCTCGGCGCTTAACCTATCTACCGCCGCTTTTATCTTTTCAGGTATGCCAGGGAGTTTTTCCAGAGGAACCGCAGAAACCGCAACCCTTATTCCTTTTGCTAAAGGAACTAGGAATATACCTTCTTTCATTAGTTCATCCACAACTTGCCCTGGCTTATCCATTGGTAAAGAAACAAAAAAGCCTCCGTCGTAGGGAACCATGGGAATGCCACAAGCCTTAGCTGCTTCTTCAAAAGCTCTGCCTCGGGCAAGCAGTGTATTTCTAAAGCCTTCTCTTTCTATTTCTATCTTTCGGAGCAATTCGGGTTCTTCATGGACTTTGCTTAAAAGAGCCTGGGCCGCTCGGGTCCCGTTGGACCAGGTGCCACGGCATGATTGCTCACATACTTTCTTGAATTCATCAGCAATTTCTTCCTTAGAGCTTAGGCATACCATTGCTCCCCCTCTCATCCCATAGAGAGTATAGCCCTTAGACATGCTATATCCAATAACTGTTAGGATGTTTTCGTTTAGGCCGTCTAGTTTTTGCAAGAACTTTCTTTCTTCTAGAGGGTCTCCTGCATAGTCAATATATGCCACATCAACAAATATAGTAATTACGTGTCCTGCTTTTGCCTCTTTATCTAAAACCTCAATTATTGAATCCCACTCACGGGGTGTAATGGTATATCCTGTTGGATTATGGGCTGGTGAATTCACCAGAATTACCAGCTTGCCTTGGGCTGCAGCCAATTCTCCAACCTTTTCCTCAAATGAGGCTATATTAAAACTGCCCTTATCATCAAATAGGGTAAATGTTGTAATGGCTCTCCCATGCTCCTGGGCAATAGTATGGTATGGTCCCCAAAACCAATCTGAGGTCAGTACCTTGTCCCCAACTTTGGAGTAATTTACAATGGTGTTTCTAATTGCACCACTGCCCCCAGGGGTAGCAACAGCCCTGGTATAACCTTTGGGAATAAAATTCCCAAACACTTCCTTTATAACAGCTTTTTGATACGTGGGAAGACCTCCTATTGGGGCATAATCCGCGAAATCTTGGGGCTCTAAAGTTTTCAAAACCTCCACCACCGAAGATAGGATCATTAAATTGCCCTCATCATCTAACAGAGAACCCACTGTCCCATTTATAACTTTATCTTTCCCTACTTTTTCCGCCATTTCTTTGGCCATCCCGGAGATTCCGAAAATAACATCTCTGGGGGGAATCACTCTCCCATTGGCTTCTGCTAATATATATTCTCCCATAACAATTTCCCCTTTCTTTTACTTCACGAGAATGAAAGTAATTATACCATTCTCTATCCTTTTATAAAAGTAAATCTTCTGCAGAACCATGGAATGTGGGACTAAGATTAGAAAATTCTTCTTGGACTTTACACCCTTACCTTTAGATAATTAATTGCTAGTCCTTTGTTTGAAAAATTCTCTTCGTATTCTGTGGTAAATCTTTTGGCAGCTAATTCGCTTTTATGCAAATCTCTACTTAAGTCCATGATTTCAAAATTCTTCCTATTTACTTCTTGTAAGGTGAATTCAAAAAGTATATTGTTGTCTGTTTTAATTTCAATTATTCCCCTAGCTTTGAGAATTCGTTGATATCCATCCAGATATTGTTCTGAGGTCAATCTTCTTTTGAGATGTCTCTCTTTTGGCCAGGGGTCGCTGAAATTTAGGTAGATTCCAGACACCTCTCCTTCATCAAACCAATCCTCTGGGTTTCGAAGAAATTCAGGGACTATTTTTACATTATTCCCTTCAAGGCTTTGAAGCTTTTTTAAGGCTCCTAAGGCTACTGTTTGATTGCCTTCTATCCCCAGAAAGTTTCTTTCTGGATAAAAAAAAGAAAGAGAGCTGATAAATTTCCCTTTACCACAACCAATCTCTATATAAATTGGCTTTTCTTCAGAAAAAGTTCCCGACCAGGAAGATTTTTGCTTTTCTGGGGCTTTGATCACAAGGCCTTGGTAATTATTCAATTTATCTTCAATATTTTTTGCTTTTCTTTGTCTCATTATTCTTTTGCGAAAGATTCTTTAGGAAAAAATCTTTTCGTATCTCCTAAGTATATTTAATAATGGATAGCCTAAGCCGTAACATGAAATCCCTTGTCCAAGAGAAACCCAGAGTATGCACCCAATTAAAGAAACTGGCACACCATATCCAAAATGCAAAAGCCCCCCTATTACTATGCCGTTTACAATTACTGGTGGAAGAGGAACCAAGGCTGAATTCTTCCTTAGACCATAGGATAAGTAAGCACTAAGAAGGGTAGCAAGGCTTCCAAATACCATATCTATTAGGCCATAGGGGCCCAAAATGTTTGCTACCAAACACCCGATAAAAAGCCCTGGTATTGCTACTGGAGTAAAGAAGGGGAGGATTGTTAGGGCTTCTGATATTCTAACCTGCATTACACCGTAACTTATGGGGGCAAAGATAAATGTTAGCACCACATATATTGATGCTATTACCGCCCCTTGGATTAATGGTTTAGTTTTCATATTATTTGTCCAATAATATAAGGTTCCGCAATAATTACAGCCACAAATAAAAATAATAAGAAGAGTGCAAATCCGTCTCTTAGTCCGATTTTTATTGCATTCATACGAGTTCGATTATCTCCTCCCCGATAACAACGAGCTTCCATTGCTAAAGCCAAATCTTGGGCAATTCGAAATGCACTAATAAAAAGTGGGACTAGAAGAGGTATTAAGCTCTTTGCCCGATTTAATATATTACCGCTTTCAAAATCTGCCCCCCTAGCCATCTGGGCTTTCATTATTTTATCCGTTTCCTCAAGAAGGGTGGGTATAAATCTAAGGGCAATTGTCATCATCATTGCCAACTCATGGGCAGGAACTTTAAATATCCGTAAGGGTTTCAATAGGCTCTCTATTCCGTCAGTCAAATTGATGGGTTTTGTGGTAAGAGTTAGCAGTGATGAACCCATTATAAGCAAAATCAGTCGAATGGCCATGAATACAGCTGTATTCAGGCCTTCTCTGGTAATATGGAGGAACCCCCATTTCCAAAGAACCTCTCCACCAATCATAAACATATTCACAGTAAATGTGAATATAATAATTATTAAAATAGGCTTTAGCCCTCTAACAAGAAATCCAAAAGGGACCTTGGATAGGGCTATAACAATAGCCATACTAGTGGCAGCAATTGCAAAGCCTATAAAGTCTTTAACTAAAAATAGGGCCACTATAAAGACAAGGGCCATAATAATTTTAACCCGGGGGTCTAGTTTGTGTATTGGGGATTCCTCTGGGAAGTATTGGCCTAGTGTTATATCTCGTATCATTGCTTGAGCACCCCATATATTAAGTCAGTAACCTCTTCTTTTGTTAGTGGGGAACCTTGGATCTTGATTCCCTTGTCTTTCATTTTTCTAATCAACTGGGCTGCGGGTGGTAAATCAAGACCCATTGAATACAGAGCTTCTTCTTGGGAAAAAACCTCACTAGGTGTTCCTTCCATAACAAGTCTTCCTTCTTCCATAACAAGAACCTTATCTGAGTGGACCACGATATCTTCCATATTGTGTGATACCAGTATTATTATCCCCTGGGTATTTGTGTGTATCTTGCATATCATTTCTAGTATATCCTTGTGACCTTTTGGATCCAAGCCAGCAGTAGGTTCATCAAGAATCAGGACCTTGGGACGCATAGCTAAAACCCCAGCAATAGCTGCACGGCGTTTCTGTCCTCCCGATAATTCGAAAGGAGAAACCTGGCCCACTTCCTCTTCGTCCAGGCCTACAAAACTCAAAGCTTCACTAACCCTAAGTGCCACCTCTTCTTCCTCTAAGTCCAAGTTTCTAGGGCCAAAGGCTACATCCTTCCAGACGGTTTCTTCAAAAAGCTGGTATTCAGGGTACTGGAATACAAGACCAATATTCCTCCGTATTTCCTTCATAGAAACACCCTTTTGGGTAATGTCTTTTCCATCAATGAGAATAGTTCCAGAATTTGGCTTGAGAAGTCCATTTAGGTGTTGTACCAGTGTGGATTTGCCTGAGCCTGTATGCCCAATTATTCCAACAAAGGTGTTGTCCTCAATAAAAAAGCTGACATCTTTTACAGCTACTTGTTCATGGGGTAATCCCTCACTAAATATATAAGTTACACCCTTTAATTCGATTGACATATGAAATCCACCATCTCTTCAATTGTAATTATATTTTCGGGGATATTAATTCCCCGGCTTCTTAGTGATTCTGATATTTCCACAACCAATGGAACATCCAAAGAAAGTTGGCGTAGCTCTTTGGCTCTTACAAAAATATCTTTTGGATTCCCTTCCATTACAACTTTCCCTTGATCCATTACAAATATATAGTCAGCCTTTGCAGCTTCATCCATGAAGTGGGTAATCAAAACCACAGTAATTCCTTCCTGATTTAATTTCTTGATAATTCTAAGGACTTCTTGCCTTCCCTTGGGATCAAGCATAGCTGTAGACTCGTCGAAAATTATACAATCAGGCCGCATAGCCACAACACCAGCAATAGCGATTCTTTGCTTCTGGCCTCCTGACAATAGGTGAGGTCCCTTCTTTTTAGCATCAAGCATATCTACTGCAGCAAGAGCTTCATCCACCCTTTGTCGAATTTCTATTGGATCTATTCCCAGGTTTTCTGGACCAAAAGCCACATCATCCTCCACAATAGAAGAGACAAGTTGATTGTCTGGGTTTTGAAACACCATTCCAGCGCTCTGCCTTATATCCCAAATTAATGCTTCATCACGAGTGTCCATGCCTTTTACGTATACCCTTCCGCTGGATGGTAAAAGTAATGCATTGATGTTTTTTGCTAATGTAGATTTACCAGAACCGTTTCTACCAATAATGGCAGAAAAACTGCCCTTCTTAATAGATAAGGTCACATTATCTACAGCTCTTTTAGATATTATGGTGCCTTCTTCTTGCCCATATACGAAAATCAAATCCTGTAATTCAATAATATTTTCCATAAATAGCCCGTCCATTTATTATAAAGGTTTGCCTCAAAAATTAATTTATAAATATTAAATTTCATCATCATCTAGGAGAATTTTATTGATGAAAATCTCTACTAGATTATCATCAAACTGGGTCCCAGAACTGTTTCTAATTTCTCTAATTGCTTCTTCCTTGGTTAATTTTTTCCTATAGGTCCTATCCATTGTCATATCTGAATAGGCTTCAGCTAGGGCTAAAATTCTTGCTTGCAAGGGAATCTCTTTCGCCTTTGATGATGTTGGATATCCAACACCATCCACTCTTTCGTGATGAAATAGTACATATTCTGCTATCCTAGCATAGTCTGTAACACTCTTTAGTATTTGGTAGCCTACTTCAGGATGCTTCATAACACTTACCCAATCTCTTTGGTTTAGGGCTTCCTTTTTGTCTATAATACTTTGGTCCAAACCTACTTTACCTATATCATGATAATAGGCAGCCATACCAAGTTCTAGTTGTGCTTCTTCACTAAGGCCTACCATTTCACCAAGGGCCATTGCATATTTTTTTACCCTTATACAATGATCTCTTATGTTTGGATTTTGCTTTTCCAGTTGCTGCTGCAAGTTTTCAATAATTTTGATTTTATGAGCATTGCTATTTTGTATCTTATTATGGTACATACGCGCTTCTGCAGTTTGATAAACTAGGTCTATACTATCTTCTGATGAGGACTTTGTAGCACAGCCAATGGCCATTGATAATAGAAAGCCATCATCATAGTTTTCTTCAAAGCTCTCATCGATTTTCTTGATTATTTCCAAGGCTTCGTTCCCTGATGTGTTGGGAAGTATAGCCATAAATTCATCTCCCCCAGTCCTTACCACATAGTTTCCCTCCCCTATGAAGGTCAAGAATATATTCGCCAGCCTCTTTATCAATCGATCACCCTCAAGATGCCCAAAAGCATCGTTGGTAACTTTCAAACCGTTAGCATCGGCTACAATTATAGATAAGGGCCAGTATTCTGGCTTGTCTAACTCCAAAAGTTTTTCATCCCCAGATTTCCTGTTATATAAGCCCGTTAGAAGATCGTGATCGTAGTAAAACTTGGCCTTTTTTTCTGCCTCTTTCCTGGCTGTAATGTCAATAATCATTACAATATGTGCATCCCGGTTAATTTCATCTTTATACTTTTTAATAGTCATATCAACCCAAACGATGCTAGTATCTGGTCTTATAAATCTCTTCTCCATATTGAAACCATCTATTTTACCCTCTATCATAAGTTCCAGGTAGTGGAGGTTCTCTTGAATTTCTGCACCATGGGAGTATGATTCCCAGGGTAGGGTCATTAGTTCTTCAGTGCTTCTTCCAGTTATTTCATTAAAGGCGCCATTAATTTCTAGGGCCCGGCCAGAAAGTGTATTATATATAGCTATGCCAATGGGAGAGGCATTAAAGACCCCTTCATACCTGCCCAATTTCTTTTCTAGCTCTTTGATTTTATATATAACATCAGTTGCATCATAGGAGTAACCAGCTATTCCTATGACTGTACCATCTTGTTTCTTAAAAGGGGCTTTAAATGTCTTGAGGTTCTTTGTTAGAACGGAATCGCTGGTAAAGGACATCTCTTTACCATGCTTCAAAACTTCTCTGTCAGTTTCACTGTAAATTGGGTAGAGTTCTTCACTAAACAGATCTTCGTCTCTTTTGCCTAAGACTTCTGATCTTTCCAATTCATCATTCTTGCACTGTATTTCATTGGCATAAAGGTATACTCCATCAAGGCCTTTTACAAAAATCTCCACAGGAATAGAATCTAGGAGAAGTTGTAAAAATTCTTCGCCATTTAATCCTGTCCGCTCTTTTATAGTAGTAAAGTCCATTTTATTATCCAATTTAACACCTCATTTCCTAGAAAATGTGCAAAAGGGTACTTCCAAAATTAAATATTCAGAAGTACCCCTTTATATCCATTACACTAATTCTAAAAAGGCCATTTCGGCAGTATCTCCTTGCCGAGGTCCTAGCTTCAAAATTCTTGTGTACCCTCCATTACGTTCAGCATACTTGGGGGCTATCTCGTCAAATAATTTTTTGACTACAGTTTCGTCATAAACGTAACTCATTACCTTGCGTCTGGCATGTAAATCTCCTCGCTTGGCAAGGGTTATCATTTTTTCTGCCTGTCTTCGGGTTTCCTTTGCTCTGGTAACCGTGGTGGAAATCCGTTCTTCTCTTAAAAGATCCGTAACGAGATTTCGCAGCATGGCCTTTCTATGAGCGCTAGGTCTTCCCAGTTTTCTATATCCTGGCATCGCCACTACTCCTTTCTATTTATTCGTCACTTGGCTTTAAGCCAAGACCCAGTTCATCAAGTTTGAATTTGACCTCATCCAAAGATTTTTTGCCCAGGTTACGAACCTTCATCATATCCTCTTCGGTTTTATGTGTTAATTCTTCTACTGTATTAATTGCTGCTCTTTTCAGGCAGTTGAAGGATCGAACTGAAAGTTCTAAATCTTCAATGGTCATTTCTAAAGCTTTACCCTTCTGATCTTCTTCCTTCTCAATCATGATTTCCATACTCTCCGCAGCATCATTCAGCTCGATAAAGAGATTTAGATGTTCCTGCATGATTTTAGCACCAATGGATACACCTTCGTTTGGAGGCATTGATCCATCAGTCCATATTTCTAGGATTAGCTTGTCG
The DNA here is from genome assembly GCA_034003765.1 of Anaerovoracaceae bacterium. Lineage (GTDB taxonomy): Bacteria > Bacillota > Clostridia > Peptostreptococcales > Anaerovoracaceae > JAAZGD01. The sequence goes on along the minus strand of JAVEXZ010000014.1, from coordinate 15,108 downwards.
TAGTCTGTAATATGACCTACTCTAGTGTCTTCTACGTTGAAGTTTACCTTAACAACAGGGGTGAAAATGGAATCTACAGGGATTACTGCGATTGGCATGCCTTCGGTCTTATTTTGTTCGGCAGATACATAGCCTCTTCCTCTAGAAAGATTAATCTCCATTACCAGTGTGGCATTTTCTTCCAAAGTTGCAATGTGTAGGTCCTTGTTAAATATCTCTGCTCCAGAATCTCCTTCAATATCAGCAGCAGTAACCTCTTTAGGCCCTACTGCGTTGATAATCAAGCGTTTTGTATTCTCTCCGTTAAAGCCATCTAACCTTACAGCCAATTTTTTTAAGTTTAATATAATCTCCGTCACGTCTTCTTTAACACCAGGTATGGTGGAAAATTCATGAAGAATACCGTCGATTTTTACCGATGTTACTGCGGCGCCAGGAAGAGAGCTGAGAAGAATCCTTCTCAAACTATTCCCTAAAGTTGTTCCATATCCTCTTTCCAAAGGTTCAACAACAAACTTTCCGTAATTCGCATCCTCATCAGAATAGATACATTCAATCGTTGGTTTTTCGATTTCTATCATTCAAAAACCCTCCTTTTCTTAGCAATATCGCCATCATACTAATTGCTATATTACTTAGAATACAATTCGACGATAAGGTATTCTGAAACTGGTGTGTCAATCTCTTCTCTTGTTGGTAAAGCTATAACTTTACCTTCTAGCTTCTCTGTGTCCACAGTCATCCAAGATGGAACTGATATTGTCATCTCCTTGATTTCTTTGAACTTAGGTGAAGCAGTACTCTTCTCTTTAACCTTTATTACATCACCAGCAGAAACTGTATAGGAAGGAATATCTACTTTCTTTCCATTTACTAAAAAGTGTCCGTGGGTAACCAGCTGTCTGGCTTCCTTACGAGAAGAACCGAAACCTAATCTGAATACAACATTGTCTAGTCTGGTTTCCAATAAAATTAATAGGTTTTCACCAGTAATTCCTTTTTTCTTTACGGCCTTTTCAAAAAGGTTTCTAAATTGAGTTTCTTGTAAGCCATAAAATCTTTTTGTCTTTTGCTTTTCTCTTAACTGAGTACCGTACTCGGAAACTTTTTTCCGACTCTGGCCATGTTGGCCGGGAGCGTAATTTCTTTTCTCCATAGCACATTTAGTACTGTAGCAACGTTCGCCCTTTAAGAAAAGCTTTTGACCTTCTCTTCTGCATAATCTGCAGTTAGCATCTACATATCTTGCCATTCAATTACTCCTCCCCTCTACTATACTCTTCTACGCTTTGGCGGTCTACAACCGTTATGCGGAATTGGTGTGATATCCTTAATGAGTGTAATATCCAAGCCTGCCGTTTGAAGTGCTCTAATTGCTGCTTCACGTCCAGATCCTGGCCCCTTAACGTATACCTCAACTGTCTTCAAGCCATGCTCCATAGCAGCTTTAGCCGCTTCTTCAGCAGCCATTTGAGCCGCAAAAGGTGTGGATTTTCTCGAGCCTTTAAAACCCAAAGATCCAGCACTTGACCATGACAAGGCGTTGCCGCTTAAGTCAGTAAGAGTTACAAGGGTATTGTTAAAGGTAGATTGGATATGCGCTTGGCCTTTATCAATATTTTTGCGTTCTCTTTTTTTCTTTCTTCCTGTCTGTTTCTTAATTACTTGTTTTGCCATTATAACCTACCTCCTCTCTAAATTCCTTTTTTCTTTCGGCCCACAGTTTTCTTAGGACCCTTACGAGTTCTTGCATTTGTTTTTGTTTTCTGACCTCTTACTGGCAATCCCCTTCTGTGGCGAATGCCTCGGTAGCAACCAATTTCCATTAATCGCTTGATATTAAGAGAACTTTCTCTTCGAAGGTCTCCCTCTACAGCGTAGTCCGAATCAATTACTTTTCGGATAGCACCCGCTTCATCCTCAGAAAGATCCTTAACCCTGGTATCAGGGCTAACGCCTGCTTTCTCAAGAATCGCTAAGGCTGTAGGCCTTCCAATTCCATAAATGTAGGTCAGTCCGATTCCAACTTTTTTGTCTCTTGGTAAATCGACACCGGCTATTCGAGCCATCTTTTCCTCCTGTTCCCATCTTCCGTCACGCAACTCCGATAGATATAATTCTCGGGGCATAATATAAACGGGATGTTTCTTAAATAATAACGTACTTTTTTAACCTTGAGTCTGCTTGTGCTTAGGGTTAGGGCAGATAACCATAACCTTTCCATCTCTCTTGATGATTTTGCACTTTTCGCAGATAGGTTTTACTGAAGATCTAACTTTCATTTTAACCCCTCCTATTTGTCTCGCCACGTAATTCTGCCTCTAGTAAGATCATAGGGTGAAAGTTCTACTTTAACTTTGTCCCCTGGCAGAATCCTAATAAAGTTCATTCGAATTTTCCCTGATATATGTGCTAGTACTTCATGACCATTCTCTAACTTAACTATAAACATTGCATTAGGTTGGGCATCCACAACTGTACCCATGGTTTCGATGACATCTTTTTTTGACATAGTTTCATCCACCTCTTCTCTTAACAAGTAAGCAATTCGGGCTCACCATCCGTTATGACAACTGTATTTTCATAGTGGGCGGAAAGCTTTCCATCCAAGGTAACCACCGTCCAATTATTTAGAAGAACTTCTACTTGGTAATCACCCTCAGCAATCATCGGTTCAATGGCAAATACCATTCCTGATTCAAGCCTTGGACCTCTTCCAGCCTCTCCATAGTTGGGAATTTGCGGTTCTTCGTGCAATTCTCTGCCAATACCATGGCCTACAAAATCTCTGATTACTGAATACCCTTCTTCTTCTGCCTTTTTCTGAATCTCGTGGGAGATATCTCCCAAACGTTGGCCTGGTTTGCAGAATTTTAGGCCTTCATAAAAACTAGCTTCCGTGACCTTTATAAGGTTGGCAGCCTTGGGACTAATGTCCCCCACACCATATGTTCTGGCCGCATCGCTATAGTAACCTTGATAAATACAACCAACATCTACACTTACAATATCACCTTCCATGAGAAATCGGTCTTTGGAAGGAATTCCATGAACCACTTCCTCATTGACGGAAACACAAGCACTGGCTGGGAAACCACCATATCCTTTAAATGCGGGGATCATATTGTGAGAAAGAATAGTCTCTTCAATAAAATCATCTACATCTTGGGTGGAAATCCCGGGTTTAATAAGGTCATTTAGAGCTCTTAGTATGTATCCCGTCACCTTTCCAGATTCCCGCATAAGATCGATTTCTTGCTTTGATTTAACAATGATCATTATGCGTTTTCTCCAAGAATCTTTTTGATTTCTCGAAATACATTTTCAAGGCCAATGGATCCATCAATATCAGTTAGAATCTCAGCCCTTTTGTAATACTCTATAAGAGGCATTGTCTGCTCTTCATATACATCTATGCGGTTCTCCACTGTATCTTTGTTGTCGTCGCTGCGTTGGTACAATGGACCCCCACAAATATCACAAACCCCTTCTTGCTTGGGCTTCATTGTATCTATATGATATGTAGCTCCACAATTCTTGCATACTCTTCGACCAATCAGTCGCCGTATCAGCTCGGTTTTTACAACAGAAATGTTGATTACATGATCTACTTTTTCACCCTTGCTGTGAAGGAATTGATCAAGAGCTTGTGCTTGATAAACAGTTCTTGGGAAACCATCAAGAAGAAATCCTTTTTGGCAATCTTCTCGACCCAAACGATCAATGGCGATTTCCACTACCAAATCATCGGGAACCAGTTCCCCTTTATTCATATATTCTTGAGCTCTAATTCCAAGCTCTGTTCCTTGTTTTACATTTTCCCTAAAGATGTCCCCAGTTGAAATGTGAGGGATCTTATAGCTTTCTATTATTCTCGTCGCTTGGGTGCCTTTCCCTGCTCCCGGAGGGCCTAACAATACAACATTCATGTCTTCCTCCTACTTCAGGAATCCTTCATAATTCCTCATAACCATTTGGTTCTCAAGTTGTCTCATGGTGTCTAGGGCAACGCCTACTGCAATCAGCAAACTCGTTCCTCCAAATCCAATATTCAATGATGTCCATTGATCTATGAGGGTTGGTAATGTAGATACCGCTGCTAAGAAAACCGCACTTACAAAAGTAATCCTTGTCATTACCTTGTTTAGGTACTCAGTGGTAGGCTTACCAGGCCTGATTCCAGGAATAAACCCACCATTATTCTTCATGTTTCCTGCTACCTCAGCTGGATTAAATGTAACCGCTGTATAGAAGTAAGTGAAGAACATTATCAAGACTATGTTGAATGCTGCATATAACCACACCCCTGGATCTCCATAGGGAGAAAGCCATTTAGTCACCCATGCAGCAAAGGCTGTTTCTGGTGTGAAATAGGTAATGGTCAATGGGAACTGCAACAGTGAAAGAGCGAAGATTACAGGAATAACACCTGCCTGATTAACCTTCAGTGGAATATGAGTGGATTGTCCACCATACATCTTTCGTCCAACAACTCTCTTTGCATATTGTACAGGAATCCTACGCTGTCCTTGCTGAACTAAAATGATTCCTACTATAACTGCTAATGCAAATACTGCAAAAATTATTAGAGTAATTATTCTGACTTCCCCATCCAGAAAACGGATGAAGTTTTCATGTATTGCACTAGGTACACGGGCTATGATTCCTCCAAAAATTATCAAGGAGATACCATTTCCGATACCATTTTCGTTGATTTGCTCTCCAAGCCACATAAGGAAAGCAGTTCCAGCCGAAAGGGTCAAGACAATAACAGCAATTGAAAAGAAATCAGTGCTAATAAGTGCTTGTCTGAAAAGTCCAACAGCTAGGCCAATGGCTTGAACAAAGGCCAGTACAACAGTTAAGTATCTAGTATACTGGGCTATTTTTTTCTTGCCTTCTTCTCCTTCTCTTGCCAATCTCTCAATAGCAGGAACAGCTATAGTTAATAATTGAAAGATAATGGAAGCTGTAATATAGGGAGTAATACTCAAAGCAAATATAGTGAAGTTGCTAAAAGCTCCTCCAGAAAACAGGTCGAATAGAGCAAATAGACCTGTTCCACCATCAAATACTTGGTCTAATACTGCTCGGTTCATTCCAGGAACAGGGATGTTGGATCCAACCCTAAATACAACCAACATGAGAAGAGTAAAGATGATCTTTTTCCGCATGTCAGGAATTCCCCAAGCAGCTTGAACGGTTCTAATCATTCCCATACTAGATTACCTCCGCCTTTCCTCCTGCAGCCTCAATTTTTTCTATTGCGGTCTTGCTAAATTTTTGCGCCTGAACGGAAATGCTCTTTTCAAGGGTGCCGTCACCTAAAACCTTGACGCCATCCTTTACTTGTTTGACAAATCCTGCTTCTTCAAGCATTGCAGGAGTTACTACAGTTCCCGCTGCAAATGTATTCAAGTCGTCGATATTAACTATTTCATATGTTTTTCCAAAAATATTTGTAAATCCTCTTTTCGGAATTCTTCTATACAAAGGCATTTGCCCACCTTCAAAACCTAGGCGAGTGCCTCCGCCGCTTCGTGAATTTTGGCCGTTCATACCTCGTCCGCTGGTTTTACCCAAGCCAGAACCAGTACCTCGACCTCTTCTTTTCCTGGCCCTTGATGACCCCGGAGCAGCTTTTAATTCATGTAATTTCATATGCAAAGCACCTCCATTTCTATAGTTCTTCTACTGTAACAAGATGCTCTACCTTTTGGACCGCACCTCTAGTTTGCGGTGTATCTTCCATCACTACGGACTGGTGCATCTTTCTTAATCCCAAAGCCACAATGGTTTTGCGATGTGCGGGAATTGCACCGATTGGACTTTTTGTTAATGTAATTTTTACCATCTTTGCCATTTCGTCGCTACCCCCCTATCCTAAGATTTCTTCTACGGTTTTCCCTCTGAGCTTAGCAACCTTTTCAGCGGTTGTAAGATTTCGAAGTCCCTCCATAGTCGCATAAGCCATATTGATTACATTACTGGAACCAATAGATTTTGCTCTTACATCTTTAATTCCTGCTGCTTCCAGCACGATACGAACTGAAGCTCCCGCAATAACACCAGTACCTGGTTTAGCAGGCATAATTAACACTTGTCCTGCTCCAAAGATTCCGAGGATTCTATGGGGTATAGTGGTACCCACCATGGGAACTTTAACTAAATTCTTTTTTGCATCTTCAATGGCTTTTCTTACTGCTTCAGGGATTTCTTGTGCTTTCCCTAAGCCGACACCTACGTAACCTTCGCCGTCGCCTACAACCACGTTAACGGAGAATCTCATGTTTCTTCCGCCTTTTACCGTTTTTGCTACACGTCTAATGCTAACAATGGTTTCTTTTAAGTCTAGCTTTGATGCATCGATCATTACTTCTCGCATTTGCTCTCCTCCTCTTTAGAATTTCAAACCGGCTTCACGTGCTCCTTCAGCCAATTCTTTTACTCTTCCGTGATATAAGAAACCACCTCGATCAAAGGTTACTGTTTCTATCCCTTTAGCTAAGGCTCTTTTACCAATAGCCTGGCCCACTTTTTTTGCGGCATCTTTGTTCCCGCCATTTCCAATATCGGCCTTTAATTCCTTGTCCAAGGAAGAAGCTGCACATAAAGTGGTTTGGCTTACATCATCAATAATTTGAACTGATATGTTCTTATTGCTTCTGAAAACACACATTCTTGGTTGAGAAGGAGTTCCAGATAATGCTTTTCGCACTCTTCTATGTCGTGCAAGACGTCGATCATTTCTACTTTCAGCCATTTTATCTCTACTCCTTTCCTATTTTTTAACTCCAGCTTTACCTTCTTTTTTGCGAATAATTTCTCCTGCATATCTAATGCCTTTTCCTTTGTAAGGTTCTGGCTTTCTCCATGCACGAATGTTTGCAGCATAATTACCAACTAAAGCTTTATCTGCACCTCGAACAACGATTTCAGTTGCAGTGGTGCACTCAGTGGTAATTCCTTCAGGATCTTCCATAACTACTGGATGGGAGTATGCTAAGCTTAACATGAGTTTTTTACCTTGCTTTTCAGCTCTGTAGCCAACACCCACCAAATTCAGCTTCTTTTCATACCCTTCAGTAACACCAACAACCATGTTGTTGATTAATGACCTTGCTAAACCATGTTGGGATCTAGCCTCTTTGCTATCCAGGTCTCTAGTTACATCTAGAACTCCATCTTTTACTTCTATTTTTAGCAAGCTGCTAATGTTTTCCTGCAGTGAACCTTTTGGCCCTTTTACGGACACAAGATTTTTTTCGTCCACTTTGACTTCTACGCCGGCAGGAAGATTAACAGGCATTTTACCTATTCTTGACATATTTTTCTCCTCCTACCAAACATAACAAACGACTTCGCCACCTACACCCAATTTTCTGGCCTCTTTATCACTTATAACCCCATTGGATGTTGAGATGATTGCGATTCCTAAACCATTAAGTACTTTAGGTACTTCATTGGCCTTGGCATACACCTTTAAGCCTGGCTTTGAAATCTTCTTAATTCCACTGATGACTCTTTCCTTACCTTGTCCATATTTCATGGTAATTCTGATGATGCCTTGCTTTTCATCTTCTATTACATCATAACCTTTAATGTAGCCTTCATCAGCCAATATTGCGGCAATGGATTTCTTCATTTTTGAAGCCGGAACATCAACCATTTCGTGACCCACAGTATTGGCATTTCTGATTCTTGTTAGCATATCTGCTATAGGATCTGTCATAGTCATTACAGTTCTATCTCCTTTCTGGAATAATCTACCAACTTGCTTTTTTTACTCCGGGGATTTCCCCTTTATAAGCAAGCTCTCTAAAGCAGATACGGCATATCCCATACTTCTTCAAAACTGAATGTGGTCTTCCGCAAATTCTGCATCTTGTATACCCTCTTGTGGCATACTTGGGTTTTCTCTGCTGTTTTACTTTGAGAGATGTCTTTGCCATAATTCCCTCCTATTTCTGAAACGGCATTCCAAGGAACTCTAATAGTGACTGAGCCTCTTCGTCCGTCTTTGCTGTAGTTGTGAAAACAATATTCATCCCTTTAACTCTATCTACCTTATCGTAGTTGATTTCTGGGAAGATTAACTGCTCCTTGACTCCCATGGAATAGTTGCCACGTCCATCAAAGGAATTTTTACTAACTCCCTTAAAGTCTCTTACTCTGGGAAGAGCGATGTTAAATAGCTTGTCCATAAATTCGTACATAGAGTCGCCTCGTAAGGTAACCTTTGAGCCTACTGGCATACCCTGTCTAACCTTGAAGTTAGCAATGGACTTTTTAGCTTTTGTAACTACCGGTGATTGTCCGGAAATTAATCCCAATTCTTCTACTGCTGTTTCCATCATCTTGGGGTTGTCTTTTGCTTCACCCAAACCCATATTTAATGTAACCTTCTGAAGCTTTGGAACCTCCATGACATTATCGTAGTTGAACTTTTCCATCATGGATTTAAATACACTATCTTTGTAGATTTCTTTTAATCTGGCTGTCAATATCGTCTCCTCCTTTCTTAGTCTATTGCTGCGCCGGTCCTTTTAGCGATTCGGATTTTCTTGCCTTTTTCGACTTTGAATCCAATCCTAGTTGGCGCATCGCTTTTCTTATCATAGTACATAACATTTGAAGCATTGATAGGGCCTTCTTGATGCTTTATTTCGGAACGTTCTTGTCTTGTCTGTTTTTTGTGCTTTGTTTGAACGTTTATTCCCTCAACTATGACCCTGTTTTCTTTAGGCATTGCTTTTAATACTTTGCCCTTTTTACCCTTGTCTTTACCTGTGATTACCAAGACGGTATCATCTTTTTTAATTTTCATCTTCGGTACCTCCTATACTACTTCTGGTGCCAGGGAAATGATTTTCATAAAGCTCTTATCTCTTAATTCCCTTGCTACAGGTCCGAAGATACGAGTTCCCACAGGGTTCTTATCTTCTTTGATGATAACGGCTGCATTTTGATCAAACTTTACATAGCTTCCATCATTTCTTCTGGCACCATGTTTGGTTCGAACAACTACCGCTCTTACAACTTCGCCTTTTTTCACGACTCCACCTGGGGTTGCTTCCTTTACGGCACAAACGATAATGTCTCCTATGTTGGCATACTTTCTACGGGTTCCCCCAAGAACGCGAATACATAAAAGCTCTTTTGCACCTGAATTGTCAGCAACTCTGAGTCTGCTTTCTGACTGAATCATTGTCCGGTGCCTCCTTTACTTAACCTTTTCGATGATGTTTACAAGTCTCCACCTTTTTCCTTTGGAGAGGGGTCTTGTTTCCATAATCCTAACTTTATCTCCGATTTGGCACTCATTTGCTTCATCATGGGCTTTAAATCTGTTAGTCTTTTTAACAGATTTTCCATAAAGAGAATGCCTTACGAAGTCTTCTACTGTTACAACAATAGTTTTATCCATTTTATCGCTTACGACGGTTCCAATACGTGTCTTTCTTGCGTTTCTATCGTCTGTCATAATTCATCCTCCTTTCTTAAGCCCGGGTCTCGGCCAATTCTTTTTCTTTGATTATAGTTTTTACTCTAGCTATGTTCTTCTTTGCATCCCTCATTTTAATGGGGTTTTCTAACTGCCCTGTTACATGCTGGAAGCGTAGATTGAACAGTTCGTTCTTTAGCTTCAATAATTCTGCATTTATTTCTGTGTCGGTCATTTCTCTTATTTTCTTTAATTCCATTACGCGTCACCACCCTCTATTAATTCATGGCCTTTGATGGCAAACTTAGAACTAATCGGCAACTTATGTGATGCCAATCTCATGGCTTCTCTTGCTTGTTCTTCTGTTACACCAGAAATTTCAAACATTACTCGGCCAGGTTTTACAACTGCTACCCAATGATCTGGGGAACCTTTTCCAGAACCCATTCGTACTTCTGCGGGTTTCTTTGTTACTGATTTATGAGGAAATATTTTAATAAATACTTTTCCTCCTCTTTTGATGGATCGCGTCATGGCGATACGAGCAGATTCAATCTGGTTGGATGTAATCCATCCGCAATCCATGGCTACTAGGCCGTAATTACCATAGGTAATAGTATTACCTTTGGTAGCAACACCCTTCATTCTTCCTCGAAACACTTTTCTGTGTTTCACACGTTTGGGCATTAACATTATTCTTCGCCTCCTTCTTTCACTACTTCTTTTTCAGGAGTTTTTGCTGCAACTGCTTCGGATTTAGGAGCTTTTTTCGCCCTTGGATTTACAGAGGGGGCAAGTTCAGGTCTTCCAAAACGGTCATCCCTTCTGCCTCGGTTATCTCCACTTCGAGGTTTTTTGCTACGATCATATTCTTTCTTGGGTCGTCGCTCTGTGTCTTTTCTTCCTGCAGGCTTTTCTTCTGGTCGTGCGCTTTTAAGCCCCTTATCCAAAATCTCTCCCTTATTGATCCAAACCTTTACACCTAATTTTCCATATGTGGTGTCGGCTTCTGCGAATCCATAATCGATATCCGCTCTCAATGTATGAAGAGGTACATTTCCTTCGCTGTATTTCTCAGAACGAGCAATCTCTGCTCCTCCTAATCTTCCTGAAACCAAGACCTTAATCCCCTTCGCTCCAGATTTCATAGTTCTTCCAATAGCCTGTTTCATGGCTCTTCTAAAAGAAATTCTTTTTTCCAAGGCTGACACAATGCTTTCGGCTGTAAGTTGAGCATCAAGTTCGGTTTTTCTGATTTCTATAATCTCAACAAATACAGTTTTTTTGGTCATCTTTTCAAGTTCTTTTTTTAATTGTTCCTGGCCGCTTCCGTCTCTGCCAATTACCATACCTGGTTTCCCAACTAATATGATAACTCTCATTTGATTGTTAGCAGCTCTTTCAATAAGAATCCTAGACACACCGGCAACATAGAGTTTTTTCTTAACGTATTCTCTTACTTTGTTGTCTTCCACTAAATAATCTGCGAAGTCTTTTGTACCTGCATACCATTTTGAATCCCAGTCTTTTATTATGCCTACTCTTAATCCATGCGGACTTACTTTCTGACCCATCTAGTAAACCTCCCTTTCCTAGTTTTTCTCCTTAAGCGTTACACCTACGTGACTTGATCTCTTAAGAATCTTTGATGCTCTCCCTTGGGCTCCTGCTCTCCATCTTTTGCTGGTTGGCCCTTGATGAGCGAAAATTTCCGAAACATATAGGTTGTCTGGATCAAGGTCCAAGTTGTTTTCTGCGTTTGCAGCTGCAGATTTCATAACTTTTTCCACAATCTGAGAACCCTTACCTGGTGTAAATTTCAATATTGTTAGCGCCTCTTGCAACCCTTTGCCTCTTACCAAATCTGCCACTGGTTTTAGTTTGATCGGAGACATCCTAACATATTTAGCTAATGCTCTTGCTTCCATTTTTACCATCTCCTTTCACTATTTCTTTCTGGTGGACTTATCGGCAGCGTGGCCTCGGTAGGTACGCGTTGGAGCAAATTCCCCCAACCGATGGCCTACCATGTCTTCTGTAATATATACAGGCACATGTTTTTTTCCATCGTGAACTGCAATGGTATGGCCTACCATCTGAGGGAAAATGGTTGATGGCCTGGACCAAGTTTTAATAACTTTCTTTTCGTTAGCCGCATTCATTTCATCAATGACTTTTAATAGCTTAGGGTTTACGAAAGGGCCCTTTTTTAGTGATCTTCCCATTATTTATGCTCCTTTCTTATTTCTCTTTTCTCTTCTTAACTATATATTGATCTGATGGCTTGTTTTTCTTTCTAGTCTTATATCCTAATGTTGGTTTTCCCCAAGGTGTTACTGGGCTAACTCGGCCGATCCCTGTCTTTCCTTCACCACCACCATGAGGGTGATCGTTTGGATTCATTACAGAACCTCTAACTGTTGGCCTTATTCCCATATGTCTTTTTCTTCCAGCTTTACCAATATCAATGTTTCCGTGATCTGGGTTTCCAACTTCTCCAATTGTAGCTCTACATTCTATACGAACTTTTCGAACCTCACCAGAAGGTAATCTTACTTGTGCATAATCATCTTCCTTTGCCATAAGTTGAGCACCATTTCCTGCTGAACGAACCATTTGTCCGCCTTTTCCCGCTTTCATTTCAATGTTATGAATAACAGTTCCTGCAGGGATCTTGGATAAGGGTAGTGCGTTTCCTACTTTGATATCAGCATTCATGCCTGAGAAAAGAACATCTCCAACCTTTAATTTGTTGGGAGCTAGTATGTATCTTTTTTCTCCGTCTGCGTAAAATAGCAATGCAATATTGGCACTTCTGTTTGGATCGTATTCAATAGCTGCTACTTTTGCTGGTATATCGTCTTTGTTTCTTTTAAAGTCGATAATCCGATACTTGGGTCTATATCCACCACCACGATGTCTTATTGTGATTTTACCTCTGTTATTACGACCAGAGTGCTTTTTCAAAGTAACTGTTAAGCTTCTTTCTGGTGAGTCCTTGGTAATCTCTTCAAAGGTGGAAACCGTCATTCCTCTAAGACCAGGAGTTGTCGGATTGTATTTTTTAATTCCCATCTTTCTTTCCCTCCTATTCTTACAGGCCTTGGAAGAATTCGATTTCCTTACTCTTTGGAGTAAGGGTTACAACAACCTTCTTTGTAGATGGTGTCATTCCGACATTTCTTCCCATTTTCTTAACTTTACCGATTACATTCATAGTGTTTACTTTGGCAACTTCTACTCCGAATATTTCTTCGATTGCCGCCTTAACTTGAGTTCTATTTGAACCTCTTGCCACTTGGAATGTGTATTTCTTTTTATGGGCCTCATCCATGCTCATTTCAGAAATGATGGGCTTAATTATTATATCGTAAGGGGTTTTCATTAGGAATACACCTCCTCAATCTTTTTAAGTGCTTCTTTTGTTACAATGAAGCTTGTATGATTAATTATTTCGTAAACGTTCATGGTGGAAACAAGTGCAGTTCTTACACCAGGGATGTTCGCTGCGGATCTTACCACTGCTTCATCTTTTTCTCCCATTATTATCAAAGCCTTTTTAGCAGCTTTCACTCCCTCAAGAACCTTGATCATGTCCTTTGTCTTGGGCCCATCAAATGTGAGTGCATCTAGTACAATCATTTCATTTTCAAGAACCTTAGAGGATAGAACGGATTTCATAGCCAGTCTTCTCAACTTCTTTGATACTGAATATCTGTAATCTCTTGGCTTTGGAGCAAATACCACACCGCCGCCAATTTGAGAAGGATCAGTTGTGCTACCCTGTCTGGATCTGCCAGTACCCTTTTGTCTAAAAGGTTTTCTTCCGCCGCCTCTGACATCACTTCTTGTTTTGGTGGACTGTGTTCCTTGACGCTGGTTTGCCAAGTAATTCTTTACAACTTCATGAACTGCATTTTGATTAGGTTCTATTCCAAAAACACTATCTTTTAATTCCATGGTTCCGGTTTCAGCGCCGCTCATATCTAAAATCTTTACTGTTGCCATTTTTTAATTCCTCCTTTCCCTTATCTTCTCTATTTGTCCTGACCTTTTACTGCATACTGTACTTGCAGAAGACCACCCTTTGGTCCTGGAACTGCGCCTTTTACAAGCAACAAATTCCTGTCTTCCATAACTTTCACCAATATGACGTTTTGCACTGTAACTGTATCTCGACCCATTCTACCAGGTCCCTTGTTTCCCTTGAACACTCTACCTGGGCTTGCACATCCTGCCAGGGCTCCAGGTAATCTCTTGTGCTTTGATCCATGAGTCATTGGTCCACGATGGTGTCCGTGACGCTTAATGTTTCCTTGGGTACCTTTTCCTTTTGATATGCCAGTTACGTCTAGTTTTTTACCTTCTTCTAGTTCCGTTACTGTCATAACTTGACCTACTTGGTAGGTATCGCCTTCATCAGGAATGAACTCAGCCAAATGCCTTTTTAATACCCCGCTCTTTTCAAGATGCCCAGTCATTGGTCGATTAACTCTCTGGGGTTTTGCATCATGATATCCAACCTGAACTGCCTCGTATCCATCTCTATCCATTGTTTTTACTTGAGTTACGGTTTGGGGCCCCGCCTCAATAACGGTAACGGGAATCATTTCTCCCGCTTCTGTGAAAACTTGTGTCATTCCCACTTTTTTGCCTAGTAATACTTTCATATATATTCTCCTTTTCTCTTACAGCGGATTGCCGGTTTGAAATTTCCTGCAATCATACTAAGGGGGGGTACCCTTCTTAAGTTAGATTTACCTAAAGCTTAATTTCAATGTCTACGCCAGCAGGCAATTCCAGTTTTGTTAGTGCGTCTGTTGTTTTACCTGTTGCGTTTGTAATATCAATCAATCGCTTATGGGTTCTTTGTTCAAATTGCTCTCTTGAATCCTTGTACTTGTGCACAGCCCTTATTACTGTAACCACTTCTTTTTCTGTGGGAAGGGGTATAGGTCCAGAAACATCTGCTCCTGTTTTCTTTGCCGTCTCCACAATCTTTGCAGCTGATTGATCCAACATGGCATGGTCGTAAGCCTTTAATCGGATTCTAATCTTTTGTAATTCGCTCATTTTTTCCTCCTCATTTTTCTTTGTACTGTTTTCGCTAATCTTGTACAGGGGATTGAATAGCTGATTTGCAACGTGTAGCCGCTTTTACTGGTCTTTACACGCGTCCGTGCGTTTCATTTTATAACCCACATATAAGAAATCATCAATGCCCTTCGCCCCCATCTGGTGGGGACAATTCTCCACGGAAATTACCTGATAGCTCAGCAACTTCCCGCTTCACCGCTATAAGCAAGCCTCTATAATATATAACAGGGGAAAACAGATTGCAAGACTTTTTTATAGTCTTTTTCACTTATTCATATATTTCTTTGTCTAACCCACTCAAATCAATGGTTAGGGGAGCAATCCCATCACACTTGTCCGTGTGTCTCATACAGTATTATTTCTCAGATTACAAAACAAAAAAATGAGGCCCTTCAGAGGACCCCAAAGTATATGTCTCATAAGTAAGCTCTTATATTATAACCTCTAAAACCCCAATTTTTCATTTATCAATATTATATTTAACCTTCCAGGCGTTAAGTTGAATCTCGTAGTAACAATGGAAGAACAAATTGTTTCTTTTGGTAGGAGACAATCGCAGCAATGCC
>JAVEXZ010000013.1:0-58529 GCA_034003765.1 Anaerovoracaceae bacterium | reverse complement strand
CGTTAAAAAAGAACCAAAAACCACATTTCAATCCACGCCCCCCGCGAGGGGAGCGACCCCGACTTTCAAACCAAACTCGGCTGTGGGTTGATTTCAATCCACGCCCCCCGCGAGGGGAGCGACTGTTACTCGATTATTGTTTACCTTGGCTGGGTCATTTCAATCCACGCCCCCCGCGAGGGGAGCGACGAACTTTCCGGGCAAACCGACAAATCAATATCACATTTCAATCCACGCCCCCCGCGAGGGGAGCGACTGCAAAAGGACACAACATATAGTTGGCGCTTTGCTTTATAGCACTATTTCTTACCGTTTTACGGTTTTTTGTTACAATCCATAGCCAATTATGATGGTTTTTTGGTGCGAAGGTTTTAGAGATCCAGTGGGAGCTTCATCTTCGCACTATGCTATACCATTAGTGTATCTTCTGGATCATAAGAATTTTTTGTTCCAAAGTGTTCAATCTTGGAGTTATAATTATTTCCAAGATAATAAAAACGAAGGCTATCTTTTGTCTCATCAATTATGTCACACAGCTTGTGTTTCAGCATTCGCGATTGGGCAGCATCTAAATTGCATTCAAATACGCTGTTTTGAACTCTTTGGCCATGATTAACACATTGTTTTGCAATTAGTCTTAATCGGCGTCTTCCTTGAGCATCTTCAGTGTTTACATCATAGGTTATCAATACAAGCATAATCTCTCCTATTTCCACAAAAAAGGTGGATAAGCATCTAAGTCTCCTCTTAGGTACCTTGCCAACAATAATGCTTGTACATGCGGTACAAGTCCCCATGAAATCTTTTCTTTTAAAAATGGATGAGTAATCTCTTCTCTTTTTTTCTCTTGCCACAGCTTTATGACTTTTTTCCTGCCATCCTCTAGCATCATTACTGAACCATTTTCTCTCTTTTCAAAACAAAATTCATTAACAACTCTATTATTGACAAGAGTTATGACAAACCTGTCTCCATAACAAGAACGCAATTCTTCCATTAGGTCCAACGACAATGAGTTTCTTCCTGGTCTATCCCTATGCAAAAATCCCACATAACTATCAAGCCCCACAGATTCAAGTGCAGATGTACAATCGTTTGCTAATAGCGCATATATAAATGATAACATGGCATTTATGTTATCCATGGGTGGCCGTCGATTCCGCCCAGAAAATTGGAATACATCTTTGTTGGTTAATATCATATTATCCAACACTGAAAAATAGACAGAAGCAGCCTCCCCCTCGATCCCTCTTAAAGTTTCTAAGTTTTCACATTCCATTACATTTTGCATTGCGTTTTTAAGAATCGAAGAACTATTTCTCAATTCTTCAACATTTAATCGTAAACCGTGATCACGAATTGTACGTTCAATGCTCCATCTGCTATTATAGATTTTACCGAAAATCATACTCTTTGCAATACGACAACTTTCTTCTAAATCATCTGCAACTCTGTATTGAGTTCTTCGCAACAATACGTTTCCACTTGATTCCCCAACGGCACGGGCCAAGAACCTACCACGTGGTGTGCAAAAAGTAAGTCCTATATTTCTTTTTGCACATTCTCCCATGAGAGCAGGGCTTGCCCCTGCATATGTAAATGCAATAATACTTTCAAGCATGTGTAATGGGAATCTAGATAGTTCACTATCTACTTGGCGAATAACAATGTTATCACCATCTAAAGTCAAATATGCATCCTCAGTAGTCACATATAGTGTGTTTAAGAGTCTTCGCATAACTTCTCCTTTAAATATTTCTCCACAGATTGGTTTTTTAATAGTACTGGGAGGCAGGCTTCTTTCAGCGAACAGGCTCTACAGGCTTGAGAAGTTTTGACTTTTGGTGTGTGTTCTCTTTTATAAAGTCGGTGCATTTCTTCAGTAGCCTTTTTGACTTCGTCCCTAAGCTCTTTAGTAAAGATAACCTTTAATCTTCTTCTGGGCTCTCCATAAAATAATGCGCCTTCAGGAATTTCACAGAGTAACATCTCTTCAAAACACATCGCTTGAGCGCAAAGTTGTAAAATATCGCAATTGTTTTGCTTTGGTTCGCCTCTTTTGTATTCCACAGGGAAAGGAACCCATTTTTCTTCCCAGCCGTATATCACCACGCCTTTTTCATCTTTATGAAATTCAACTACATCACATTTGCCAGAAAGTCCAAGGCTTGGTGAGAAGATCGCCATACCTCTTGTGATAATAATGTCTCCCCGCTTCTCATGGTATTCTTCTTTGTGGGCATTCTCATGCATCAATCGCCCATCCATTGTTCGGTAGTTTTCTTGCCATTGATGCTCTACATTTATCAATGCCCACTGTCTCTTGCAAAATACGAAATGCTGTATACCTGATAACTGCAAATACTCCTCTTCTAAATACATTTTATTACCTCTTCTCCACATCCCTTCTTAACAGTTACAATAGTCAAAGTATTACAATTTGATATTACCAAGGATTAATGTTACTGATTACAAATACTATACTAGATCTATTACTTCTGGTTCTGCCCCTATTTCATCACGAGTAATTGTATAATCTGAGAATGAGTGTGGAATTTCTTTATTAGGAGTAATATGTAAAGATCTTTGTATCATTGCCGATGTTTGTTTTGGAGTTTTTTCAGCATGTTTCCACCAATATACTCTACATACTTCACAAGTGCCTTCAGGTCTAGCAGAAGACGCATCATTTTCAAATAAGGTGCACAGGGCAGCTTTTAATTTGTCTGCGTCCTCATCCGAAAATCCAGTTTTTTCAGCAAGCTGACAATTTATACTGCCACGAATAACGTATACTCCAAAATTAACAAAATGCTTCATTCCCATGGTGTCGGAAGCCTTACCTTCCTTGCCAGATTCTGAGTTCACGCTTTTTGTAATCTGCATGTCAACAATATCAATAGGTGATACACTGACCGCCTGTTGAACCGAAACAGGGCCTCGAACACCAATAGATGCTTCAGTTCCTTTAAAAGCAAAAACTTGACCAAAAGCTCTTACATCAAACCATTCACGACAAGCTATATCTGCACATTTATCCTTGTCAGCTTTTTTGCCTTTTTTAATCTCAGCATTAAAATCTTCGCAAGAATCAGCACGATCCTTTAAGTTTCTACAATTATCGTCCTCACGGCCATCTGATTGGACAAAGATACTTTCTCCGATATCTTGAAGCCTATTGCGCAATTTGCGTTTTATTGCTACATCAGAAAAAACACCGTATCCATCATAATCTTCACGAGGGCGGTTACCATTCAAAGGATCTCCGTTTATGTTAGCCCTAGTAACTGAAATTATTGCGGTAAAATCAACTTTATTTTGCAAAATAGCCATCTTTTATTCCTCACTTCCGTTATTATCAACATCAATATCTTCTTCTAAACCTACTATGCCCGCCTTTGGTGTTTTATTTCTTAATGCACTTCTTTGGCAATCATAACCAATAAGATATTTGCCATTTAAAGCTGTTCTCGATTCAAAATCCCCATCTTTGAATAGTTCTGTTATCTCACCGAACAGATTCTTGTAATACTCTCGACTTCCAGGGCTTAGTGAGTTTAGGTAGGGTTTTATGCTTCTTTGAATCATAGTCCATGTTCTAAAAGGGTTTTGTGCAAATGCTTGCATGTAGCGTTCAGCATTTGTTACTCTTCTTTCGTCCCGCTCGTAGGTTTGGCGTTCAATAACTTCCGCAATTGACAATAACCTCCCAAAAAGATAACTCCTGTCATTATTGCTCTTATCAAGTTCCATAGTGAAAACAACTCCTTCCTCTTCATTTCTTTGTTTTTTCTCCCAATATAATCTCTTCACCAAAGAACAAGCGATGTGAAGAACTTTGTTATAATTAAATTTGCTTTCGTAGGCTAATGGATTGGATGCTTTAATTGTGGCCATTCTTACTATATCCCGTGGGATTGATTTGCCATCTATAATACATGGCCTCAAACGATCATAAACTGACATTAGCATCGGGCTCTTTCCATCACTGTTGCTCCGAAGAGCTAATCGCTTGTTTTGTTCAGTCCCATACACAGCTTGAGCAAGATCTCTTATAGAAACCATCCCCTCATAAGTAGAAAATTTTCCGTTTCGAAAATATTCATGTCGCCAGCAACAGCTTTCATGCCAAAGACGGATATTCTTAAGGTAAACAGAAGATTCTAACTCCTTATAATAGGTTATTGCAAGTCTACCTGGAGTTGCACTGTCAAGCGCAAGAACAACAATTCTCGAAGTGTCACTGAGTTTCGTTGTATATCCATCAAGTGCTAAGCTCAGTTCTTTTGCTGTCACATAGTTGGTATCGCTGTAATTTTGTTCCTCGTCCTCAAGAAATAAAGTTTCTACTTCTTCCTGACCACCTTCATCAAATGAAATATCACTTACAATATTTGCAGCACTTTCATAAAAGGATGGGAATTCATTTAATTGACTCTCCCACGCAGCCACACAGACACCATCGCGCATATGCCCTTGTCTACGAATAATCCATTTCAAGGCATTATGTGCTTTCTGGGATGTTTCATACCCAATGGACAGGGCCTCGTTATATCCAGTATTCGGATCTTTCGTTTTGAATCGGCCTCGATAAGAAAAATTCGAATCATCGTTAGCTGAAAATAGTTTTGTCCCATCACCATCATATCGGATTTTTTTGGGGTGTAATGACGAAGTTCTAGTTATTTCTCCGTTCATATAACACAAGTCTTGTACTGCAGGCAGAGAAGCATAGTAGTCAACAAAGCTTTTTTGCACCGTTTTATCTAACCAAATAGCAGTTTCATGAGTTTTTTCGGAGTCTGCCAATACTCTGTGGGGGTCGAGTTTCTCTTTACTTTGAACTCGAAAACGAACTGTGACTTTGGGAATTTCATTACCATTAATCTTTTCACTGCCTAAAACCATACCCTCGTTGTCGGGTATAAGCACTTCTCTCTCAATCAAATCTCTGATAATAGATTTTTTAGATACATACTTATAAACAGCATTAACCTTAGGATGATTGTATTTTGAGCTACACCACGCTCCAAGGAATTTGATATATTTGGGATAACATTCGGCAATATTATTCTTTGTTTTTTCTGTTTTTTGTGGCGACTCCATTTCGATCTTTATATGTTCCAGAAAATCTCCTGCAAGATATTTAAGACCATCAAACAAAGGATAGGGGGCTACCGTTGTGCTTGTACGTGACATGGCGTCTTCTGTAGCGGGTGCTAGGGTCTCAGATGATTCATCTTTTCCAAGGGCACGCACATCAATTAAATTCCCATCAAGATCCACAGTGATTTCTATCTGTGCTCTAACAGTTGTATGGCTAACAGGTAATAGCATTATATTATTATCTCTATTACCACGTTTCCATCTTTCTAATTCACCAGCTCTCCAAGCATTAGTGTCATAGAGTTCATTAAGAGATGATACCCAACTCATTCCCCCACCTCCCCTATGGTAAATTCTTTCAATCCTGTGAAGTTGTTAAATGTTTCGCCAAAAGGCTTCATTGGCATTTCATGCAAAATACGCCTGTCATTTTCGGGAATGGCTTCGGGTTCAATAAATTCTATAATGCCTCGCTTCATCACAACATGATTAAAGCGCACACTCATCTTGTTCATCTCCTCTTCTCTTAATGCCTCATCTGCATAAGTAAATCCATGGAACATGTACCCAAAGGCATATTCAGCAATCTCATCATAGGCTCCTTCTCCTTCCCCAAATGAACAGGGTTCCACATATCCCTGGCATTCCCGGGTCCCCAAATAAACATCTCTCCTCCCTCCTCGCTCTATCATTCTGCGAGCTATGTTATGATGTTTATTCTCATTTCTATCTGCTGATAATTCTTGACGATTTTGATTCCATTCAAAATGTGCCTTTACTTGATAACTTACGTCCTTTAAGTAAGTGTAAATTGAAAGATCATTCCCTCCATTGTAGTTTTTTGTCCGAATACCTTCAGATGCAGTTTGAATTGGGTTCATAATGCGAACCGCATCTATGATCCAAACAATTGTGGGTTTCCAATAAACTGATGCTAAGATACCCTTCAAAGCCTCGTAGGTTGGAACATAATAGCTAGTTTTTTCCCCACCAACTCGAGTTAATGGATCGGAAAACAAGGCTCTGTCTCCAACTACTTGGAACTCAACTGCATTTCGTGCTTGCTTCATGTGCTCATCACCTCCTCTAAACAATTAATACATCCTCATTATCAACTACGCCGAGATTATTGTCATAATATTTAGCAGACAAAATATATACTCCTAACTCTGGTTCGAAAATGATACCGCCTTTCATTTTCTCAAGGGTATTAGTATTTAGCTGGACCACATATCTCTGTAGACCTCTAAGTTCTTTTCGTTTTTCCGCTAGGCTTTTAGTCTTACGGAGTCGATCTATTCTATCTATTGCATTATTATCATATTCAACAATTACATCGGTTTTACCTTGATTTCCAATCACATAAAATGCTTCTCCCGCTTCCTTAAAAGCTTGTTTCAGCAAAATCCCCTTGTGTTCACATTTTAGCCTTTTTGCTCCAATCGTTCTACCTGTCAATAAATCAATCATCGTCCGCTCTGGGTCATGCCTAAGCTTATATGCCATTTCAGGAAGTAACTGACTATAATATTTTGTGTAAAACTCATCTATTGCTTCTTTCGAAAAAATACCGCCCTTGTAATTCTCTGGATATTCACGTAAATTATTAATAATATCTCTGGTCGCATTTTGAGCTCTTTCCATATTTTCTGTTTTCGCCACTCTCTCATCTCTCATATATATAACCGATAAAGTTCCACGATCTCGCTCAAGGTTTCTATTGCACCGCCCAGCGGCTTGAACTATACTATCTAACCCTGCCAAGGACCTTACAACATACTCAAAAGATATGTCAACCCCTGCTTCTATAAGCGAAGTACTAATGCAAATTGTTTTCTCCGATTTATCTTCACTCTCTAAACGAAGTCGAATCAACTCCAATATTTCTCTTCGATGTGCGGGGCACATATTTGTTGACAAATGTAAGCATTGATATTTACTGTTATCTCCAACTATATCTTTGATTTTACTGTACACTTGTCGTGCAGAAGTTTTAGTATTGACGATTAATAGAATTGATTTATGAGTTTGAATTTTACTAACAGCAAAATTAGCTACATCGTCAAATGAAAAACCTCTCCCCTCAGTTTCAAACTCTACTTTCATTCTTTCAAAATTAGATTGGTATTTCTCTTCATTTTTTATAATGCTTTGTGGGGGAAGTATTTGATAACTATCCAATTTGTCTAACAAAGGTTGAGTTGCAGAACATAGTAGGATTGTAGAATTGCAGAAATAAGAAATAAAATTCATTGCAGCATTAAAAATCTTCAACAATTTGACTGGTAATGCTTGGGTCTCATCAATAATTATTATTGAATCTCCTAGAGCTTGCATACGACGCACACTTGATGTTTTAGCTGAAAATAACGTGTTCAGAAACTGCACTGCAGTCGTAGCAATTATAGGAGAGTGTGCCCAATTTTCAGTAAGAAGGTGGTAGTTCTTTTCATCTTCACCTTCTGCATCATCAAAAATAACATTTGAATGATGTTCAAGAACGAGGTCTTTATCCCCTACGTACTTTCTTATTTCTTCAGCATTTTGCTCTAGTATAGAATTATAGGGTGCAATATATAAAATATGTTTCTTACCGTAGGATTTTGCATTATTTAATGCGTACCGTAATGCCGAAAGAGTTTTGCCTGATCCACAAGGAACAACAAGTCTTAGTATTCCATTTGGTCCATTATCGTAAATGCCGCACATTTGGGAAATCTCACTGCGATACACATCTAGAACTGAAGGGTTTTTATTCTTTTCAAAAGAACTTAATTTTCTTTCGAAAAATTCCAGGGATTCTCCCCATTCAGCTTTTCTTTCGTCAAGAGATTTCAACTTATGTAAATCACGATTATCCATAAAACAAGCCGTATCTGTGCGGTCAGAATCGATTAGTATTGAGGTTAGCATACGCATATACATAGAAATATAGAAGTGAGGGGACCCCACTTCTATTGACTGTTTTTTTGATGTATGGATGAACTCATTGATTTTTAATCTTAGTTTTTTTACCTCTTCGCATGCTAAGAGGAACTCATTGTTAATATAATCATCACCATAATTGTCTTTTACACAATCCTCAACGGTCTCATACGAATCAGTTATATTAGTAGCTGCTCTTTCAAATATTAATTCTCCGTTTTCTGATATACAGTCTCTCAACCCGTGGTGACTCATAATACACATTCTCGCCATTTCTGCTGTGAGCTTCGAAGATAAATCTTTCTCATCAGCTATCTTATTGATAAGAAGTGCTCCATGTGTAGAGTGGATAATCGAGCCGCGATTTACCTTTTTCCCAGAGCTGGCGTCTTTGATGTAGGAATAAAATTCAGGTGTGTTTTTACCGTCATCATGGTGACGGCCTACAATCCTCGCAATATTTTCCAGTCCATATTCTTGGCCAAGAATTCCAGCAAGTCGAGCAACTCCATCATTATGTTCAAAAACAGACTGCTCTGCTTTGTCCCATTCTCTTATATGTGCAATGAATACATTTTCTTCATACATTTTCGCACCTCCATCACAAGGGTTTGCTTTTATTCAATTATAAACCAAGTCGTGTCCTTAAAACGGTACATTGTTAGGCTAAAAGATAATATTTTTTAAATCTTATAAATTGTTTTAAGGATAAACTGTTTTCATTATGATTTCATCTGGGCCCCTATCACTAAATGGCTCAATATTTTCCATATGTTGGTAATATGATATTCTAAATCTCCTATAAATACAAAGAATTTTTGGTAATTATTTGTAAATTCATTTCTCGTTTAATTCAGCTTCAATATCTTTACTTCGTAAGCATAGAATCATTTATGTCCAGGGCCAACTCAAATGTCCCTTGGTCAAATACTACAAGCTTAACTTTTATTTCATGGTCCTGCAAAAATCTAGCAATTGCATTTATAGCTACTTCTATTGCCTTTTCTTTTGGATAACCGTAAACACCTGACGAAATTAGAGGGAAAGCAATACTTCTCACTCCATTTTCCGCTGCAATTTCCAAGGAGTTATTATAGCTGGCTAACAGTAAGGCTTCCTCACCCTTACTTCCACCCTGCCATACCGGACCTACTGTATGGATCACGTGCTTAGCCGGGAGATTATATCCTTTAGTAATCTTGGCCTCTCCAGTCTTACAACCCCCAAGTGTTCTTGTTTCCTCAAGTAACCTAGGGCCTGCAGCTTTGTGTATGGCCCCATCAACACCACCGCCCCCAAGCAAAGAGTTGTTTGCAGCATTGACAATGGCATCCACCTCAAGTTTAGTAATATCCCCTTTTATTATTTCAAAAGACATATTATTCTCCTTTCTTACAATAGGAATTGATTTATCTCCAAAGATTCATTTCCGAAACCCCATCTCCAAAATATACCTTCCTAATACCTATTATTGTACCACTTATTCCTTAGGGTAAAAATAAAAAGAACCTGTAAAGGCTCTTTTTTGTAATGCTGTTTTCTTTTTTCTAATCTACATTTGAGTAACGTTTTTTTGTAGACACCCAACGTCTGTTTTTTTAGCTTGATTAGAATTGTATTTGTATTTATTCTGATTATATTTGATTTGCGATAAAGGCTGTCATTATATAGATTTTATCTGTACTCACTATATATTTCACAAAATATATAGCTATAGCTGTTATTCTATGGCCTTTCTTTTTCTCATTGGAAGCAAACCAGCCATTGCGATGAATTTATCCGCCTTTTCGTAATCAGCTTTACTTGATAGACTTACTGTTACATATACAACAAAGGATATCCCAACACCCGTCACTACCTGCAATGCAGTTTGGGGACCCCAAAAAGCCGGCAAATTGAAACCGAAGCCTATCAACAAATTATATGAACAATATCCTAAACCAAATATCATTGAACTTAGAGCACCTTTGCTATTACCTCTTCTCCAGAAGAATCCCATAATAAGGGGAACAAAGGCTCCAGTAGTTATTACATCAGATGCGATCCAAGATATCTCAAGTATAGATCGAATTTGAATAGAGATAATAACAGCCACTAAAGTTACTACTAAAGTGGCAAGCCTTGAAAACTTTAGTCTCTTAGCATCATCCATCTCCTTGGTTCGTATATCCATAGTAAGGGTCATTGCCCCAGTATTAATTACTGAATCCATTGTTGACATAATCGCCGCTGAAATCCCTACAAACACAATGGCTCCTAGAAATGGCGACATATAATCTCTAACAATAGCAATTACAATGCCTCCTTCAGGTAAAGTGTCATACAAAGCGATGCCCGCCATGCCTGTAAATACAACAATAAGATATAAAGGAATATATGCAAAAAAACTCATTACCGTCATTTTGCGTGCGTCTACATCATTTTTCGTTGCTGAAATCCGCTGCCAAACATTTGCTTGGATCATCCAGGCACAACCAAATGTTATGACGTACATCATATATTTGGGAGCCCCAGCAGTAAAACTCATAAAGTCAGCCTTGCCTGTAGACTTTGCTACTTCAGCAATGTTCTGGATGCCTCCTGAATGGTTCATGGCAACAATGAACACTGCAAACGCAGATATACCCAAAAGGACAAACTGTATTATATCAGTACGAACTACTCCCCTAAAGCCTCCAAACATGGCATATATTAAAACGATCCCAGTACCAACAAAGACTGCTAGAACATAATCCATTTCCAGATAGGTACCAAAGAAATATCCTATACCAACCATTTGAGAAGCAGCTGTAAATGTCATGAATACCAGAATCATTACAGAAAGTACTTTTGCAACAGGAGCAGAATATCTTGCCTCCATCATTTTCCCTTGAGTAAGATAGCCAACCCTTCGAATAGCCTTGGAACCTAGAATCATTAGGAATGCCGATAATAAGACTGGTACGCCATAGTACCAAAAAGCACCTAGCCCGTCCTCAAAGGCAAGGTCTGCGGTAGATAGAGCACTGCCAGCACCCCACCATGAAGCAATAAAAGTAATGGCCAAGGCCCAGAAAGGTAGTGTCCTCCCTGCAAAAAAGAAATCCTCTACAGAATGGTCACGTTTTTCTTTGGCCACAGCGATTAAAAGAAAAGCAAAGTATAGTAGAAGTCCAATTAGAGATATAGTTTTGAGCATAGAATCCCCCGTGAGTATATTAAATATATTTTAGCTACTATCAGATTGTATCAACCTGCTTATACCCAATCGAATATAATTATTCACAGATTACAAGGAATATTTTACACCAAGGCCGAGAGCAAAATAAATAATTGGCCAAAATTTCGAGCAGTGTGTTTCGTAAGAGTTGTTTTTCTAACTTTCTGCTTCAGAAAAAAAGCAGCGGTTGACCGCTGCCTCTTTATAGCAATATTAAAGTAATAAATCACCACCCCTAGGAAAATTCTAGTCTGTAAGGATTCCACAGGTGAATAAATTGTAAATAATCTTATACACTATTGCTTGTAAGTAATTGGAACCTGTTTAACATTGTTGGCCTTACCATCATAGTAGTAATATACTAATGCTCCTTCACTAACAATCTGTACGATTACAGAGCCCTCGCACTTTGGCTTGCTTTTTGGGGAGCTTTTTGTTGGATAAAGGTAAGTGTCTGTTGTATTATTTTTTTGAGTATCCCAATTAGTGGACCTATTTAGAGAAATAATAATACCGGAGCCTTGGCTTCCCGCAACTTGCTGCGACGTTATTATGCTGGTGCTTTTATTAAGTGGGTTTGCTACATAAAATCCCGTTTCATTAGTTGCATTAACAAAAACATTTCTTATAGCAACTGTATCATTATATGGTAGCTCTCCTTCTATGGAAAGTAGCTGCAAAGTTCTAATTACCTGCCCCTGATTATGTTCCATTACTGCAATTTTTGTCTTGTCGATATAACCAGTAAAGGCCGGTATTGCAATTGCCGCTAGAATGGCAATAATAATAAGAACCACAATAATCTCTACAAGGGTAAAGCCTTTTTTATTGTCCTTTATTCTAAACATATCCATAAGATATCTCCTTGGTGGTCTAACCCCACCCCAATAAAATTAAAGGCGATAGAGCCAACAAATTACTCGGTAAGCGCAACCCAATATAAAACACAGAATAAAACCATCAACGTATTAGTGAAATTTCAATTACGCAAATTTTACCATTGTATTTGTTATTTTACAATGTTTTTTGTATTCCCCTTTATGGGTCCACCGAAATAGCACCCACTGGGCACTCTTCTGCTGCCTGGTTTGTGCAAGCTTCCTCTTCCACAGGAACTAAATCAACCAGAACAGTTGATATGGATTCATCATCCAGCTTAAAGACCTTGGGACAAATATCCTCGCAAAGACCACAACCGATGCAGGTGTCCCTATCTACTGTAGTTTTCATTATAGTTCCTCCCACCCATGAATCATTGAATGTAATTCTTCATGCACACCGTGACCAATAACTGTTTCCTCATGGTCTTCAAATTTTTCAAATAGTGTATCTTGTTCATCTTCACTTAATAATTCGTCTGCCATCAAAAATATACCATTATTTTCTTCTTCTATATGTCTTCTCAGCAAGTCGCTGTATTTTGTGGCCCAAGAATTGAGGGCTCCTAAGTCCTTGCTTTCCAAAGCCTTTTCCATGGCGGATACATAGTCTCTTGCCTCTTTATGTTCCGCAAGCAAGAGGTCAACAAATCCACTTTCTATGACACCCCCTTTAAGGGTTAATTCTTTGAAGAGATATTTTTCTTCTTTGCCATGGTGACATTTGTCAGCAAATGCTTGGAGGAAATAAACTAGTTCTGAATAATATTTTAGCAAAACATTTTCCTCTCTTGAATCGGAAAAAATTATATTGTCATAGATATTTAGCGCATGTAAAACCGCATCATGCTCTTTTCTTAAATCCTGAGTTGCTTTACCCATCACTACTTCTCCTTTCGTTTTTTGAGCTCTACATTTTAATACAATGGCATTTCTGTTCCTCTTATCCTTTGAACCATAAATAAAAGCTAAATTATTATACCCAATAACCCCTTGAAAGAACTATTTCACGCTTCGTTACAAATACTTAACATAAAAATCCATCTTCTCACTTATGTAACCTAGTTTTCTATAAAGATGGTTTGCCTCTTCATTATTTTCTTCTGCCTTAAATTGAAACCTTTTGAATCCATTCTCCTTGGCGTAGTTTTCACAGAATTTAATGGCAGCACTTCCTATACCCTTAGCTCTTTCTGCGGGGACAATATAGAGATCATCGATTTCCAAGGCTTGTCCATGGGACCATACACTGAAAAGAATCATTAGGTTTACATATCCTATAGCATCTCCTTCTTCATTTTCAATCAATAACAGCTTTACATGTTCAGGGCTCTCTAGCGCTTTTCTAAAAGTTGTTGCGAAAATCTGGTCGCTTGTTTTTTCTATTTCATTCCAAAAGGAAAGGTCATGAATCTCCTCGGCCATGAATTCCCGGTTAAGCCTTATCCATTCAACTTCATCATTTGCATTACAAAATCTAATCATCGAACTTCTCCTCGGATATATGCCTCAAGCTTTATTAATTACATAGTCTCATCTACTATAATAATTATACCCTATTGTAGTAGAAATATTATAGTGTATATTTTCTTGGTAAAGTAAAAAGACTCGACAACTAAGTGTTCGAGTCTTATTGTTATTTTTTTGTGTATTGTTTATCTCTTTTCCTCTGCCTGTTTAACGATAGTGTCAATGTCTATGGCATCAAGCCATTCATGTCTATCTTTGGTATAATCACCCTCGCGTGTTAGTATATAAATAGTACAAGCCAAACATGGACAGATTCTCTTGGAAAGAATAAACTATATTCAGGAGGATGAAAACAATGGCTAGACAATATTCAAAACAATTTAAAAAAGATGCCTTGACTTATGTCCATGAGCATTCAGACTTAAGCCTTAATGCTTGTGCTAAGAGTCTAGGAATCAGTGCCAGTACCTTGCATGGATGGTTGAAAAAGGCTAAAGAAGGTAATGAGCTTCATCGTGGCTCTGGAAATTACGAATCTGATGAAGCTAAAGAAAATGCGAGACTTAAAAAAGAACTCAGAGATACGCAGGATGCTCTTGAAATATTAAAAAAAGCAATCAGCATCCTGGGCGACTGACAGAGGAGCTCTTCTCGATAACCGCAAAACTAGATCAAAAATTAAAGCGAGAAGGTGAACGCCGCCTTAATGTCAGCGGGGTGCTGCGGATTCTAGGCGTTTCTAGAAGTGGCTATCATAGCTTCAAGAAAAGGGAATCCAATCAAAAACCATCACATAAAGATAAAAGAATGCAGTTAATTTTGGATATACATCTTCAATCCAAGAAAATTTATGGTGCTCCCAAGATTACCATGGAACTTAAGAAAAAAGGAATTAAAATATCGGAAAAAACTGTTGGGAACTATATGCGTGAAATGGGCATCAAAGCTCATTATATTAAAAAAATCAAGAAAAATAACCTATATCAAAATATTGAAAAGGAACTTGATAATCTACTTAACGAACAATTTAACCCGAAAAAGCCTAACGCTATCTGGTGTTCAGATATTACTTATATTCACACTGCTAAAGGATTTGTTTATCTAACCAGTATAATGGATTTATTCTCTCGAAAAATAATAGCTTGGAAGTTATCAAAAACATTAGAAGCAAAGTGGGTTGTTGAATGTGTTCATGAAGCTAAGAGGTTAAGGCGAACCACACAGCCATTAGTTCTCCACTCTGATCGTGGCTCCCAGTATATTTCTGAAAGTTATTTAGAAGCTTTAGGCAAGATTAAGCCTAGTTATTCACGTAAGGCCAGTCCATGGCAAAACGCTTGTATAGAATCATTCCACGCCCTGATAAAAAGAGAATGGCTTTACAGCTTTAAAATCAAGAACTTTGATCATGCGCATAAGCTAGTTTTTGAATATATTGAGGCTTTTTACAATACCGTTAGAAGTCATAGCTACTGTGGTTATTTATCGCCACAAGAATTTGAAAAATATTATTATGAACAACTAAATAACACCTTGGCCAAGATTGCATAATTAGAATTTGTCCGAATTTATATTGTACTATTTATTGACTTAGTACCCCTCGTCATATTCGTTCATACTGCTATGATTGCTGCCCACCAGCCGCAGGCTCACTGTTTCGCGGGTTTGTCCCATCAAACCGACGTGCTGCGTTTCCACAGGGAACAGGCAGCCAAGCTGAATCAGCCGCAGCATTCCTGTGGAGAGGATCGCACCGTCCTCACACACATCAAACAGCCGTCCCAGCGCATAGGTGGCACTCAGATTGCCATCGTTGGGAATGTCCCTGAAATACCCGAACCGCTCTGTAAATCTCTGCCTTTTTTTCTCCGCACGTTTCTTTTTCATTCTGAAAAACCAAATCATCAGCCCGATGGGAAGTCCCATGGACAAAAGCATCGTGACAATCGCTTCAAATGTGGATACTTCTTCGCCGGTATCATCGTAATCGCTGCCTGAAAAGGCAGTTTCTTTTACTTCCTCAAAGCTGCCCTGCTCTTGCCGTGAGGGGGACAGGATTCCTTTCTCCAGAGAAAACAGTACCGTCACATGGTTTTCGGGAGCAATGGGGCTTTCCGTGTAGGCCAGAATAGCGCCGTCTAAAAATTCCACCTGTCCGTCATAGCCAAACCCCCATATGTCGGCGGTTTCATCGGTGATGGGTGTGCCGTCCGCCAGCCGGATTTCAACCTTCACATCGGTGGGAGTGGTGTTCATCCCATCGTTTACAAATCGGAAGTTTACGCCGTCCCTGTCGCTGTAACCGCCCACCGCATTGTCCAGCTTATATTCAATCACATAGCGGTTTTGTCCATACCGGCTGATGCCAAAGCAGATTTCATACCCGCTGTCCGTATCATGGATGCCGCATTTTCTCGCCTTTTCTTCAAAGCTCCAGTCAATATTCCAATCCGAAACCGTCTCATAACTCCCGTTTTGGTCGGAGACTGTAAGCTGGCTGGCGGTCGGATAGTCGGGTGCGTTCATGGGAATGTAGCTTTCGGTTCCCTCGTTAAAATCTCCCTCCCACACCTGTGTCACATACATGGAGCCGTCCTCGTAAATGACCACCTGAATATCCATGGTATTGACCTGATTTGCCGCAAAAGCCGGGAGAGGGAGGGCAAATAATAAGGCAAAGCATAGAATCAGTCCGCTTACTTTTTTGCGCATCGGGCACCTCATTTCATGCTGGGCATATCCGCCTTATCAGCCTGCTCCACAAGATATTCTCTTTGCCCGAAACCCAGCATCCCGGCAATGGCAGAGACCGGGAACATTCGGATTTCACGGTTCAGCTTTGTTACACTGTCGTTGTAGATCAGACGGCTGGTGCGCACCATATTTTCAAAGGTCTGCACCGCGTCCATGGTTTTGATGTAATTTTGATTGGCTTTCAGGTCGGGATACTGCTCCGTTACCATGGCAATCCTGCCAAGGGCTTCAGAAATAACCCCTTCCTGACGCATCACATCATCCGGCGTGGATTTTGCCGTGATGACGCTTCTTCTTGATTTGATGGTTTCAATCAGAGTTTCGCTTTCATGCTTGGCATAGCCCTTTGTTAAATCCAAAAGGGCCGTCAGCGCATCAAAGCGGCTGGAAAGCTGCACCCCGATTTGGCTCATGGCATTGCTGATATTCTCATCCAGCACTACCAGTCTGCGCTGGGTGGAGATAATCCATAGAACAATGACCGCAGCAATTACGGCGATTGTGATGAAAGTTGGCAGCATAGTCATTTCCTCCTTTTTGCAAAAGCGGATGCGGGTGTTCCGCATCCGCTTTTGCCATGAGATTATTTTTTATGTTTTATCCATTTGATAACACGCAATGATTAATTGCTGTAGGGCTCGCTGTACTTAGTGACTAAGTTGGGCATTTCGTCCAGCATTGCCTGATACATTGCCACAACCTCGTCAATTCCTTCTGTGCTGGTGTCCCCGTATCCGTCAAGTTCTCCAAGTCCAACCCTTGCGGAGTCCATAATGGCATATACCGCATTTAGCTCCTGCACCGCCAGCTCGTCCTGATCCCAGCCGTTTGCCGTGGCCGCTGCCGCCGCCTCTTCGTACAGCGGGCCCATCTTCGCCATGATGTCTACAATTGCCGCTGCCTGCTCGGGGGTTACGTTGTCTTTCCGTTCCGCAGCGGCGGGGGTGGATGCAGGGGATTCGGCATTGCCGCCGCAGGCTGCAAGGCTCAGCGCCATTGCAAGTGCCATGATAAGTACCAGTAACTTTTTCATTTCTAAATCCTCCGTTTTCTGTTGGGTTGTATCGGGCAAAGTCCCATGCGTTCACTCTATCAAAACCCTGCCACAGAAAACCGTCTGCTGCATGAAACATGATTTTTTCAACATGAAACATGATTTTGGGATTAGTTTATACCGTGGGGGCGGCGCGGTTAGTCCTCCGTATACGGCGATACGTCAGGCTCAATCCACGCTTTGCCGTCGCGCCAGTCCACATCGAAGTCAAACAGCTTTGCGATGTCCCGCAGCTTGATATAGTTGTTGCCGCCGATGGTGTAGGCGGTCAGCCCCGTCACCGTCGTGCCGGTGTCACCCCACACGAAATCTGTGGCACTCAGTGTAGCATTTTTACTGTCTTTGCCGATTGCGGCAAGCTCGCCGCTCGTCTTGGTGTACGCCGCATGGTTATACAGCTTCGCCTTGCTGTCCTCCCAGCGCACATCGAAGCGCGTTTGCAGAAGTGCGCCCACATCCCGCAGCTTGACGTAGTTGTTCCCGCCGATGCTGTAGGCAGGCAGTGCAGCCTCCGCACCGTTTAACATAAACTTGGTGTTGGTGGGCGTTGCCGTAACGGTGTTGGTGGGTGTCGGTGCCGGAGCGGGTGTCTGTCCGGATGCCCCCCCAGAGGATGTCATGTTCGGCGGCACGGCCGAAATGAGGTCTTCCACCTTATCTAAAAGGCTACTCCATTCACCTCTTCTCAAATGTTCCGCTGCCGCCCAATGTACGGTTTTGTATTGGAGAGCCGCTGCCTGCTCCCATGTTATTTTGGCGTTTGCGCTGGTGTCGCCGCTGATGCCAAAGCTCTTGATGATGTCATTGGTGAAAAGCGGCCATTTGGGGCTAAACCTGCTTTTATGATAATTCATTAGTTTGATCAAGTATGAAGTAAACTCCCCATAGGTCGGACTCGCACTCCAATTCATATTTTCATCAGTAAAGACACCCCAACTGTGACAACGCATAATAGCTCCTCTGAGTTCCCAAGCTTGCCCACCTTCATTACGTAAACGTTCATAGAAGTCTCGCTGAGAGTCTACAGGGTAATCGTATCCTAAAGAATTGAACACCTCATCTAATAACCCCGCCATTTCAGCGTTGCTAATGGTTGTGCTCCAGTCCTCAAAAGTTATATCAGTATAGTTGGCTATGTATTCGGACAGGACAACCCCCGCTCCGTCTGGATATCCTTTTTCCGCAGGGCGGACCATCATTTTAGGATTCTCAGAGGGGCGCAGAGCAACTGTGCTGCCGAAGGATACTTGCCATAGATAAGGATTGTTTACCGCCGCTAGCTGCGTGCCACCCGAGTTCACTTTTGTCAGTCTGGCAGCCCACATATAATACGCTCGGCCTTCATACTTTACCTTCGCCCAGTCGCCCTTGATCTCGGTAACTTCCAGAATGGTGCCTGCCGGCATTTCCCCGATAATTTCTCCATTCGGACTGGAGCGGTAGACCGGGTTCGTCCCGACTTTATACATCGCTCTGTTATCTATTTCGCCCGCAATTCCCAAATAGCGCCCATCCGCCATTTTTATGGTTATCTCAGCCCAGTCACGGTCTACTATGCGCTTTTTCTCAACATAGAATTTCGTATCCCTTCCTCCTGTGCGTAAGAATGCCTTGCCTGCGGAGTCGATATTGATAAAAGTGTTGGTCCTGCCGGCATAGAGCAGACCGGCACGGCCACTGCCAACGGGGCATAGACGGATGCTGTACCAACCGTTGTCCATGGCATTGTATGCTTGATTAGTAGTCTCATTCGCCTGGGGTGCGGCCTGCACGGGAGCAACATATGTGCCGGATAATGTAACGGTATATTTCCCTACGATTTGGCTGGTTTTTTCGCCCGGAGCTGTCCAGCGCAGGGTAATCTCCTGCTTGCCTGCAGTGTACGCAAATACCGTACCTTGTTCCAATGTAACGTTTCCGTAATTTCTGAAACTGATTTCATTAGAGATGTCCTTTTTTTCACCGCCTATCGTGACCACCGCGTTAATCCCGGTTCGGTCAAATCCCTCGCCAACCGTATACTCAGTTTTTGCGGGGTATGACAGTATGGTCACATTTTCCGCCGCAAACGCCGTTGTCGGCAGTAAGGTAAGCGCCATACACAGAGTGAGCAGTATGCCCATAAATTGCTTTTTCATAGTTTTTCCTCCTTTTTGATTGAACGAAATAACATTTATTTCTCCACGTTCAATCTATCAGAAATCTTTCTGCAAAACCGTCCGCTGCATGAAACATGATTTTTTCGACATGAAACATGATTTTGGAGGAAAGCACACTCCTGCCTTTTTTGCTTTTAGAGGTATACAAACACATTATCACACGAAAATCGACGAGTTCACATGAATTTTATCTTGTATTTGTCATAATTTGATGATATACTGTGTGCTG
Organism: Anaerovoracaceae bacterium; assembly: GCA_034003765.1. Classification (GTDB taxonomy): domain Bacteria; phylum Bacillota; class Clostridia; order Peptostreptococcales; family Anaerovoracaceae; genus JAAZGD01. The sequence continues at coordinate 38,755 of JAVEXZ010000013.1, read as the reverse complement.
TTAGCATGAATGATTAACGAAGGATTTTCGTTTTTCAGAAAGAAGTGAGGCGTGTTATGGGTGTCAGTTATAACAAATTATTCAAACTGATGATCGACAAAAAAATAAGAAAAGGCGAGCTGTGCAGGGCGGCGGGTATCAGCAGCGGTTCGCTTCTGAAAATATCAAAGGATGAAAACATATATGTCGATATTTTGGTTCGGATTTGCAGTGTTTTGGGCTGCGACTTCGGCGACATCATGGAGTATGTTCCTGATGAAAATGCCGTTATACAATCTGAACCCGGTAATCGGCAACTACCCAATTTGCAGGAGAGGGATCCTGCGAGAGTTTCCGAAGAAGTCTAATAGAACATGGAGGGTTGCTTATGCTGTACATTGCGGTCTGTGACGATAATATTGACGAGCTGTCCAATATGGTACAGCTCATCGACCTGTACCGAACATCAAGACATCTAAACTGTGAACACGCCGTATTTCCAAACGGGTTTGAATTGATTTCAGCCTTGGAAAAAGGAAAGCGGTTTGATATATACTGTCTGGATATTATGATGCCGGGCTTTACCGGCATTGATGCGGCAAAGGAAATTCGCACCTTTGAAAAAACCGCACCGATTTTATTCTTTACCTCATCGCCTGAGTTTGCTTTGGAAAGCTATTCGGTGAAGGCGATCAACTATGTACTCAAACCAATCTCAAAAGAAAAACTGTTCTTCACCTTTGACGAGCTGCTGGAGCAAATCAAAGCGAAAGAAGAAGAGGATGCGGTCATCGTAAAGAGCAATGAGGGGATTCAAAAAATACTGATCTCCAACTTGGTCTTTGTCGAGGTCATCGGCAGAAACGTCCTCTATCATCTGCGCTCCGGCAAGGTGACCGAATGTACGGAATCTTTTTCCTCTGTCTGCGATAGCCTGCTGAAATATGGGTGTTTTATCAAACCTCACCGCTCCTATCTTGTGAATATGCAGTATGTGGATACCATCGAAAACCATCAGATCACCATGCAGACTCTTTCCGCTGTTCCTGTCGCACAGGGCAAGGCCAAGGAGATGAAACAGCAATATCTGAATTATCAAATGGAAGGGGAATAAGAAAATGGAGGGAGGTGCTTTAAAGTGGCAGTAACAGTGATCGGGCTCTTGCGATTTGGGGTTTCTCTGGTCTTTGGCATCACGGTGACTGCTCTCTTTGCGGGAATAGAACCCACAAAGAAAAACAGGTTCACTACCGGTTTGCTCTGTGTCATTTTCCTTTTCGTTCAAACCGCCAGTTGGTGGCTTTTGGGCTTGGATTTGACATCAAAGCTGTATCCGCTGATTATCCATCTGCCGCTGATCGCAATATTCTCTTTATACTATAAGCGTCCGTGGCTCATATCCGCTGTCAGTGTGCTTTTCGGTTATCTCTGCTGTCAAGCTCCGCGCTGGTTTGGTTTTCTTGCGGGTGCCGCTTTGGGCAGCAGACTTGCAGACCACATTTTTTACATAGCATTCGTGTTTCTGGCCTATTGTTTCTTGAAAAGATATGTGGCCGGATCTGTCCGGCAGTTGATGGAAAAGTCCACTAAATCTTGCTTATTTTTAGGCGGGGTTCCGCTTTTTTATTATTTGTTCGACTACACAACCGCCATCTACACCGATGTGCTTTACAGCGGTGCCGAATGGGCGGTACAGTTTATGCCCTCAGCAATATCCATTTTCTATTTTGTGTTTGTTATCCTTTACTACGCTGAGACACAAAAGCAAGCAAACCTCCAAAGAGAAAAAGATATGTTGGATGCACAGTTTCGGTTGGCGCAGACAGAGTTTGCTTCTCTGCGGCAGTTACAGCAGAACGCCGCATCCTATCGGCATGATATGCGCCATCATTTTGCGCTTTTACAGGGGTTGGCCTCCAAGGAACTCATCGAGGGGATTAAAGAGTACCTACGAACTGCCCAGTCCGACATGGATGCCATCACGCCCACACGCTTTTGTGAAAACGAAACCGTCAACCTGATTTTGTCCGCTTTCGCCGCGAAAGCGAAACAAGCGGAAATCATGCTTACGGTGGATGCAAAACTGCCTGATTTGCTTCCCTTTAGCGATACTGAGCTTTGCTCGCTCTTGTCAAACGCTTTGGAAAATGCGATCCATGCCTGTGAACAGATACCTGACAGCAACAAACGCATCATCCGGCTGCGTATGTATTCCAAAAATAATAAGCTGTGCATTGATCTGCACAACAGCTATCAGATAGAGCCGATATTTCAACAAGGGCTTCCAATATCACAAGAGCAGGGGCATGGCTTTGGCACAAAAAGTATAGCTCATATCGTGGAAAAGCATGGCGGCGTATTTCAGTTTTCGGTTAAGGAGGGCTGGTTTATATTTCAGGCTACTGCATAAAATATTGTCATTTCTTACAGCAACTATTTATAAAAATGTTTGAACGAAACGTATTCCCAACCTGGGAATACACGGGAGAGTGCCATGTTATTATATTCAAAAACGCAAATCAGCAAAGTACGTTCGTATCCTATTTGACCCCGCTTCCCGGATATGAAGGGTGATATCGAGTCGTAGTGGATTTACCGCCGTGCATGAAAGTTCTCTCCAGCCGATCCCAGCAGGAGCGATACTTTCTATCCCGATATGGCTGGTAAAAACTATCGGCATTTTTCAATGTGCGGGTGAGAGAATAAATTTTCCCTCTCACCCAATGTCAAAAAAGGAGGGGTATTAACCCTATTTTTCAAAAAACTTTTTTAATTTCTTTTTGGCAAGCATAATTGACTTATGTATGGCAACATGACTGACATTTTCTCCGGCTGCAATCTGGCGCGTTGACATCCCCTTGAAGAAATGTATTACAAACCTGCGTTTTTGTGTTTCTGTCAATTCACCGCTGTCTAATAACTTTTTGGCAGCCCTCATGGCTTGTCCAGCGTCGTTTTTATATATCAGCTCTGTATCGGGGGAAGCCGTGGCAAGTTGCTCGGTTTCCTCCATGCCGTTTATCGTGACATTCAAACGGCTTGTCCGATTTGTAACCACAGCCTGCCGGTGATAAATTTCATCTGACAGGGCTTTCAGTTCCTGAAAATCCTGTTCTGTTTTGCCGGGATTTGTGCGCAGATAATCCTCCATGGTTACCTCTATAATCCCATCCGCAAATTTATATACAATGCCCTGGCTGTACTTATTAAGGGCATAATCGCTGTCCTTATAATTTTTCATGGTCCTTTCCTCCAATCTGTTTTGCTGAAAATGCGAAACAGATTGGAGGGCGGAGAACGGCACTGATAAACTGTCAAGTTTTTACATATAAACAAGAAACTTATGCCGATAAATATTTTTAATGGTCGGAGATATAAGAAATTTGTTGAAAAGAAAAAGTCAGCATTTTGCCATTGGCAAAATGCTGACTTTTTTAAATTTTTGATATGAAATTGTGGAGGTGAAAAACAATATGTACTGATAGCGCCTTCTATAGTGAAACCTCATAATAGAATAAATTAATTGAAACATAGCATAACCTCTTTCGCCATAGTGCAGAGTGAAAACCAGCATCCTGATACCTGAAGCATCCCTTGAAAACGGCAAAAGCCTATCCTTCGGATATGAAGGGCAGGTTTTGCTTAACTGTCAGCAGCCAGACTATCATAGCGTCCTAAGACACCTTAGACTCTCGGCTTTGCGTCCCCGGCTTTAACCGGGTTTGCCCTTGGCTATATTCATTTTGTTATTCTGTCTTATAGTGGTTCTTGTATATTTCTAATTTAGTTTCGCGCCGCAGGCTCCGCAAAAGCGAGCGCCGGAAACAACACCGGAGCCGCATTTTGGGCAGAAATTTATTTTCGGGTCGACCTGATAGGTGGCGGGTAAATCCTCATCTTCACTGGAGCCTGTCAAAAACAGCCAGTCGATGTCCTCGCCATCCTCGCATAAACCGATGGCTCCGGCGGGCGATACCACATAAAAGCTGTCCTCGTCGATGGGGTTTTCACTGTCGCTTGTCTCGGCAAGCACCAGCAAGCCTTTTACATCGTATCTATCATTGGATGTGGCAAAACTCCAGCTTCCGCAGAGTGTGGCGGCAAACTCCGCCGCCTCCAGCATGGTAATAAATTTATTCATTACGAAAAGCCTCCTTATTTCTTATTTGAATAACAGATTATTACATCGCTTGCAGCGGTCATTTTGTATGGGGTTCATCATGGAGCAGACGTTGCAGTAGATGATGCGGTCTTTGGATTTATCGTATTTCTCGTATGTACCGAATCTTGGATGAAACCGCACCCTGTCGCCAACGGAGAGATAATCGTACATATGTCGTCCGCTGTCCTTTTCCACGATGGTCTTTTTCTTGCCCGCGTCGGTGTTGATGATCGTGGTATATTCCGTATAGGTTCTGTGATTATCATCCTCGCCGCCCCGATGCTCGCTTTTTTCCTTGCTGTACTTATTGACTACCACGCCCTCCCACATGGGCTGCCTGGCTTTTCGCAGCGCCAGCAGATTAACGGCCAGCATGACAAGAGCGATGCCTATGCCAATGACGAGGGATTCTCCAAAGGGGAAATCCTCCATCAGCAGACCGGCGATGGGAAAGCCGATGAGCGGCACAAAAACCAATATCCACATACAGCCAATGGAGGATTTCTTGTTTTTCTGCGCGGCGGCCAGTATCTCCGGGCAGTTATACCTGTCGGAAAAGCCGACCAGCCCTGTACCACCCTGTGATCGTGCGGGAGCTGCCGCTTGGCCCGGCTCCATCGGCTGCGGCGATGCCGGACTCACTGCCGCTCCGCAGCCGATGCAAAATTCAGCTCCCTCCGGCAACTTTGCGCCGCAGGCAGCACACACGCCGGGGCTGATTGCCTGTGTTCTTGCACCGCAGCCCGGACAGAAGGCTGCGCCCTCCGTCAGCTTGTTTCCACAGCTTTGACAAAACATATCCGTATCACTCCTTACTTCAATTATTTGAGGCGTGGCGGGTTTCCTCGCCGCTGTTTTCTTCTTTTTTCCGCCTCTGGCTGTGCGTATGACAAGCAGCAGCAAGAGCAGATAACCGATGGGGGCGAGAATGTGGTAAATTATTGCCACTTCGCCCATCTCGCTAAATTCGCACAGCATGGCGGGCTTATTCACATGAGGGAAAAAGCCAAGGTAGCGGATGCGTTCGGAGCGCGTTTCGCCCTCGTCCAAGTTCGGCCACGCCTCGTCGCTGCCATATATCACATAGCCCCGATATTCCTTGCCGTTTACCAGAAACCAATAGCCCTTGGAAACGGTGCGGGAGCGGTTTTGCTCCGCTTTTGTGTCGTCCAGCCGTGCTTGATAACTGTCCACCGTACCCATGACGGAATCGCCCCATATTGCCAGCGCCAGCGTGGAAAGGCTCAAATACATGGCAAAGAGCAGCACGGCGCAGATAAGGATGAGGATGGGAATAGGGATGTTTTTGCTCGTTTTCTTCTTTGCCATCGGGACGCTCCTTTCATTGTTGTTCGGAGTCACGCTTTTCAATCCAGCCCACGCCGAACAGATATAAAACAGTAAGCAGGAAAAGCGTCGGCAAGGGTGACAGTCAGGCTGGAGGCAATGATGCTGAGGCTTTGGATGGCTCTTGCCACCTCCAGTGCTGTCATTTTGTCCTTCATAAATACAAGGGCACCCTCAGCGGCATGAAGCTCCAGGGTATCCTTGTCCGTGAAGCCGGACATCCGGCAGGCATCGGTGGGAAGGCCGATTTGGGGAATAGGATTCTTTTTCATGGATTTGATTCCTCCTTTTCAGTGTTTAGACAGCCCACGTCAAACAGATTAAGCTGTGAGGGGGCGTTTTCCTCAAGTTCCTGCATGTCGTAGTTGGCAATGAGGATTTCGGGGAACTGCGCCCCATTGTCATAGCGCTGTTTGATGTTATTGATACGGGTGTAAGAGTCAATTTGAATTCCCGGCGCATCGTAGAGGTCACGGATAAACTCACAGTCGTTGTAGGACAGCAGAAATTTACCTTCGATCCGCAGGAGTGCATCCCGCAGACGAATGTGGTCTTTTTCTGTGAAGCCGTCCTCGCCTACATTTTTGTAGTAGTTTTCAGTTTCAAAATAAGGCGGGTCACAGTAGAAAAAACTGACGGGGCGGTCATACTGGCCGATCAGCTTTTCAAAATCCTTGTTTTCAATGACTACCTTGGCAAGGCGTCTGTGGGCCTGTTCAATGACCGGGAAATTGGCGCGAATATCGTGGGGCTGGCTGCCGTAACTGGTAAGCCCCGACGCATAGCTGTACCGGATGAGCTGGTAAAACCACGCCGCTTTTTGCACATCGGAAGCAGGGCTGTCACGGGCGAGAGCATTTTTTACAAACTCAAAATCCTCACGGGAATTGAGGACATATTGCAGTGCTTCCGTCAGCTCATAGGGCTTTTCCCGCACACAGCGGTACAGATTGACCAGCAGGCTGTTGAAGTCATTGTAGACCTCAAAGTCATTGCCGGGCGCCTTATGAAAAAGCACCCAGCCGCCCCCGCCGAACACCTCGATGTACCGCTCATAATAGAGGGGGAAAAGCTTGACGATCAGTTCACGCAGGGATTTCTTGCCGCCGATCCAGGACATAAAGCTGTTCAGGAGTCATCACCTCCCTCCAACGGCAGGCACATCTGCGTATCGTCAAATGCCGCGAGGGAACGCCTGAGCCCTGTGATGGCTGCACTGATTCCGCTGATGCGGTTTCTCATGTGCCGGATGGTCAGGCGGACTTCTGCTTCTGTCTTTGCATAAAAATATCCGCTTTGATCGCTGGCGATGGGAATACCCTCACGGCGCAGGGCATTGACCAGATCCCGCAGTTCCTTGCCTGAAATACGAAAGGCCAGTTCCAGCGTTTTGCTTATGACGGCATTTTCCGCGCCGTGATGGTATTTGCGCAGATATTCCGCAAGCTGCTCCTTTTTCATGACTGCTCCTTTCCGGTCGTTTCCCCGAAAAGGAAGGCAAAAAAGGTACAAAAAACAGGGCCGAATCCTGTTGGGGAAACGGCCCTGTTTTGATTTTGGGTCTAAAAAAGCACAGACGTGATTGTCTATGCTACTTGATGATGCCGAACTCTCTTAAAACTGTTACGCAGTCTTTGGCGCCTTGAATGTATAGATGCTGTCCATACTCACCCAGCAGTAGCTGCATGGCTTCAAAATATGAATCTACCAGTTGTTTAAGTTCCTCATCGTACTTCGGATGATCTTTTACCAGCACCGATGCATCCCGTTGCTGTTTGATTGCTTTCCTGACATCCGCGTTGGATTTCGCCAGCTCCGCAAAGGCTGCATCAAAGCGCTCGTCCATTGCAGTCTGCAGGGATTGCTTCCATTGCTCCATTCTATGCACCTCCTTCAAGCACAACACAATGCCACAGTTTTTTGAAAATAGCTATATCAAATACAAAGATTCCGCTATTTCATCTCCATGCCGCGGCTTAGTTCAGGGCGTGCAAGGCATTGCTCAACCGTCATGCCCTCCGGCGTGAGGAGGATACCGTAGTCGGTGCAGGACGCACCCTGCGACTCCATCAGCTTCTGCCCATAGTGTTGGAGATCCCTGTTCGCAAGCAGAACACCCTTTAGCGGGATATCGTGCTTTGCGAGCTCTGCCCTGGCATATTCCAGCGGAGAGGCAGTTTCCCGCAGAAGCTGAAAATCCACCGCCTGCTCCGCAAGATCCGCCGCTTCGTCCAGCGTGAGGTCTTTGGGTCCCGCCTCCAGCATCGCCTTATAAACGGAGAGCCGCACCTCACGGTCGAGCTTTTGAAGCAGCTCCGCAAGCGCATCGACCACTGTGATACCGCCATCGCAGTCATTGAGCTCATCGGTTATCAGTTCAGCGAGACTCGGAGCGAGGCAGTCCTCCACATAGAAGGTGCATTCCCGCAAGGAGGCCACCCCCACAGTCTCTACCGCTTGGGAAACGACCGCATCATCGGCGGGAAGCTTAAGCTGCACGGTCAGGTCATTGTCGTATTCAGGATCGTTAAAATAGCCCTTGCCGATGGACAGCAGTATGGTATAGTCGGGATTCTCCAGCAGGATCGCTTCACCGCTCTGATAGGTCTTTGCAATCTCTCCATTTTGGAGCACATAGCCATGGGGAGTAAAGACACCGCCCTCGCCCTCACGCATTTCTTTGCCGATTTTTCCAAAATCCAAACAAGAGTAAACCTCATCCGGCACACCTTCGAGCTTCGGCACAAAGTCGTTATCGGCATAAAACTTGCCGAGCGTCCTGTCGTCATGTGCTTCGTAGACGACCTGGCAGTCGCTCATGCTGTGGGTCATGTTAATGAGCCGTTCCACTGTGATAGGCGCATACTCGGTTTGAATTGCATCCATCATCACCATACCCTCAAAGCAATCCAACTCCCATTGACTGAGGGATGCCAGACGTTTGGCCAGATGGTTCAGCTCATAGAGATTTGTACTTGAACTGATAAACTGAGGCAGATAGTCCAGCTTACTGTCCAGAATCTCTATAGAGTAGATAACTCTTTCATCAGTGATACGGGCTTTCTCTAACAGATCCCTCAACTCATATGGGCCTGCGGGAAGAGTACCCGTTGCCGATGTCCCCGACCTAAACAAACCGGGGCGGCTGATTTCCAGTTCAAAAAATGTTACTTTACCCAAATTACATACCTCCCATTTTCATACCGCCGAGTGGCTGCCCGTTCTGGTGGGCGTCGACAATGTCTTGCAATTCCTGCTCCGCGCTGTCACGCCTGAGAACATAACCTCCGGCCGTGTAAGCGCCGCCATGATTGGCATAATACTCAATGCCGATTTTCGTATAGTCCAGATAGGGCTGGACGCCCTCGTCAAAGGGCATCACACCCGTTTCCACAAGGTAAACGCCCAGCTCACGGTCTGTACTTGCCTCTGGAATCAGCAGATAGTGATCCAGCCGTTCTCCGATGGCGATTACATCATCCAAGCTATTCACGGACTCGGCGTGCAAAGCGCCTTCAAAGATACGGCATTGGCCACGGTCTAAACCGAGGGTGAGTTCCGCAATTCTGTTCAGCTTTTCAAACTGTCCGGAGCCGTTTACATTTGCGTTTTCCAAATATTGCCCGATGCCCCATACATTACTGATTGCTCCGACAATGCGGGTAGAGTCGACATCATCGCTGATGCTGTCCAGATAAGCCCACGCCTCGCCAATCTCTGCGGGAGTGGATGGCAGCGGGAGGTACACGCCCTCATAGTCATCGGAGCGGGTCAGATGAAGTGTAATCATAGCTACATTCCTCCCATCGCCATGTCCTGTGAATTATCCAGTCGGAGCAGTTCCTCTACAGCAGGGGTAGAGCCCAGGTACGCGATGTAGCCGTAATCGGTGAAACTGCCGTTTTCCCTTTGGACGCGGTGTTCTCCGTACCCTCGGAAGTCAATGTATTCCTCCAAATTTTCGTCAAACTCGTAGCGGCCGGAGTCGATGATCATGTATCGCCCATAGTCCACGGGAATTTTGAGTCCGGGCACCCCGTTGAATTCATAGAAGTTGTCCGCGAGCACCGCCACATCCTCCGGCGTTTTGGGTTGCGCCATTTCCACAATGGCGTGAAAATCAGCCCGCGTCTGCCTTTCAAACCCCGTATAGCTTCTTGCCAGATTATTCAGGGTATACAGATGCTCGGACAGCGGGTAGTCCTCAGTGAAAATCTGATAAACCTGTTCGCTCATATTGACAAAGTCCAGATGGGTGGCGCAGGATTCAAGTGAGCTCAGACCCAGGCGGTTCATCGCCTTTTCAATCTCTATCTCCCAGCAGGGCAGATAGAGGTATTCATATTTGATGCCGCTGTGATAATTGCCGGATTCCAGAGTAACCGTCGCCACATCATCACCGCGCCAATGATATTCCGGAAATTGCTCGCCGTTATAAATCTGCTCTGGTGCGTTACCGGTAGGGTATAAAACACCATAGGCTGTAACGACTCCTTTGCCGCTGCTTAAGAGTTTTTTTCCTATGGACTCAAAATCTGTGTTCTTCATCTCGTCCGTGGGGATTCCCGTTCTTCGGCAGAGTTCGTATCGCTGCCCGACAGCGGAGACATCCGAGAAGTCGGATATCAGTGCGTAGCAGTGGAGGTTGAAGCTGAGATTGATAAGGTCTTTGACCTCGGTCAGCTTTTCCTGCTCTGCCGCCGCATAAAAGGTGTGCAGTTCGTTTTTATCAAAGCTGTCCATTCTCTTGGCGAGATATTGAACCTCATCGGCATTGACAAGCGTTCCGACCAAAGCCTGCAATCCCTTATCCTCGTTCTGGACAGCATCGACCACACACAGTTTTTCAGTTGTGATACCAATGCCGATTTCATCCATCGCTTTCTGCAAGTTCGGCTCATTGGCGGGAAATGTGATGACCGCCGTGCGATAGGAGGGGGCATCACGCTTTCGTAGTTTCATTTCTAACATCGGTTTTCTTCCTTTCTGTTTTTTCGGTGGATCTTATTCATATCAGTTCTGAGGCAATCTCCCTCCGAGCTGTAGCAGATGAAACCGTGGGAGGGGTATGGACAGTTGCCGCAGCTCTCGAACGGACCGCAAGGCCGTTCCTCCGGCTGTATCTTGCCTGTTGTTATGAGTGTATCCGAATCGTAACAGGCATTTTTTCTGTTTTTCTTGTATCGCACCAGCATGGCTCTCCTTTCCATAAACGCAAAAAGGGCGCTGACTTTAACCGGCTTTTAATCAACCGTAAAATCAGCGCCCTTTGGCAGTTTTATTTTGTTTTTTGATTTCAATTTAAGTGGCGCCCTTTTTCATTTCGCTGTGATTACAAAAGGGAGCTACCCCTGAATGCTTTTACTTGCGGGTTCAAGTCCCATCAGAGTGAAGCTTTTACCCCAATAAATCTACGAAAAAAGAGCTTCCACTTTTTAGAGTGAAAGCCCTTGAAAGGCTCGGATTTACTGGCTTTGAGACCGATAAATCTTTTTTACCTTTTGTTTTTGGTGAAGGTGGTGGGAGTCGAACCCACGTCCGAAAGCATTTCCGTAAGAATTTCTACGAGTGTAGCCGGTTATTTGGTTTTTCGGAGTCAAAGTCGTCAATCCGGCAGACTAAGCTGTCTCCTATCCCATGAGTCCTCTATGTTACTGGGAAATCACATAGAGTTGTCCTGTATTCATGACGCCGGGTCTTGAGCCTACAGGGAAACTCGAGCCGACGACTCACCGCCTTAGGCGGTTGCAGCTATGCTGCTAGAGCGTAATTATTATTATTTTTAGCGTTTGTATTTAACGTGCCATTTTTAACGCAGACCTAGCAAACTGCGACTCGCTTATCTTAGTTCCACACCCCCGTCGAAACCTTTACACCCCCATAAGAGTTGCATCGGTGGTATCACCACTTATATTATACACCATATTGACCATTTTTATTCATTACTATTTCATTACAATAGATTTTAGATTTTGTGTGATGCTAATGTTGTCGGGGTCTACTTTTGGGTTACATTATATATTGAGTTTTGGATTTGCGGGCTCCTAATAATTTTTGCTACTACTCTTACATTAACCCCTTTTTGACTCTTTTTTAGGCTTGCCTAATTTTTATTTTGCCCACTTCTTTACGGCTTGTTCCATCTTTCTTTCAGCATCTTTTTTGGACATATCCTCCCTTTTATCATAAAGCTTTTTACCCCTTGCAACCCCAATTTCTACCTTTGCCTTGCCTGCAGTGTTTATATATATATTCAAAGGTACAAGGGTTAGACCCTTTTGGGTTGTTACCCCTAAGAGCTTTCTAATTTCCTGCTTATGAAGGAGTAACTTTCTTGGCCTAATTGGATCCACGTTGTAGCGGTTTCCTTGTTCAAAAGGGCTAATATGCATACCATAAATAAAAAGCTCTCCATTGTCTATCCGGGCGAAGCTCTCCTTTATATTCACTTTGCCAAGACGTATGGATTTTATTTCAGTGCCTGTAAGAACGATACCCGCCTCATAGGTTTCATCTATAAAATACTCATGCCTTGCTTTTTTGTTGGTAGCTATATTTCTTTGTTTTTTCATAATCCTTTATTTCCGAGTGGCTACAAACCTATATTTTTCCAAAATCCTTAAAAGGATAAACCTTCCAAACGGCTTTACCCATAATATCATCCATGGATACTGCACCAATGTCTTCACTTCTAGAATCTAGGCTAACCCTTCGGTTATCTCCCATAACAAACATCATTCCATCAGGGACTTCATATTCCATAACCTGGCCTGTTGTGTAATCCTCCATAGTATAACTTTCCTTTAGGACTTCATCATTTCGAAAAACCACCCCATCTGTTACTGAGATTACATCTCCAGGAAGACCTATAATCCTCTTAATCAAATCCTTCTTTTTACCATTCTCGCTTTCAATGTCAGAATGGAAAACTATAATGTCCCCGTATTCTGGGTCTCCAAACAAATTATAGGCTTGTTTACTTAAGAAGATATAATCGTTTTCATATAAGGTGGGTTGCATTGAACTCTCCTTAATAATTGTAGGCTTTATAAATTGAATAATTACCACTGCTATAAAAACGGCTATGATTAGGTCTTTTAAAAATGATTTCACTTATTTTATTCCTCCAAGATTTGATATTGGCCACACAATCCATTTTGCTTTTCCCCGTATATCTGTTAGTTCAACAGGTCCCATAACTCTGGAGTCTAAGTACTGACCCAAATATTCTTCTTCATCTAATTCCAGAGGCCAATTGTCTTGAACAAGCCAAATCTGGTTGTCTGTAAGAGTAACAGGTCCTGGGTAGTTCCCTAATAGTTCTTCGTCTCGAACTGTTTCTCCTGGAATTGCAGCAACTCTTCCCACAAGATTGTCATTTTTATAGTCAGTGCCCTCTCTATACTCTTTTGTTGCTAATTTATCAAGAACAATAACCTGCCCTCGTTCTGGTGAACCTCTTTTACTGGAATAGCTCTCCTTCATTAATACTAGGGTTTGCCCATCTATAAGCCCAGGGTTCATTCCATCTCCTTCAACCATTTCAGGAGCCACTAACATGGTCAGCACAAAGGCTAGGGCCATTGCTATTAGATAAGGTCTATGGCGGTTCTTGTAATTTGTATCTTGCCTTCTCTTAGTCATGAATTATCTCCTTCAAACAATTTTCTTTTGATCAAGTCAAAGTCTGGCGGTAGCTGTGACAAAATTTTTGTGCCTTTCATACCAGCTAAAGGCCCTTGACCATCAGTGAATTCCAGGCGAGCAGCGTGTAAGAGTTGTGTGCCTAACTGGAACTTGTCCCACATTACTTTGTTAACAGATGGTCTGCCATACTTGGGATCTCCTATAACCGGGAAACCTTCTTTAGCCAAATGTGCTCTAATTTGATGGGTCCTTCCCGTAATTAATTCCACCTCTACCAAGCTATAGCCCCTATTAACTGCTAATGGTCTTGCTATGGTTTCCATAACTTTACCCTTATCCAAATCCTCTTTATTGGATTTTACTGTAACAGTATTTGTAGCATGGTCCTTTTCCATAAAGTCACGAAGGATTAATGGCTCAAGCATTTCTCCTGCAACAATTGTCCAATAGTACTTTTTTATCGAGGTTCTTTCACGAATCATCTTATTTAAAGCCACCAAGCTTGAGGCATTCTTTCCAAAAATCACTAGGCCCGTAGTGTTTCTATCCAACCTATTTACAGGAGAGGGAACAAAGGTCCTCTCAGTTCTAGGAGAATATTTGCCTTCTTCTATTAGGTATCCCAAGACCTGATTGGCAAGGGTATTCTTTTTTTCTGTAATGTCTCCGTGGGTTAAAAGTCCAAAAGGTTTTTCTACTACTAGAACATTATCATCCTCATATGCAATTCTAAATTGTCTTTTCCCTTGGGGCCTGTTCTTTTTCTTTTGAAAGCCTTCGATCTCATCTGCATCCATATATAGGGATATTTCATCCCCTTCATAAAGGATCTGGTCTTCTTTGACCCGCTTACCATTTACTTTTACGTCTTTTCTAATAGCTTTGTAAATATAACTTAAAGAAGCATTCTTCAAGTATTTCCTTAGAAATCGGTCTAACCGTTGATTTTCTTCGTTTTTTGTTATTTGTATGTTTTCCATACCCGTTATTATACATCATTGAGGGGGTTAAAACAATTTCATTAGTATTACAGCTTACAAGTTGTATCAGTGGGTAAAAGCCTCGTCTCGTCTTACAAGTTGTTGGGGCTTTTCGCCTTTTCTTTTTTTCAATTAAGAACCCCCCTATATCTCTTTAATAAACGGAGTAATATTCCAGTAAGAGTCTAGACAAATCTTTACAATATAGAAAATAAGAGAAAAAACCCAGAATATAAGAGCAACAAAATCCGTTGAATAGCCGTCAAAGCTATGGTATATTAAAGAAGGAAAGAGAGCTTGAATATTATGATAAAAAAATTGAAAGATTTACTTTACAACAAAAATGACGTGGTAATTGTGCTAGCTATTTTACTAGTAGCAAGCCTTGTTATTTGGAATAGAATTGATGTAATCATGGACTATCCTTCCAACCTAATTGCCAATGCTCAGCAACAAGAAGGGCTATCAGATAAGCCCGATGTTATAGTTGTGGATCCTGAAGAAGAAGATGAACCAGCAGAAGAAGTAGTAATGTATGCTGTTTACATTAACCCTGGAGAAACGCTACAAGAAATGGGCCAAAAGTTCGTTAGTGTAGGCCTATTCCCTAGTGTAGATGCTTTTGTCCAACTAGCAACTGATATGGGCTTAGCCACTACAATTAAAGCAGGGAATTTTATTATGCCCTCTAATTCAACCCCAGAAGAAGTTATGCAAATAATCATTACACCAGGACTCTAAACCTCTAACATAGAGGTTTTCTTGTTTCTACAAATAAGCTAAAACACTAAACATTCAAAGGAGGTCCGTCATGGCTCTGGTTACATCTAAGGAAATGTTTGCAAAAGCACTGAAGCACGATTATGCAGTAGGGGCTTTTAATGTAAACAACATGGAAATCATTCAAGGTATAGTAGATGCCGCAAAAGAGGAAAATGCTCCACTGATTTTGCAGGTTTCCGCAGGGGCAAGAAAGTATGCTCGGCCAGCCTACTTGGTCAAACTTGTTGAGGCAGCTATATTGGACACTGGCCTAGATATAGTCCTTCATTTAGACCACGGAGAAGATTTCGATATTTGCAAAAAGTGTGTGGATGATGGATTTACTTCTGTTATGATCGACGGCAGCAAACACTCCTTCGAAGATAACATTGCTTTGACCAAACAGGTTGTTGATTATGCTCACGCCCACGGGGTTCACGTGGAAGCAGAACTGGGGAAATTGGCTGGCATAGAGGATGATATCAATGTTTCCGATGCTGCTGCTAAATTTACGGATCCACAGGAAGCCAAAGAATTCGTAGAAAGAACTGGAGTTGATAGCTTGGCTATAGCTATTGGAACTAGCCATGGAGCCTATAAGTTTAAGGGTAAGCCATATCTGGATTTTGAAAGACTTAAGACCATTCATTCTCTTATTCCTAATACTCCCCTTGTTTTACATGGGGCATCCACGGTTCTTCCTGAGTTTGTGGATCTTTGCAACAAGTATGGGGGAGAAATACCAGGGGCCCAGGGAGTTCCAGAAGAAATGATAAGGGAAGCAGCCAAACACGGTGTTTGTAAGGTTAATATAGATACAGACTTGCGTTTGGCAATGACTGCAGAGATACGAAGATATTTGAATGAAAATCCTCAGGATTTCGACCCAAGAAAATACTTGGGCCCAGCAAGAGATGCAATACAAAAAATGGTTCAACACAAAATTAAGAATGTATTGAACGCATCAGGGCAGAGATAGGATTATATTTGGACTTAGTTTAGGCATCTGACCAAAGATAGGACGATATTTAGACTTCGTAAGTACATAAGCACAATATTTGATTGGACTGTTTCGACTTCTTTATTGTAGAAGCTCAATATGTGATTAGGATATTTAGAATTAGTTAGTAGATATGCTCAATATGTAACTGGGATATTCAGGCTTATTTATTGCATAAGCTCAATGTTTGAGCAAGATATTTGAACAGATGATTTACCGAATAGACCTCTGAGGCAAGTCCTCTAGGTCTATTCTTTTTTTCGTGCAAGGGAAAAGAAGATCCCCAGTAAGCAAGTAAATATACCTATTAAAAAAACTACATGAATGGCTTGGACTAGTGTCTGGGGGTCTGCCTGGGACAAAGGCAAATCCCCCATATATATCCCCATAACCACAGTAACTAAGGCCATGCTTGAGCTATGACCAACAGATCGCATGGTGGTTAATATAGAAGACGCAACCCCATGATCTTCTTGGGCTACACTCCCCATAATAGCATTGGTATTTGGAGATGAGAAAAACCCAAAACCTAGGCCTGTCACTAAAAGCCCAGTGATAATCCAAGTCAAAGAGGAGTCCACTGTAACCCTAGCAAAAATAGTTATTCCTAAAGCGCATAAGCCCATGCCAATAGAAGATAGCTTATATGAAGAAAATCTATCGGAAAGGCGTCCTGCCAAAGGTGCAACAATCATCATAATGGCAGGCTGGGTAATCATAATAAATCCGGCAGTTTGAGATGAGTAGCCCATTATAACTTGGAGATAGATTGCTATCAGGTAACCAACTGCAAATGTAGCACCGTAATTTAGCAAGGCTGCAATATTTGAAAAAGCAAACCCCCTATTTTTTGTAAACAAGTCAACCTTTATCAAGGGGTTTTTTACCCTTCTTTCCCAACCAACAAAGACGATGAAAACCACAAGTCCCACCAGGAGAAAATATGGTGAGTTAGGGGAACTAGAAAGCATGGTAAAGCCATATATGGCAAGGAGAATTGTAATAATGTATAGGATGTTCCCTACTATATCCCATTGGTCTTTTGGGTTTTCCTGGGACCACTCAAGTTTTTTGTCAGCAGGCAAGGCTTTCCAGCCCAGGCTAAGGGAAAATACTGCAAATGCAAATGGAATCAGGAAAATAGAACGCCAGCCTATTTGGTAATTCATAAAGCCCCCTAGCACAGGGCCCAAAGAAAGGCCAAGATATGTGGCAGCAATATTTAAGCCTATGACACGGCCTCTTTGAGAAGGTAAAAAAGCCCCAATCAAAAAGGGAGTGTTTGTACTATATATCATGGCTCCAGAAATTCCCTGAAGAAACCTTACCCCAATTAAAAATCCCATGCTTGGAGATACCACTAAAACAAGTGAACTTAGGCCAAATAGGAAGACCCCAGGGATAAAGATCTTCTTGCGCCCTATTTCATCTGCCAATCTGCCAAAGGGCACTGAAAAGGCTGCCACTGTAAGAATGTAGCTTGTAACAACCCATCCCAGCAAACTTACGCTTACATCAAATTCCATTCCTATAGAAGGAATGGAAAGGTTTAAAGCACTACCTATAAATGTTGTAGCAAATGAGGTGGCCATGGCCACCCACAAAATAGCCCGCTGGTTTTTCGTCACAGGATAACCTCTGGTGTAAATATTAATTAATCATCCACGTCTTAGTGGACTGCCTTCTCTTGCTTGGATTTCATCAATGAATTTAGTACAAGGTCTCCATCCGGATTTTCATTAGTCATTTATTATCACACTTCCGAATGCATCTCGATTAATTCATTCTTTAGCTTAAATAATTTTTCGGATAAATCCACATAGTATAGTTGAGGACGTTCAAAACGTAACATCTCTGTCCATAAAGCGGCCACTTGCTCTTTACAATAATCCCTTATATCATCGATTGCTGGGAAATCATAAACGCATTTACCCTTAACAAAGAGGGGGACTCTTAGATTTTTTGCATAATAATCTGTTAGTGTTTGACGCTTCCAGGGAGCCTTTGGGTCAAAGATTTCAAAAGGCTCACCCATAGGTGGTTCTTCCCCATCTAAAACAATGAGGTCTGCTAAACATAGGTTGGTGGTTTTACTGTACAATCGATAAAGAGTTTTAAATCCAGGATTGGTTATTTTCTCCACATTTTCTGAGATCTTCATTTTGGGAATCATCTTCCCATCTTTCTCCACCGCTGACAATTTATATACCCCCCCAAATACAGGGTCTGATTTAGCAGTAATTAGTCTTTCTCCAACCCCAAAGGTGTCAACACATGCCCCTTGCATTAGAACATCTTGGATAATATATTCATCTAGGGAGTTGGATACAACAATGGTACAGGCCTGAAGGCCTGCTTCATCAAGCATTTGACGAGTCCTCTTGGTTAGGTATGATATGTCACCACTGTCTATTCTTACTGCCATCTTTTTGGGTTTCATTTCCTTAAACACCTTTATGGCATTAGGCACTCCCGAGGATAACACATTGTAGGTATCCACAAGAAAGACGCAATTTTCAGGGTAAATCTCTGCATATTTTTTGAATGCATCATACTCACTGGGGTACATTTGTACCCAACTATGAGCCATTGTCCCTAGGGCAAGAATGCCATGGTCTCTCTCAGATACAGTACATGCTGTTCCCAGGCAACCACCAATATAAGCGGCCCTCGCCCCATAAATAGCTGCAGCAGTTCCATGGGCTCTTCTAGTTCCGAATTCCATTACCCCCCTACCTTCAGCGGCCCTTACAATACGATTGGCTTTGGTAGCAATAAGGCTTTGGTGGTTTATTAAAAGAAGTACCATGGTTTCTACAAATTGTGCCTGTATAACCGGCCCTCTTACAGTAACTATAGGTTCATCTGGAAATATAGGAGTCCCTTCAGGTACAGACCATACATCACACTTAAATTCAAAGTGCCTGAGATAGTCTAGGAAACGTTCATCAAAAATTCCTTTTTTCCTCAAAAAGTCTAGATCATCCTCAGTGAAACGCAAGTCATTCATATAATCTACAAGCTGTTCTACTCCAGCCATAATGGCAAACCCACCACCATCAGGGATTTTTCTAAAAAACATATCAAAATAAGCTATATCTTCTGTCATCCCTGCTTCAAAATATCCGTTAGCCATAGTTAATTCGTAAAAATCCGTAAGCATTGTAAAATTCGTATTTTTCATAGCATTAACTCCTCGAGTTTTCCCTTTTCTCTAAGAACATAACAACCTGCTCCTATAACAATAACTCCTCCTAAAATTTGCAAAGGTCCAATGGTTTCACCCAGAAAAATCCATCCGCTTAAAGTAGCGGTTATGGGTAAAAAGTTTGAAAATAAGGCGGTGGATGTAGGGCCTAATACACCTAGAGCTTTAACATATATAAAAAACCCTATTGCAGCACTGACGATGCCCAAATACAGTATGCCACCAACCACTGGGAGTGTAAAGTCTGCCAGGGGTGGAATATTGCCAAGAGCAAGGGGGGCGCACAACAACATGGCACAGATAGTCTGGTTTACAGTTAGGGTTAGAACAGTATAACCATCCGTTAAGTATCTTGTAAGGAAATTATACATATTCCAAGAAAAAACAGCAAAAAAAGCAAATAAATACCCAACAATTCTTCCCTGGAAAAGTATAGAGAAATCAGATCCAACAACTAATACAATACCCACAATGGTACCGAAAATACCAAGATATATTTTCCAGTTGACCTGGCTTTTATATACTAGCCTCTCAATAAGTACAGAAAGGGCAGGTACAAATGACAAGACTATGGTTATCAATGAAACCGGCATATATGACATAGCAGAGTACTCACTCCAAAAGTAGAGTAATTCTCCAAAAAGCGCACATCCAATTAACACTGGGATGTCTCGTCTCTTAATAAATTTTTTACCATCTATTAGCAACTTAAGGCCTAACAGACAAAAAAGTCCTACAAGATATTTAAAAAATACTAGGGTCATGGGGGCTAAAAGTTCTAGGGCATATTTAGCTGCCACGTACTCATAACCCCAAAGGCAAACCAATAAAACCATAAGTGCGTAGGATTGCAACCTTTCTTTGTGGCTTGTTATTCTTTTTCCGGGCATTAATTATCCTCTCCCATCCGTGTTTAAGGTCTTCTTTAGCCACTGTCCTGTGTAGGATTTCTTTTCTTTTTTTACCAGTTCTTCAGGAGTCCCAGTAGCTACAACCTTGCCCCCTCGGTCTCCTCCTTCTGGTCCTATATCTATAACATAGTCTGCACGCTTTATAACATCTAGGTTATGCTCGATAACGACAACAGTGTTGCCCGAATCCGATAACTCATCCAAGACTTTTAGGAGCTTTGCCACATCGTCAAAATGCAATCCAGTGGTTGGTTCGTCTAAGATATACAAGGTCTTTCCTGTGCTTCTTTTGCTTAGCTGTTCCGCCAGCTTAATCCTTTGTGCCTCTCCTCCTGAAAGCTGGGTAGAAGGTTGCCCTAGCCTAATATATCCCAGGCCTACTTGCTTTAGGGTTTTTAGCTTCCTATATATAAGGGGTTGGTTTTCGAAGAACTTTAGGGCCTGAGCCACTGTCATGTCCAGTACATCAAAAATATTCTTACCCTTAAACTTTACCTCCAAGGTCTCTCGGTTATACCTTTTTCCGTGACATACTTCGCAAGGAACGTAAATATCAGGGAGAAAATGCATTTCTATTTTAATTATTCCGTCTCCTGAGCAGGCCTCGCATCGGCCTCCCTTTACATTAAAGCTGAATCGCCCTTTTTCATAGCCTCTCATCTTGGCTTCTGGTAAGCTAGCAAAGAGATCACGTATGGGAGTAAAGACCCCTGTGTATGTTGCAGGGTTAGAACGTGGTGTCCTCCCTATGGGGGATTGGTTTATGTCTATTACCTTGTCAATATATTCAATCCCTTGAATTTCAGAATGCTTCCCTGGCTTATCTTTGGAATGATAGAGTTTTGCAGCCACTCCCTTAAAAAGAATTTCATTTATCAAGCTACTCTTGCCAGAACCAGAAACTCCAGTAACACAAATAAACTTACCTAGGGGAAAATCTACATCTATGTTCTTAAGGTTATTTTCAGAGGCCCCCATTATCCTGAGAAAGTCTCCATTCCCTTTGCGCCTTGTTTGGGGGATGGGTATGAATTTATCCCCCCTTAAGTACTGGCCAGTTATAGATTTTTCACAAGCTTTTATGTCATCTATGGACCCTTGGGCTACCAAGGAACCACCAAGGACCCCAGCCCCAGGACCAACGTCTATAATATGGTCCGCAGCATACATGGTCTCTTCATCATGCTCAACCACAAGAAGAGTATTACCAATATCCGTAAGATGCCTAAGGGTTGCTAAGAGCCTTGCATTATCCTTTTGATGAAGGCCGATACTTGGCTCATCCAAGATATATAAAACCCCTACCAGGCTTGACCCTATTTGGGTGGCCAAACGAATTCGCTGAGATTCTCCACCAGACAAGGTCCCCGCAGAACGAGACAAGGTCAAGTAATCAAGTCCTACATCTACCAAGAATTTTAGGCGGCCATCAATTTCTTTGAGAATGGATTTGGCAATTCTTTCATCATGGTCAGACAGTGCCAAGTCCTCCATGAATTTCTTTAAGGGCTTAACTGCCATGTCGGAAAGCTCAGCAATGTTTAGCTGGCCCACTGTAACCGCCAATACTTCTGCCTTTAGCCTTTTGCCACCACACTCGCTACAAAGAGACTTACCCATATAAGCTTCCATTTTTTCTTTGATCCAGTCAGAGTTGGTTTCCCTATACCTTCTTTCAAGGTTATTTATTATTCCCTCAAAGGGATGGTTTCTATATGATTGTGATCCATTATTTCTACTTTCATAAAAATACTTTAGGTGTCTAGTTCCCGTACCATAGAGAAGTTCCTTTTTGAATTTTTCTGGAAGGTCCCTGTAGGAGATGTTTTTAATATCAACATTGTTATCTACCGCCAAGGCGTCGATCATCTGGCGATAAAAACCTGTTATTTCCATAGAGGCAAAGACATTTGCCAAGGCTCCGCCAACCACAGTTTTATCCTGGTCTGGAATAATTAGATCAGGGTCTATGTTCTGAGTAAAGCCAAGGCCATCACAAGCTGGGCATGCTCCGAAGGGGGTATTAAAGGAAAACATTCGAGGTTCAAGTTCCTCTAGGGTCACTCCGTGCTCAGGACAGGCAAATTTAGTGGAGAATAGTCGCTCCTCACCATCTCCAGTTACTATTCCCACAAGGCCTTCCCCATGGTTAATGGCAAGTTCTACTGCCTCAGCTAGGCGGCCATCAATTCCCTCTTTGATTTGAACTCTGTCTACCACTATCTCAATAGTATGTTTGAAGTTTTTTTCTAGGTTAATTTCATCATCTTGCAAAGATCGAATTTCACCATCAATACGAACTCTTGTAAATCCTTCTCTGCCGATTCTTTCAAGTATTTTTTCGTGTTCTCCCTTTTTTTGCCTTATGACAGGGGCTAATATTTGAATCTTCGTTGCCTCAGGATATTCTTTGATATGGTCAACAATCTGGTCCACACTTTGGCTGCTGATTTCTATGCCACAAACAGGGCAATGGGGTATCCCAATTCGCGCATAAAGTAACCTCAAGTAGTCGTGGATTTCTGTAATTGTCCCTACAGTAGATCTGGGGTTTTTGCTGGTGGTTTTTTGATCTATTGCAATGGTTGGTGACAGGCCTTCTATGGATTCAACGTCTGGCTTTTCCATTTGCCCCATGAATTGACGGGCATAGGAAGAGAGGCTCTCCATATACCGCCTTTGTCCCTCCGCATAAATTGTATCAAAAGCTAGGCTAGACTTTCCCGAACCTGAAAGTCCAGTTATTACTACCATTTGATCCCTTGGTATTCGTACATTTAAATGTCTTAGGTTATGCTCATTTGCACCCTTTATTACTAGTTCTTTAGTCATATGTTTTTTATCCGTTAGCCTTTCGCCTTATATTCGAAAATAATATCTCTCAGCATTGCCGCCTTTTCAAACTGTAAGTTAGCCGCTGCTTGTTTCATGTCTTTTTCTAACCGTTTTATATAATCTACAAGTTCACTCTTTGTTAATTCAGAAGGCCTTCTGTCTTGGTAAAACTCCATTGTGGCCTCTTCTTTGTGGGTCATTTCTATAATGTCCCTCACAGCCTTCTTTATAGTCTCGGGACTTATATTGTTAGCCCTATTGTATTCCTCTTGTATGGCCCTTCTTCTATCTGTTTCTTTGATGGCTTTTGCCATGGCATTACTCATCTTGTCAGCATATAAAATTACACGGCCGTTAACATTTCGGGCGGCCCTTCCTATAGTCTGCACCAGTGAGGTTTCTGTTCTTAAAAAACCCTCTCTGTCTGCATCAAGTATGGCTACCAAGGAAACTTCAGGGATATCTAGGCCTTCTCTCAAAAGATTAATCCCAACTAAGACATCAAAGACTCCCAACCTAAGGTCTCTTAAGATTTCTATTCGCTCCAAGGTAAGAACCTCGGAATGTAGGTATCTTACTTTAATACCTGTATTCTTGAGGTAGTCCGTTAGACTTTCAGCCATTTTTTTAGTAAGGGTGGTAACAAATGTTCGTTCTTCCCTAGCAGTGGTTTTATGAATCTCTCCAATTAGGTCATCTATTTGGTCTTGACTTTTACGAATCTCTACAGGAGGGTCAATAAGACCCGTAGGCCTTATAAGCTGTTCTGCTGTAATTCCTCCCGCCTTTTCCTTCTCGTAATCTGAAGGGGTAGCGCTAACGTAAAGGATTTGGTTAACTGACTCTTCAAACTCTGTAAATTGAAGGGGTCTATTATCTAGGGCGGAAGGCAGCCTGAATCCAAAGTCCACCAGGGTGTTTTTTCGAGAAAGGTTGCCAGCATACATAGCTCTTAGTTGTGGCAACATAACATGTGATTCATCGATTATGATAAGAAAATCATCTGGGAAATAATCAAGTAGTGTATAAGGCTTTTCTCCTACTCTTAAGTCACTGAGATACCTTGCGTAATTCTCAATCCCCTTGCACATGCCGATTTCTCGAAGCATTTCCAAGTCGTATCGGGTTCTCTGTTCAATTCTTTGGGCTTCTAGCAATTTCCCTTGAGATGTAAACCATTTTACTCTTTCCTCAAGTTCTTCCTCAATTCCTACTAGAGCCTTCTCCATATTGCCTTTTGTAGTAACATAGTGACTTGCTGGAAATATCGCAATATGATCCCGAGAGTTGAGAATCTCCCCTGTGGTGGGATTGATTTCTCGAATGGCCTCTACCTCATCCCCAAAAAGTTCAATCCGAACTGCACTTTCAGAACCTGCTGGATATATATCAACATTATCCCCCCGGGCACGGAATGTCCCACGGACAAAGCCCATTTCATTTCTTGTATATTGGATATCAACTAACTTTCTTAAGATATCTTGCCTGGTCATTTCTTTGCCAGGCCTCAAGGAAAGTCCTTGATTCTCATAATCCACTGGGTTACCCGTTCCATAGATACATGAAACAGATGCTACAACAATTACGTCGTTTCTTTCAGTAAGGGCTGCAGTAGCTGAGTGACGAAGTTTTTCTATCTCTTCGTTTATATCGGAGTCTTTTTCTATATATGTGTCTGTAGAAGGAACATAGGCTTCTGGCTGGTAATAGTCATAGTAACTTACAAAGTACTCCACTGCATTATTTGGAAAAAATTCTTTGAACTCTCCATGAAGTTGTGCCGCCAAGGTTTTGTTGTGAGATATTACAAGGGTTGGCTTCTGAACTCTTTCTATCAAGTTGGCCATAGTAAAGGTTTTGCCAGACCCTGTTACACCCATTAATGTCTGGTATTTTTGCCCACCAAAAATACCCCTTGCTAGGGTTTCTACGGCCTTTGGCTGATCCCCCGTCATGGTGTAATCTGATACAATTTTAAATTTCTGTATTTGTTTTTTCACTACATGTAACTCGTTTTCTTTTCATAATCTATAACAAATTATAGCAGAAATCCCCCTTCTATACCACAAATAAGTAAAAAGTCAGGGGGGATTTTTATGATTATTCCACGTAAAAAACGCCAATCACCAGAGTCAAGGAAAGCTCTAGCAAATTTGCTTGTATACATATGATGAACAACCTTGTACCATTTTTTTATATATGTTATAATTCTTCATTACAGTAAAGTAGAAAAAACGAGAAAATCAGAGAAGAGATGGA
The DNA here is from genome assembly GCA_034003765.1 of Anaerovoracaceae bacterium. GTDB lineage: Bacteria > Bacillota > Clostridia > Peptostreptococcales > Anaerovoracaceae > JAAZGD01. Next base: position 13,665 of record JAVEXZ010000013.1, on the reverse strand, counting down.
GGTTTACAGATGGTGACACTGAAGAAAAGAATAATTGATACTGCAAGAAGTATCGCAGAAAAAAATCCGAGAGAACCAGGCGAAATGCCTTTAACTAACGGGGAAGCTTTTTTGGAAAGGATGTCTCAAAAGCTAATAGATACTGATAAAATTCCTGAAGAAGTTTATATAGAAAGGGACGTAAAAAGAGGTCTTAGAAATTCCAACGGAACTGGAGTTGTGGTAGGCCTAACACAAGTTGGAGAAGTTATAGGCTACGAAAAGGATTCCGAAGGAAATAAAATCCAAGTGCCAGGTAGGTTATATTACCGAGGCTACAACGTGGAAGATCTAGTTAACAACTGTATCAAAGAGGATCGCTTTGGCTTTGAGGAAACCACCTATCTTCTCTTGTTCGGAGAATTGCCAACAAAAAAACAGCTTGATGAGTTTGTGGAAATTCTTAGTAACAGGAGGGAGTTGCCTGCAAATTTTGCTAGAGACATGATTATGACAGCGCCTTCTTCAAGTGTAATGAATAAGTTAGCTCGTAGTGTATTAGCTATGTATTCATACGATAACAACCCTGACGATATTTCTGTTAAGAACGTATTGCGTCAATCTATTAGCCTTATAGGACATTTCCCAACATTAATAGCTTATGGATATCAGGCTAAAAGAAACTTTTATAATGGAGAAAGCCTTCATTTACATTACCCTATTCCCGAACTAAGCACTGCTGAGAACTTCTTGAGAATGCTAAGGGCAAATGGTGAATATACAAAGATAGAGGCCAGATTACTTGATCTTTCTCTTATTCTTCACGCAGAGCACGGGGGCGGTAACAACTCCACATTTACAACCCATATTGTTACCTCAACTGCTACTGATACTTATTCAGCCATATCAGCTGCGGTAGGTTCACTAAAGGGGCCACGTCATGGTGGTGCAAATATCTCAGTTATTAATATGATCCAAGACTTAAAAGCTAATGTCGCTGATATAACTAAGCGTTCAGAAGTAGAAGCATACCTCCGCAAGGTATTAAACAAAGAGGCCAATGATGGAAGTGGATTGATATACGGACTAGGTCACGCTATTTATACCCTGTCGGATCCTAGAGCTATAATGCTTAAAAAAATGGCCAAAAAGCTAGCTGAATCCAAGGGAGTTGAAGATGATTTTGCCCTTTATGAATTCATAGAAAAAATTGGTAGTAAGCTCTATATGGAAAAGACTGGAAAAGATGTTCCAATGCCCGCCAATGTTGACCTCTACTCTGGTTTTGTTTACAGCGCCCTAGATATTCCAATGGATATTGCTACACCACTTTTTGCAACTGCAAGAATCACTGGCTGGTGCGCCCATAGGCTAGAAGAAATTATTGGAGCTGGCAAGCTAATGAGGCCTGCTTACGACTGCATTCAACCTCATCTAACTTATGTTCAAATGGACAAAAGGAAATAAGTCAGCTTTATTTATTGTCCTAAAGTGAATCCGGAATAATATATGAACATCCGAAAAATAATCCGGAGCAGTAGATGGACATCCTAAAAACAATCCGGAATAATGGATGAGCATCCGAAAAATAATACGGAGCAGTAGATGAACATCCTAAAAACAATCTGGAATAATAGATGAGCATCCGAAAAATAATACGGAGCAGTAGATGAACAACAAAGGCCCCAGTCAATTGACCGGGGCTTTTTCATATAGTCTTCTTGGTCTTTCTATTCATACCTTAAAGCTTCAATTGGATCCAGCTTTGCTGCTCTTCTGGCAGGAAAAAGCCCAAAGAAAAGACCAACTCCAGCAGAGAAAACCACTGCCAAGAGGATAATTAAAGGCTGAATAACTACGTCAACATTTGCTAAAGACATGCCAAGGGCGGCTATCCCAATCCCCAGTATTGTTCCAATAATTCCACCTATTACAGATAGTATCACAGCCTCTATCAAAAATTGGGAAAGTATATCATGGGTTCTTGCGCCTAGGGACTTCCTGATTCCAATCTCTCGGGTTCTTTCAGTTACTGATACCAGCATTATATTCATAATACCAATCCCACCTACCAAAAGAGATATGGCAGCAATGGCTCCTATTGCTATGGACAAAACTCCCAAAACTTGGTTAATTACATTTTGCTGACCTTCTGCTGATTCATGAATGTAAAAGTCTTCAGATTTGTCTTTAACCCTGGCAATATACTTAGCATAGGCAGCCCCTTGGGCTTTCACATCTTTATCTGGGTTTCCATAGATTTCTATAAAACTAGCCACTTCGTTTCCTGATAATAGGCTGGTATAAGGAACATAGCCTGTATAGGAATCTATCCCTATCGCTGCCGTTATTTGAGAGGACAAACCTTCTTCAAGGGCTATAACTCCAACAACCGCAAAGTCACGGGACTCATTATCAAGGGTAACTGGAACCAACTCCCCTACTGCATCTTCCCTTCCAAATAGTTTTAGAGCACATTTATTATCTATAACAATTCGGTCCCTTCCACCTTTTACGTCTGATTCATTTATCATTCTACCGTATATCACATTAATGGTTTTATTGTAAGACTCGAAGTTGTCGTCAACTCCCGTACAACTTATTTCAGCCTTTGTCCTTCCAACCCTAGCACTTAAGTTTCTATTAACAAAGGGTACTGCATAAAGTATGTCTTCAGAAAAACGTTCCTTTAGGGCATCCACATCTTCTTTGGAAAAAAGATCTTCAGCGTCAGCCTCACTATCACTTCCCTGTTCTGCCAACATATTATAATCCACCATCAAGTACATGTAGGCTTTTCCAAAACTTTCAAATTCATCACTAACTGCACCCTTGGCTGAAGCGCCAATAGATGTTATGGCAATAACTGAACTAATTCCTATTATTATACCCAGCATAGTCAGAAGTGACCGAAGCTTGTTGGCCCATATGGCTCCAAGGGCTAAATGAATATTCTCAATCCACAGCATCCGCCTCACCTCTTTTCTTATATGCTAGGGATTTGCTTTTTTTCAATGTGGGCTTGTGGTCAAGAATTAGCTTACCGTCTCGAAATGTTAAAACTCGGCTAGCAAAAGCTGCAATATCAGGTTCATGGGTTACCACAATAACAGTAGTTCCTTCTTGGCGATTCAGTCTCTCGAAAATCTCCATTATTTCCATGGAAGATTTCGAATCCAGGTTTCCAGTAGGCTCGTCAGCCAATATAATAGAAGGATTATTGGCCAAAGCTCTAGCTATGGCTACCCGCTGCTTTTGGCCACCAGACAATTCACTTGGAACATGATGTCCACGATCAGCTAAGCCAACATTCTCCAGCAAAAGCCTTGCTCTATCATTACGGTCTTGCCTTCCTTTTTTGGCATATATCATTGGGAGTTCTACATTTTTAATAGCACTTGTGCGAGCAACCAAGTTAAAGGATTGAAAGACAAATCCTATTTTTTGATTTCTCACATAAGAAAGCTCGTCGTCTGATTTTTCCTTTATATCAATACCTTCCAGGAAATATTCACCTTCTGTAGCCCGATCCAAGCAACCGATTAGGTTCATCAAGGTTGATTTCCCAGACCCAGAAGCACCCATGATGGCTACAAACTCCCCTTTTCCTATGGTAAGTGAAACTTTATCCAAGGCCCTTACTTCTGTAGGTCCATTGGCATAAATTTTAGAAATGTTTTCCATCTTTATAACTTCAATCATTTTGAGCCCTCCGACCTAAGTCTGGGATCATAAGCCATAGTTCCATCTTCCATATCTAAGGTAGGGCTTAGAACAACTAGGGTTCCAATATCTAATTTAGCCTTCTTAATTTCAACGTTAAAATTTCCTTCAACACCTAAATCAACTTTAACCTTCTTCAGCATGTTCTCTTCTAAAGTATAGATGAAATTTTCTCTGCTCTCAGGGTCTTCTATAACAGCCTCAATTGGAACCGTTAAGACTCCTTTAGCTTCCTCTATGATAATACGAGCTTTTGCCGTTACTCCAGAAATTAACTTGCTATCCGCCTTTTGTATTGAAATGGTAACTGGTACCACCATTTCCTTACCCGTCAAATCCTTGGCTTCTCCTGTAGGGGAAATTTTCCTTACCCTTCCTTCAAGCTCCTGATTACCAATAATTTCAGAGCTGATTATAACCTTCTGGTCCAATTTAACCTTTCCTATATCATATTCGCTAATCAAAACTTCCATCTTAAGATGGGATAAATCTTCCACTACTATTAGGGGAAGACCTGTTTCAGTATATCCCCCTGTTACCCCATTTACCCTTGTTACTGTTCCAGAAAAAGGGCTTGTAATACGAGTGTTTGCTGATGAAGAAAGTGCTGTTTCATAAGCGCCCTTTGCCCTCAAGTAATCTGCACGAGATATAGCACCTTGGGCATATAATTCTTTTGCTGCGGAATACTCTAATCGTGATGCTTCCAAAGTGCTCTGTCCTGTGCTTATGTTTCCAGAATCTAATTTCAATTTAGCCAGCAATTGATTTTCTTTTACAAGATCCCCCTCTTTAACTAGCAAATCAAGTATCTGGTAGCCTCCCATTGCTGATAGCTTAGCAGATTTTTCTCCTTCTACAGTTCCCTTAATTGAAATTTCCGAACTAACATCCATCTTCTCTACACTTCCTGTAGTAACCTGGATGCCCTGGGGGACACCAAATAAGCCTGGGAACTGGCTTAAAACCAAAGCGAGAACAATGGCAACCACAACAATTATAAGCGGGATAAGATACCGTTTTTTGATGGTAATTTTCCTAGTTTTTTTAGCTCTTTCCATTTGCCTTGACCCCTTTTTTCTTTAAACTCTATACACTCATTCTTTTAATCAAATAATCTCCATTGACGAATTATTATATCACCCTATTTCCCCTTAGTAAACGAAGATGAATAAGGAAACTTCTAGCCTTATCTTTTACTTAAGGCCCGGGATTGTGTGTAATTGCTTGCCCTTCTCTAACAAGGGTTTTACTGCCTGTAAGAAAAAACCTTAAATTATTTTATACCCTTAAGGGCCCATACTTACCAAATCACTTAATACTTTTTAACTCTTCGATTATTATATAATATAATGTAAGTAGACCAAAACAAACTAATTAACCTGCTTCCCTTAATAGTTTTGTTCCCTCCATTACAATCATTTCTTCCCTTCCTTATAAACCTTTGTAATCTCGCTTAATATGGCTATTCGGAATTCTATGAGTAATTGCCCCTTAAGATTATTTTCTTGTAAGTTGCTAGCAACTGTGATATAGTATTAAGGTTAAAAACAAAGGGGAAACGATGAAAACAAAAATTATTAATATTGCCGTTATTGCACATGTAGACGCAGGTAAATCAACACTAGTAGATGCCTTTCTCAATCAAAGCGGAGTTTTTAGGGACAACGAAGCTGTTGTTGATTGTGTTATGGATAGTGACGATATAGAACGTGAACGCGGAATTACAATCTACAGTAAAAACTGTTCTGTTATGCACGGAGACGTTAAAATCAATATAGTAGATACACCAGGCCATGCCGACTTTTCTTCTGAGGTGGAACGAATAATAAAAACCGTGGATACAGTAATTCTCTTGGTTGATTCCAGCGAAGGCCCTATGCCACAAACGCGATTTGTTTTAAAAAAATCTTTGGAACAAGGCTTAAACCCTATTCTACTTATAAATAAAATTGACAAGAAAGATTCTAGAATCAAAGAGGTTGTTGATGAGGTTTATGAGCTCTTTATGGATTTACAGGCAAATGATAAGCAACTTGATTTTCCAATTCTTTACGGCATTGCACGTCAAGGGATAGTTGTAAACGATCCTAAAGATGTAGAAGATATTCATGTTGAAGACGGGGACCATAAGATTCAAAAAAATACAGCTAGAGGCTTTCACAATTTATCAATTGACCCTCTGTTTGAAGCTATAATAAAACATGTAAATCCGTATCCTGATTTAGATGAAATGCCCTTGCAGCTTCAGATTTCATCTCTTGCCTATGATGATTACATTGGTAGATTAGGCATTGGCCGTATCACTCAGGGAGTAGTCCGTGCAAACCAGCAGTTAATAGTAGCTAAAGGAGATGGGTCTTTTGTGTCAAGAAAGACCAACCAAATCTTTGTATATCGTGGAATGAAGAGAGTATCAGTTGATGATGCCACAGCAGGGGATATCGTAGTAGTCTCTGGAATATCTGACCTATCTATTGGTGAAACCCTCTGCAATCCCGAAGCTCCTATGGCTTTAGAAATGATCCATATTGAAGAACCAACCCTTTCAATGAATTTTCTGGTTAATAAATCACCATTCGCAGGTAAATCTGGAAAGTATGTTACTTCCAGACATATCAAGGAGCGCCTTGATAAAGAATTGGAAGTTAACGTGGGACTTCTTGTTGAACCCACAGATTCTACAGATGTTTTCAAAGTATCAGGTAGAGGAGAACTTCATTTGTCCATACTAATAGAGAACATGAGACGTGAAGGATTTGAGCTTGCAGTTTCCAAGCCTCAAGTAATTATGCGTAAAAATGAGGAAGGCAAAAAACTTGAACCAATTGAAGAGGTAGTTGTTACCCTCCCTGAAGAATATTCAGGTACGGTTATCTCAAAGTTGAATATACGAAAGGGAATGCTAGTGCAAATGGGTTCCTTAAACGGTTATTCAAAACTCGAATATTTGGTTCCAACTCGCGGCCTTTTGGGATACAGGTCTGAATTCATTAACGACACCCATGGCGAAGGAACAATGGTAAGAAGGTTTGACAGTTTCCAAGAGTATAAGGGAGAAATTCCTGAAAGAACCCAAGGAGTAGCTATTTCCCAGGAAGCAGGGGTTGCCACTGGTTATGCCCTAAACAATATCAGCGAACGGGTAAGGTTGTTTATTCCTCCTGGTACAAAGGTCTATGAAGGCATGATTATTGGTCAAAATAGTCGAGGGGAAGATATGATAGTTAACCCATGTAAAGCAAAAAAGGTAACCAATATGAGGGCGTCAGGAACTGATGACTCCGTCAAACTTCCTCCTTATAGGGACTTCACTTTAGAAGAAGCATTGGAATTTATTAATGATGATGAACTGGTGGAAGTTGTGCCCGACGCTATCCGCCTTCAAAAAAAATATCGTAGCGAATTAGAAAGAAGAAGGCAGGCAAAATAAATTATTCGATAATCATACAAAGTAGATTATTCGAGAATTACGGAAAATAGATTGTTCGAGAATAATGAAAAGTAGATTATTCGAGAATTATATTTTTGAAGACTTGAGAATCTCCCATCACATGAATTGATGGTTTGCCCACATTCAAAAGGCGAGCTTTTTACAAAGCCCGCCTTTTTTGTGTCTTAAAATTACATTATTATATCTTTTCTATCAGCAACTAGTGTAAATTCTTTTGAGGTATTCCTTAGAACAATCCCCATCCAAAGAATCCATTCAATTGACCAACTAGGATAAAGAGCATTCCGATTGGTGCAATATAGCGGAAGCAGATCATAGCAAAGGTTTTGCCTTTCCATGATTTGCCATTAGCTGTAATTTCATCTTCCATCCACTTAGGGCCAAGTTTCCATCCAATTATTAGGGACATAGCTAAGGCGCCAAGAGGCATCATGATTCCTTCTGAGAATAAATCAAAGAAATCAAGCCAGATAAATCCTAGTGGCATTGGAAGTCCATTAGACCCAAGTCCATCAAGGGCTACTACTACTGCAAGAACAAAAATAAGAGATATACAAATCAGTGTTGCTCTATGGCGATTTGGCTCATTGCCTTTAGCTATCTCTTTGTCAATAAAGGTTGCCGTTGCTACCTCTAAGAGAGAAATGGCAGAAGTAATCGCTGCGATTACTACAAAGAGATAGAACAAGAATCCAAAGATTGGGCCAAGAGCACCCATAGCACCAAATACTGCTTGTAGGGTTACAAACAATAATCCAGGACCACCATTAGGTTCCATGCCAAAAGCAAACACAGCAGGCATAACAGCGATACCAGCCAATAATGCAACAGAGGTATCAAGTACTGGAATTATAACTGCATTTGTCTCAATATCTTCTTTTTTGGATACGTATGAACCGTAGGTGATCATACATCCCATACCAAGAGAAAGGGAGAAGAACATCTGCCCACCTGCTCTGCCTAAAACAGTAATCCAACCAGTTCCGTTAAACACTTCAAAGTTAGGCTTGAACATGAAAGCAAGACCTTCCATGGCTCCTGGTAAAGTCAAAGACCTAGCAATAACAATTAATAATAAGATGAATAATGCCGGCATTGCAATCTTTGAGAATCTCTCAATACCACCAGAAACTCCGCCTCGAACGATAATGTAGGTAATAAAACAGAATATGAATGTGTAGATAACACCTTCGGCTTGTTTAGTTAAAAATTCACCAAAAAAGGCACCACTATCTGCGCCATTTACACCAAATCCTGCGCCGAAAATATCACCAAAGTTTGCTACCATGTACTTCATGGCATAACCACCAAGTACTGTGTAGAAAGACATGATTAAGAATGGACAAATAGTACCCATCCAACCAATCCAAGCATAATTCTTGCTTAGTTCTGTGTAAGCACCTAGTACACCTTTACCGGTTTTTCTACCAATAGTTAACTCACCAAGCATAATTACAAAGCCAACAAATACTGCTAAAACCAAATAAATGAGCAAAAAGGCGAAACCGCCACTGATACCCATTTTGTAGGGAAATCCCCAGATATTACCTAGACCTACAGCTGAACCAACTGCTGCCATGATAAATCCGAAATTACTTCCCCATTGTCCTTTTTTACTGTCCATGGGAATAACCTCCTTCAATTACTATTCGTTGAAAAATGAATGATTGCACGTGAATTCCTTCACTAGTTAAATATACTTGATAAGTTTCTCTATGTCAAGATGGTTTTGTTGTTGTAACCCACAAAGTTTTGCCAAATTATTAGTAATCCTTAACAATTAGCTGGTTTTTCTTTTCACCCTACACTTCCTGGGAATCTTTGATATAATTACTATCGAGCTCAATAATCATAGGAGGAATTATAATGTCCATCGAAAACGTAAGAAACTACTTTAAAACCATTGGAAGAGATCAAGAAATCATCGAATTTCAATCCACTACTGCCACGGTAAACCTAGCTGCAGATGCCCTAGGTGTTGCCCCTGCAAGAATTTGTAAAACCATATCCTTCAAAGGAGAAAATGGTTGCATATTAGTGCAGACTGCTGGGGATACTAAAATTAACAACAAAAAATTTAAGGATGCTTTTGGGGTAAAGGCTAAGATGCTGGCCCACGAAGATGTTCTAACCTACACAGGACACCAGGTAGGCGGAGTTTGCGCCTTTGCCATTACAGGTAAAGATGTGACCATCTACTGCGACGAATCTATGAAAAGATTTGAGTGCCTTTATCCCGCCTGCGGATCGTCTAACAGCGCAATAAAGCTGACCCCCGATGAGATTTATGAGTATAGCAAGGCCATTGCTTGGGTAGATGTTTGCACCATACTTGATAAGCTCTAAGGGGAACTGTCACCCATTGCTTACCCTCTTGCTGGTCATCAAAAAACAAGCCCCTATCTATTAGAGGCTTGCTTTTTTGTCTATATATTCTATTTAATTAAGGAACTATGGTATCTTAGGACTTTGTGATTAAAGATACTTTCTTTGTCACTTTCTTTTTAGTCGTCCTTTTTCACATCAGTTTTCTTGTAATCGTGTCTGAATAACCTATCATCCTGGGAAAGCTTAAGGTAGGTATCATAAGTTTCCATTGCAGTGTTTTCTGATTGTGAATATAATTCCTCCGCTAAATCTGGGAATTCTTTAGCAAGGGAAGCATAACGGGTATGGCCCATAATGTGGTCCCTGAAACTGGTAGTTGGCTCTTTTGAATCCAAGATAAAAGGATTTTTTCCTTCTTTCTTCAGTTCTGGGTTGTGTCTATATAAATGCCAGTAACCTGAATCAACTGCATTCTTTATATCTTCCTGGGCTTTGTTCATGCCAGCTTTTATTCCATGGTTTATACATGGGCTGTAAGCTATGATTAATGAAGGGCCATCATAATTTTCTGCTTCAATTATAGCTTTCATAAACTGATTCTTGTCTGCCCCCATTCCAACCTGAGCCACATAGATATAACCATAAGTCACCGCAAGCATACCTAGGTCTTTCTTTTTAATCTTTTTCCCTGATGCTGCAAATTTTGCTATGGCACCCTTTGGCGTTGCCTTTGATGCCTGACCTCCTGTGTTTGAGTATACCTCTGTGTCAAAAACTAGGACATTTATATTTTCTCCTGAAGCTAGAACATGGTCTAAGCCACCATATCCGATATCATAAGCCCATCCATCTCCTCCAACAGCCCAAATAGATGGTTTTACCAAGTATTCCTCATGTGCCTTGATTTTATCAATTAATTTTTTTACACCAGGATCTTTTGTTTCAAAGGCTTTGACTTCCTTAGTAACCTTTTCTCCCCTATCACGGGTTCCTTGGCTTTCTTCTTTTCCTGCAATCCAATCACTCATAGCTGCTTTTAAAGATTCTGGTATATCGGCTTCTAATAACTCATTCATAGCATCTTCCAAGCCACTTCTAATCTGTTTGGTGGCTATCAGCATACCATATCCATATTCTGCATTGTCTTCAAAGAGAGAGTTGGCCCAAGCTGGCCCCCTTCCATTTTCATCTGTACAGTAAGGCATAGATGGTGCAGAGGCACCCCAAATGGATGAACACCCTGTAGCATTAGCTATGATCATTCGATCACCAAATAGTTGAGTAATTACCTTTATATAAGGGGTCTCTCCACAACCAGCACAAGCTCCGGAAAACTCCAAATAAGGTTGAGCATACTGACTTCCCTTAACAGTATTTTTATTTACCATGTGTGCCTTGTATGAAACTTTTTCACTGAAATTCCAATTGGGAATTTCCTTTTCCATTAAAGCATAGGGAGACATGATCAAAGCCTTCTCTTTAGAAGGACATATGTCTGCACAATTCCCACAGCCCATACAGTCGTATGTAGATACTTGAATTCTGAAGGGTTGACTCTTGAAGGCTTTGTCATTGCTAGGAATAGTAACAAAAGACACTGGTGCTCCCTTTGCTTCTTCTTCATTAAGCACAAATGGACGTATGGCAGCATGAGGGCAAACAAATGAACATTGGTTACACTGAATACAATTTTCAGGTATCCAATTGGGAACATGAACCGCTACCCCTCTTTTTTCATAGGCACTGGTACCAGATGGGAATGTACCATCTTCTCTTCCCTCAAAAGCACTTACAGGTAGATGATCTCCTTCTTGTTTATCCATTACCTTCAATACATTCTCAATGAAGTCCGGGTAATTTGTAGGTTCCTCAGGAAGGTCTTCTGCATTAGCCCAAGAAGCAGGTACATCAACTTTCTCTACCCCATTAATCCCCACATCAACAGCCTTATAGTTCATTTCCAAAACCTTACTGCCCTTTTTCCCATAAGCCTCATCAATTCCTTCTTTTAGATATTCAACTGCCTTATCTGCAGGGATAACCTCGGCCAACTTAAAGAATGCCGCCTGCATAATCATATTGATTCTGTTGCCTAGGCCTATTTCTTGAGCATATTTATAGGCATCTATCATATAGAACTTGATTTCGTTTTTCGCTAAATACCTTTTTACCCTTGGTGGAAGATGATCTTCAAGCTCTTCTTTGGACCACCTTGAAGTCAGCAAAAATGTGCCGCCTTTTTTCAACCCCTTAAGAATATCATACTGCCTTAAGTAAGCCTGTTTGTGGCAAGCCACAAAATCAGAGGAACTAATCAAATATGTAGATTGTATAGGTGATTTTCCAAACCTCAAATGAGATACGGTAATCCCACCAGATTTTTTTGAATCGTAGGCAAAATAGCCTTGAGCATAAAGATCCGTTTTGTCCCCAATAATTTTTATAGCAGTTTTGTTAGCACCTACTGTTCCGTCTGACCCCATACCCCAAAACTTACATCTGATAGTTCCCACTGGTACTCTAGAAACTCCCTCTTCAAAAGGAAGAGAGCTATTATTTAAGTCATCATCTATACCAATAGTAAATCTATCTTTAGGTTTTTCCTGAGCAAGGTTATCAAAAACAGCTTGAATCATTCCAGGAGTAAAGTCCTTTGAACCAAGACCATATCTACCACCGTATATCTCAGGCTGTCTATTGTCATCGTATAGGGAAGTTCTTATATCTTGATATAGGGGTTCTCCAGCAGAACCTGGGTCCTTAACTCTATCAAGAACTGCAACCCTTGTTACCGTTTGTGGTAAAACGTCTAGGAACAATTCTTTAACAAAGGGCCTGTACAACCTAACCTTTACAAGTCCAACCTTTTGTCCCTCACTAACTAGGAAGTCTACGGATTCCTGAAGAGCTTCGCAAGAAGAACCCATACTAACAATTACGTGTTCTGCTTCTGGATGCCCTACATAATCGAAAGGCTTGTAGCTTCTTCCTGTTAAATTCTCTATCTCTTTCATATAGTGTATAACTTCCTTGGGCACCGCATCATAAAATCGACTTGCGGCTTCTCGAGCTTGGAAGAATATATCAGGATTTTGTGCCGTCCCCCTAATAACAGGACGATCTGGGTTCAATGACCTTTTACGAAACTCCTGGGCAGCATCCCAGTCTAACATTTTGCCTAAATCCTCATAATCTAGGACTTCAATTTTTTGAATCTCATGAGAAGTTCTAAAACCATCAAGAACGTGCATAAAAGGAACTCGAGTCCTAATTGCTGCCAAATGTGCAACTGCTCCTAGGTCCATTACCTCCTGTACCGATGAAGAAAAAAGTATTGCAAATCCCGTATGCCTTGCAGCCATAACGTCGCTATGATCCCCAAAAATAGAAAGTGCATGGCCCGCAACTGCCCTTGCTGCAATATGAAAGACTCCAGGTAATAATTCCCCAGATATCTTATACATATTTGGTATCATCAAAAGCAATCCTTGAGATGATGTATAAGTCGATGTTAATGCTCCAGCTGCTAAAGATCCGTGGACCGCACCTGCAGCACCCCCCTCAGATTGCATCTCCGCAACACGTACTGTCTGACCAAAAAGATTTTTTACACCATAAGCTGACCATTCATCCACCTGTTCGGAAATATTAGATGAAGGCGTAATTGGATATATCGCCGCTACATCTGTAAAAGCATACGCCACATGGGCTGCTGCAGTATTGCCATCCATGGTTTTCATTAATTTCTTTGCCATAATTACCTCCTTTTGAATTTTTCTACTATCCCCTGAAATTAGTATAGAACTACTGTAAAGCAAATATCAGGCCATGTCAATACAATGGCCTTGTATACTTGATTGTTGGCATTGTATACATCCACTGATTTCAACATATTGAGCAAGTAAAAAGGAGGCCTGATTAAAAACCAGGTCTCCTAGATGTAATGCTTTTTGAAGTTAAACGAATTCTCCTAACTCAATAATCATGTTGAGTATTATAAAATCATTTAGCTGTTTGTTTCTATTGCTTTTGCTTTTTTAGGTTCGATTTTCACGCTTACCAAGAATAGAACAAGAGCAATAACTGCAAATACAATAGCAGTTGTCAGGATTCCATTTACCATGCCATAGAAGTCTGACAAGAAGCCTGTTTCATAGGTTTCCAAATAATACTCTGGGCCC
>JAVEXZ010000028.1:8403-13443 GCA_034003765.1 Anaerovoracaceae bacterium | reverse complement strand
TGTGTTTGAAGGTGGGAAAACAATGGTCACAAATCACTAGAGTTTTTTGAGAGAAATAAAAAATAAAAATTAGGATCCATCATAGGTAAGCCATCTGAGCTTGGTGGGGATAATGTTATAGATATAAAAACCAGAAAGAAGATTGGTAGAAACGACCCATGTCCCTGCGGCAGTGGTAAGAAGTATAAGAATTGTTGTTTGGTTAAAGAAGAATGAGAAAACAATATAAAATGAGAAGGGAAGGCGAATTTTAAAAAACCAAATATTGGGTTTCTGGTGGCAATGACAAAAGCATATATAGACGGTGAATTAGATTCTGTTTCTTATAGCCTAGACTTTCCATACGAAGTAGAGACGAGATACAAAATGCTCTTAAAAGAAGACAGAGCATTAGCACAAATCATCTACGACTGTTTGGTAGAAGAAGGTGTTAATTTGTATCAGGATATAACAGAAGAAGAATTCAAAGACAAAATAAAAAATGAGTACGAGTTCATAATGGATATTGTTGAGGGTAATGTGGATATATTTTAAATTCTACGATGCTTTTATTAGAAATGTATATTTGTCAACAGAAAAATGGCCCACATTCCAGTTCAAAATGGGTCCACTATTCTTTGGCTTTAAGCCATGAAATAGTAAAAAGGAACGAGAAAAGGCATAGAAAAAGCATTATCATAACTGAAACTGTTTTATTGGCAAAATACATGGTATAATACAACCAAGGTGGACAATGAAAATACGCTATTTAGTGAAGGAGGGATAAAAATGGCAACATCATCTTTTAGCAAGGATTTTACATTAAAGACAAAAAAAGCGGCGGAGTCATTTGAAAGAATAATTTCCGCTCCTGTAAAAAGTTATAAGATCAACAAAGAATTAATTTCGCCTGAAAGAGAGAGGCAAGGTGAGAAAAAATTAAAACAAATGTTATCTCGCTAAAGAGACTAATAGAAATAGGTGATGAGGAAAGCGCTCAGGATCTTATTTCTATTTTTGTTTGCGAAAAAGATAAAGATGTTGAAAGCTTTTTGAAAGAAAAAGCAATTAAATTTGAAAAACTTGGTAAAAGCAGGACCTACTTTATATTTAATGAAGATGAAGACGAATTTAAGATTTTAGCTTATTACACCCTTGCCATACAGGTTTTGAAAGTACCTGAAGAGTTTTTATCGGGACATAAGACAAAAAACCTCGATGGTTTTAGTTCGAAAATAAGAGGTGAAAAGATTACTGAATTCCCAGTAATCCTAATTGGGCAAATAGGAAAAAATGATTTGTACAGAGAGTTAATTTCTGGAGCAGAGCTTGTGGAATATTGTCTCTCAACTGTATTTATAGGCCAAAAAGTCCTTGGCGGTAGAATTATCATGTTGGAATGCAAAGACATACCATATTTAATTAAGCTGTATGAAGTCTTTGGTTTTCGAAAGCTAAAAGAAGAGTATGATAAGGGCGAGCTTTTGGAAATGATTCGAGTTCTAAAAGACGATGAGATAATAGAGCCTAATGATAATCATTGATTATCGTTAGGCAACCAGACAAAAACCAAGCAGCTCGAATGAGTTGAATGTAAGTTTTAAAAATGGAACGGAATTCTTCAAAGATGAAGACTAACATGTGTAAAGTAAATTCAGAGAGAGTAGTGAAGGTGATTTTGTCGATGAAGGGTAACGAGTTAATGCAATAGAAATCGTTCTAACGGGATAATAATGAGTGGAGCGAACATTAATAATTACCCTAGAAGATAAAACAGTCATGTATCGAATTAAAGATAGCATTAATCTAAGGGTTTATGGCAAAGTGAAAAACAATGATTTAAGAAAAACAGGACCATTTCGTGCAAAATCGAGAACGACGATTCCTGTTATTGCACAAAACATTTGAATTAAGTAATGTTTCGTGCAATAATAAGAACAGAAGGGGGCTTTATATGAAATATTTAGAGAATCTTTTAGAACTGGGGTGTTTTTCCCGTCAAGATGTTGTCTCTATTACGGGCAACGAACAAGCAGCACACTCTTTGATTCATAATTATCTTATTAATGGATACATTGAGCGTATTCGTAGAGACCTCTATTCTGTAATAAGCCTCGAAACAAAGCAACCTGTCGCGAATCGCTTTTTAATCGCATCAAGCATTGCTAATGATTCATGTGTTTCATACCACAGTGCATTTGAATATTATGGCTATGCTAATCAAGTTTTTCACGAGATTTATGTAACAACGAATAGTCGATTTTCGGATTTTAAATACAACGGCATCGCATATACACGAGTAGCCCCTCGTATAAATTCTGGAATAATTACAACCAACACTGGCATTAGGATCACAAATATCGAAAGGACCGTCATTGATAGTATAAGAGCCTTTGATAAAATTGGTGGCATGGAAGAATTACTGCGTTGTTTAACTTTGGTTCCTGCGCTTCGATCAGAGAAGCTGATTTCATATCTAGATGAGTATGCGTTGGCAAACTTATATCAAAAGACAGGATTTATTCTTCTTCAATTTTCGGAGGAGCTTGGTCTTTCAAAAGCCTTCTTCGATTTTTGTAAGAGCAAAATCCCTAAATCAAAGCAATATCTGTATTCTGAAAAAGATGCTCATTCCAAGCAATTTGTATTACATGAGGAATGGATGCTTTATGCTCCTGAAAATATCAAGTCTATAATCAGTAAGGGAGTTGATCTCAGTGACTGAGTGGAATAAAATACTGCTGGGAAAACAGGCCAAGGAACTTGGATTCGTACGCGACACCTACGAGAAAATTTGCCGACTAACAGAAGTTCTGAAATTTTTCGAAACCGATGAATTACTCGGGAATTCCTTAGCTTTGAAAGGTGGGACAGCAATCAACCTTACCATCTTTGATTTGCCAAGACTGTCCGTAGACATTGATTTGGATTTCACAGAGAATGTTAGTCGGGATGAAATGATGGCTTTAAGATTTAAAATTAATGATCGAATACTAAAATATATGATAGCTAAAGGCTATTTGCTAAGCCCAAAATCGAAAAAATATCATGCTCTGGATTCTTACGTGTACGATTATACCAACTCGGGTGGAATGAAAGACAACATAAAGATTGAAATCAACTATATGCTTCGTTGCCATATCTTACAAATTGGGCGAAGATATTTCAAGTCGGCCTGGGAACCTGCAGGTGTTTCAGTTCTTACCGTCGATCCAACAGAAATATTTGCTAGCAAAATCGTTGCGTTACTAAATAGAGCGGCTCCTCGAGACCTTTATGATATTCATAATTTGTTGCAGTATGATCTTTTTGACAAATCCGAAGAAATCCTACTGAGGAAATGTGTTGTTTATTATAGTGCCGTAGGTTCGGAATCCAGGCCTTTAGAATTCAAGTTAGACAATATTGAAAAAATAACTCAAAATCGCATAAAGACAAGCCTTTATCCCGTTTTACGAAGCAAGGACAAATTCGATCTTAAAGATTCTCAACTTCAAGTCATGACATGGATTGAATCTCTGTTAAAGTTAGAAGACAATGAGTGGGAATTCCTTAAAGCTTTTAGAGAGAAAGAGTACCGTCCGGATCTTCTTTTTGATTCGAAGGAAATACTGGAACGTATAATAAACCATCCTATGGCAATATGGAAGTGCTCACAGGTTGATAGGGGTGAAGCCACGCAATTCGAATAAATGATAACCTACAAGTATTGATTTTTGTCAAAATGTAGGTTAAAGCAAAGTCTGATATTTACACTATATTCTTAAACATGTGTCTAATGGGTTAGGGCAAAGTGCAATGAAAAGATTTGCGTTGCATTTTACGTTGCGTTACACAACGATAAAAGGCATGAAACAAATAACAAGGAAGCCCATTATTTACTGAGAAGACGTTGGGCAAGACACCTTCAAAACGGCGGGGAAATCATTATTTTTGGGGTATAAGAATAAGTACACGAAGGGCAAAATAATCATGTATCGAATTAAAAAGATATTTAATCCTGAAATCTTCCAAGGCAAGCATAACAAAACCAACTATTTTGAAGGTTGGTATTATAAAATAATCGACCATAAAAGGGACAATGTTTATGCTGTCATTCCCGGGGTTTCTCTTGATGAGAAAACAAATGACACCCATGCCTTTATTCAGGTGCTGGATGCTCATTCCACTGAAGTTAATTACTTTAGATTCGACATTTCACAATTCCGATTTAACGAAAATAAATTTGAGGTTTGGATTGGGGAAAATCATTTTACTGATAGTGAAATAGAGTTAAATTTGAAAGGTGAAAATCTTCAAATAAAGGGAGAACTCACTTTTCATAATATTGTAAAGTATCCGAAAAAGATCCTGTCACCAGGAATTATGGGACCTTTCACATTTATCCCTACTATGGAATGTTACCACGGCATTGTGAACATCCATCATGAAATTACAGGGCAACTTATCATATCTGGTGATGAGATTGATTTTGATCAGGGCTATGGATATATAGAAAAAGACTGGGGCAGGTCATTTCCTGAATCATGGATTTGGCTGCAATCAAACCACTTCCATGAAGAGGATGTTTCGGTAATGTTTTCATTAGCCGAGATCCCCTGGCTTGGTAAATCCTTTACAGGCTTAATATCATTTCTAAGGATCAAAGAAGAAATATATTTATTTGCTACTTACTCAAAAGCAAAAATATCTCGGCTAGAAAAATCAGACAATCACCTTAGCATTGTTTTACAAGATAAAAACCATACAATGGAGCTTGAAGTTGAGAATTCACCAGGAGGCGTTCTTAAGGCTCCCAAGAATGGTTTGATGAGTAGGGAAATATCAGAAAGCATTAAAGCGGTGGTTCAGGTAAAGCTTACTGATAAGAAAGGCAAAACTATTTTTGAGGGCCAAGGAATTAATACAGGCTTTGAAATATCTGCAGATTAAACCGTAAGGATGCAATTTTATAGAGGCATACATATACTTTAAAAATCAAAGGAGGACCTAAATGGAAAAGGTTTTATTTTATGCAATGACTGGGGAGAAGATGTGCTTTCAGCACGTTTTATTAAACGC
>JAVEXZ010000028.1:0-8303 GCA_034003765.1 Anaerovoracaceae bacterium | reverse complement strand
ATCATTCCTGTACCAACCCACATACCCATATACATATTATGGGGTTTATCCACGATCATGTTGATATTCCATTTTGCCTGGTATTTACCTACATAATCTTGATGTGGGAAGTATATACAATAAGTATCAGCCCCGTGTCCAATAAGCAGGGTTTCCTTCATCATAGGTAAGGTTCTTGACCAGATGTAGCCACGGCCAGATCCAAATGCCAGGTTATTTTCCCAGCCAATTGAAGGTACAACTTCATCAAGCACTATAGGGTTGCCTAGTTCGTTATTGTAGAATAAGCCTTCATCAGTTATCCGGAATACCCAGTTTTGCTTTTGGTTATCCATACTGAATATGAAGAAGTTATCTCCTGCTTCTGACTGAGCTGGCTGGATAAGGCAGAAATCAAATCGCTCATCTTCAAAGGTGTATATAGGAGAAACATCTGTAGGAACAAGGTCCAGGGTTTTTCCCTCTGCATCCTTTATTATTAAGGCAAGAGGGTCTTGAGGATCTGTGGTCAAGGTCATCTCGTTGCCATCTACCCCGATAATAATGTCATTACCTATTGTTAGGATACTATCCAAGGTGTGAGTTTCCTCGGGAACCGCTTCTGGATCTTCTACAGCAGGAGCCTCTGTTCCCAATACACCATGCATAGCCCCCTTCATTTCAGGCATCCAACGGTCAGTGGTAGCTCCGGCAATAAGAATTGCAATTACCACCAGTATGAGAAGGGGTTTCCACCACTTAATCAAATACTTGTTCAGCATTACAAGGGCTAAGACAACAGTAACCCCCATTCCTAGATAGCCTCCAGATGACGCAGACCCTATAAGGTTAAAGAGTAAGAGGGCAAAGAGTCCACCCCAGGCAATCTTCTTCCAAAGGGGTTCCTCTTTTTTCATCATCACTGAGTGAATGAAGATAAAACCAAACAGAGGAATTAATAAGGTTAAATAAAATGACACATAGTTTATATTGTAAACCGTTTGGTAGATTTCCTTATTTACGAAGGTAAAGTTCAGAAGGAGTTCTCCAGCCTCTTTGGCCTTATCAATTAGTTCATTGATAGTTTCTCCAGATTCGGTAACTGAGTTGGGAGTAATAAGCTTTTGCCCAAGAGCGGTTCGGAAAAAGTCCTTATCCAGAGCCTGGGTAACCCCTAAAATTCCAAGTATACCTGTGGTTATTCCCGTAGGATAAACAATCCACTTCACAGCTTTTTCTGTGTTAATTGAATTAAGGGTATAAAATAGTATTACCATATACCCTATAAGGACTAGGGTTCCTTCGAAACGATCATTCCATCCATAAAGGGCAAATTCTTTGTAGTCAGAAAAGACGTGGGACAAAACTACAAAAAGAGTATATACCGCCATTGGAATGTAATATGGAGTCCGTTTAATTGCAAGGGATTGGGTGAATACACGGTATAAGAGTATCAGCAGGACCAGGCCTGTGCAGATTAGTATGGCCATCATCTTATAGTAGCTAAAGAAGTCTACAAGGTCATCCCCACCAGAGTACCAGAAAAACTGTTCCATGGGCCTAGTGTAGTTTGCCATCTGAGTGATCATTATTATAACTGCTGTATAGAAGGCGATGGGCATTAATTGGAACCAGTGAACCCCTTCATCTATGCTAGGGGCATAGCTCATAGACCACAAGTAGCCCGCACCAGTGTTAGGGCCAAGGCTATCTCGTTTAGCCTTCTCTTCTTTACTGGGAGCCTTAGGTATATTTTTGTTAACTTTTTTTGCCATTATGTTTTCCTCCGAAACAGGGTAAAATCCACTAATTTGAACAGCTTTATTATATCCCAACAACCAGCCTATTTCAAGAATTATTGTTTTATTATCTCCAGCCTGTGGTATAATTAAAAGGTATATATGAGAATAATAAGGCACCATCACCCCCACCTTATCGGATTATAATGCTAAGGCTACTATCATAGCTTTCAGAAGATAAGAGTAAGGGGATCATCATTTACAAATAAGAGTAAGGGGAACATCATTTATATTAAAGATAAAGATAATAGAAAGGCCGTATTTCAATGAAAAAAATATTGAGTATAAGTTTAGCCATATTGCTTTTTATTTCCACAGGTGCCTTGGCATTTGGGGCAGTGCCAAGTGATGTTCTTGGAAAAGATTATGAAAAGGCTGTAAGCACCCTCTTCGAAAAAGAGATTGTAACGGGGAGCACAGATGGTCTTTTTCATCCAGAGGACCCTTTAAATAGAGCCCAAGTTTGTGTGATGGTTGTAAAAGCTGCTGGTGGAAGTTTTGAGGAAGGGCTAAGCGGTTTTTCTGATATGGTGGGATACGGATGGGCAGAGCCTTTTGTGCTTTATGCAGTTCAATACGGAATAACTTCTGGCTATACAGATGGAACATTTAAGCCTAGTAGGTCAGTTTCGTCTAATGAGCTTGTTACTTTTGTATTGAAGGCAGCAGGTTATTCAAATGACGAATTGACTGGAGTTTGGCCAGATAACTATATTAGTAAGGGTAAGGAACTAGGGCTATATAAGGGGCTTCCTGAAGAGATGCCACTACTAGCAACAAAATGGATGGCGGCGCAGATGTTATATAATGGCCTTGGACTAGTAGAAAAGGCAGAGTTGCAAAAGGTTATCGAGGATCCCCTTGATCTAGATATCTCTTTACCAACTGAAGGCATTATCTCCGAGTCTATGGATTTTAACGGCCCTCCAGTTAGACTTTCATTAAAGGATGCTATTAAGAGGATGCAGACCACAGGCCCTGGATTTGAAGCCGCAGTGATTACTAGAGACAATATAGCTACAGCCGCTAAAACAAACACAGAAGCCTGGCAAGCCATGAGAGAAGTGGATAATATTCCCAAGGCTAAGAAGGATTACATTATATCAGAGGGGGGGATTATTCCTCCTGGAACAAGGAGTTTAAATGGCAAGGTTGTTGATTTAGCGAGGGTATATCTCGGGAAACAAGCCCCTATACAGTATGAGATCGCTTTGAACAACTTAGAAGCAACCACAGTTAGGGCATATTTTGGAATGCTCCAGGCTGCAGAGAACTATAGGATTGCCAAAGAGTCCCTAGCTATTAAGACCACACTACTATCTGATGTGAAGAGAAAGTATAGCCTTGGGGTTGCTGCAAGAATAGACGTAGCCACCGCAACCAACGATGTTTTAAGTGCCCAAGTAGCAGCCAATCAAGGGTTAACTGGATATAACAAGGCTCGTATGGCCTTTAATATGCAGCTTAATTATCCCTTGATGCAAGAAATTGTCTTGACAGATACATTAAAAGAAGGGGCAATGAAACCTATTTCTATGGTTGATGCTATCCGCTCAGCTTTGAACAATAGGAACGATATTACAATAGCTAAGTTTGAATTAGATCGAGCTCAAATTGAATTCGCCAGTGTAAGCGCCTACCCCAGAAGCTCTGCTACTTATTTAGAAGCAAAGGTGGCATTTGATTCCAAGCAGATGGCATATAATAATGCCTTCTTGTCTATCGAGATGGAAATTAGAAGCAAGTATATGGACCTTATGGACTTAAAGGCAGAAGTTGCTAGCTCAAAAAGCACAGTCGAAAATGCCAAAGAAGGTGTACGTATTGCCAAGCTTTCATATAATGCAGGGATGAATACACTAACGGATGTGAAAACCGCTGAGAAGAACTATAATTTGGCTCAGCTAGGATTAGCAAAAGCTATAACAGATTACAATTTGGCCATCTATGATTTCAACTTTTCAATAGGCAAGGGAAGGGGAAATTAATAGGGAACCAAGCGAAAAACCCGCAAGGGTAACCAAGCGAAAAACCCGCAAGGGAACCAAGCGAAAAACTAACCCAAAGAATTAACAAGGAAGCAGGGGACATGGACCATAATTACAAGACAAGATTAAAAAGAATCACATCGGTTTTACTAAGCTTCTCTCTGATATTTGCCAGCCTAGCGCCAGGGGCTTCTTTTGCTGAGGATAATTTGATGTCATCTAAAGTTCTTGCCTACCACAAACCCAATGTAACCATACTCTTTAATGCAGGAGAAATGGGTTTTTTCGATGCCAATAAAAACCCAGTCTACCCCATTATTTATAACGGAAGTGCATATATTCCCCTTAGAGGGGCTTCCGCATTAATGGGTGAGAACATCGAATGGGAGCCATTGAATCAGATTGTTTTTATGGGGAAGACTATCAGCCAGCCATATAAGGGAACCGCGGTAGCAACTACCCAAAGTTCATTGGCCCTGGTGCCTATGGACAAGCGGCCTGAGCAAGAAATAATTACGGTATATTCAAAACCCGACGTAAAGATTATGTTTGATTTTGAGCTCCAAGCATTTGAAGATGCTAACAAGAGAAGGGTTTATCCCATTATATATAAGGGAAGCACCTACCTCCCTGTAAGAGCAGTATCCCGGCTAATGGGAGCTAGTATTGAATGGGACAGCAAGACCCAGACTATATCTATTAGCAAAGAAACGATTATTACAGATGCAAAAAGTGAAGCCACTTTGGCCCTAAGGGATTTATTTAATCAAGCCGTAGAATTGTACAATCAATCCACTGCAAAAATATCCACACTAAAGGCCACAAATGAACCCCTTGTCCTAAAAGAACTTGCAAAAAGTGTAAGCCTAGACTACAAAATTGCCCAAGATAATGGGAACGTTGTAAAAGCTATGGACAAAAGCAATTTTACTGACCCAGAGAAACTGGCCCATGAAAAGCTCCAGGCTTTTTTAGAATTGGCAGAGTACTATACACTGGTTTTGGAAAATATCTCCTACATGGCTGTTAACGGACAAGACTATAGCATGTTTGCAGAAACCTTCCTAACATTCGCGCTAGAATCCGCTGCCAAGATGGACCAAGCAAGAGTAGCTATAGAAGCACTGTAAGTATATAGGGTTATTCTTTCAGACAACCTATTGGAACAACTATAACCCCGTTTTTTTGCCTCATATTGGAACAACTATAATCCCGTTTTTTGCCTCATATTGGAACAACTATAACCCCGTTTTTTTGCCTCATAGCATAACCATTTCCAGTGATAACTGTAAGAAAAGAGGGGGGATTCATATGCCCAGTGTCTATTTTATCCTTAAGCTTCAATAGATTAGAGGAAGCCTCCTCCACCAGTCTTGGACCCATTTTAATCTCTATTGCTCCCCACCGACCGTCTTCTAGAGAAATGATAGCGTCAACCTCAAGCCCCGCATTATCGTTATAATGATAAACACTACCATTTAAAGCTTGGCTATATATTCGTAAATCTCTTATACATAAGGACTCAAAAAGAAATCCAAAAGTGTTAAAATCTTTGCTATTAAAAAAGCAAGGTTTTCAATCGATAAATCCGATTTGCTTTCAGGGGACGTACCATCAAAAAGTTCCCTTAAAGAAACCTGCCCATTAGATTCCTCTGATTCGTAAAGACTCATTGTTCTCATTTTAATTCGAGATATTCTTCCAGTCCCCGTATGCATCACCTCATGATGAAAATTTCAGTGTTTCATTGACGATAATTTCAATGTTTCATTGACGATAATTTCAATTCATAATTGATAATTATTACAATCCGTCTAGACATTAGAGGTATAATTAATATGTGGTGTTTGCACATTTTTCTATGATGTTTTTTATGGCAGATTTTATGATGTTTTTTATGGTAGATTTTGTACTCGCTTTGTCGGATTCGTGATAAAATGGTCTAGGTTAAACTTTGGTTGAAAACCACCTAGTTTTGACTAGCTGATGGCAAAAAACAATTATATACAAGCTAAAAATAAATGGGCAATCTCGCTTTTACTTAAATAAACCAAAAAACCCACATTAAGAATTTATTGGTGGGATAAGGAATACTATGGCAAAAGAATCTAGATTAAAAGACAATATAGTCCAGACAGCATTTTTGATGGCCTTGTTGACACTAGGGTCCAAGGGCCTAGGCTTCCTAAGAGAGATGGCAATGGCTACATTTTTTGGGGCCAATTACGTAGTGGATGCGTTCGTTATGTCTCAAGCAGTGCCAGGAATTCTTTTCGCTGGGTTTTTTGCTGCTATTGCTACGGCTTACATGCCCCTATTATCGGAAAGGATCGAAAAAGAAGGGGAAAAGGAAGGAGATATACTAACTTCTCAGATTATAAGAATTTTGCTAGTCTTTTCCGCATCTGTCTCAATCTTTGGCATAGTCTTATCAGATGGACTGGTGTCTATTTTTGCTCCAGGCTTTGTAGGAGAAACAGCAGCCCTAACTAGTTTTTTCTTAAAGGTTACATTCTCCTATGTAATATTTTCCTCGGTGACTGGGATATTAGAGAATTTCTTGCAGTACAAGAGCACTTTCATTCCACAAATATTAGTGGGCTACGGGCAAAATCTTATATTGGTATCTGTTATCATAATAAGTGCCCTTACAAGCTATTATTTTTTAGCATTTGGTATGCTTATTGCCTATATTGTGCGTTTTACAATTACGGCTTTTTTGGCAAAATCCAGAGGATTTAGATATAACCGAAGCGGGAAAGATCTAAAAAGAACAATTAAAAAGATCGCTATACTTGGAATACCTGTATTTATAGGGTCGGGTATGGGCCAAATAAATCTTTTCGTGGATAAGTCCTTGGCCTCTGGCCTTCCAGAAGGAAGCATTGCGGCGCTTAACTATGCTGGGATTTTGAATGGCCTAATTATGTCTTTAAGTGTATCCATACTTACCACCATTATTTATCCTAGACTTGCCAGGGCCAGTGCCCAAGACCACTTGGTTCACTTTAGCCAGATTATGCAAAAAGGCCTTGTTCTTGTAATTATGATAGCGCTTCCATTTTCCTTGGGAGCTATTATCTACAGTGGGGACCTGGTACAAATTGTTTTTGAAAGAGGAGCTTTTGATATTAGTGCCACCTCATTAACTGCAGGAGCCTATCTTTTTTACTCGGTAGGTTTGGTCTTTATGGCAGTAAACGATTTAATGTTTCGGGGATATTATGCACTTCACGATATGAAAACTCCTATGATATTTGCAGGTATTGGGGTGGCTGTTAATATCGCTCTTAACTTGCTCTTAATCGGCTCCATGGCTCATCAAGGATTGGCATTAGCTACAAGTATGGCGGCAATGGTAAATTCAGTTTTGTTGGTTCTTGGATTTCGAAGAAAAGGCAAAGAGCTAGATTTCCTGGAGTCTCCCAAAAAATACGGGAAAATTATTCTGTCAGCCTTCGTATCTGTAGGCCTATCAAAATTAGTTCATGTTATACTAGTAATGAATATTTGGATGCCTAGAATGTTATACCTTGGGATAGCGGTATTTGTAGCCGTCTGTGCATACTGGCTGTTATTAAAGGCTTTTAAAATAGAAGAAATTGATTTGGTTAAAGGATTGTTCAAAAGAGGGTAAGGAAAATCAATAAATTAGATAAGAAGTGACAATAGTTCCCTAATTAACCGCCCTCCTACTTTGAGAAACAAGCCAAATTGAAATGGACAAGATTACGATGACGGCCCCAATTAGGGCGTAGAAGCCTGGGATTTCTCCAATGAAAAGGAAGACCCATACAGGGTTTAATAGGGGCTCTAGGGTAGCAATAAGGGAGCAGGTTAGTGGAGAACAGTGCTTGGATGCCAAGGTATAGAGGACATAAGGGATACCTAACTGGAATACCCCCAAAAGCAAAACATAGAAGATCTCCGTTGAGTTTGTAGTAAAGCTCACAAATGGGAGAGCAAACAATCCAATAACCGTTGTGAGAGAATGGGCAATCATAATACCGCTCATTCTCAAAGAGTCACTTTCCTGGACTTGTCCAATGGATACAAACATTAATGCTAAAAATATACCGGCAGAAATACCAAATAAATTACCTACCAAGTTTCCAGGTGTAAGATCATCAAAGAAGAATAAAGAAATTCCGATGGTAACGAATACTACCACCAATATTTCGGAAAGAGTCATTTTCTTTTTAAACAAGATCAAGGATAGTAGCAAGATAAATATAGGTGCTGTATATTGTAAGACAATAGCATTGGCAGAAGTAGTAAGCTTATTGGCCACTACAAAACTTATACAAGTGCCTGAAAGTCCTATGCCTGCTAGAAGAGAGTAGAGGTTAATAATGAGGTGGTTACCTCTTTTCCACATGAATGCCCCTAAAATTATGGCTGAAATAAAGCTGCGACCACCTGCAATTATCAAGGGGTTCCAGGATATGAATTTTATAAAGAGTCCTGCGGTACTCCAAAGAATGGCACAGACAGCCATCATTATCATTGCATTACGTTTTTCTCTGGGGGTAGACAT
>JAVEXZ010000012.1:51259-62356 GCA_034003765.1 Anaerovoracaceae bacterium | reverse complement strand
AAGACGCAGAGAAGAAAGAATGGCGGAAACCATTCAGCGAAGAAAAAATAGGTATGAAGAGCGAGTTTTTCGTGAAAGACAGTATATTGAAGCTGTGGCACAAAGAGAGGCAATGCTCCGTATGCGCGCAGAAAAAAAAGCAGAGAAGAAGAACAGGGAGGCTTATTACAAGTCTCTTCCCAAAGTAGAGAAAAAGGCTAAACAGGCAGCCTATAACCGTGAATACCAGAAAACAAGGTATGACTATCTAAAAAACCGTGATGAAATAAAAAAAGCCAACGCATCATTACCTCGTAAAAAAAGGGTGGAAGTGCCTTCTAAGAATCCAGGTTCTTTCTTGGATCGACTTAAGCATATAAGGAGAATGCGCTGGAAGAGAATACTTATGATGCCTGTGAAGACAAAGCATCGATTTATTAATCGGGCAGCGGTGATATCAAATCGCTTGGTCTATATGATAGATTTTCTAGATAGACGAAGCGACCAAATTAATGACGGCATTACAAACATGCAAAATGGTCTTGCATGGCGATACAATCGATTTAAAATTGTCAGCGATAGAAACAAGCAGTTTCTTTTTGGGATTTTAGCTGGAACAGTTATTATTGTTATTCTGGTCTCAAGCTTTGCCAACTTCGTAACAGGTTACGAATATTCATATAATAATCGAACCTTGGGGATTGTAAAGGATCAGGAAGATGTTACCCTCCTTGTTGACGTTGTTAACCAACAGCTTTCCAAAGAACACGAGGCCCTAATCGCCATAGATAAAACTCAAGATATTTCATTTAAAAGAGTATTCATTATCAACAAAGAAGTGGATGACCAAGAGAAGGTACTTAGAAGACTAACCTATATGCAGGATTTAACTGCCAAGGGTTATGGTATATATATCGACGGCACAAGAGTTGGGATAATGAGTAAAGAGGAAGAAGCGGATCGAGTTCTTAACCGGATACTCAACAACTACCTATCCCAAAGTGAGGCAACAGAGTACGAAAGTGTAACATTTGCTGAAAAAATAGAAATAAAAGAGATTGACACTAAGCTTGGGCGAATGGAAAATGTTGATGACGTTGTAAATAAAATCCTCACAGGGGGAAGAAGGACAGATGTTCATATTGTGGAACCAGGAGAGACCTTTGCCATGGTTGCAGAAAAACATGGAATCACTCAATCTCAATTAAGAGAATCAAACCCAAATGTTGATGTGAAGCAGCTAGAGGTAGGAGCAAGCTTGTACTTATCTGAAAAAGTGCCCATGGTAAAAGTGCAGACTGTAGAAGTAACCACCTATATCGAATATCTGCCTTATATAACAACCTATGAAGATGACAGTAGCATATGGAAGGGGGAAAAAACCACTAAAGTGGCTGGAGTTGATGGACAAAGAGAAGTTAAGGCAAAGATTGTACGTAACAACGGCAAAGAAGTGGCTAAAATGATTTTAGAAGAAAATATACTTAGTGAACCTACAACGGCATTAATACTTGTAGGAACCAAACCACCACCACCATTAAAAGGTACAGGAGAACTGGTTTATCCTGTTAGCGGATTCAAACTTACATCACCATTTGGTATGAGGTGGGGGAGAATGCATACTGGAGTAGATTTGGCAGCCCCTTCAGGGACTAAGATTAGAGCAGCGGATGGTGGTACAGTAATACTTGCAGGATATAACGGCCAGTTAGGCTATTGTGTTGAAATAGATCACGGTGGCAACCGAACCACTGTATATGGGCACTGTAGTAAGCTATACGTATCTGTAGGGGATCAGGTTTACCAAGGTCAACATATATCCGATGTTGGTAATACTGGGAGAAGTACAGGACCTCATCTTCATTTTGAAGTTCGAGAGCTTGGTGTTGCTAAAAACCCGCTTACTTATCTATAGGCAGGGGAGTTTTTAGTTTTTAAGAGGAGGAATGGCCATGAATTTGAAAAAGGTTTTGATTATTGAAGACGAAAAGCCCATTTCAGATATCATAAAGTTCAACTTGGAAAAGGATGGATTCGAAGTTGAGGTAGCTTACGATGGCGAGGAAGGCCTGAGAAAAATTCAAAATATTCACCCGGATCTAGTTCTTCTTGATGTTATGCTACCAAAGATGGACGGCTTTGAAGTGTTAAAGCGCACACGAGAAAGTAGCCAAGTTCCCGTATTAATGCTAACAGCCAAAGAGGAAGAGGTGGACAAAGTTTTGGGCCTTGAGTTAGGGGCCGATGACTACATCACCAAACCCTTTGGTATGCGAGAACTTATTGCCAGAATTAAAGCTAATATCAGAAGGACGGATGTAGGCAATTCCCAAGAAGCAGGAAGTGTTACCAGTTACGGCAACCTTGAAGTAGATATGAACAAATATGAGGTAAGAAAGAGCGGCTTTGCCTTAGAACTCACCTTGCGAGAGTTTGAACTCCTAAAGTATTTGGCAGAGAGGGAGAACAAAGTATTTTCCAGGGAGCAACTTTTAGAAGAAGTATGGGGCTATGAATATTATGGGGACATCCGTACTGTGGATGTTACTATAAGAAGGCTTCGTGAAAAACTAGAGGACGATTCTGCAGATCCTAAGTACATAATGACTAAAAGAGGCATAGGATATTACTTTGTAAGGAGTTAAGGACTAGTAGCCTATGAGCATCCAAAAGAAAAGCCGTGGCATACGGCTAAGAATTGTATTAATATACTGCCTTCTTGTTTTTATAGCAACCACAATAATTGGTGTATTTATTATGTCACAAACTGAGGATTACCTCCGAGGAACCATTGGAGATAATATGAGGAATTCTCTACAGGAAGGGACCTTACTTTCTTCCCTCTTGGAATATGGGGATATAGAAAACCACCAAGAAGAAATACAAAGAGACGTGGATGCCTGGGGTAGTAGCTTAAAAGAAGAGATTTTTGTGGTGGATAATAATTTTCAAATTGTTGCGGCCACCAATGAAAATGCAGGTTTTAGTGCACTAGGACTTTTAGACGAGGGACTTATTTTGGAAGGGCTTTCTGGCAAAGAAGGAGAGAGCGAGACGGCTTTAAGCACCTCTGAGGGAACCATTCCAGTATTGAACATGGTTTTCCCTATAAAAAACCAAGAGCAAGTTGTAGGGGCTGTATACCTTAGGGCTGACTTAAGTTCTATTGATGATGCCATGGCTAGCTCCAAAGAAATATTTGCAAAAGGCATGGCATTGGGACTTTTAGCAACCATAATCTTGGGGTTTTTCATTTCTAAAAGCATAACAGAACCTATTAAACAGGTAACTGCAAAGGCTGAAAGAATGGCCCAAGGTGATTTTAGTGAGGAAGTCAGCGTAAGGTCTAATGACGAAATCGGAGAATTAGCAAATATGTTTAATTTGCTGAGAATACAGTTAAACAAGACTCTTTCAGAAATGAGCAACGAGAAGAATAAACTGGAAACAGTTCTAAGTCATATGGCAGATGGACTAATTGCAATGGACTTACAGGGCAATATAATTCACGCCAACCAAGCAGCCATGGATATTTTGAAAATAGGTTCCCAAGAGGGATTGACATCAAATTACGATCAACTTGTTGATGGGATTCTAAATGAAGGACTCAACCTAGAGTCTTTAAGAAGAAAAGCCGCTAGTGGCCCTAAAATCGAATCTTTTGAAACTGGGGGCTTTATATATAATCTTCGCTACGATAAGTTCAGAGATGAAAATAGAAAAGAGATTGGCTTAATCTTAATACTTCAAGACATTACTCAAAGGCATAAGTTGGAATATATGCAGATGGATTTTGTGGCAAATGTTAGTCACGAACTGAAGACCCCCCTAACCACCATTAAGAGCTATACTGAGACTCTGATGGATGGTTATCCAGAGGACCCCCAGATAACAAATAATTTTCTTCAAATAATTGACAGTGAGACGGATAGAATGGCAAGGTTAGTTAGAGATCTATTGCAGTTGTCCAGGTTAGAGTACAAGCAAGAACAAATGCATAAGCAGGTATTAAACTTAACTGAGTTACTCGAAACTTCTGTGTTAAAAGTAAAGCTTCAATCAGAAGTTAAAGCGCAACAGCTAAATTCCCTTTTTAACCCTAGAAAAGAGGCCTTGGCATTTGTTGATAAGGACAGGATGGAGCAAGTTTTTATGAACCTATTAAGCAATGCCATTAAATATACGGAGCCAGGAGGCCGTATAGATGTGGATTTGAGTTTGAAAGAAGAAGAGATTAGAATTACTGTAAAAGATAATGGAATTGGAATACCCAAAGAAGATGTTTCCCGGGTGTTTGAGCGATTTTTTAGAGTTGATAAGGCTCGGTCTGGTGGTATGGGTGGAACAGGCCTAGGCCTATCTATTACCAAACAAATCGTAGAAGAGCATGAAGGTAAAATATCAATTGACAGCATAGAGGGTAAGGGCACCACAGTAGCTATAGTGCTACCTTGGGTTAATATCCCTGAAGAACCAGGCTTAGACTAGGAGGTTATTATGGCAAGAAAGCGTATGAGCCGAAGTCAAGAATATATTAGAGATTCTATAAGTCGTCCTTCTGAAGCACAAGAAGTAAGAGAAGAAAGAAAAAAGTGGCGTGAGGATGAAATTCTACGCAAAAATTCTTGTGGGGTTGAAGAACCGGCCCTTTCAAATCGAAGAAAGGCGAAGACAACACGAAGAAGAATTATCTCCCTTGTAATCTTGCTAATGATATTAGTTGCTGCTGGTATTCAAGGGGCTAAAATATACAGTTTAATTCAGGAAAAAGAAGCCCTTATACAGGTACAGCATGAATTAATAAAAGAAAGGACCAAATTTCTTGAACTACTAACAAATGTAAACAGCACAGAGTACGTAGAGCAGCAGGCAAGAGAACAGTTAAAACTAATAATGCCAGGGGAAACTCTCTACATCTTCCCGAAGATTAGGGAGGATTTGGATGATGAAGCAAATTAAAGAGATGATTGTGGTGGAAGGCAGAGATGATACTGCCGCATTAAAAAGAGCGGGGGTCTTTTCTACCATTGAAACTCATGGATACGGACTAAGTAGTGAATGCTACAAGCTAATGGACAAAGCTTACCATGAAGTAGGGCTGATTATATTTACAGATCCTGACCATGCTGGAGACGCCCTGAGAAAAAAACTTTCAAAACGCTATCCTTTGGCAAAACATGCTTTCTTAGACAGAAGAGATGCTAATAATCATGGAGATATTGGGGTTGAGAATGCTAGCCCAAAGGACCTGATAGAAGCTTTAGAAGAAGCAAAGGCCCTTTTCTTAGATGCAGAACCTCGCTTCACAAAGATGGATTTATTCCAATATGGTTTGGCTGGCCTTCCTAGTGCTGCAGAGAGAAGGCGACAGCTAGGCAAGGCATTGGGTATTGGATATGCCAACAGTAAGGGGTTTTTAGAAAAGTTGAACCAGTTCAAGATTAGCAAAGAGGAGTTTTATGAAGCTGTACACACCATCCACAATAATGGAGATTCAGAGAAAATATAACCTTAGGCCATCAAAGAGCCTAGGGCAAAATTTTTTAGCGGACCAAAACATTATCAATGGAATGATAGAAAAAAGTGAAATAAAAAAAACGGATTTAATCCTGGAGATTGGACCTGGAATTGGAACCCTTACAGAGGCCCTTTGCCAAAGCGGGGGGCTTGTTTTGGCTGTTGAGATAGACAGGAAAATGATACCTATATTAGATGAAACCCTAAAGGACTATCCAAATAAGGTTATCATCCATAATGACATATTAAAAACGAATATACACCACTTGATCAAAGATATTCGTCTACCAGATGGGACATTGCCAACAGCACTAAAAGTTGTTGCAAATCTTCCCTACTATATAACAAGCCCTATTCTTATGAAAATCTTAGAAGACAGGATCCCTGCTACCACCCTCACCATGATGATGCAAAAAGAAGTGGCTAACAGACTAACTGCAAAACCAGGAACCAAAGAGTATGGGGCCATTAGCCTAGCTGTCCAGTATTATTCTGAGGCTAGCAAAATCATACATGTCCCTAGAGATGTTTTTATTCCACGTCCAGAGGTTGATAGCACTGTGGTATTATTTAAGATAAGACAAGATCCTCCTGTAACTGTTAAGGATGAAGCCTTGATGTTTGCTTTGATAAAAGGTGGATTTGGAATGAGGCGAAAAACACTTTTAAATTCCTTGGTAGGGGTGGCAGATATGACAAAAGACCAAGTTGGACTAGCCCTTAGAGGAGCTGGAATAGAAGAGAAGAGGAGAGGGGAAACTCTATCCTTAGAAGAATTTGCCCATCTGGCAAACAAGACATTAGAGGTATTGTAAATGAACTTCCTACATAGACATGAACATAAAAAGAGCAAATTAAGGCTTTACTACGAAAAACACTTTCGTAACACCTTGTGGATACCAATGATCTTAGCCTTTTTGGTTAATTATTTTATTGAATCCATGGCTAGACAATGGGGTGGGGGGGGATTACTCTTTCTACTTGGTAGCCCATTAGTATTTATATATAACTCAATTATTATATTTGCCACCTTATCTGTGGGGATATTGTTCCGAAGGAAAATATTATACTACTTCTTCATTTCGGCAACTTGGGTTGTTCTAGGGGTTATTAATGGAGCCATACTTTCAAACAGGATGACCCCATTTACAACTAAGGATATTGCCAATGTTAAGGACGGCCTTACAATTGCGACCAACTATTTTTCTCGGCAAGCTTTGATTGCAGGAGCTGTTGTCATTGGTGTTGCCCTAATCGGAGTGGCCATATTTTGGCTAAAAGGTCCTAAAAGTGAGAAAATTATTTATGGCCGAGTGATTCCCTTGTTCTTGGTTATTATGATAGGAACCTTTACTGTATCTGGAGTTGCCATAAAAGCAGGAATTGTTGATACTTATTTTGGTAACTTAGCCTATGCATATAGGGACTTTGGTTTTCCCTACTGCTTTATTAATACTTGGTTAAATACGGGGATCCAAAAACCTGCAAATTATGGACCTGATATTGCCACTAGGATTTTTACCCCTGAAGAGCTTGGGGAAGATGGGATAATGGAATTAGTCTTTGAAGACGATAATATCAAACACCCAAACATAATAATGCTACAACTCGAGAGTTTTTCAGACCCTGATTGGTACAAAGATGTAGAATTTTCAAGAGATCCAATTCCAACATTTAGAAGCCTTAGTGAAAAATTCTCATCGGGCAACTTGAGAGTTCCTTCCGTTGGTGCAGGAACTGCTAATACAGAATTTGAAGTTATGACTGGAATTAGCGTAAAGAGTTTTGGCCCAGGAGAATACCCATATAAATCAATTTTGTTGGAAACTACCTTGGAAACAGTTGGCTACGACTTAAAAAGTATTGGCTACAGCACCCATGCCATCCATAATCATCGGGGTGCTTTTTACGGTAGGAATAAGGTGTTCGCGAATTTGGGATATGATACATTTACCAGTCTGGAATATATGAACAATGTAATTAAAACTCCTAAGAATTGGGCCAAAGACGGGGTTCTTACTGGTTACATAATGGATGCATTAAAGGCAACAGAAAACGAAGATTATATATATACAGTTAGTGTAGAAGGACACGGAAGCTATCCTTCTGAAGAGGTTCTTATTAACCCAGACATCAAGGTGTTATCGGCTCCCACAGAAGAGGAAAAATGGCAATATGAATATTATGGAAATTTGCTTTACGGTATGGATAACTTCGTAAAGGATTTAATTTCAGAATTATCTCGCCACAAAGAGCGAGTAATACTTGTAATCTATGGAGATCATTTACCTGCTATTGATTTTACCCAGGAGGACTTGACCACCAATGACCTTTATATAACCCCTTACGTGATATGGTCCAACTACTGGCTTCCAAGAGAAGAAAAGGAAATAGCTGCTTACCAGCTATCCGCAGATATCTTGAAGAAGTTGAAGATTAACAGAGGCACTTTGATGGTGTACCATCAAAACCACCAAGAAGACCCAGGCTATTTAGAGAATCTTGAGACTCTTGCATATGATATGTTATATGGGAAAAAATACATTTATGGTGGCACCAACCCCTTTGAACCCACAAAACTTCAGATGGGCATTAATAAGATAAGGATCAAAGAAGTGGTCCAAGTAGGCAGTGAATATTATATAAAGGGTGAAAACTTCACTCCATTTAGTAAGATCTCCTTGGATGGAAACATACTTAATACTATATATTTGGGGCCAACAATACTAGGCCTTTTGGAAAAGGTGGACCCAGATGATGCTGGTGCAATGAAAGTCAGCCAGGTTGAGAAGAATAAAGAAATATTAAGTACTACGGAATGACATAAGGAGGCTTAGTACAATCTTGAAAAAAACAATGCCATCAAAAAAAGCCTACGGACTTATAGGAAAGACCCTGGCTCATAGCTACTCCCGAGAAATACACCAAGCTTTGGGTGAGTATTCTTTTGACCTTTGGGAGCTAGGACCAGAAGAAGTGGCAGAATTTTTGCGCTGTAGAGATTTTAGTGGGGCTATGGTAACCATTCCTTATAAAAAGGAAGCCTTGGCTGCTGCAGATCAAGTTACCCCCCAAGCAAAGAAGATAGGGGCTGCCAATATCCTATACTTTGATGAAGGGGGCCAACTTTGGGCTGATAATACAGACTACTGGGGGTTCATGTATATGGTTGGTCGTATGGGATTGTCCTTCAAAGGCAAGGATGTTTTAATCCTAGGCGACGGTGCAACCAGCGGGACCCTATGCCAAGCTGTAATGGATTTACAAGCCGCATCTATTAAGATAGCCAGTCGCCATCCGGAGAGGTACAAAGGAGATAGTCCCAAGGGAAAAAATAAAGTGTTTGGATGTGAGGATTTAGGTCAAGAACCTATTGTCCTTGGATATGATGAAGACTTTAGTGATTCTCAGATTATTATAAACACAACGTCTGTGGGAATGTATCCCAACAATGGAGAAAAGCTTATAAGCCTAGAAAAAACCTCCTCTTTAGAGGCCGTAATAGATTTAATTTACAATCCTTTTGCCACAGCCCTATTATTAGAAGCCCAAGATTTGGGGATAAAAACAAGCAACGGATTTCCCATGCTAGTAGCCCAAGCCACCAAAGGCGGGGAGCTTTTTTTGAGGGGTGTCCTGCCCCAAGGGAAATCCTGGGAAGAGTGGAACGAAATACTGATTACTCGCTTTGAAGAAGAGTACATTAATCGAGTTCTAATAGGGATGCCAGGGTCAGGAAAAACCACAATAGGCAAAGAGTGGGCAGAAAAACTCAACCGGGTATTTGTTGATACAGACCGCCTTATTGTAGAGAGAGAGGGTCAAAGTATTTCTGATATTTTTGAGCTTAAGGGGGAAGCATACTTTCGCAGTTTGGAAGTTGAAATTGCCAAAGAGATCGGCAAGCTGAGATCCCAAGTTATTGCAAGTGGAGGAGGAATGGTACTTCAAAAAGAGGTTATGGATGCTTTGAGGCAGAATGGAGAAATTATTTGGGTAAAAGCCCCCTTGGAAAATTTGGAGTTAAAGGGAAGACCACTCTCTGGGGGGATTAGGGAGTTAGAGGAAATGTGGGAAGAGAGAGAACCTTTATATAATAAGTATGCAGACAAAATCATAAATAGAGATGGTGAAAGCTAGACAGATCATGAAGAAAGAGGAGTGGTCTAGTTACTAATACAAAAAAACTAGCAATCCAAAAAATCAGCCGATTTAATGAATCGGCGGAAATCATTTATGCTAGGTATCTAGTGTGAATAAGGTTAGGTTGATCCAAAAATGAATGCTTTAGATATAGGTCAAAGATAGATAAGATCTGAAGGAGATAAATGGAAGAGATTAGAATAAGAAGAGGGTCTAGAACTCAAATTGCGAAGATGATAAGGGAAGAGTTCAAAAACAAAGCCCCAATCAGAGTGGGTGTCATAACTGACATGAATGTTGCAAGGCTATACTTGGAAGCCCTTGTTCAGGACCTTACTTTGGAGGGCTACGATGTTTGGAGCTATGCCTTAAAGCCAGGGGACCAATCAAAGAGTATGGAGAGCCTAAATGAAATACTCTGCGCAATGGCCAGAGAGGGTTTCAATCGCCAAGATGTCCTTGTGGCATTAGGAGGAGGGGTTCCTGGAGATATAACGGGTTTTGCAGCATCTATTTATATGCGGGGCCTCTCATATATTCAAGTGCCAACAACACTACTAGCAGCACTAGATTCATCTATTGGAGGAAAAACGGGTGTAAATTTGGCCTGTGGCAAAAATATGGCAGGAACATTTTGGCCACCATCATTCACCTTAATTGACCCTGAATTTCTTTTGACCCTCCCCAAGGAAATATATAGGGATGGTTTGGCTGAGGCAGTTAAATATGGGGTAATAGGTGACCCCCAAATCTGGAAGCAAATCCGTGAATTAGGGGAAAGCCTGCCCCTAGATCCCAAAACCCTTGATCAAGACAAGCAAAGCCAGCTGATCAAAAGCTGTGTTGACATAAAGACGGGGATAGTTAGAGATGATCAAAGGGACTATGGGGGGCGTATGGTCCTTAACTTTGGGCATACCATTGGACATGCCATAGAGCAAGACTCAAATTATGGTATATCTCATGGAGAGGCTGTTGCTATGGGAATGGTACTTGAAGCAAAGTGGACCCATGAAATTGGCCTAACAAATAATGATATCAGCCAGGATATCAAAGAGTTCTTATTGAAACTTGGTTTTTCTATGGACTTTGGCTCCCTAAAAGTCGAGAATTTATACCCATACTTGGCTGGGGACAAAAAACACCAAGGGACTAAAATGACCATAGTAGTCCCTCAGGAATTAGGAACTTGTGAATTGGTTGAAATAGAGGAAGAGCAATTAATGGAATTTAATATGGAATTTATGGTCTAGAAGTTTAGGCGAATTTTATGGAGTGAATTTTAGGATTAAATTTTATCGATTAAACTAGAGAAAACAAGAAATTACTAGGAGGTCTTTTAATTGTGCTGTTTTAGGATGGGTTGGGTTTTTAGGGCAGTTATCCAGCTTTGAGATTTCATAGGTTTGCTATCTAGTGTTGAGATTTTCTAGGTTTGATATCTAGAGTAGAGAATTT
>JAVEXZ010000012.1:35713-51159 GCA_034003765.1 Anaerovoracaceae bacterium | reverse complement strand
TAGGTTTGCTATCTAGTGTTGAGATTTTCTAGGTTTGATATCTAGAGTAGAGAATTTATTTGAAATATATAGGGGGTTGTGTTAGTATTATAAAGTCTATGGAGAAATACATGATGGAGGCCCTTAAAGAGGCAGAAAAAGCAAGAGATTTAGGGGAGGTACCCATTGGATGTGTCATAGTAAAAGATCAAAAGATCATTGGCCGAGGCTACAACAGGACAGTGATTGAAAAAGATCCTACAGCCCATGCTGAGATCTTAGCAATTCGAGATGCAGCTAATTTTTTAGGAGGATGGCGTCTTTTGGAGACAGACCTCTATGTTACTTGTGAACCCTGTGCCATGTGTGCAGGGGCAATGGTTTGGGCAAGAGTGACCAAAGTAGTATTCGGTACAAAGGATCCTAAAGCAGGAGCATGTGGGTCTGTAGTAAATATTTTACAAGAGGATGGATTTAATCATCAAGTAGAAATAGAATCGGGGATTTTGGAGGAGCCCTGTAAGGCAATTTTACAGAGCTTTTTCAAAGATATTAGAACAAGGAAAGCGGAGGACAAGTTGTTATGAGGAGAATAGGCGCAGTCATCAGCCTAATTATTGTATTGGTACTGTCATGCACTACTCTGGCCTTTGGGGCATTAGAGTTGGAAAGAAGCTACCCAGAAGATGGCGGGATAGACTATCAAGCGATGAATTTTGCGGTAAAATTATATTTCAATCAGAACGTTGCTGTAAAAGAGAATGCAGAGTCAGTTCATTTTTATGACGCTGACAACAAAAAAGTTGATTTCACAGTGGTATTCAGTGAAAAAGAAGAGGGCTTGGCCCTTGTTGCTGCTAATGGCGATTTGCAGCAAAACATGGAATATCGATTGGTTGTGGACGATACATTTCAAAGCTTATCAGGAGAATTCTTAGAGGAGGATATACACATTAAATTTTCTACTAGGGATTCATCTAAAGATATGACGGTGAACATGGTTCTTATGGGGGTTATGATGGCCGCGGTAGTTGTACTTTCAACTAGAACTATGAAGAAATCTAAGGATGGCAGTGGAAAAGACGGCAAAGACAAAAAAGAAGAGAAAAAAGTGAACCCATATAAGGTGGCTAAAGAAAAAGGAAAATCCGTTGAGGAGATAGTGGCTAAAGACCAAAGAGCCAAAGAGAAATCTCAACTAGCTGCTCAAAAAGCAAAAGAGCAAAAAGAAAAAGACATAGCCAAGATCCTTGAGGAAAAAGGCATGACAAGAGAAGAAGCTTCTGATCCTAACCGAAAAAAAGTAAAGGCACCTCGTCCTATCAAGGAGGCAGGTAGCGACTACAAGTCGGGAACCAAGGCCAGGGAAGAGGCTAAAAAGAAAGAGGCTGCAAAGAAAAGAGCAGCTACCACCACTAACCCCAAGCAGGGAAAAGGTAAAGCCAAGAAAAAGAAATAAAAGCTGAGGGGTAGGCATAAATATGCCTGCCCCTTTTACACTCAAAAAGCTGGAGAAAACAATGAAGCCGAATATCATTACAATGAAGTCATTTGCTAAGATCAACCTCTCATTAGATGTGTTGGGTAAACTTCCTGATGGCTATCATGAAGTAGAAATGGTACTTCATCAAATAGAGCTTTATGATGACGTGTCTATAAGGCTTATCCCTGATGAAAAGGGAATAGAGGTATCCACAAACAGAAAGTATTTGCCTCGGGATCAGCGAAATATTGCATATCAAGCTGCTGATTTGATGAGAGAAGTTGGGGGTATAAGGGAAAAAATCCGTATAGACATAAAGAAAAGAATTCCTGTAACTGCGGGACTTGGTGGAGGCAGTGGAAATGCAGCCTCTGTACTCTTGGGACTAAATCATTTACTGGGCATGAAGATGTCTTTGGAACAATTAATGACCCATGGAGAAAAACTTGGATCTGATGTTGTATTCTCCCTTATGGGCCAGGCTGCTAGTCATGATTTTTTGGGGGATGAAATTCGCCGTGACCCTAAAGCTGGTATTTGCGCATTAGCAAAAGGAAGAGGCACACAACTGAGCCCCTTACAAGGAATAAAAGCTTATGTGGTTCTAACAAAACCCCCAGTAGGATGCTCTACTCCAGAAATATACAAATTATTTGATGAAGAAATAGTAGAAACAAGACCCAATAATCAAGAATTGATAGATGGATTGAGGAAAAAAAATTGGGACCTTATTAGCAAAAATATGGTAAATGTTCTTGAAAATGTAGTCTTTAAGAGATATGCTATTGCTATGTATACAAAAAGTAAGGTTATTTCTTTAGGCGGTGCCCAAGGAATTCTAATGAGTGGCAGTGGACCAACTATTTATGGACTCTATCTTGAAGAAGAAGAAGCAAGAAAAACCTACAAAATAATGAAGAATGAGTTACGTGAGACATTTTTAACCCAGACATCAGTATTGGGATATAGTATATAAGAAAGGGAGTATTGACTATGATCAATTTTGATTTACAGAGGCATAAACCTCTAAGGGACCTTGTTTATGATGAATTGAAAATGAAAATTATGATGGGATTAATAGCACCTGGGACACGGATGATGGAAGTAGAATTGGCAGAAGAAATGGGGGTGTCAAGAACTCCAGTTAGAGAAGCTATCAGAAAACTGGAAAAAGAAGGAATGATAAGTATTGAACCAAGACGGGGTGCCTATGCCTCTTCTTTATCTAATCAAGATATGGTAGATATATTGGAGGTTCGTCAAACTATGGAAGGTTTGGCCGCTGATTTAGCTACTATCCGATTTACAGAAGAACAGAAAAACGAATTGTTAGAGGTAAGTCAAGCATTTAACCAAGCCGTTGAAAAAGGAGATATGGAGCAGATGATCTCCTTGGATACCCTTTTTCACCATCTAATAGTCCAAGGAACAGGCAATAAATTATTGGCAGTTATGGTGGGACAACTTCAGGACATGGTTCTTCGGTTCAGATACCTTTATTATGATGATTTTCGCCGGGCTGAAAAGATGCCACAAGAGCATAAGGAGATCCTTGATGCTATTCTAGGAGGGGATCCAGTTAAAGCTAGAATGGCTGCAGATAATCATATAGATGGGTTGAAACAGATGGTGATTGCAGAGAAAGTTAAATAGATAAAGAAGAAAAGCCCTAGGGGTTTAATCCTTAAGGCTTTTGTTTTTCTCCAAATCCCGAAATTTCACTGAGGTTCTATTGTTAGGGAGGGGAGCTGACAAATTACTCAGGAGGCCTTTTTTCTCCCAGCTTAAGAGTTAGGATTATAGACCGATTGTCTCTATCCACGGTAACCTTGATAATATCTCCCACAGAGTACTTCTCCAAGGCTTTTAGAACTTGAGGATAAGAAGTAATAATATCATCTTCAATAGCGATAAGTCTGTCGCCATTTTCAAAACCGGCCGCTTTGGCCTCTGGGCTGTCTGCCTTAACAACATAAACACCTAAAGTGCTAACCCCATTTTTAAGTGCATCTTGGGAGTTAGAAATGTCCATTAAGAGCAGTCCCATCTGCACCCTTCCTTGAACATAACCGTGATCTATCAATTCCTTTGCCACAGCAAAAGCCCTATTAATCGGTATGGCAAATCCAATGCCTTCAACATTTGATCCCGCGGATTTAGCCACAACCAAACCCACCAATTCCCCGTATTGATTGAAAAGCCCACCTCCAGAATTACCTGGGTTAATGGATGCATCTGTTTGTAACAAAGACATGGTCTTACCATCTAGGGTTATCTCCCTATCTAAAGCACTTACAATTCCTACTGTAGCAGTTCCCCCTAACTCACCTAAAGGATTGCCAATTACAACTGCCAAATCACCAAAAACTAGACTATCGCTATCGCCGATACTTGCCGCAGTTAGACCAGAAGCTTTTATCTTTATTACCGCCACATCTGTCTGAGGGTCTCTGCCAACAAGACTCGCCTCGTAGGCCTTTCCGTTCTTTAAGGTGACTGTTATTTTCCTAGCCCCTTGGATAACATGGTTATTGGTCATAATATAACCATTTGGCTGAAATATCACTCCAGAACCTGCCCCTTGAGTAATGTATTCTCCAATCCACCCATCGGTTATTACAGACTCAGTTCGTATTTCAACCACTGCGTTTGCCGTTTGATTGATAATCTCTTGAATTGTTAGCTCGCTTCCCGTGGCTTTAGCCAAGTTTAGCCCCCCCTCAGAGAATTCTGAAGTTGCCCTATCTGGCAAGATGGACCTAACAATACCAGTGAATAGTCCCTCATTTGCAAGACTAGTTGCAAAAAGACCTCCTGTAAAACCAACAAATCCGGAAAACAATAGGGATAATATTACAAATAGTGCTAAACTCTTTTTTGTAAAGCCTATCTTCTTTTTACTTGTAGTACTTTTGGAAATATCCTCTACTTGTCTTCTTATTCCAGGGCCATAATCTTGGACCTGAGCATTTTCTCTATATTCTTTCATCATAACCTCCCTATATGATTACTATTATACCCAATTTATTGCCTAGTATACTCCCATTTTATGAAGATTTTGTGGTAAATCTGTGAGAAATCATGGACATCCTCTGTGCCCTTAGAGGCAAGAAGCAGGTAAATAGTACTTTGTGAAACAAGGGAAATATGGTATAATTCTGAGATTGAGATGCAAGTTGAAGGAGGGGAAGTCATGAATAATATCATTGAAGAAAAGGTCAAAACCTGGCTTTCTCGCCAGGACTTAGATTTAGATATAAAGGAAGAACTGGCTAGACTTTGGGCGGCTTCACTTAAGGGAGACCTGGCGGCCCAGGAAGAAATATCAGATAGGTTTTATAGAGAATTATCCTTTGGCACTGGGGGCTTGCGAGGCAAGCTAGGAGCTGGAACCAATAGGATGAATCGCTATAGTGTAGAAAAAACTACTATGGGCTTGGTTGCCTATATAAAAGAAAACTGCCTTGGCGGCTCTGTTGCTATAGGGTATGATAGCCGTAATAAATCCACTGAATTTGCTGAAATAATAGCGAAAATTATTACAGGGGCGGGACTAGATGCCTTCCTCTACGACACATTAATGCCAGCCCCCGCCTTAAGCTTTGCTGTTCGACTTCATGGATGTTCCATGGGTATAATGGTTACAGCAAGCCATAACCCTGCTGAATATAACGGATATAAAGTTTATAATAATAGAGGCTGTCAGGTTAGCGAAGATGAGGCCAATAAGATATTAGCCCTAGTTGAAAAACAAGAATGGTTTGCAAGCCCATTAAAATGTGAAAGTGGCAAATTAACCATGATGGGGGAGGCAAGTAAAAATGCCTATTACGATGCTGTATATGGGGAATCAACAGGAATTGATTGCGGACTTGTATCTGTAGCCTATACGCCCTTAAAT
The DNA here is from genome assembly GCA_034003765.1 of Anaerovoracaceae bacterium. Classification (GTDB taxonomy): domain Bacteria; phylum Bacillota; class Clostridia; order Peptostreptococcales; family Anaerovoracaceae; genus JAAZGD01. The sequence goes on along the minus strand of JAVEXZ010000012.1, from coordinate 45,796 downwards.
GGTGCAGGCCTGGTTCCAGTTTTAGAAATACTAAAGCGGATTGGGGTAAGGGACTTATACCTGGTTCCAGAGCAAAAATACCCAGATGGTGATTTTCCCACATGCCCATACCCTAATCCAGAGAAAAAGGAAGCACTTGCTTTGGGCTTAGCCTTAGCAGAAAATAAAAAAACGGACTTACTCTTGGCTACAGATCCAGACAGTGATAGGCTTGGTGTTGCTGTTCTTCACCAGGGAGACTATCATTTGCCTACAGGCAATCAAATAGGAGTACTTTTGACTGACTACATATGTCACATCCGAAAGACCAACGAAACAATGCCTAAAAACCCTTATGTTGTTAGGACTGTCGTCACGACAAAAATGGGTGACGAAATTTGTAAAAAGTATGGGGTTAGAGTGGCAACCACCCTAACTGGCTTTAAGTACATCGGGGCTATAATTGGAGAAGAAGAGGACCAAGGCAGGGAAGATGACTATATCTTTGGTTATGAAGAAAGTTACGGTTACTTAAAAGGGACCTATGTTAGAGATAAAGATGGTGTAAATGCAGCCATGCTGGTATGTGAGATGGTGGCCTACTACAAAAAAGAGGGTAAAACCCTGATAGATCGTTTAGATGAATTGCATCAAGAATACGGATATTATCGTAATCATTTGTTGGACTTTCAATTTCCAGGAGCCAAGGGAATGGAAACAATGGCGGCGATTATGGAAGATCTTAGGAAGAATCCTTTCAAGGAAGTACATGGACACAGTGTTACTGGCTTTGTTGATTATGAGGAAGGCATTAGTTTGCCCCCTTCGAATCTAGTGGAATTCATAATGGAGAAGGATAGAGGCTTTGCTGTTCGCCCATCGGGAACAGAGCCAAAGCTAAAGATATATATTTTTGGTACAGGGGAAAGCTCTGAAGAAGTGGGAGCCTTTCTAGAAGAAATGTCCCAGGCCCTTAGCCAATGGATAAAAAATAAGGAAGTATAATGGACAAGAAACGTATAGGTGTTGTTTTCGGCGGTCGTTCTCAAGAATATGAGATATCCTTGATGTCGGCTGGGGCGGTTATAAAGGCGGCAAGAAGCCTACCTGATTATCAAGTTGTTCCTTTGGGTATTAGCAGAGAAGGCCAATGGCGAATATTTGAGGGTAAATTGGAAGATCTTGAATCAGACAATTGGCTCACACAATCAGAACATCTTGAATTAGGCCATCTAAAAGAAGTTGTAGACTTCATCCTACCAATACTTCATGGGCCCTATGGTGAAGATGGTACCATACAGGGGCTACTGGAAATGTTAGATATACCCTATGGGGGATGCGGGGTATTGGCATCATCTTTAGCTATGGACAAGGCTCTTGCCAAAAATGTATTTAAAAGTTTGGACATCCCTCAATGTAAATATCTCTATTTCTCAGAGGAAGAACTAGAGGACGCACCTGGGCTTAGCCGAGCTAGAATACTAGAATGTCTGAAATTCCCCCTATTTGTAAAACCTGCTAATATGGGTTCTAGTGTAGGGATAACAAAAGTGAAAAAGCCAGAAGATCTTGAGCCTGCATTAATAAATGCCCTTGCTTATGATCGAAGGATTGTTATTGAAGAGGGTCTAGACTGTAGAGAACTGGAAGTATCGGTAATTGGCAATAGGGCTGAAAGCATGAAAGTATCTGCAATTGGAGAAATCCTTCCTGCCCAAGAGTTTTATGACTACAAAGCAAAGTATGGGTCAGAGGGAGCATCTAAGCTAATGATTCCTGCACAAATATCAAAAGAAGACCAAGAGGAGATTAAGAGATTGGCCATAAAGGCCTTTCAGGCAATTGATGGTCAAGGATTTGCAAGAATTGACTTCTTTAAGGACAGAAAATTGGGTACAATATATATAAATGAAATTAACACCATTCCGGGATTTACTAAATACAGTATGATGCCACTATTGTGGGAAGCATCTGGCCTTAGTTTTCCCCAGCTGGTAGAAAGTATAGTGGGGTATGGATATGAAAGATATAATGCTAAAAATCGTAGGTAAACAAATCTACGTCGGGGAAGAAGAAGAAAAGATAGAATTAGTAACAGAGGGGAAGTTCTACAAGCGAGGAAAATCCCTTCATTTTGAGTACGATGAAAGCGAGTTCTCAGGGATGCTTGGATGTAAAACTCATCTTAAACTTACTGGGGACAAAGTTATCATGAAGAGAAGTGGAGATCCAGAGGACGATACAGAAATTGAATTTGAAAAAGGCAAACGTACAATGGGATTTTATGAAACTCCCTTTGGTGTTTTCGAAATGGAAGTACTAACAAATCTAGTTGAAAACAATATGGGAGACGAGGGAGTCGGTTCTTTGGATATTGATTACCATATAAGCCTTAGGGGCTTATCCGAAAGCCACAATAAGTTAAAAATCGAAGTGATGTAGCAAAAGAAAGGCAAGAAAAAATGAAACAAAGAACTGTAAAAGCCATTGCGATTATTATAATACTTGCCATGGTGCTGACTTCTGTAGCATTTGTGTTTTTTATTCCCTCTGTTTATGGAACAACAAGCTCAGAAAAACAAAGACTACAGGAGGGGTTAAAAGCCTTAGAGGATTACATCATTTATATCGATGAAAACTATAAGGATGATGTAACATTCGATGAAGTATTAAAAGGGGCATTTTCTGGAGCGACCAATATTTTAGGGGATCCTTTCAGTGTATACTTTGAAAAACCCCAGGGTGGTCAAGACTTTCAAGAAATGGTAAATAACAACTATGAAGGTGTAGGCGTAACTATAAGTAAAAGCGGTGATCAATGTATTGTAACGGATTTGCATTCGGGAGGACCTGGTTCTAAAGCGGGAATTAAGGTAGGGGATGTATTTACCCATATTGATGGGATAGATATAAGTCAAAAGCCCCTAGAAGAAATTGCAAAACTCCTAAGAGGGCCAGCCCAAACCCTAGTTAAGATATCACTTTTAAGGAATGGAATTTCTTATGAACTAAATGTGACCCGGGATAAAATCCTATCTAAAGCCGTTGATTATGAATTGTTGGACAATAAGATAGGCTACATTAAAATAAGCTCATTTGATAGCGATGCGGATCAGGAATTTAACAAGGCACGAATTGCACTTGTAAATAAAGGGGTCGAATCCTTAATACTTGATTTAAGGGGCAACGGTGGTGGCCTTATTAATACAGCAATTAATATTGCAGACTATTACATAGAAGCAGGGCCAATTACACATTTTTTTAGACAGGGTAAACTAATAGAAACTTATACTTCAACAAAATCTAATCAGTATATACTGCCAACGGTTGCCCTAGTAGATGGGGGGTCTGCCAGTGCTACTGAGCTTCTAGTAGGAGCATTACAAGACAGCAAGACAGCAACTATTGTTGGGACAAAGACTTATGGCAAGGGAGTTGCCCAGATGGTTGGAACCATTGGTAATGAGGGTAGCTTTAAGTTGTCAGTTTTTTATTTTACCACTCCAGACAAGAAAATAATTGATAAAAATGGGATTACCCCAGACTTCATAGTCACCAATAATGTGGCAGGGGATTTGGTGGCTGCAAAGTCGGCTTATGGAAACTTTGTCCCCATGTCTGAAAAAGTAAAACCCTCATTGGGATCTATTGGGCTTAATGTATACGGAGCTCAACAGCGCATGGCATTAATGGGATACAAGGTAAGTGCTACAGGGATCATGGGACCTGAAACGGTACTTGCTGTTAAAGCCTTCCAAATGGATGCGGGTCTCTGGCCTTATGGAACACTGGACTACACCACCATGGCAAAAATTGAAACATGGGCCTATGACTATTCCCATGGAATAGTGAAAGATGACAAACAACTAAAAAAGGCCAAGGAAATTTTGACTCACTAAAAGCTCTAGGCGGCAAAAGCCGCTTTTTTTCTTGAGAAGAGTGAAGTAAAATGGATAAATCGCAATTAATTATAGACCAAACAAAATAGGGAAGAGGTGGAAAAATGACGAAGCTTGGCAAGATTGGGTTTGATTCAGAATATTATATGGCGGAACAGCAAAAGTATATTTTAGAGAGAATAAACCAGGGAGACGGCCAAAGACTATATCTTGAATTTGGAGGAAAACTGGTACACGATAAGCATGCTATGCGGGTTTTGCCAGGTTTTGATGAAAATGCAAAAATCAAACTTCTTCACAGATTGAAAGACCAAGCAGAAATTGTCCTTTGTATATATGCTGGTGATATTACAACTAGCAAGACTCGTCAAGATTTTGGGATTACCTATGACTTGGAGGTTTTAAGGCTAATTGATGCATTTCGACAATTTGAATTAGGGATCAATGGTGTAGTTGTTACACGTTACGAAGACGCACCTGCAGTTAATATGTTCATTAATAAATTGAATCGCAGAGGAATTCGCACCTACAAACATTCTTTTACAAAGGGCTATCCCACTGACGTGGACACAATAGTATCTCCTGAAGGATATGGTGCTAATCCATATATTGAAGTAACAAAGCCCCTAGTTGTTGTAACAGGTCCAGGTGGTGGTTCTGGAAAACTTGCAACTTGTTTATCTCAACTTTATCACGATAATCTAAGAGGCTTAAAGGTTCGTTATGCTAAGTTCGAGACATTCCCTATTTGGAACCTCCCTCTGAAGCACCCAGTTAATGTTGCCTATGAAGCAGCTACGGTAGACCTTAGAGACGTTAACATGATAGACAATTTTCATCTAGAAGCCTACGGGCAGACGGTGATTAACTATAATAGGGACCTAGAGGTTTTCCCTGTGGTAAAAAGAATCATAGAAAAAATTACCAACCAGGAATCAGAATACAAATCTCCCACAGATATGGGGGTTAATCGTGCAGGTTTTGGGATTATTGACGATAATGTTTGTAGAGAAGCCGCAGCCCAGGAAATCATAAGGCGGTATATAATTGCAGAGTGTGATTACAAAAAAGGCAAAATACAAAGCGATGCTGTGAAAAGGTCTAAATTGCTAATGGACGATATGAACCTTCATGTGGAAGATAGGTCAGTTGTTTCACCAGCAAGAGACTATGCTGAAATGAAAAGAAACTGTGATGAGCGTTATGAAAATGTTGTAGTTATGGCAATGGAGCTTCCTGATGGTTCAATGGTAACGGGAAGAAGCTCGAGGCGAATGGTAGCCTCTGCAGCTTGCGTACTGAACGCAATAAAGAAGCTTGCAAATATTGGAGACGAAATACCACTAGTATCAGCAAATATACTAGAGTCAATTCAATACTTGAAAACTGAAGTGCTTTTTCAAGATAGGGGAAGCCTTAACTTAGAAGAAGTACTTAGTGCTCTTACAATATCTTCTCACACCAATCCCACAGCTGAATTAGCAGCAGAAAAGCTTTTAGCTCTTAGAGGACTAAAGGCACATTGTACAGCCATTCTTAGTGATAGGGATGAACAAACCTTAAGGTCCTTGGGTGTGGATGCCACAAGCGACCCTGAGTATGTTACAACCAACTTGTATTTCTCCTAATCTAGGTGGACACTGGTAGCTTTGGAAAATCAGCCCTGGTAGCTTTGCAAGATGTAACTTGCCAGTAGACCTTGGCAGCTTTGTAAAAGAAAGCATTGGGCTTTGCAAAGGAAACCCTGGGGGCTTTGCAAAAGAAAGCCTGGGGCTTTGCAAAAGAAAGCCTGGGGGCTTTGCAAGATGTAATTTGGCAGTAGATCCTGGCAGCTTTGCAAATGGAACCATGAGGAAGTATATTTTATGAAGACGAAAATTGTATGTATTGGAAATAGCATTACAAATGGCTTTCCATTTAAAAGGAGCCAAAGTTTCCCTTCTCTAATTAGAGAAGCCACTGGCTTTGAGGTTATTAATAAGGGGGAAAACGGCGAAAGCACAGGCCAAGTTCTGGCTCGATTTCAAAAGGATGTTATACACCACAAGGCAGATCTGGTTATTATTCTAACAGGAACCAACGATTTTATTTTTTCTTTGGATACCACTGAAGGAGCCTTTGAAAAAATCAAGGAAATGGTCAGCTTAGCAAAGGCGGCAAATATTAAAGTTATTTTAATGACACCTTTATTAACCCTTCCCGAAATGGCTAAAGTGGCCTGGATGATGGAAGTCGAAATAGATTACTACCAAGTGAATTACCAGCTTAAGGAATTAGGAGTATTAATAAAAGAGTATGTAAAAGGTCAGGGAAGTATAGAAGGCCAGGGAAATGGTAAAACTCCCGAAGGTATAGGAGAAAATATCAAAAGAGTGCCGATTACTAAGATGCAGGATATAAGCTTGCTAGATCTGCAAGAATTATATCAAGAATATGAAAACCGTGTAGGAAGGGAAAATGCCTTTCATGATGGGCTGCACCCCACAATAGATGGCCAGGCATTTATTGCAGACTGCATTCTTAAGTGCTTTTAGTTTTAGCCACTAGGTGGTAAACTACTATTATAGAATATCCACAAAGGAATAGGGATTTGATGTATAGAAAGGAAGGTTTCTTCCATGAAGAAAAGAGTTTGGCTTGTCTTGCTCCTGACAGCTTTTTTAATTGTATTTAGTGTAGGCTGTGCCAAGGAAAAGCAAATTAAAAGTGAATCAGTTATATATCCATCAGGGAGTGGCTATGGAGATGTTATTTTTAACGTACCCGAAACCTGGATTGATGAAATGGAGATAGAATATAATATACCTGAGAATTTTACCCAAGGAGAGCTAGTTTTTGGGGACGAAAACGGGATTTTTGCAGGAACCAATCAAGTTGAATTAACCAAAACAGTTAAAGAGACCTTAAAGGAAGCTTTTGGAGAAAAAGCAAATCCAGAAGTTCTCAATAAAGTGGATTGGGAGGAATACTTCATAGATTTCTTGGAGTCTAAATATCCAAAAGCAAAAGATGTAGTTGTAAGTGAAATAATATTTAGTGACATAGAAGCCCCAGAAAAACTCCTATGGGTAAAGGGTTTTCGAGGAGGACTAAGCCTAGAAGGTAAAAGCTACCACTACATTTTTGGGGTGGCTTCTGATATTTATTGTTTTTGGTCTAAAAATGGCAGTGTTGATGAAAAACAGCTTATGAAAATGCTGGTATCCTTGAGAAAATCCGATGACCCTGAGGATATAAAAGGCAAATATTCTATCAAAGAATTTTCTGGAGAATGGTCCAACCAGCCTAGGGAACTTTTAGAAATTATGCTAAAAGACTATATTTCAATGGATTTACCTCTAGAGAGAACTATTATCGGTTACAAAATCAATGATATGGCAGATGCTTTGGTGGCCAACGATATTCCTGGAATTTTGGACGACAGGGTACCCTATCCTGATCAATCACCATGGAGATTGATTTATCCGTCTTTAAGGGTTTATAAAGTTGACTATGAATTAATTCCTTATAAGCCTGACAAATATATGGACCTGGCAGGTGGTGGCTTCGAAATCACAGAAGCAGGGAATAAAAGATATCCAGCCCGTTATGCGGTTTTTGCGGAAAATGTCTATGCGGAACATGAAGATTTAAGCCGTTTATATTTTGTGGGCTTTATTCATCCATCAAACCTTGCTGAATATGGCTTGGATGCAAGTGTATTATCAATGGCCAACCAGTGGTACAAAGAAAGAATTCTACCTTACTGTGAATCCATAAATGCTACGGATTACGTTGGGGATGCTATGAAGGTGGGAAGCCTGATTATGTCCTTGCCTTTAAAGGAAAGAATCAACACAGAAGAAGGAGCCTTTGCAGAAAAGGCCTTAGCTATACAAACAGAAAAGGAACCCTATGGAATAGTAGTTAATTATTGGTTTGATGAGCCAATTTATGATAACACCAAATCGACCTCTAGGGACTTCGATGAGACAAAAGTATTCTTCCCAGAGGTGGATATAAATACATATCTCAAAAAGCAGATATATGAAAATATGGGATACATTTTTAAGGGAGTCAAGAACGTGTCTCGCATTACAGTAAAGGTTTGGTGCCTAAGAGATGAAGGAAGGACCACATATACTAAATTTACATTCCAAGGCCAAAGAAATGATTTTGTAGAGGTAGAAAATGAGATCTAATGAAAGAGCTAAAATTTCGGATATCCAACAAGATGGGTTCATAAATTTCAGGAGAAAGGTTTGCCTTATCACTGGGGCAGGAAGTCCTAATGGTATTGGATTTGCTACTGCAAAAATAATGGGGGATTTAGGAGCAGAGGTTGCCTTAATAGCCACCACCGAAAGAGTATTTGAAAGAGAAAAAGAACTTCTGGATATGGGTGTGGTTGCCAAGGGCTATATTGGGGACTTAATGGATCGCCGTCAAGTCAAAGAGCTTGTTGACAAAATCTTGAAGGATTTTGGAGGCATTCAGGTTCTTGTGAATAATGCTGGGATGACTCAAGTAGGTCAAGGTGAAGACTTTTCATACTTTCTTGATACTTCCCATGAAAGCTGGGATTTGGATATCAACAGAAATCTAAATATACCTTATAACGTAACTCGTCAGGTTTTGCCAATAATGGTTGAAAGAGGCTATGGGCGTATAGTAAATGTGTCTTCAGTTACTGGGCCCCTAGTGAGTAACCCCGGAGAAGCAGGATATAGTGCAGGGAAGGCTGGGATCATAGGAATGAGCAAAGCTATCGCCATAGAAGTAGGTGGTCTTGGTATAACTATAAACAATGTATTGCCAGGATGGATAAGTACTGAATCTCAAACAGAAGAGGAGGCCCAAGCTGGCAAAAATACACCACTAAAGCGAAGTGCTCATCCTCAAGAAGTTGCAAATGCAATTGTCTTTTTGGCCTCCAAAGAGGCTTCATATATAACAGGTGAATCTCTAGTTGTAGATGGAGGGAATACTATCCAAGAGTACAAGGGTCCTTCTAATTTGTATTATTAGTTTAAGAGACGAAAGGAAGAATGCGCTATGGGAAGCATTAACAGAGAAAAATTAACCAGCCAGTACAAAAAAGAAATCGAAATGTTCGAAAAAAACCATCCCCGATCAGGGAAGCTTTACCAACAGGCTTTAGGTAGTTTGCTTCAAGGAGTGCCCATGAATTGGATGACAAAATGGGCAGGGTCCTATCCCGTTTTTGTGGATCATGCAAAGGGAGCCCATTTTACTGACGTAGACGGCAATGAGTATCTAGACTTATGTTTAGGGGATACCGGTTCGATGACAGGCCATGCACCTGATGCTGCAGTTGCTGCCATCACAGAATATGTGAAAAAGGGAACTACATTTATGCTTCCGACGGAAGATGCTATTTGGAATTCCGAAGAATTGAGCAGAAGGTTTGGCATGAAGTTCTGGCAGTACTCAACAAGCGCCACAGATGCTAACCGCTTTTGCCTAAGGCTAGCACGAGAAGTAACTAAAAGGCCTAAGGTCCTAATGTATAATTGGTGTTATCACGGAACAGTAGATGAATCTGTAGCCGTAATTGATGAAAAAACTGGCAAGACTGTAGCAAAGCCTGGATCTCTAGGCCCCCAATGTGACCCTGCAGAAACTACCAAGATAATTGAGTGGAACGATATAGAGGCTTTGGAAAAGGCCCTTAAGGACAGAGATGTTGCAGTGGTTTTAGCAGAACCTGTAATGACTAACTGCGGAATAGTTCACCCAGACCCTGGATATCATGATGCACTTAGGGCTATAACAAGAAAATATGGGACACTGCTAATAATAGATGAAACCCATACAATTTGCACAGGGGTTGGTGGTTACACCAAGGCCTATAATTTGGAACCTGACATGGTTGTTGTTGGGAAAACTATAGCTGCTGGAATTCCATCAGCTGCCTATGGATTTACAGAAGAATTAGGTAATAAAGTAATAGACGCAATACCGCCAGAACTTTGTGATATCGGAGGAATCGGCGGAACATTAGCAGCAAATGCCTTGAGCATGCATGCTATGAGGGCCGTTCTTTCAGAGGTCCTTACTGAAGAGTTTTATGAGAAAACTATTCCTCTGGCAACTGCATTTAATGAAGGAGTTCAGGGTGTAATAAACAAATACGATCTTCCTTGGAACACCACCCAGCTGGGTTGTCGCACAGAGTATTGGTTTAGAAAAGAACCTGCAAGAA
>JAVEXZ010000012.1:15620-35613 GCA_034003765.1 Anaerovoracaceae bacterium | reverse complement strand
GAATGTTAATGTTGACTCGAGAAATGGAGGCGGCCAATGACTAAATTAAAATTCAAAGTAGCAGGCAGAGAAATGATTGCAGTTTTAGAAGAAGAAAATGCTCCAAAAACCTGTGAAGTTTTCAAGAAGATGCTACCACTGAAGGAAAAAATGATCCATGTTCGTTGGAGCGGCCAAGGGGTTTGGATTCCCTACGGTGAAGAGAGAACGGGACTAGAGTATGAGAATAATACCAGCCATCCACAAAAGGGGCAGATGCTTCTTTACATAGGTGGTGTCAGCGAAATGGAGATAATTCTTGCTTACGGTGCATGTCTATTTGCAAGCGCTTCCGGCCAACTTTCAGGCAATCACTTTCTGACTATTGTTGAAGGTGAGGAATACCTCGAAGAGATAGGCACGAAGGTCCTTTGGGAAGGTGCTCAAGAAGTAGAGATAGATTATTTGTAATACTCAAGTAGAAATTTTAGTGTTTTTTGATTTGTAGTGTGCCCAAGAAGTTGAGGTAGATTATTCATGGTACTCAAGTAGAGCTTTTCGATGTGCTTTAGAGGGGGGCCTTAAGAGGCTTAACCTGAAAAGGCAATTGCAAATAATTAGCAAATATTTTTACTGCAATTTTCATTAAATATGTAGAAAATAATTCTCCTATATGGCATACTATTGTTACTGTGGCAGGGACTATTACAGTTGCTCATCCATGTGGGAGCATAGCTCAGTTGGCTAGAGCGCTACCTCGACAAGGTAGAGGTCGCCGGTTCGAGCCCAGCTGTTCCCACCATAAAAAAGGCATTCTTCGGTTTAAGAAGGGTGCCCTTTTTTATAAAGCCTGGGCTGTGAAAAATGTTTATTCGGGATAAAATGATAGGAAGATAATGTATCTCTCAAGGCCGTAGGGAAATAGACTAGGACACCAAAGGATACCAAAGAAAGAACTTTAATGTGATAGTGTAGGAGATTAATGGGAATACTTAATCAAGGGGATATATCAAAATAATGGTTTTGGACCTAGCTTTATATATTAAAAACTGTTGACAATTTGATGGAAAATCAAAATGGGGACTAGAAGGGGAGAAAAATTAATGGAGAATAATGAAAAGCTGTTTCGGGTGGGGCCAATAAGACCTCCCAGCGAAGCAAATAGTTTGTTGTTACAAGTTACGGCAGGTTGTACTTGGAACAAGTGTAAGTTTTGTCAACTTTACAAAAATAGTCCCTTTAAGGCATTTAGTGTGGACAGCATAAAGCAAGATATCGACAATATGGCTTACCATGGCAAAATAGCGGAGAAATATCTCAGTAAAGGTCTAAGTTTTAGAAATTATGGAGAATTCGAAGAATGTAAAACAATGACCCATAATGAATTGAATTGCTTTTACATGATCTTTAACTGGCTATCCCATGGGGGTGAGAATGTATTTCTTCAAGATGGAAATTCCCTGGCCCTTAAAGCAGAAAGGGTAGAAGAAGTTCTTTTATATCTCAGAGAAACTTTCCCTCAAATAAAAAGGGTTACAACCTATGCTAGAGCAGAGACTCTGGCAAAGATAAGTGTTGAACAGTTCAAAGCTTTGAAAAGGGCTGGTCTTGATCGAATACATTCGGGTTACGAAACCGGCTCCGATGAAGTTCTTGAGTTAATAAATAAAGGGGTAACAGCTGACCAGGAAATCATGGCAGGGCAGAACATTAAAGCCTCGGGGATAGAGCTTTCTATTTACCTGATGCCAGGAGTAGGAGGCAAGGCCTTGTCTGAAGCTAATGCTCTGGGAACTGCTGAAGTTATAAGGGCCATAGATCCTGATTTCGTAAGAATTAGAACCGCAGTTATTACAAAGGGTTCTGGTCTATGGGAAGACTACCAAAGTGGCATATATGAGATGTGCGGAGATACAGACAAAATAAAAGAAATCAGACTGATCATACAAAACACTCGAGAATGTACTGGCCAACTAGTATCTGGAGATCATATCGTCAACTTATTGCCTGAGGTAAATGGACGACTAGATAAGGACCACCACAAAATGTTGTCCGTAATTGATGAATACCTGGCATTAGCTCCCCTCAGACAAAGGGTCTATCAACTCTTTAGGAGACAAGCCAGCGTTACAAAGCCAAGAGATTTGGACTCTATCTCAAAATTCGAAATAGAAGAAGCAGAGGCTTTTTGTAAGTCTTTTACATCAGAGGAAGGGTGGGACAAGGAAATTAATAGGATGATGAGCCGATTCATTTAACTTTTTTGTATAAGAGCTAAATTGGATTATTCCAAACAGTTCTTCCACGGAAGAACTAAACCCGGCATATGGAGTAATTCCCCCACATAAGAATTAATTCGTGATTAAACTATATTTTAATCCAGTATTTTTACCAAATAGTGAAAGGAGAAGAAAATGAAAAACATTGAAATTAACAAACCCGCAAGAGATTTCACAATGTTAGACGTGAATGGCAAGGAGTTTCGACTTTCCCAATTTAAGGGTGAGAAAAATGTCTACCTAGTACTAAACAGAGGTTTTGGTTGACCCTTTACAAAAGGGCACATGGTGCAGTTGCATCAAGACAAGAATGCCTTTGATGAAAGAGACACAATTATTGTAGTAGTTGGACCAGAAGACTCCGAAAAATTCCGAGAATACTGGGATGGTAAGAATTTCGGGTTTTATGGGCTACCAAATGGCAAAGAAACTATAATGAAGGATTATGAGCAAGATGTAAAACCATTAAAAGCAGGACGTATGCCAGCTCAAGTTCTTATAGATAAGGCTGGAAATATTAGATATATGCATTATGGAAAATCCATGAAAGACATCCCGGACAACAAGGAGATTCTTGATATTATAGACAAGCTCTAGCTCTTCCGCTATATGTTGACAGCTTCTATTTATGCTGATAAAATTATGATAATCAAATAACAAGTCTCCGAGTTTCACATAGCACAAGTTTGTTGGTGGAACCGTTTACGGTTGTAGAAGTGATTTTGCAGCCCGCCATTTTGCAAAGGAGGATAATTGCTGACAAAGCATTATCTTACTTTGCTTTTTATTTTGTCAAAACTTTCAAAGGAGGACAATAAAAAAATGAAAAGACTTAAATTTACCAAGAGCCTATGCATTGGTTGCGGCCTATGCGGTCAGATGTGTTCTGCCAACAAGGAGGACTCCGTATGGCCAGAAAAAGCTCGAATTTTCATTGAAACATCTTATGACGATGGAAAACTTGTTTATCACGACCACTACTGCACCCTGTGTGGAATATGCGTAAAAAGTTGCCCTGAAAATGCCATTACCTTGAATGAATATCTTCAAGTAGATGCCGAACTATGTACCGGATGCGGAATCTGTGCAGAAAAGTGTCCTAAAAAGGTTATACGAATTAGGGAAGATTTTGCAGTTATATGTGATACCTGTGAAGGGGACCCCACCTGTGTTCAAGTGTGTCCACAAAACGCACTTCGATTTGAGTAGAAAGGAGGATAAGTGAAATGACAATGCTTGGATATCAAAACAATGTACTAAGGGTAAAACTTACTGAAGGAAAGTCATCAACAGAGCCTCTAAGGATGGACTTTGCAGAAAAATATATAGGGCAAAAGGGTTTAGCCATAAGATACTTATATGAGGAGCTAGCACCAGGAATTGACCCCTTGGGACCTGAAAATAAACTATTATTTACCACTGGGCCTTATACAGGAACAGGTATTCCATGTTCAGGAAAACTTTCCGTTGCAGCTAAGTCTCCTGCTACAGGAACTATTAATGACTGTTCTATTGGTGGGCATGGTGCAAATGCCATCAAGTACGCTGGTTACGATATGATTATACTAGAAGGTAAGGCTGCAAAACCTTCCATCATAATAATAGAGGATGACAAGGTAAGAATTGAAGAAGCAGGTGAGCTTTGGGGTAAAGGAGCCCATGAAGCGGAAACCCTACTTAACAAAAAGTTTGGAAGAGAGTATGTTTTCTTTGTTATAGGACCTGCAGGTGAAAATCTAGTTACAATGTCTTGCATCAACTCTGATTACTATCGCCAGGCAGGACGTGGTGGCATAGGTGCTGTTATGGGATCTAAGGGAGTTAAGGCTATTTGTGTTAGAGGAACTGGAGGCCTTAAGGTTGCAGACATAAAAGCATTAAAGGATAAGGTTATCAAGTATCAGCAAGAAGACGTACACCAAGATGATAATAACTTCGTATTTGAGACAGGAACAACAGCCTTTCTTGAAGCTTGTCAGGATGGAGGAATCCTTCCAAAACGTAACTTCAGTGATGCTACTGATGATAAATGGACACAATACAATGGAGATGTACTTCTAAACAGATTGGCTGGTAAGAGAGGTTGCGGCAGCTGTGGGCTTGGATGTGGTAACTTTGTAACTTGGGATGATGCTATTGTTGAAGGTCCAGAATATGAATCTATAGCAGCAGCTGGTCCAAATGTAGATGTTTCTAACCCCTACGATATTCTTAAGTACAATCAAGTAGCTGATGATATGGGTCTTGATACCATTAGTGCTGGTGATGTTATAGCCTGGGCTATGGAAATGACAGAAAAGGGTATTCATGATTTTGGAATTAGATTTGGCCAAGCTGAGAAAATGAGAGAGTATCTAGGTTTGATTGCTCGTAGAGAAGGTGTTGGGGCAGACCTGGCCCTTGGAGTTAAAGCAGCTTCCGAAAAGTTTGGTGGCAAGGATTTTGCCATGCATGTAAAAGGATTGGAATATCCAATGTATGAGCCTAGAGGTTCATGGGGAATGGCTATGGCCTATGCAGTTTCTGATAGAGGGGCCTGCCACATGAGGGCATATGCTCCAAATGAAGAGGTCTTTGCAGCATCGATTCCTCCTTATACAGCAGAGGGAAAAGGTCAGATGGTCTATAACCTTGCGGAGTTTAATGCAGTAAAGTTTTCAACTTGTATCTGTGATTTTTGGGCTACTATTGATTACGACATCATGGCAGACCTGCTTACAACTGTTACAGGTAAAGAATGGACCTCGGAAGAAATGGGTACAGTTGGACGTAGAGTTCTTAATATAGCTCGTGCCTTCAACCAAAGAGAGGGCTTTAATCGCAAAGACGACACTGTGCCTCCAAGAATAGTAAAAGAGGCTCTGACCTCTGGCCCGGCAGCGGGACAAAAGATTCCTCAGGAAGCCTTTGATGATATGTTAAGCCAATATTATGAAGTAATGGGTTGGGATGATAAGGGTGTCATGCCTGAAGAATTAGTCCAAAGCCTACTTTAAAAAGGGAGACAGGCTTAGCATGATGACTATCAAGATATTACTAAGAGGAACATTAGCTAAATACTGGGATGGGGAAAAAGAGAGACTTGTGAAGGTCCAAAAAGGCCTAAACTGTGATGAAGTCCTAAAGACCCAAGGAATAGATTATCAAGAGATTCCCCGATTTGGATTTGTTGCTGTTAATGGAATGAGAGTAATGATTGATCACCAACTCTCTGATGGAGATGAGCTGAAAGCCTACTCCAAAATATCGGGAGGATGATTAAACAATAATGGTTCTATGCTAATTGGAGGGGTATGTTCCGATCAAAAACGGGGCGGGGCGTTCCCTCTAATTTGCTTGAATAAACTAGGGTGATATGATAATATCACCCTGGCTGAATGGTGAGCACTTACCATTCAATAGGATATTTTCCGAGCTTAAAAACCTCACCATAGAGACAATCTGTGATGGTTTAAAGCCGAAAGGGTTTAGGGAGAAATTTCTAAGCCTTCCATGTTTGAAAAGGAAAAGGAGACGAAAAAATGACTAAAAAGCTAATCGCGATCTTGATCTCAATTCTAATGATCTTGTCCTTAGGCGCCTGCGCACCAGCCGTAGAAGAGCCTGTAGGACCAGAAGCAATGGGAACCATCAAGTTAGCAACCACCACATCTACCAAGGACAGCGGCCTTTTAGATTTCATCCTTGATGATTTTACTGCTGCCACTGGATGGGAAGTAGACGTAATATCTGTAGGTTCTGGTGAGGCAATGGCCATGGGTGAAGCGGGAGAAGCGGATGTACTTCTCGTACATTCACCAGCCGCAGAGAAGGCTTTCGTAGAAGCTGGACATGCGGATGATGCTGGCAGATTACTGGTAATGTATAATGACTTTGTAATCATTGGAAGTATGGAAGACCCTGCAATGGTTTTGACAAATTCTCCGGCAGATGTTGTAGCAGGATTTACAGCTATTTATGATGGAAAAGCAACATTTATATCTAGAGCTGATGAATCTGGTACTCATGCCAAAGAAAAGACAATTTGGGCAGCAGCAGCTTTAGAGCCTTCAGGGGATTGGTATGTAGAAGCAGCAGCAGGAATGGGCGCTGTAATACAGATGGCTAATGAAAAATTAGCTTATACTTTGGCAGACCGTGCAACATGGTATGCCAATAAGGATACTACAGATCTTCAAATCGTTTGCGAAAAAGACCCAAGCGGTATTCTTAACAACCAGTATGCATGTATTTGTGTGAATCCTGAAAAGAATGAATTGATTGTATCTGAAGGAGCAAAAGCTTTCCAATCATGGATAGTAGGTGCAGATGCTCAAAAATTGATAGCCCAGTTTGGAGTGGAAGAGTTTGGTGCTCCACTGTTTACCCCTAATGCTGAATAATTAGTTATTAATGAATTATAAGCTAGGCGAGGAGAAATCCTCGCCTTTTTATCTATTTGCAAAAGTCTGGAATCATTATATAATCAGTTGAGTAAGAAAGGTCTTGTATTCAAGCTAAAGCCTATGAGCAATAATGATTGATATGAATTGGGTTGAAATGTAAACCATTATGAACTGGGTGATTTATATCTTTAAGCTAAACTTGAATTGAAATGAGAAAATTTATATGAGTGAGATATCAACTGGCCTTGGGGAGGCCATTAACCTTATATTTTCATTTGACCCTGAGATCTACGAAATCGTGGGCCTGTCTCTTTTTGTGTCCACTATTTCAGTTATAATATCTACATTCCTAGGCATTCCTTTAGGTGTGCTTCTAGGTACCCACTCATTCCCGGGCAAAGGCATTATCGTTAGGGTAACCTATACATTTATGAGCCTACCTCCTGTAATTGCTGGGCTTTTTGTTTTTTTAGTCCTGATGCGAAGGGGGCCATTGGGCCACCTACAACTTAACTATACTCCCAGCGCCATGATTATTGCTCAAATATGCCTAGTAACCCCGATTATAATGGGGCTCACATATAATTTAGTGAAAGAAAAAGCCCCCACTATACACCGACTGGGAATTACCTTAGGAGTAAAAGGGGCTTCGATAATAACCTTATTGATATATGAAATGCGGGTTGGACTAACAACGGCATTGGTCTCTGGCTTTGGAAGAGCAATTTCTGAGGTTGGGGCTGTTATGATTGTAGGTGGAAACATCAAAGGGAAAACAAGAGTTATGACTACATATATAACTGAATTAAAAACAATGGGGGATTACAGCAGAGCTATTGCAATAGGAATAATCCTCCTAATCATTGCCTTTGCTATAACTACGGTTTTATATAATTTTCAGGAAAGGGAGTCTCGCTAAAATGGAACTTTTATTGAAGGATATTACCAGAGACTATAAAGAGCGAAGAGTACTAGACATCCCCTATGGAGAGATTAGGGGGGGATCTAGAACTGCCATTGTTGGGGCTAATGGGGCGGGTAAATCCACCCTACTAAATATAATTGCTGGTTTGGATACTGGCCATGAGGGTTCAGTTTATTATGGAAGGGATCGGGATACTTTTGAAGAACATTCAAGAATGATCACAATGGTATTTCAAAAACCATATTTGATTTCAACAACAGTAGAAAAGAACCTTAGCTTTCCCATGAAAATCAGGGGATTTTCTGGTGAAGATAGGGAGAAAAGGGTATCATCACTTTGTGAAGACTTGAATATTAGCCAGCTTAGAAAGCAAAAGAGTTGGAAATTATCTGGAGGGGAAATACAAAAGGTAGCTCTAGGTAGAGCACTGGGCTTTAATCCCAGCCTCCTTATTTTGGATGAACCAACTGCCAACATTGACCCTGCCACAACCAGTGAAATAGAAAGAATGCTTTTTAAAATAAATAGGGAAGAGGGAACAACTATAATTTTTGTTACCCATAATCTTGTTCAAGCTAAAAGAGTGTGTGACCAGATGATGTTTCTTCATGAAGGACGCCTTATTGAAGAAGGACCAATAGCTGACCTATTAAAGAACCCCAAGAAGGAATTAACCCGGAGATTTATTGCTGGAGAGTTATTATATTAAATCAAGCCCAAATCAAATCAAGTCCTAAATTAAATTAAGTCCTAAATTAAACCATGCCCTGAATCAAGCATCAAATTAGGAGGAAAGAATGAGACTACTAAAGGTTGACACCATTATTGAAGCCGAAAACAAATTAAAAAAACATTTTGAAGGACTTGAATGGCGAACACTAGAGATCCCCTTACATCAAAGTGTGGGCCGATATATTGCTGAGGATATTTATAGCCGAGAAAATTTGCCCGGTTTTAACCGGTCTGTGGTGGATGGTTACGCAGTGAGGTCTCGTGAAACACTTGGTGCAGGGGAAGCTTCTCCTGTGTTCTTTGATCTAACAGATTCTGTTGAAATGGGTGAAATATGGCAAGGAGAATTAGAAGAAGGCTATGCCACCTATGTTGCCACAGGGGGAATGGTTCCAAAAGGAGCTGATAGTGTGGTTATGATAGAGCACACAGAAAAACTTGACGACCATATTATCGCCATCCATAGATCAGTTGCAAATTTAGAGGGAGTAATGAGTTACGATGAAGACATTTCACAAGACCAACTTCTCTACAAAAAGGGACATCGAATAAGACCTGTAGATATTGGAGTACTAGCCGCAATTGGTGCATCAGTGGTTTTAGTCTTTGACCAACCCCTTGTTTCTATTATCTCAACTGGTGACGAAATTGTCAGTATTATCGAAGAACCCATTCCAGGTAAGGTTCGAGATGTTAACAGCTTTGCCCTAGCAGCTCTGGTCCAAGAAACTGGATGCCTCTTGGGAGGTGTATATCTTATAGAAGACAAGGCCAAAAAGCTTGAAGAAACCTTAAAAGAAGCCCTTACCCGTAGCGATTTGCTATTAGTATCTGGGGGGAGTTCCCAAGGCCACAAAGACTTTACTGAAGAAGTTATAAACGCTCTTGGAAAACCAGGGGTTATAACTCACGGCTTAGCTTTAAAACCAGGCAAACCAACAATACTGGGAGTCATTGAGGACACACATTGTTCATGCAGCGCAAGAAAAACCTTAGTGGCGGGCCTACCGGGACATCCTGTTGCTGCTATAGGTGTTTATCATCTGCTTATAGAACCATTTATCAGAAAAACTTTTTTTAAATGCCATGAGGAACCTGTTCAGGTAAAAGGGGTTCTTATGGAAAACCTTGCCGCCGGTGAAGGCAGGGAAACCCTTATAACTGTAAGATTAGAGAAGGCTAAGAAAGTATATTCTGTATACCCCATTCACGGTAAATCGGGAGCCGTATCACAACTTCTTTCAGGGGATGGCTATATGTTAATTCCAGCGGGCCAAGAAGGTTTGCTAGAAGGAAGTGTTGTAGATGTTATCTTGTTTTAGTTAAAGAGAAATTGAGAAGATAAAATGAAAAGAAGCATATACTTAGAAAATACAGACTTGGAAGAAGCCCTTAGCGAATACCTTAAGCAACTAGAAGCTTCAATTGATTTAATCAAGAGTGAGACCATCCCTACTCAAGAATCTCTTGGTAGAGTGTTAACCACTCCTATTTTTGCGGTGACATCCTCTCCCAACTACAATGCAGCTGCTATGGATGGAATTATGGTTAAGTCATCACGAACAAAAGGAGCTTCAGAATCAAAACCCATAAGGCTAATCCGGGGCAGTGACTTTGAGGAAATAAATACAGGCTTCCCCATCCTAGACCCTTATGATGCAGTAATTATGATTGAAGATATAGTGTATATCAAGGGCAAAGAAGATGAGGAAAATATAGAAGAGAAGTTAAACCCTGAGGAACAAGCAAAAGATCAAGGGGGTTACAGTAGGCAAAACCAGGAGGTTATCATTAAAGCTGCAGCCTCCACTTGGCAACACGTTAGGCCAGTGGGAGAGGACATTGTGGCTGGTGAAATGCTTCTCCCAGCACATCACAAGATGAGACCAATGGATATTGGGGCAGCTTTGGCTGCAGGGATACCAGAGCTTAAGGTATATGAAAAAGTGCGGGTTGGCATAATGCCAACAGGCACAGAAATTATAGAAGTAGGTAAGCCTTTAGCTAAAGGCAAAATATATGATAGCAACTCATGGACCTTTCAAGCATCTTGCCAAGAGATGGGGGCAGTAGGTGAGAGAGTTTCTCCCGTTGCTGACGAATATGAAGCATTAAAAGACACCATCAAGGGGCTGGTTAAGGATAACCATATGGTTTTGATTAATGCTGGGTCTTCAGCTGGTAGCAAGGACTATACAGCCCAACTCATAAGAGAAATGGGCCAAGTCTATTATCATGGCTTGTCAATTAAGCCAGGTAAGCCAACAGTGCTAGGAGTGATCCAAGGAAAACCTGTAGTGGGGATTCCGGGCTACCCAGGATCTGCTTTTCTTGTATTTGAAGAGCTGGTAGCTCCTGTAATACGTAAACTCCAGAGAGTAACTAAGACCCCTTCAATATTCAAAGAGGCCGTACTTTCTCGTAGGGTTATTTCATCTTTAAAGTATAGAGAGTATGTAAGGGTTCAACTAGGAAGAGTTGATGATAGAATTATCGCTACTCCTTTAAATAGAGGAGCTGGACTTACAACTACCCTTGTAAAGGCCGATGGCCTATTAGTGATTCCGAAAAACAGCGAAGGCCTAGAAGCAGGAGAAAAGGTTCAAGTTGCCTTGACCAAGGATCTGTCTGTAATCGACAGAACCCTTGTATCAATAGGTAGCCAAGATATGATAATGGACTTTATAGGATCTTTGATGGAGGAAGGCCCAGAAGGTATCCATCTTTCATCTGCCCATGTAGGCAGTATGGGAGGAATAATGGCAATGAAAAGAGGGGAAGCTCATATAGCTCCCGTCCACCTACTAGACGAAGAGACTGGAAGCTACAACCAAGCTTACCTAGACAGATTTCTAGGAGAAGAATATGCTCTAATTAAAGGTATAAAGCGAGAGCAAGGGCTTATGGTTCCAAAGGGCAATCCTAAAATGATCAAGACCCTTAAGGATATCGCCGACAAAAACCATAAGTATGTGAACCGCCAGCGAGGATCAGGAACAAGAATATTGGCAGATCACTTGATTAAAGAAATAGGAATTTCACCCAAAGAAATATCGGGTTACGACCTAGAGATGACAAACCACATGTCAGTAGCAGCAGCCGTTGAAGCTGGCACTGCAGATGCAGGTCTTGGTGCATATTCTGCAGCCAAAGCCATGGGATTAGATTTCGTCTTTATAGCTAATGAAGAATATGATTTTGTAGTAAAGAAGACTAGCCTGGAACATTTCATGATAAAAGAATTCATAAGGGTTCTTCATAGCCAAGACCTAAAGAACATCTTGATTAAACTGGGTGGTTACGGATTATAACAAACAAGAAATAAGGTGAAATTGTTGTTATCTCAGCAACCTCAGCTAACTTTTATACAATGTGGGTCCTTGAGAATTTGTATCTTGCTATGGTAATCAGGGTACATATTTGCTGAATGTTGACCAAATTGTGTAGATTGATTAGCCTAGATTTGCCCGAGATGTTATAATATAAAAGAAGTTAATATGTACTCCGAGTTCTGTAGGACACTAGTTTGTCCTCTGAACCGATAAGGTTAAGGAAGCGATTCCCTAGCCCGCCATTGCGCAAAGGAGGAATGGAAAAAGGAGTAGATTATTATGTTTAAAAACGCAAAGATACTATACGTGAACCTTACGGAAGGTAAAATTACCACCGAGGCCTTGGATGGGGATACCTACAAAAAATATCCTGGAGGCAGCGCTTTAGGAATGTACCTCTTGCTAAAAAACATGGACCCTAGGGTAGACCCCTTGTCAGCAGACAATGTTTTGGTTTTCACAGTATCGCCTTTAACTGGGATGCCTATTAGTGGAAACAGCAGAATGAATGCTGCTTTCAAAAGCCCCCTTACAGGGACGGCTGGAGACTCTCAAGTTGGGGGCTACATACCGGCTGCCCTAGCGGGTAATGGCTATGATGGCATAGTCATTAAAGGAAGATCCGAAAAACCTGTCTACCTCTATATCAATAAGGATGATGTAACCCTTAGAGATGCTAGTAAGTTCTGGGGAATGGTTACGGGAGATGCGGAAAAAGCCATTTATGAAGATATAGGAGATGATAAACTAGAATCTAGCATTATCGGCCCTGCAGGTGAGAACCTAGTTAAGTATGCTAATATAATGCACATGCGTTCCAGAGCCAACGGCAGAAATGGTGGAGGAGCGGTTATGGGCAGTAAGAACTTGAAGGCAATTGTTGTCCATAAAGCTCCAGCAGTTAAGGCCTTTGACCCGGCAGGTTTTAAAACACTAACGGGAAATATTAAAGAGCGGATGGCTGCTAATGAAGTAATAGTTGACCTAACACTAAATGGTTCTGGTGGAGTGGTAGACGGCCATGGTGCAGAGGGCTTCCTTCCCTCATATAACTGGGATAAAGGAAATATAGATGGGTGGAAAAAAATTGGGGGAAATGCCATAACTAAAACCATCTTAAAGAAGAGAGAAACCTGCTTTGCCTGCGCTATCAGATGTAAAAGGGAAGTTGAGATACCAGGAAAAGTTGATATTGCATATGGAGGACCTGAGTACGAGACACTAGCTACCTTTGGGTCCTATTGTGGAGTGGACGACCTAGCTGATATATGTGAAGCAAATATGCTTTGTAATATGTATGGAATGGATACCATTTCCTGTGGAGCTACCATTGCATGGGCCATGGATGCTTACGAAAAAGAGGTATTAACCAAAGAACATACAGGGGGAATAGAGCTTACCTTTAGTAATAGTTCAATATTCAAAGACTTGATTCCTAAAATTGGAAACATGGAGCCTGGTATAGGAGAGCTTTTGGCTAGAGGAAGCTACGAGGCAGCAAAAACTTTGGGCCCTGAAGCCATGGATTTAGTAGTTACTAGCAAGAAGCAAGAATGGCCAGCCCATATGGTTCAGATGAAACCAAACCTAGCCATTAACTATTCCGCTAATCCCTTTGGCGCTGACCACCAATCTTCCGAGCATGACCCTGCACTAATGGCACCTGAAGATGATCAGAACTGGTTGTGGCCAAATATGCTAGAGACATTTGATAAGATTGAAAGTTATGGAACTTTGAATAAAAATACAGCCAAGTTTGCAGGAGCAACACAGAAGTTTTACTCAATGATGGATACCTTGTGTCTCTGTCAGTTTGCATGGGGTCCAGCTTGGCAGCTATATGGTCCTAATGAGGTATTAGACTACTGTAAGTATGGAGCTGGCTGGGATGCTAGCCTAGAGGAACTACAAGAAGTGGGAGAACGTCGAATCAATATGATGCGATTATTTAATGCCAAAGTTGGTTTTGACCGAAAGGATGACAACTTGCCTAAGAAAGCCTTTCTTCCTATAGAATATGGTGAGGGCGAAGTTGCAAAGATTACAGCAAAAGACTACGAAGCTGCTTTAACAAATTACTATGAATATATGGGATGGGATCCAAAAACTGGCAACCCCACCCCAGAAACTATTAAACGCTTAGGTTTGGAGTGGATTTAGATTGAAGATTACTGTAAACAAAAAAGAAAGAGAGTGGGAGGAGGATGCTCCTCTCACTCTCCTTATAGAAGAGCGAAAAATAAAGAGGGCCGCCATTTGGGTTAATGGGCGGCAGCTTTTGAATAAAGAAATTCCCACATATATTCCAGAAGATGGGGATGACATAAAAATTCTCAGAATATTGGGAGGTGGATGACATGAAATTTCCACGTCGATACTCGAGAAACCAAAACACCCTCTCCCAGGAAGAATGCCTAACATTACAAAAAGCTAGGGTGGTGGTAATAGGTTGTGGCGGTTTAGGAGGCCACATCATCGAACACCTAGGACGTCTGGGTATAGGGAATATAACTGCAGTTGATGATGATGTTTTTGATGAAACTAATCTTAACAGACAAATCTTATCCACAGAATCTCTGATTGGTAAATCCAAGTCACTAGCAGCGGTAGAGAGAATGAAAAGGATTAACTCGGAGGCTAAAGTTAATGGGATAGTGTGTAGAGTAACTAAGGAGAATGCCAAAGAAATCTTAGGAGGCCACCATATGGTCATAGATGCCCTAGATAACATCCAAAGCCGATTGATACTTGAAGATACTTGCCAAGAATTGGGGATTCCCTTGATTCATGGAGCAATAGGAGGATGGTATGGGCAAGTGGCTGTAATAATGCCAGGAAGGCCTCTACTAAAGAAAATTTATGGAGAGGGCCAAGACAAAGGCCTTGAAGAGGACCTGGGAAATCCATCTTTTACACCAGGGGTAATTGCAGGGATTCAAGTCGCTGAATGCGTTAAAGTGCTTCTCAACAAAGATGGGATACTAAAGGGGCAAATATTAACCGTGGATCTACAAAACTTAGAGTTTGATATTATAGATGTTGAAAAATTAGAGGAGGGGCGAAAGTGAAAAGTGGTAAAATTAGAAGAGATAAGGCAGTTATTGTAGTAGTAGATATTCAAGAGAGACTGCTTCCAGCCATGAAGAACCAGGCTGATATCACTAAAAAAGCAGCAATGCTTATAGAAGGGGCAAGGATTCTGGGAACTCCAATACTGGTCACTGAGCAGTATCCAAAAGGTTTAGGGAATACAGTCCCTGAAATCAAAGAAGCCCTTGGAGATTTTCAAGCAATCGAGAAGACCTCCTTTAGTATTATGGGAGAACCTAATTTTGTAGAAGCCTTGAAAGAACTACATTGTGAGGATGTGGTTATTTGTGGTATTGAATCCCACGTTTGTGTTCAGCAGTCAGCTCTGGATCTTCTTAACCAAGACTATAATGTATATATCATGGAAGATGCTGTTGGGTCCAGAAGTAATACAGACAAAAAGTACGCAGGCCGTCGTATGGTGGAAGCTGGATGCGTAGGGACAACCGTAGAAGCAGCCTTGTTTGAGATGGTTGGGAATGCTAAAGACCCTTCCTTTAAGGAGATATCAAAGCTGGTTAAATAGCATAGATTTTTACAAATTATTCTCAACAGTAGATGGAGTAGCATTTGCTGCTCCTTATATAATTGTGGTAAAAGTCATATTTGAGAAATTATTAGCAATACAAATTAGGAGATTATATGGGCGGACAGTTTATCATTTTCTTTGCACTTTTGGTGACCGGTTATCTCTGTAGGAAAACAAATCTTATTGATGATGGAATGAATAAAAGCATCAATAATTTTATTATCTATATTGCCTATCCTTGCTTAATTCTGGTTAGAATAGGTAGCTTAGAAATGGTGGAAGGAATATTTCAAAACTTCATATTTACCTTGGTAATCTATACATTTCTTTTTGCTGTTTATGGCTTCTACTCACTTGCTTATGTTCATGCTAGGAAGTTCCCTAAGGATCTAAGGCCTGTTGCAGAATTCTCAATAATATCTCCCAACAACGGTTTTATGGGTTATCCCATTGCCTTTGCATTCTTTGGTGAATTAGGCCTTTTGTATATGATTGCCTGTAATATTTCCCTAAACATTATGCTTTTCAGTTATGGAATACATTTGATGAAAAGAGATGAAGAGGGCTATAGAATGGGATTTAGAGTAATTATGAAATCCTTTGGAAAGTTATTACTAAATCCCAATATTATATCTGCAGCTCTAGGCCTAATCATTTGCGGAAACAATTTGGAAATGCCAGGAACCCTAGTCACGTATTTAGAATTAGTCGGTGGAGTTGCAACTCCAATGGTAATGATCTATATAGGATCAACCTTAACAAAGAGTAACATATTTACAATCATAAAGAATAAAATGATAATCGAGATAGTTATAAATAGGTTGTTTGTTATCCCCGCCATTACTCTGCTTATTGTCTTCTTTTTACCTATGGATCCATTAATAAAAACTATATGTGTTTTGTCCAGCGCATTCCCTTGCGCCGCAGCGGTTCCAGTATTTGCAGAGTTATACAATAACAAGAAAAGCCTGGCCAGTGAAGCTCTGTTTTTAAGTACCATAATATCCCTAGTCACCCTACCCATTATAATTACAGTATTGAAGTATTTGTTCTAATCGAACTTTTGTATAGAGCTGCCAACAAAGCTCGAGGGATTGTGTGGAAGAATTTGTTTGGTCATATTTTGATATATTATAAATCTGTAGTCATGGTCTATCTCCTTCATTCTTCTTGCAATCTGCATCATATAGATGTAAAATGATGTACATAAGAAGCCGATGAAGGAGGTAGAGATGCATTACTTTGATTATGAAAGAAAACCACTTGAATGCCTTACCCCTGAAATATTTACTATGGTGGCAAAAATTCATGAAAGCAAAGGGCGACAAGAGTTATTCATTGAGGCCAACAGAGATGAACTGAGAACATTACTGAATGTTGCCAGGATTCATAGTACAGAATCCTCAAACCGAATCGAAGGTATCTTCACCACAGATAAACGATTAGAGGAAATTTTAAACGAAAAATCAGAGCCTCATAATCGCTCTGAACAGGAAATCCTAGGGTATCGAGATGTTCTGAATGCCATACATGAAAACTATGAGTACATCACCCCGAGATCAAATATGATTCTTCAATTCCATCGAGATCTATACTCCTACTCAAATTCATCTGTTGGCGGTGCCTATAAAAACTCTGATAATTTCATTATGGAAGAAGATGCGGGCGGGAATCAAGTAAACCGATTTACTCCGGTTTCTGCTTTTGAAACCTCAGATGCTGTGGATAAATTATGCAATGAGTTTCTAAATAGCATAGATAAGGGGGAGCTCGACCCCTTGATTCTTATCCCAATGTTTATCTTGGATTTCCTGTGCATCCATCCATTCAACGATGGTAATGGCCGCATGAGTCGGTTGCTTACATTGTTGCTATTATATAAATCCGGGTATATTGTTGGAAAGTATATTAGTATTGAAATGCTGATTGAAAAGACAAAGGAAACCTATTACGAAACACTGAAAGAATCCTCAATAGGGTGGCATGAAAATGAGAATCAATATGAACCCTTCGTAAAGTACTATTTGGGAGTTTTACTAAAAGCATATGATGAGTTTGAAAACCGAGTTGAACATCTTAAATATCGCAAAATGTCTAAACCAGATAGGGTAAAAGCAGTTATTGATCGTAAAGTTGGAAGGATTACCAAGAAGGAAATTATGGAGCATTGTCCCGATATTAGTAAAGTCACCGTTGAAAGAACCCTAACGACTTTGGTAAAAAGTGGGTATATAGTCAAAGTGGGTTCGGGGCCAGCAACTGCATATGTTAAATCCATTTAAAGGCTAACTTTTTCAGAGTAATATTAGTAGGAGGCGATCAGAGGCCAGAAGATGCCTGAAAATTTTGTGGGATCACAAGTGGTGATAAACTAGCCAGATTCAACTACGAGTATCTGTTATGATAAGTGGGTCCTAACTGGAGCATTTAATAATTCTTCAATTTTTATTGTCTAACAGGGATTCAAGTAATAATATTTGAGACAATTTGGTTATTCATATGGAATCTTGAGAGAGGCTGATAGCAGATGATAAAACAATTTCATCTATTAGCAGCCGGAAAGTGTGTAATATGGGAAAGCTTATTGATAATGATGATAGAACACTTGAACAAGCATTAAAGAATGTCCTCCCTCAGGCGGAAAGTATAGATATACTAACGGCATATTTTTATTTCTCTGGTTTTTCAATGCTTGCTGAGGAACTTAAAGACAAGAAGATTCGCATACTTGTTGGTAAAGCGATTGATCCAAACGCTATTACAGAGCTAAGCGCTGCAATGAAGTATGATCAAAACGTTTCACTTGACCCATATGTAAATCGCAAATTCGCGACAATGAACCGAACACAACGCAAAAAAGAATATACGGATAGTTTCGTTGCCTTGTATAATAAGTCATCTCTTTCAAGTGTTTTTGATGGAACCGATGACCAGAAAATGCAGCATATTTTTGAAAGAAAACTAAAAGAAGGTACTCTTGAAATACGTTTGACAAACGAGCCAAATCATGCCAAGACTTATATTCTTAAAAACAAACTTGAATTTACTCAAAACGGTGATTACGAAGGCAATGTTTTCATGGGTTCATCAAATTTCACCTATAGTGGTCTCACTGGGCAAGGAGAACTTAATGACTCGTATAAAGCTTTACCAATAAAAAACCTCTTGAAACGTTGAAATTTCATAGAGGTTACTTTGGTACACCATCAGGGGGTCGAACCCTGGACACCCTGATTAAGAGTCAGGTGCTCTGCCAACTGAGCTAATGGTGCATATAAAAAGTTTTTGACGCAATAAGAATATTACCAGTTAGGCTTGTTCTTGTCAATAGAAAACAAAAATCCCGTCATGCCGTCAGGGTATAATTCACGCCCTATCAGTTGATAGGTGGGTTATCTGTTCTCAACATCTGCCTTCCACTCGGAGGCGGCTTGGCATCAGTAGTCGAAACTCGATGTCCCGAAGAATTAGTGTAGGTTGAATTATAATTCCCAACGAGCATTTCAGGATATTTTTATTATATCACAGGGTTTTTTTCATAGCAACACGCCAATAAGATTTTACTCAAATATGTCTAGTATTGTTAGAAATTAAGCATTTTTCATTGCCATGAACCACATATGGTTGTATAATATACGGATATAATATAAGAAAATTCAGCAACCACACCCCTAGCTTGTAGATTTACTGCATACCTGCTATACAAATACTAAAAAATTAAGGGGGAGAGGAGCAAGGATAATGATGGGGGACCTAACAATCAACATTTGGATGATCCTTGCAGTGATTCTAACTGTTGGGATGATTGCTATTTTGATGTTCTCTATTTATCGTGGCATTCAGAGATATAGCCGGAGAATTGATGATCAAGATAATAGCCTTGAAAAAATTGATGGACGTATCAATAGCATATACAGTGAGATTATTAATATAAGGCTTGATCAGGCTAACGTAAAGGCCGTTCAAGCTATTAAGGCTGAAGACGTTAAAGCCCAGCCAGCGGTAGCGCCACCAATTCACATATATCAGCAATCACCACCTCACCAACAGTGTATTTATCCTGCATTACAATCAATCGCCCAGCCGCTGGGTTATCCCTATGTGCAACAGCTGCAGCAGGCACAGCCCCAGTTGGCACCCCAAATGCAGTATTGGCCGCCTTACGAGCAACAGCAAACAATGCCCCAGCAGTCACCAAGCCAAACGCAAAACAGAGAGCCCCAAGAGCAACAAGGGGAGGCAATAGAAAGACAAACATCAAATCAGCAGCAGTACCCTCGAGCAGAATACCTACAACAGCAAAGACCGGAGCCGGTTCAGCAACAAAGATCAGACTCTTTTCAACAGCAAAAACAGGAGCCTGTTCAGCAACAAAGACCGAAGCCAGTTCAACAACAGGGTCCTCAACCAATACAAGAGAGTGTTCCTCAAACTATACAAGAACAAGAGTCTCAAAGAACTCAACAAAATGCTCAAAACCATGTGGCGGTGAAAGCTCCTATTTATCATCAAACAAGGATGCCAACTATAGGATTTACGGAGTTTCAACTGCCTGAAGAGTATGACCTTGAAGAGGAAATTGATTATCCTTCAAGACATGAACTCAAGCCCGAGGATGCAATGCAAGAGAGACAGGAAGGGATACCTCAGCAAAGGCCAGACCCTAGGCAGCAAGCAGTGATTCAGCAAAGGCCAGACCCTAGGCAGCAAGCAGTGATTCAGCAAAGGCCAGACCCTAGGCA
>JAVEXZ010000012.1:0-15520 GCA_034003765.1 Anaerovoracaceae bacterium | reverse complement strand
ATGCAATGCAAGAGAGACAGGAAGGGATACCTCAGCAAAGGCCAGACCCTAGGCAGCAAGCAGTGATTCAGCAAAGGCCAGACCCTAGGCAGCAAGCAGTGATTCAGCAAAGGCCAGACCCTAGGCAACAAGCACAAGCTCAACAATGGCCCCAAGCTCAAGTTCAACCAAGACCTCAGGCACGGCCTCAACCAAGAACCACAGCTATTCACCCCAAAGAAAAGCTAATCCCATCAAAATTCAACTCCTTAAACGATGGGAATTCAAGGACGGGTAAAAGATATTCGGAAGAAGAGTTAGCAAATAGAATACTTGATTAGGAGAAGGAGGAAGACCTATGTATTGTAGTAATTGTGGAAGCAAGCTGAAGGAAACAGATATTTTTTGCAGTAAATGCGGCCATAAACAGGTTACCGATAACAAGCTAAAAGAGCCTCAAAAAGAAGAGGTTGTCTTTAATAATTCTCCGGAAAAAGAAAAATATCCGCCAATGGAGGGGGAAAGAAATCAATATAGCAACTATGAAAGAGAAAATCATCCAACATTCCGGGCACCAAGCCAAGCCCACCAATCAGTAAACAATGCGAGAAGACCAGTTGAAGATGATTTTGTATGGAACGTACATGACTTTCCAGAAACAGGGCCAAGAGAAGCTGAAGATACAGACTTTAGGTGGGATCAAGAAATTCTACCCCGCAGTCAAAGGTTCACTCGCCCTATTAATCCCCCAAGAGAAGAATTTGTTGATGACAGCAGATTCCATACATACAACAAGAACAGAGAAGAATTCCAGGAATTATTAGATAAAGAATATATCCGACAAAACAGGGAATCCCAGGCACCCATGCAGAGAGGCCCTCAGGATTATCCTTCCTTTGACCCAATGGATCATATAAACACCAGAGAAAGACAGGGAGTAAAAGCACCTGAATACTATAATGAAAGAGATAATTACCAAGAAGACAATCAGAGGTTTGACACCCAAGAGTTTCGAAATGATTTACGCCAACCTCAAATGTACCAAGGGCCCGATACCCAGGTAATTGATAGAATTAACTATGGTGAAGAAGCTTTTAGAAATCAGGAAGACAATTTTGATATCAAGAAAACTCAATATGTGGAAGACGAATATAGTGACTTCCCGCCAGTAACAAATGCTAGAGCTGGAGGGGCAC
The DNA here is from genome assembly GCA_034003765.1 of Anaerovoracaceae bacterium. Lineage (GTDB taxonomy): Bacteria > Bacillota > Clostridia > Peptostreptococcales > Anaerovoracaceae > JAAZGD01. The sequence goes on along the minus strand of JAVEXZ010000012.1, from coordinate 14,345 downwards.
CTACCATACCCCCAGTAGGTGGAAGAGGGCTTGGTGAAGACTATATTAATCCCAACTTAGGGATGGCGGCAGACTATGGAAATACTGGAGATTATCCGACAAGAAGAGAGGCTGTGGATACCTTAGCCCCTTCACAAGAACCTGTTGCTGCAAAAGAAGAAGATCCATTAGTACCCCTGGGAGTAAATACTAACCAGACTTATTCCCAATCACATGAAGAATATGAGGCCTCGAAAGCGCATGAAGGATATAGAGTGGATGAATCGCTTAAGGCACATGAAGCCCCTAAAGCCCCTGAATTATCAGAACAAACAGAGGGAAGTCATGTTGAAAAAGCCCCTAGTCCTGATGTAGATGAAAGACTATCAAAACTTTGGGACTCAGACACTGCACCAGTTCCTGTTGCTTCCTTGGGCTCTCAAGCAAGGGGATCTGAAAAAGACCTTGCAGAAGATTCGGAAGAGGCGGCAGCAACTTATGATCCCTTGGATGATATATATGATGACTATGAAACATCTGATGGAAAAAGAGGTGGTTTCTTTGGTAAGTTTATCATCGCTATTATCATAGTGGTATTAATAATCGAAGGTAGCATCTTGGGCCTAAGGAACTTCGCCCCAGAAAGTGAAATCACAGCGAAGGCAAATCAAGTGATTTTGGTTTTGCAGAATTGGATAGAAGATACATTTTTCGACAAGAAATAGGCTAACAATAGTTATAGAGTTATTATGGAGGATGAATAATGTCAACCAGATCTAATTATCCCAGAGAAGAGATTACGGCAGGTAATCGTGGATTTTCTCCTGCCCGGACAACTATTGAAACTGCTTTTTATGGGAACAACGTAGAGAGTATGGTGGACCTAAAAAAAGCCTATGAAATGGCCAAGAATTCCACAGGCACCATTGAAACGGACATGCCAGTTTTTGAACCAGAGAAAATTGGTCTTCCAGAGGGTGCTAAGATTTTGTTGTTTAATGATGGGGCAATCATAGGAAGATTTGCTGGTGCCCGAGTTATTTTAGGCGAAGTGGGTGTTGATGAGGCCCACTTATTCGGGGTCCTTAGAGAGGCCGCATACAATACCAGATACAAAAAAATGTATCATACCCAAAGCTATATAGGCCTAGATGAAGATTTTATTACAAAGGCTCATCTCTTAATTCCTGAGGGCTATGAGAACACCGTATATAATTGGCTGCTGAACTTCCAGTATTTGAATAAGTTTTATGACGATATGTATAGGGATTCAAAACCAATAGGGGATGAACCAGATATTTTTATTTTATCTGACCCTGACTATTTCCACCCTAGTTTTCCCGATGGCTTGGCTTTTTTTGACCCTGAACATAATTGTGCATGCCTACTAGGTATGCGATATTTTGGAGAACATAAAAAGGGCACACTAACAATGGCCTGGAGTATTGCTAACCGTAATGGATATGCCTCTTGTCACGGTGGGCTAAAGAGGTGTGTAAGAAAGGATGGCCAAGCTCACGTTATTGGAGTCTTTGGATTATCCGGCTCAGGAAAATCCACATTAACTCATGCAAAACATGAGGGCAAGTATGATGTTACAGTTCTTCATGATGATGCATATATAATTTCCAGTGAAGATGGGAGCTCAGTTGCACTAGAGCCCTCATACTTTGATAAAACTCAGGACTATCCACTTTCATCACCTGATAATAAGTATTTGATTACAGCACAAAACGTGGGTGCTACCATAGACGATCAGGGTAAAATGGTTTTGGTTACTGAAGATATTCGAAACGGTAATGGGAGGGCCATAAAATCTAAACTATGGGCCGCCAACAGAGTAGACAAAATGGGTGACCCAATAAATTCAATCCTATGGCTAATGAAAGACAAATCATTACCACCAATATTGAAAATTGAAGACCCCGTTCTGGCTTCAGTAATGGGAGCATGCTTGGCAACAAAGCGTACTTCTGCTGAGAGGCTGGCTGAAGGGGTGGATATTAATGCTTTGGTATTTGAACCATATGCAAATCCATTTAGAACATATGCCTTACACCAGGATTACGAAAAATTCAAGACACTTTTTGAAGAACGAGGTGTTGCAAACTACATTATCAATACTGGCTACTTTATGGAGAAAAAAATCCCCAAAGAAGTAACCATTAGTATTTTGGAAACTATTGTTGATGGCACCGGAGTATTTAAAGACTTTGGCCCCCTATCAAGAATAAAAACCATGGATATAGAAGGGTTCTTGCCAGACTTTTCAGGGAAGGAGTATATTGACGTTTTAAGAGCAGGTATGGAGGGTAGAATAAACTATCTGGAGAGTCTTAAAACCGCCAAAGGTGGAAGAGACGCCCTGCCTGAGGAGGCAGAAGCTATAATTAAAGAGTTAGTTCAAAAGTTGAAATAAGGGAGGAAGAGATTTGAAAGAGAAGAAAAGAAAACTTGGTTTAAGAGGAATACTCTTGCTAGTACTAGTATTAGTGGGATTGTTTATTGCTCTAATCGGGTTTATAACGAACCTTTTATGGTTCAAAGAACTAGGATACCTTAGTGTATTCTTCAAACAACTGGTTACCCAGTTGCAAATAGGAATACCAGTATTTGTAGTATTAACTATAATTACCATGATCTTCTTGAAACTTCTAAAGAAGGGATACTACAAAAAAGTAGAATCCAATGAAGTTGTAAATGAGAAGAGATTGGGGCTCTATACATTTTTGATATCCATTGGATTTGCAGCGATTGCAGGATTTATGTCTGCAAAAGCTTTGTGGTTTGAAGCCTTAAAGTTTACGAATTCCACAGACTTTAGCATTATGGATCCTTTGTTTAACATGGATATTTCATTCTATGTATTCAAATTGGCTTTTATTGAGCAATTAAACACACTTGTAATTGGACTTGTAATAGGTTACGTAATTATCAGTGTAATTTACTATTCTTTGCTACTCAGTATGAGAACACCTCAAATGTACGAGACAGTTGGGGAAACAGATGACTTTGATGGTGAAGATGCTTATAGTGGTGGTGATGATACCATTAACAGAGGACCAAGAGGTTTTGGTAATATAAATGATATTTTCGAAAACCTAGGCAAGCAATTCCGCGGTGGCGGTGGAAACATTCGTCAACCAAGGCAACCAAAGAAGCAGTTTGATGATTCTAACTTCACACAACTTCTTGGGATAGCCCAAAAGGAATTGATAGTTTTGGGAGCAATCTTTTTCATAATGCTTGCTGTTAACTTTTTCCTCAAGCAATATGGATTGCTATACTCAAGTGTAGGTGCAGTATATGGAGCAGGTTTTACAGATGTAAATGTAACCCTTTGGATGTACCGTATACTAATTGGCCTATCCTTGGTTTCAGCTGTTACATTCGCTGTAGGAATTAGCAAAAAGAAATTTAAAACTATCCTACTTGTCCCTGTAATTATGATAATTGTGGGAGCTTTGGGAACAGGGGCAGGAACATTGGTGCAAAACCTTGTTGTATCTCCTGACGAAATCAACAAAGAAATGCAATACCTTAACCATAACATTGCTTACACCCAGTTCGCATATGACCTTGATAAGGTTGATGTAAAACCCTTTGCAGCCACAAATACCCTTACAAATGAGGATATAGCCAACAATGCAGAGACAATATCCAACATACGTATCAACGACTACGAGCCTGCTAAAAAGTTCTACAACCAGACTCAGAGTATTCGTCTTTACTACACATTTAATGACGTTGACGTTGATAGATATATTGTAGATGGGGATTACACACAAACATTCTTGTCAGCTCGTGAGATTGATGAGACCTTGATCAGTCAAACATGGCTTAACCAACATATCAAATACACACATGGATATGGTATTACCCTATCAAGAGTCGATAAGGTTACAGCATCAGGACAGCCGGACATGCTGATTGCAAGCATACCACCAGTATCCCAGATTCCTGAGATCCAAATTGACCGTCCAGAACTCTACTTTGGTGAACTTACTAACAACTATATTTTAGTTGGAACTGATGAAGAAGAGTTTGATTATCCAGAGGGGGATATAAACAAGTATTCCATGTACGAAGGTGATGCTGGTATTCAACTAGGCTTACTTAATCGTCTTATGTTTGCAGTAAGAGAGCAAAGCTTAAAGCTCCTTGTTTCAACAAACATAGACAGTGACTCTAGGATCGTAATCAACAGAAATATTCTGACTCGTGTCAAGACAATTATGCCTTACCTAGCTTACGAGAATGATCCATACGTAGTAGTTATTGACGGCAAACTCAAATGGATTATAGATGCCTACACTACTAGCAACATGTACCCATATTCTGAACCATATGCTGAGGGCACAGGAGTTAACTACATTAGAAACTCAGTTAAGGTAGTAATAGATGCATATAATGGAACCACCACCTATTATCTAGTAGATGACAAGGATCCTATTGCAAATACCTTTATGAATATCTATCCGAAACTATTCAAGCCTTTCAATGAAATGCCTGATGAAGTAAGGGCTCACATCAGATACCCAAGCACTATGTTGAACATTCAGTCCAGCGTATATGCTAGATATCACATGAGCGATGTTCGTGTATTCTATCAAGGTGAGGACCTTTGGGATATAGCTAGAGAAATCTATGGAACCACCGAAACTATAATGACACCAACCTACTACATCATGAAACTTCCAGGAGAGGAAAAGGCAGAATTCGTAAATACAATTGCCTATACTCCCAAGAACAAAAAGAACATGATGGGACTCTTGGTTGCAAGAAATGATGGACCTTTCTATGGAGACCTGGTACTTTACCAACTACCTAAGGATAAGATTATTTATGGACCAATGCAGATTGAGGCCCAGATAGACCAAAGGCCTGAGATTTCAAAAGAGTTCTCACTGTGGAATTCTTCGGGGTCATCTTATATTCGCGGAAACCTCTTCATAATTCCAATTGAGGATTCCCTAATCTACGTTGAACCAGTTTATTTGGAAGCTACCAACTCTTCATTACCAGAGGTTAAGCGAGTAATCGTTGCTTATGGAGATAGAATTGCTTATGAGGAAACCTTGACCCAAGCCCTTGAATCATTATTTGGGGCAACTGGTGAGGGTGAACAAAATGAGGACGGTACTCCTGATGATAACGGTGTAAGTGTAGACCTTACACAGGCAGACTTGATTCTAAAGGCTGCTGCAGCTTATGAGAATGCCATTGCTGCTCAAAAAGATGGAAGATGGGCAGATTATGGAATTTACATGGAACGCCTGCAGAAGTTCTTAGATGCCTTATCTAGCTTAGCTGCTAATGAGGCTAGCGCAGACATTCCCTTGGATATAATAGAAGAACTTGGAGAACTAGAATAAAGTTCTAAGAAATATGATAAACTGTGGCGGGCGCAGCTTTGCGCCCGCCATACTGTTAAAAGGAAGGAACACTAAAATGATAGAGTATGATTTTGAGAAAATGCTCTTTACAATTCCAGCGAATTTCCATTCAAAAGAGGACATTATCAATATCCTTAAGGAGCACCCAGAGGTTCGTTTTATAAGCTTGGTTGGGCTAGACATCGGCGGACATGACACAGACGAAAAAATCCCCGTTGCGCTTTTCATTGAGGACATTGATAAGGTTCTGGCTTATGGTGTTCAGACTGATGGATCAAGTGTTCATTTACCTGGCATTGCTGATTTGCACAACGCAAAAGTGGACATTGTCCCCGACCTTTCTGTGAACTGGTATGTAGACCACAATTTTATTCACAAGGATATAAAAACTGGCCTTCCAGTTGGAACTCTAAGAATCCCTTCATTCTTAAAGCATAACGATACTGCAGATGTAGGCTCCAGGGTAATACTTCGTGATATGGTGAAGAACTTTAAGGAAGAACTTCTAGCCCTAATGGCTGAACATCAATATGCCCTTGATGCTGTGGGAATCGATAGCATTTCTGATATAGAAGATATTGAGTTGACCTGTGCTACTGAGCTAGAGTTTTGGGTGAAAACACCTGATGACAAGGCAGACAGAGAGCAGCTTACAACAGCCCAGTCTATGAAGGAACAATATTGGAAGAGAACAATAGGCCCAGTAAGAAGTGCCTTGGAAAGATCAATTTTACTCTTAGACCACTATGGCTTTGGAGTAGAAATGGGCCACAAAGAGGTTGGTGGTGTTAAAGCAAAGATGGGTAACAGTGGTAACTACGACCACATAATGGAACAATTAGAGATTGATTGGAAGTATTCTAATGCCCTTCAAGCCGCAGATAACGAGAACCAAGTAAAGTATGTTATAAAAGATATATTTACACTTCACGGCCTTGATGTAACATTTATGGCAAAGCCGATTGAAGGAGTAGCAGGCTCTGGGGAACATACACATATGGGGATAGCCGTTTTAATGAAGAATGGGAATAGGATTAATCTCTTTTCTCCAAAAAATGGAGACAAGCAATTCCTTAGCCCCATAGGTTATGGTGCCCTAATGGGTATTTTGAAAAATTACGAGGTAATCAACCCCTTTGTAAGCTCTTCAAACGATGCTTTTAATCGTCTAAAACCAGGGTATGAAGCTCCAGTTTGTATAGTAAGCTCACTGGGACATTCTGTTGAACTTCCCTCGAGGAACAGGACAGTCCTTATTGGCTTGGTTCGAGATCCAAGAAACCCCTTATCCACAAGGTTTGAGCTTAGGGCCCCAAACCCAAAAAGCAATACATACCTAATAATATCAGCATCCTATATGGCAATGCTTGATGGTATTAAAGCTGCCCTTGAAGAAGGAAAAACTTCTCAAGAACTTGAGGCCTCCTTAAGTAAAAAATATGGGGAAGAAGATTTTTATCTGGAAAAAAACCGAGCATACAGAAGTGAAAAAGATCTCTTTGATGAATATACCCAAGAAAAAAGGGATCAATACTACGGAATAGCTCCTAGAACCGTCTGGGAGAACATTCAGGCATTTGAGAAGTATCCAGAAAAACTGGAAATATTCATGCGAGATGATGTTATGCCTAGAACCACCCTGGACTCTTATGAACAGGCAATTTTGGGAGTATGGGCCAGAGAGCTTCACAACAGAATAATCCCAGAGACCATGGACTTAGTTAGGGATTGTAAAAAGCTTCATGATGACAATGATTGTGTGGACATAGACCTAGTAAACTGGAAAAGTATTCATGAAAAACGTCTATATCTTGGACAAGATACATTGAAGGACCTTTGTCTTCTTACTAGAATCAAGAAAGCCCTAGACAATGGAGATCAAAAAACTGCAAGCGACCTCCAAATAGAGATGCAAGAAGTAGTTGAAAGTTTGGTAAATGAATACGTTATTTATAAAAAGAATTTGCTATGCATAAAAACAACATCCTGCTGATGAGTTAGCTTTGAGCTGGGAAGGAAAATACAATGCTGGATATAAAAAGAATAAGAGAGGATTACCAAGGGGTTAAAGAAGCTGTTGAATCTAGGATGAATGGTTCTTTTGGTATAGAAAATATTTTAGAACTAGATGAAAAGAGAAGAACAATTCTTGCTCAGGTAGAATCCATGAAGCATAAACAAGGGGTAGATTCAAAACAAATTCCCCTTCTAAAAAAGGCTGGTGAAGATACTTCTGATTTGATGAAGGAAATGAAGGACTTGGCCGAAAAAATAAAAGAATTAGACCCTCAAATTGCGGTTTTAGAGGAAGAGATTCAAGCAAGTCTCCTTAATATCCCCAATACCCCTAATCCTAGTGTTCCTTTAGGTAAGGATGATACCTACAACCAGGAGCTAAGGAAGTGGGGTCAGCCAAGGACCTTTGATTTTGAAGAAAAAGCCCATTGGGATGTTGGAACAGACCTGGATATTTTGGATTTCGAAAGAGCCTCAAAAGTAACAGGGGCAAGGTTTACAGTATATAAGGGTATGGGAGCAAGACTGGAAAGGTCTTTGATAAATTACATGCTTAACCTCCACACAGAAGAACATGGGTATAGAGAAATCCTCCCCCCATTTATGGTTAATCGTACATCTATGACAGGTACAGGGCAACTTCCAAAATTCGAAGAAGATATGTTCTGGCTTCCAGCAAAGGATTTCTTTTTAGTACCAACTGCAGAGGTTCCCCTAACCAACCTACATGGTGATGAAATATTAGAAGAAAAAGATCTACCTATATACTATACTGCCTATACTCCTTGTTTTCGGAAGGAAGCAGGGTCCGCAGGAAGAGATACGAGAGGATTAATAAGGCAGCACCAGTTTAATAAGGTTGAGCTAGTGAAATTTGTCACACCAAAAAAATCCTACGAAGAGCTTGAGGCTTTAACCCTAGCAGCTGAAGAAGTCTTAAAACGTTTAGAACTTCCTTACAGGCTTGTAAAATTAGCCACAGGAGATTTAGGGTTTTCATCTGCCATGACTTACGATCTTGAAGTCTGGATGCCTAGCTACAAAAGGTATGTTGAGATTTCATCCTGCTCCAACTTTGAAAGTTATCAGGCTCGTAGAGCAAACATTCGATTTAGACCTGAAGGGGGAGGAAAGCCAGAATTCCTTCACACTCTTAATGGGTCGGGACTTGCTGTTGGCCGAACTGTAGCAGCGATTTTAGAAAATTACCAAGAGGCGGATGGTTCGGTAAGTATTCCTGATGTGTTAAGACCCTTTATGGGCAAAGATAGGATCACAAAATGAAAAAAGAATATACAGTCGCCCTCTTTAATGAAGACTACGATCACGTTGAGGAGCTTATTCGTAGGGGAAGGATGAGAAGATACTTTCAGGGTCCCCCCAAATGGCATCATCGAGAAAGTGTAGGTGTTGTATTTGGAGGGCTTTTAAGTTTGGCCTTCGGACTATTTATTCCTATTCTTCTAATGAATTCAGGCTTAAACCCCATGGGTCTTAAAGCAGCATCCTTTATCTTGGTACTAGGAGGGGCATTTTTATTGGTAAAAGGCTATTTAGAAGTCACAAAAGACTACAAAAAGGTGTATGAGGAGATACCCGATGAAGAATGGGAAAAGTGCCTTTCTTACGACCTAAATGGAATTATGGTAAAAGCCAAGGGCCTTCTTTCAGAAAAACTAGATAATTTTATTAATGGAGTAGAAGCAATTGAAGAGCTGGAGACCCTTATTGTTACAGGGGTTGATGATTGGGCATCAAATCCCAACCTACCCTTGCTGATGACAATGGGACAAGATGGGGTTATAAGGCCTTCTAATCTTGGTGTTATGATAATATTTCTTAGCAAGGAACATTTTTATGTTTACCAATGTAGCTATAACATGCGAAGTGGGGGTGTTCGTAGAGAGCATGCTTATACCTGTGCCTATGAAGACTTCCTAGGAGCGGAGATTAGAAAAGGGGAGAAGAGAACCCTAGTAACAGACAAGAAAATCGTGAACCATAAGATTTTAGAGTTTGTTCTCTTCTTCCAAAAAGAAGAGCAAGAAGAACTCTCCCTAGTAATTTCAGATATAGATACAGAAAAAGGCACTGGAGGCAAATTTGACATTTCCGCCAGTGAAAAAGCCCTAGAACGTATGAACCAAATTGTTGGAGACAAAAGACCAAAACTTGTAGAAAAAAAGCCAAACAAGAATAACCAATAAGTTATAACTTGGACCATATTTAAAGAGGAGGAAAGAACTTGATTATTATCGGAATTATTTTTGCTTTATACTTAGGAGTAATGGTATTTATAGGAATTAAATACTATAGCAAAACTGCCAGTATGTCTGACTATATTTTAGGAGGGCGAAAGCTTAACTCTTGGGTGGCAGCCATGTCGGCCCAAGCTTCGGACATGTCTGGATGGCTATTGTTAGGACTTCCTGGAACTGCATACGTACTTTACGTGGGAACATCTGAAGCCATTTGGACGGCAATCGGCCTTTGGATTGGTACCTATTTGAACTGGCTATTTGTTGCCAAAAGACTAAGATCTTATACCCAAGTTGCATCAGATGCATTGACTCTACCTGACTTTTTTGAAAAAAGATTCATGGACGATAAGCATATTTTACGCTCTGTTTCAGCAATTTTTATTGTAATATTTTTCCTGGTCTACACCTCTGCTCAGTTCGCTGCTGGAGGTAAATTATTTGCCACCATATTTGGCATTCCCTATGTTGGAGGAATGGTAATTGGAGCTATAATTATTTTGGCCTACACTGCCCTTGGTGGATTTACAGCTGTATGCTGGACTGACACTATACAGGGAACCATAATGTTCTTTGCTTTAATAATCGTTCCAATTGTAGCTATTTGGAACATGGGTGGAGTGGACGCCCTTCAACTAAGATTGGCAGAACTAACACCAGAAACTCTTGGTTTCTTCCCTGAAACAGATGGCAGAATCAATACATTACTCTTGGCATCCTGTCTTGGCTGGGGCTTAGGTTATTTTGGTCAGCCTCATATTTTGGCAAGATTTATGGGAATTGAGTCTCCTGATTCCGTTAGAAAATCAAGAGTTATTGCTATGATTTGGGTTACTGCTACTCTGGGGTGCGCCATCCTCATAGGTATTATAGGAAAGGCCATGATGCCAGATTTAGCAGATCCAGAGACTGTATTCATGAACATGCTAACAGGTATGTTCCATCCTGTAATTGCAGGTCTATTAATGACCGCTATTTTAGCGGCTATAATGAGCACTGCATCATCTCAACTATTGGTTTCTGCATCTTCAGTTTCAAAAGATCTTTTTGCCACCATATTGAAGGTTGATGATGATAATCCTATGTTAGTATGGGCATCAAGAATTACTGTTGCCATGATTGCAGTAATTGCAATGATAATCGCTATTAACCCTGCAAGTTCAGTATTTGGCCTGGTATCTATGGCTTGGGGCGGATTTGGTGCTGCCTTTGGTCCTATCATTTTATTCTCCCTATTCTGGAGAAGGATGACTAGACAGGGCGCAATAGCAGGAATGGTCGCTGGAGGCCTTACTGACATTCTATGGTTTTACTCCTCAGGGGGGATATTCGATATTTATGAAATCATCCCTGGATTTTTCGTAGGCTGTCTGGTTATAGTTGTTGTAAGCTTGATGGGAAAACCCCGTGAAGATATGTTAAGAGATTTTGATAAGGTAAAGAGTGGGCTGTAGATATGAAGTTTCCTGAATTCACCGCATTTTTATTAAAACACGCACAAGAGAATCCTGTATCTTTTCATATGCCAGGACACAAAGGCTCTACCTTATATCGCACATTGGGCTATGGTGATTTTTTAGATAAAATTATGGCTTGTGATATAACGGAAATCCCTGGTGCAGACAATCTGTTTCAGGCTGAAGGCATTATAGAAGATATTATGAAAAGGTATGCTGCACTTTATGAAGTGAAAAAATCATATCTATTGATTAACGGAACCAGTGGGGGGCTTATAGCCTCCCTTTTGGCTACAGTTCCAAAAGGTGGAACTGTAATTATGGCTAGGAATTCTCACAAATCCATTTTTAATGCCCTGACCCTTGGGGAGATAGAACCTGTATATGCCTATCCCAGCACCTTGGAGGAATATGGTATTGCGGGGCCAATATTGCTCAGTGAAATCAAAAGACTTTTGAAGGAAAATCCCAAGGCGTCTGCTGTGGTCCTACCAAGCCCTAACTATTATGGCTTTTGTTCTGACATAGAAGCTATCGCGAATGAGGTGCATAAAAATGGGAAGGTCTTGATTGTAGACCAAGCCCATGGAGCCCACTTAAAATTCTTCTCCAGGTTTGCCCCTGGTACTGAGTTTGAAGGAGGACTTATGCCCCTTTGTGCTGAAGATAAGGGGGCGGATTTGGTTGTTAATAGCACCCATAAAACCCTAGCATCATTTACACAGAGTGCAGTATTGAACTGTAATTCTCCAAGAGTTGATTTGGATATTTTAGAAGATAAATTACAGATGATACAAAGCACAAGCCCCTCATACCTCTTAATGGCATCCCTAGATATTAATGCTAGTATTTTAGAAAATCATGGGGCTATGCTGATGAAGGAGTGGGCGGATAACCTGATAGGTTTTTATGGTTGGGCTAAAAAATTACCTGGCTTAGAGATGATTAGCCCTGATGGTAGTTTTGATTTTACTAAACTAAACCTAGATTTTAGTGACCATGGTTATTCGGGAAGAGATTTGGAAGTGGCCTTGAATAAGGTTCATATATACCCTGAGTTAAATTCAGGAAACCTGTTAATGTTTATGACTGGAATAGGAAATTCAAACAGTGATTACTTTAAGTTAACTGGAGCAATAAAGGACCTTCCCTTTGGAGAAATGGTTATGACTCAAGATAAAAAACCACTTAAAAAGGCTTTGAATTTTGATAGACAAAGTCCTCCCATGAGGAAGACTCCACCGGTAAAAATTGTAAAGGTCCCTTTAATTGAAGCCCTTGGGAAAATTTGTGGCCAGAGTATTATCCCTTATCCACCAGGGATTCCTTTGGTTTGCCCAGGGGAAGTAATAAGCCAAGAAGCCCTTGACATAGTAAGGGATCTCAGACAGGCTGGAGAGAAGGTTATGGGAATAACTCCAAAAGACCAGGTCTTCGTAGGCGCTGATGCCGAATAGCCAAGTAGCGCCGTGATAAGTATCATGAAAAATACAAGAATCAAATCAAAAAAATGGACAAAAATAGCTAATTGTAAAGTCAATTAGGTTTTCCGCAAAAAGCAAGAAGATGTAATAATTAATTTGCAAGTAGGTGTCGCTATTAAAACTCAAGATGAATTGAATGAATTATTAACTGAGGTAATTGACCAAGCTCAAGCTTTGGGAATTCCCCTGTCCTCCAACATAAATAGAGACGTGGTAGTCAACCAAAGAGCAAGGAGTCGTTTTGGCTGTTGTAAAATAATCCATCCATCCAGTTCAAAAAACTCGAACACAAAACAAAGCGAAAGCCTAGATAAAGAACATAAGAAAAACCCAGATAAAAACCAAAGCAAAAACACAGATGAAATCCAAAAAGAATGCCCGAGTACAAAACAAAGCCAAAGCTCAGCTAAAAATCAAAATGAGACTAGATACATAATAGAGATTTCAAAAGCTTTGGCAGAAGCCCCTGTGGAATCTATAAGAGAAGTCCTGGCCCATGAAGTTCTACACACAAGCCCAGGGGGAGACAGACATACAGGCCCTTGGAAGAAGTATGCCAGCATGATGAACCAAAGTTATGGCTACCATATTAAAAGGACTAACTCACCAGAGTCCCTAGGTGTTGACCAAAGGCGAAAAAAACCAACCACCAAATATCTGATTGTTTGCAAGAAGTGTGGAATGTCTCAAGAACGCAGCAGGGTGAGCCGGGTGATAAAGCACCCTTCCCTGTATCGCTGCAAATGTGGAGGCAAGTTAAGCATCAAAAGGGCATAGGAATAGTGTAAGCCAGCCCCGCACCATCTTCCATTCTGACTTAAATGCCTACATCAAAACTCACGTATTTATTTATGTATAAAGATAGGGATTTAAAGCATCTAAAAGTTATATGCCAACAAGTAATTTTATAAGTTAATTATTAATGGAGGTGTCGATATGGATAATCAGCAGTTGATTATAGGGATTGTTAGATTTTTACATCAGTTTTTTACTGTGGTGTGGATAGGCGGACTATCCTTCATGGTTTTAACCCTGGTTCCAACCCTTAAAAATGAATTCGGGAAAACCCCGCAAACCCAGAACCTGATGAAGGTGATAACACGCAAACACCGTGTATGGGTTTATGTCAGTATAGTTGGGTTATTTATTACTGGTATGGTGCTTGGAAAAGCAAGTGGAGATTTTTTAGGCCTCATGAGCTTTGAGAATTTATATTCGAGTCTTACCGCAGTAAAGCATATCCTTATATTTGCCATGATCATAATTGCGATATTCCGATCCACTGTGTTTGGGAAACAAGACATTAAACTGACGCCTAAACAGAATAAAGTCAGTATGTTACTTTTAATTATCAATTTCATACTTGGACTTCTAGTTCTATTGTTAAGTAGTCTAGCGGCATCTATTTGAAGATTAAGTCTGTATAAAGGTGTAGATTGAAAATTTCAATAATTAGAGCCAAAAAGCTCAACCTCGATTAAAACAAAATTATCACATAACACTTAAAGGAGGAGGAACAAAATGGCTCAAGTAAATATTATACTGGAAACAGAACTTTTACACGGACTTTTTACTAAAGATTCCAAGGGAATTTCATTAAGCAAAGATAACAAGAAAACTTGTCATAAAATAAAGATTACAAGAGAACTTGTTACCTTGTGAAGCGGATGGCAGTGTGATAAAATTAGACAACTAAATAAACCGTAATTGGTGTGCGACATTAGAAGCGCATGTATGAATAATAGGGAATGGGGT
>JAVEXZ010000027.1:0-14679 GCA_034003765.1 Anaerovoracaceae bacterium | reverse complement strand
CGAACAAGGTCTTTGTAATTGCCGCTGTCAATGTGGTTTTGCCATGGTCTACGTGACCGATAGTACCAATATTGATATGAGGCTTGTTTCTCTCAAACTTCTTCTTTGCCATCTCTCTTTTCCTCCTTATAAGTTTCCTTAAATAAACTCAAGTCTCTAAATTTATTGATTAATTTTTTCTATTAAGCTATTTGGTAATTTTTCAAAGTGGTCGAATTGCATAACATATACTCCCCGGCCTTGGGTTTTGGATCGAAGGTCTGTAGCATAGCCAAACATTTCTGATAAAGGAACAAAAGCTTTAACAGCTACAGCTCCTGAATGCACATCAGAACCTTCAATGCGGCCTCTTCTAGAGCTTATGTCTCCGATAACATCTCCCATATACTCTTCAGGTACTGTTACTTCAGTCTTGAAGATAGGTTCTAGCAAGACTGGTTTTGCTTTTTTGGCGGCTTCTCTAAATGCCATTGTAGCGGCAATCTTAAAGGCCATCTCAGAGGAGTCCACCTCATGATATGAGCCATCATAAAGTTCTACACCTACATCCATAATCTGATAACCTGCTAGTGGGCCTGTGCTCATAGCTTCTCTAATACCATCTTCAATCTTAGGTATATATTCCTTGGGAATAGAACCTCCAACAATAGTGCTCTTAAATTCAAATCCTGATCCTGGCTCCCTTGGGTAAACCTTGATTTTTACATGGCCATATTGTCCATGTCCACCAGACTGCTTTGCATATTTGTAGTCTACGTCAGCAGGTGCAGTAAGAGTTTCCTTGTATGAAACCTGTGGTTTTCCAACATTTGCTTCAACCTTAAACTCTCGAAGTAGCCTGTCAACGATAATCTCTAAATGTAGTTCTCCCATTCCAGCAATAATTGTCTGACCAGTTTCATCGTTGGTATAAGTCTTAAATGTAGGATCCTCTTCTGCCAATTTGGATAAGGCAACACCCATTTTTTCTTGACCCACCTTGGTTTTTGGTTCTATGGCAATTTCGATAACCGGATCTGGGAATACCATTGATTCCAAAATAATCGGTTTTTTCTCATCGCACAATGTGTCACCAGTACTGGTGAATTTCAAACCAACAACTGCAGCAATATCTCCCGAGTAGACCATGTCTATGTCTTCTCGATGATTGGCATGCATTTGTAACAAACGGCCAATTCTTTCCTTTTTTTCCTTTGTGGAATTATAAACGTAGGACCCTGCTGATAATTTACCAGAATAGACACGGAAAAAAGCAAGTTTTCCTACAAATGGGTCAGTCATAATCTTAAATGCTAGGGCAGAAAATGGGCCATTATCATCAGAAGCTCTTTCTTCTACGGTTCCAAAATTAGGAACCTCACCTGTTATTGCAGGAATATCAATGGGAGATGGCATAAAAGCAACCACCGCATCCAATAGCATTTGAACTCCTTTGTTCTTATATGAAGATCCACAAAGTGCAGGTATCATCTTACCATCAATTGTTAGCTGCCTAATGGCTGCTCTAATCTCTTCCTTGGTAAATGACTCTCCCTCAAGAAACTTCATAGTTAATTCTTCGCTAGCCTCTGCGGCCGCTTCTATCATTTTCTCCCTGGCTTCTAATGCTAGGTCCATTAAATCTGCTGGGATTTCTGTTATTTCAAATTCTTTCCCTAGGTCATCCTTGTAAATTTCTGCATCCATTTCGATTAAATCGATTATGCCTACAAATTTATCTTCTGCTCCTATGGGAATCTGAACTGGAACGGCATTAGCCTTCAGTCTGTCTCTTACCATCTGCACAACTCGTTGAAAATCAGCGCCCATAATATCCATCTTATTTACAAAGATGAGTTTTGGTACCCCATATTTTTCCGCTTGTCTCCATACTGTTTCAGACTGAGGTTCGACTCCGCCTTTGGCGCAAAGCACCATAACGGCTCCATCCAAAACTCGTAAAGATCTCTCTACTTCCACAGTAAAGTCTACGTGTCCTGGTGTGTCGATTATGTTTATTCTATGTTCCTTCCACTGGGCTGTAGTGGCGGCAGAGGTAATGGTTATGCCTCGTTCTTGTTCCTGCTGCATCCAGTCCATTGTGGCTCCGCCTTCATGAACCTCGCCCATCTTGTGGGTTTTTCCAGTATAGAATAGAATTCTCTCCGTAGTAGTAGTTTTTCCGGCATCAATATGAGCCATTATGCCGATATTTCTTGTTTTATTTAGTGGAAATTGTCTTGGCATATTTCATTCCTCCTTTCTCTTTTACTCTTGTAGTAATCTACCATCGATAATGGGCAAAAGCACGATTGGCCTCAGCCATCTTATGTGTATCTTCCTTTTTCTTAACCGACCCACCTGTTCCGTTGGCAGCATCCATTAGTTCCTTGGCCAAACGTTCTGCCATGGTTTTTTCTCCTCGATTTCTGGTGTACTTGGTTAGCCATCGCAAGCCCAGAGTTTCTCTTCTTTCTACTCGTACTTCGATAGGAACCTGATAATTGGCACCACCTACACGACGAGCTTTTACTTCTACTTGAGGCATGATATTGTTCATAGCCTTCTCAAATACTTCCAGAGGTTCACTCCCTGTGGTCGCTTTCATCATATCAAATGCTTCATAAACAATGGATTGGGCTACACCTTTTTTGCCGTCCATCATGATACTGTTGATGAGTTTTGCCACAGTAATGCTACCGTAAATTGGATCTGGAAGTACTTCTCTTTTTGGTATATTTCCTTTTCTTGGCACTTCTCTTCCCTCCTCACATCAAAACCTTAGGACTATTAATCCTGGTTTTTCAGCGATCTCTTCACCTTTGAGTGTTTCTCAAAAGATTACTCTCCCCAAATATTCTTCTTGATATATTAGGGAGTTTTTCCGGTACTCGACACCTCTAATAGTAAGGGTGTCGTGGGTGCCCAGCATCTATGTTAATGGGCACAAACTAAGTCTTTCCCGAAATTTTAACGAATTAATAAATTAAATTACTTTGCTTTAGGTTTCTTTGCTCCATACTTGGAACGACCTTGGGACCTTGCAGAAACTCCAGATGTATCTAGGGTTCCACGAACAATATGGTATCTTACTCCAGGAAGGTCTTTTACACGACCGCCTCTAATAAGTACAACACTATGCTCTTGAAGATTGTGTCCAATCCCTGGTATGTATGCAGATACTTCCAAGCCATTTGTAAGTCTTACTCTTGCTACTTTTCGGAGTGCTGAGTTAGGCTTCTTTGGTGTAACGGTTTTAACAGAAGTACAAACGCCTCTTTTTTGAGGGGAATTCATATCTGTTGTCCGCCTTTTCAAGGAATTTAATCCCTTTCCCAAAGCTGGTGCTTTTTCTTTCTTATCAAACTTTTCTCTGCCTTCTCGTACTAGTTGGTTGATTGTTGGCATCCTTTTTCTCCTTTCTTCTCCAGCCTTCATTATGAAGTCATGGATCATATTTATTTAAAACCTCTAGTAGGTATTAAAAACCAACGGTAATTATATCACTTGGCTTAAGTTAATGTCAATTAAAACTGGGCTCACACCTAGTCATCCATAGAGACTTCCAGTAGATTGTTTGGGTCAATTTCTTGAATTTCCTCTACTAATTCTATAGGTGCTTCGCTAACAGCCTGCATTCCACCAAGTTCTTCGTAATCTTCCTCTACTTCCATAGAAAGCATTTGAGTATAGGAGTCCATAAGTTCTGTGTTAACACCGTAATCTAGAATGATATCTTTATATCTCTTCATGCCAGTTCCAGCAGGAATTAGCTTACCGATTATAACGTTTTCCTTTAACCCAAGAAGCTTGTCTGTCTTTCCCTTTATCGCTGCATCTGTTAGTACTCGAGTGGTCTCTTGGAAAGATGCTGCTGACAAGAAGGAGTTTGTGGATAAGGAAGCTTTTGTTATACCCATTAAAATACGTTTGTGAGTACTTTCTTCTCCTCCATTAGCTGCAGTCTCTTGATTAGCTGATTCTACTTCCAGCTTAGTGTACAAGGCCCCAGGCAATAGTGTGGTATCTCCACCCTCTTCTATCCTATACTTGCCAAGCATTTGGCTTACAATTACTTCGATGTGCTTATCATTAATGTCTACACCCTGTTGTTTGTATACTCTCTGAACTTCCTTGAGTAAGTATTGATAAACACCTTCTATTCCGTTTAATCTTAGAATATCGTGGGGATTTAATGGGCCCTTGGTAATATTGTCCCCAGCCATAACATAGTCGCCCTTACGAACATTTATTCTTGCGCCATAAGGAACTATATAGACCTTCTCTTCCTCGCCCACAATCTTTACTTCAGTTGTGTTGTTTGAGTTATTTGTAATTTCTTCTACAGTACCATCCATTTCGCAAATTTCTGCGATACCTTTTGGTTTTCTGGCTTCAAAGAGTTCTTCTACCCTAGGCAAGCCTTGGGTAATGTCAGACCCTGCAACACCACCTGTATGGAATGTTCTCATAGTCAACTGTGTTCCTGGTTCGCCGATTGACTGGGCTGCAGTTATTCCAACAGCCTCGCCAATGTTTACTAATTCTCCAGTGGCCAGATTTCTACCATAACATTTAGCACAAATTCCTGCTTGGGCATGGCATGTCATTACAGATCTTATTGCAACCGCCTCAATTCCACAAGCCTCAATTCTCTCGGCTGCCGCCTCGGTTATCTCTTCGTTTTCTCCAACGATATAGCCACCCTCTGGATCAGGAATATCAAGAAGAGAAATCCTTCCAATTATTCTCAACCTCAAGGATTCAATTATCTCTTTACCCTCTGTAAAGGCCCTAACCTGTATCCCTTCATCAGTTCCACAATCTGCTACTCTAACAATAACATTATGGGAAACATCAACAAGCCTACGGGTAAGGTAACCTGAGTCAGCTGTACGTAACGCGGTATCTGCCAATCCTTTTCGTGCTCCATTTGTGGAGATGAAATATTCAAGTACAGAAAGCCCTTCCCTAAAGTTGGCTTTAATTGGAATCTCAATGGTCTTTCCAACTGCGTTGGCCATTAAGCCTCGCATACCGCCAATCTGACGAATCTGATTCTTAGAGCCTCGGGCTCCAGAATGAGCCATAATGTAAAGGTTGTTCAAGCTTCCAAGAGAATCCATTAAAGCATCGGCTACATCTTCTGTTGCCTTACTCCAGATCGAGATAACCTTGTCATATCTTTCCTTGTCGCTGAGAAGGCCCTTATTAAATGCATCTTCATTTTTCTCAACTTGTCGCTCAGATTCATCAAGTATCTCGAATTTCTTGGCAGGGATTTCCATATCAGAAATACTGATCGTAATTGCTGATGTAGTTGAATAATGGAAACCCATATCTTTTATATAGTCCAACATAATCGCAGTTCCTGTGTTACCGTGAATTCTGTAACACTTGTCAATTATTTGGCCTAGCTTCTTTTTGTCGCAAAGGAAATCGACCTCTAGAGAATACTTGTCTTTTGTTCTATCAACATATCCCAAGTCTTGGGGCAATTCCATGTTAAATATAAATCTTCCCACAGTGGAAACCACCAGTTTACCCCTTTTGTCTTCTGGGTCTGCAAACCGTCTAACCCTAACCTTCTCATGAAGGCCAACAACCTTATTTAGATATGCCATTTGCATTTCGTTGATGTCAGCAAAAGACTTTATCTTTTCCTGTTCTCCATCAACTAGCTCATCAACTGGTTGTATTCCAGGATGTGTAAGGTAATAGATACCCAAGATCATATCCTGGGTAGGAGTGGTAATAGGGGACCCATCCTTGGGAGCCAATATGTTGTTTACAGAAAGCATCAGGAACCGGGCTTCTGATTGGGCCTCTGCAGATAGGGGGAGATGGACTGCCATTTGATCTCCGTCAAAGTCGGCATTATAAGCAGTACAAACTAGAGGGTGAAGCTTAATCGCTTTTCCTTCAACTAATACGGGTTCAAATGCCTGAATACCAAGTCTATGTAATGTAGGTGCACGGTTCAAAAGAACTGGATGTTCTTTGATTATTTCGTCTAAGACATCCCAGACTTCTTCACGTACTTTTTCAACCATTCTCTTTGCGCTCTTTATATTGTAGGCAAAGCCATCTTCCACAAGCCTTTTCATGATAAAAGGTTTGAAAAGCTCTAAGGCCATTTTCTTTGGAAGTCCACACTGGTAAAACTTTAATTCAGGACCAACAACGATAACGCTACGGCCAGAATAGTCTACCCGCTTACCCAGAAGATTCTGGCGGAAACGGCCCTGTTTGCCTTTTAACATGTCGGACAGGGATTTTAAGGGTCTTGATCCTGGTCCAGTTACAGGTCTTCCTCTTCTACCATTGTCAATAAGGGCATCCACCGATTCTTGCAGCATGCGCTTTTCATTTCGAACAATAATGTCAGGAGCCCCTAGCTCCAATAATTTTTTTAATCGATTATTCCTGTTTATTACTCTCCTATAAAGGTCGTTCAAATCAGAGGTTGCAAATCTACCACCATCTAACTGAACCATAGGCCTTAAGTCTGGAGGTATTACAGGTACAACTTCAAGAATCATCCATTCTGGTTTATTTTTTGAAAGTCTTAATGCCTCAACTACTTCCAATCTTCTTACAACTCGCACCTTTTTCTGGCCTGTTGTCTCTTTCAAAAGTTGCCTAAGTTCCTGGCTCAATTCCACCAGATTAATGTTAGCAAGGAGCTCTCTCACTGCTTGTGCTCCCATAGCAGCTTTGAAAGTAATCTCAGGATCATCCTTTGCTTCTCTATACTGTTGTTCTGTTAATACTTCCTTGTATTCAAAGCCAGAAGTTCCGGGATCCAATACAACATAGGATGCAAAATACAGAATTTTTTCCAAATTTCTCGGAGACATATCAAGTATCAGGCCCATACGAGATGGAATCCCCTTGAAATACCATATATGGGAAACTGGAGAGGCCAATTCAATGTGACCCATTCTCTCTCTTCGAACCTTAGCTTTTGTTACTTCAACACCACAACGATCACAGGTAATGCCTTTGTATCTTATTTTTTTGTATTTACCACAGTGGCACTCCCAGTCCTTCATTGGTCCAAAAGTCTTCTCACAGAATAAACCGTCTTTTTCTGGCTTTAATGTACGGTAATTAATAGTCTCAGGTTTTGTTACTTCTCCATGAGACCAGCTTAAGATTTTATCCGTGGAAGCCAGTCCAATTTGCAGGGATTCAAAATTATTCAGTTCATAGTTTATGTTATTGTTTTCACTCAAGGAGTATCTCCCCTTTCCTTACTCTTCATCCACTAAATCGTCCGCCAATTCTTCTTTACTGTCTTCTATCGAAGCTTCTTCTTTAGTATCTTGGGTCTCTGCTTCCTCTGCAACATCTTCTGTCCATTCTTCTTCATCTTGAAGGATCAATTCTTCTTTGCTTTCATCAGAATCAACTTCTATTTCTGCATCCTGAATTGTTCCACAAATATCTTCTAGTTCTACAGTCTCTTTAATTTCAACCTCTCGGTCATCCTCTGCTAAAATTCGCACATCTAAGCCCAAGGACTGCATTTCCTTAATAAGAACCTTGAAAGATTCTGGAATCCCTGGCTCTGGAATGTTTTCACCCTTAACAATTGCCTCGTAGGTTTTTACACGGCCAGCTATATCATCAGATTTTACAGTCAATATTTCTTGCAGTGTATATGCTGCACCATAAGCTTCCAGTGCCCATACTTCCATCTCTCCAAACCTCTGTCCTCCAAATTGTGCTTTACCACCCAATGGCTGCTGGGTAACCAAGGAGTAAGGTCCTGTGCTTCTTGCGTGAATTTTATCATCAACCAAGTGATGGAGCTTTAACATATACATATAGCCAACGGTAACGTGGTTATCAAAGAATTCTCCCGTTCTCCCGTCTCTTAAGGGAACCTTTCCTGATTCTGGGAAGCCAGATTCTTTCATTAAGTCTATAATATCCATTTCGCTGGCTCCATCAAATACCGGAGTGGAAATATACCAATCACGATATTTGGAAACCAATCCCAAATGCACTTCCAAAACCTGCCCTACGTTCATACGGGAAGGAACACCCAAAGGATTTAACATTATTTCCAACGCTTGTCCATTGTCCATAAAAGGCATATCTTCTTCAGGTAATATTCTAGATATAACACCTTTGTTACCATGACGCCCGGCCATCTTGTCTCCAACAGAAATTTTTCTCTTGGTAGCAACATAGCAACGGACCAACTTATTAACTCCAGGTAGGAGTTCATCTCCATTTTCTCTAGAGAATACTTTAACATCAACAACAATGCCTGTTTCTCCATGGGGGACTCTCAAAGAAGTGTCTCGAACTTCTCTGGCTTTTTCACCAAATATTGCTCGCAGCAAACGCTCTTCTGCTGTAACATCAGTTTCACCCTTTGGTGTTACTTTTCCAACCAAAATGTCTAGAGAAGTTACCTCTGCCCCAATCCTTATTATTCCTTCTTCGTCAAGGTCTTTTAGAGCTTCCTCAGAAACGTTGGGGATATCTCTTGTAATTTCTTCTGGGCCCAACTTCGTGTCTCTGGCTTCAGATTCATATTCTTCTATGTGTATGGAAGTTAAAGTATCTTCCATTATCAAGCGTTCATTTAGGACGATGGCATCTTCATAGTTGTAGCCTTCCCAAGTCATGAAGCCAACAAGTAGGTTCTTGCCCAAGGCTATTTCTCCACAGTCTGTAGAGGGGCCATCGGCAATTACTTCTCCTACCGCTATTTTCTCTCCACTAAATACTATTGGTTTTTGATTAATAGAGGTACCTTGGTTACTCCTTTTAAACTTCAACAATTTATAGACATCTTCGCCCTGGTTATCGTCTCTCTTAATAATGATCATTTCTGCATCAACATATTTTACGATTCCACTATTCCTAGCCAAAACAACTACACCAGAGTCACAAGCCGCCTTGTATTCCATCCCAGTGGCAACAATTGGAGCTTCTGTAATCATGAGGGGTACCGCTTGTCTCTGCATGTTAGCACCCATCAAGGCACGGTTGGCATCATCATTTTCTAAGAAAGGAATCATTGCTGTTGCAACAGATACAACTTGCTTGGGAGATACGTCCATGTAATCAATATTTTCTCTTGCCACCAAGTCAATCTCTCCACCAGCTCCTCTAGAAGCGACCTTTATGTTGGCGAAAAATCCTTTGGAATCTAAAGGTTCATTGGCCTGGGCGATAATCATCATTTCTTCTTCATCAGCAGAAAGATAATCGATTTTTTCAGTTACTCTTCCACTACCCTTTTCCACAAGTCTATAAGGAGCTTCAATAAATCCGTATTCATTTATTCTTCCATAAGTGGTTAGGGATCCAATCAGCCCAATATTTGGACCTTCAGGAGTTTCAATAGGGCACATACGTCCATAGTGAGAATAGTGAACATCTCTGACTTCAAATCCAGCTCTTTCTCTGGAAAGTCCTCCAGGCCCAAGTGCTGACAACCTTCTTTTATGGGTAAGCTCAGCCAAAGGATTTGTTTGGTCCATGAACTGAGATAATTGGGAAGACCCAAAAAACTCTTTAATGGCTGCTGTTACAGGACGAATATTCATTAGAGCCTGAGGAGTAGTTACTTCTATGTCCTGGATTGTCATTCTTTCCTTTACTACTCTTTCCATCCTAGCAAGGCCTATACGGAACTGGTTTTGTAAAAGTTCACCTACGGTTCGAAGTCTCCTGTTGCCTAAATGATCAATATCATCAACATTGCCTACACCATAGTTTAAGTTTAAGATATATGAAAATGATGCAATTACGTCATCAACGATAAT
The DNA here is from genome assembly GCA_034003765.1 of Anaerovoracaceae bacterium. Classification (GTDB taxonomy): domain Bacteria; phylum Bacillota; class Clostridia; order Peptostreptococcales; family Anaerovoracaceae; genus JAAZGD01. The sequence continues at coordinate 4,909 of JAVEXZ010000027.1, read as the reverse complement.
ATGCTTAGGAGAAAGTTCATTCTTCCTAGCCATTAATTCTTCATGTAAATCTTTCTTCTTGGTGTTTTCTAAAATTTCTTTTAGCACTGGATAATATACTCTTGGTGGCAATTTAACTTGGTTAGAAGGGTCCTTAACATATTTTCTCCAAGGAACAAAATTGTTTCCAACTACTTTTGTAACTTCCTTTTCCTTGTTAGTGCCGTATACCAAGACCGACTTCACACCGGAATCTTCAATTTGAAATCCCAATTCACGGGTAATCATTTCATTCTCTGACAAAAGAACCTCGCCTGTATTAGGGTCTACAATATCTTCTGCAGCTATACACCCTATTATTCTGTTGGAAAGGCCCAGTTTTTTGTTGTACTTATAACGACCAACTTTAGCCAAGTCGTATCTTTTTGCGTCAAAAAATAGAGAATCCAAAAGCGACCGCGCACTGTCAACAGTTGGCGGTTCTCCTGGTCTCAATTTTCTATATATCTCTTTTAAGCCTTCTTCATAGGTTTCTGTGGTATCCTTTTCCAAGGTCTTTAACAATCTTGGATCTTCACCAAAAATCTCTAAAATTTCCCTATCGGTTCCTATTCCGAAAGCTCTTAATAATGTAGTAGCCGGTTGTTTCCTTGTTCGATCAACTCTAACAGAGATAATCTCATTGGAATCCGTTTCGTATTCAAGCCAAGCACCCCTGTTGGGAATAACAGTGGTGGAAAAGAGTTTGTTGTTTGATTTGTCTGTGGAATAATTATAGTAGGGCCCTGGGCTACGAACTAACTGAGTTACCACAACCCTTTCGGCTCCATTGTATATAAATGTTCCCTTTTCGGTCATCAGAGGAAAATCTCCCATGAAAACCTCTTGCTCTTTTACTTCCCCAGTTTCTTTATTTACTAGTCGTACCTTTACTTTCAAGGGAGAAGCATAGGTTACATCTCTTTCCTTGCACTCTTCCTGTTCGTATTTTGGAGGTTCATTCAAAGAAAAATCAATGAACTCCAGTACGAGATTACCTGCGTAATCTTTGATTGGGGAAATGTCCTCAAAAACCTCTTTCAGTCCTTCAGTAATAAACCATTCATATGATTCAGTCTGAATTTGAATAAGGTTTGGCATCTCCGCAACTTCGTTAATTTTCGAATAACTCATACGAGTTCTACGTCCAAATTCAACGGGTTTCGGCATATTTATCACTCCTTTAAAACTAAAGAAACTTCATTTCATAGCAATATATTATAATATTACATCCAAGCCAATAAGTCAAGGATTATTCTTGGCTTTTCAACCTCTCTTCACCCTTAAACAGTTGGTCTTCACTGATAACAAGGATTCCAGCTTTTCTCAATTCTCTTGTAGCTATTCCTTGTCCAGGTATTTTTAATCCAGTAAAACTCCCATCATAAACAATTGAAGAACCGCATGATGGGCTTCGCTCTTTCATAATGGCAAAAGCGACCTCATGGACCTTAGCTAAACGAACTGCCTCAGTAGCGCCCATTTGAAAAGCCGCTGTAACATCTTCCCCTATTCGATTTAATACTCTATCACCAAGTATCTGGCAATCCGATCTAGGCACATCTAGCCCACCAAAAATCTCTGGGCAAAAAGGGATTAAGCGCCCTTCTCTCTTCCACTCTAAGAAAAGTGGATCTTCTAAGAGTATTTGTTTACCGTCATAACGAACCACATCTCCGTACAGGCATGCGCTAATGAGAATTTTTCTCATTTTCTCCTCCTGGTTTAATACAATTTCGGCCTTGGGCAAATGGCCAAAGGCCGAAAGGGATAAAACGAACTATTTGAGTTCTACTGTGGCTCCTACTTCTTCTAGCTGAGCTTTTATAGCGTCTGCTTCTGCTTTTTCAATTCCTTCTTTTACGTTTTGTGGTGCTGTGTCAACCAAGTCTTTTGCTTCCTTAAGACCTAGGCCAGTAAGTTCTCTAACAACTTTGATAACCTTGATTTTTTCTTGGCCTATTCCTGCTAATACAACAGTGAATTCTGTTTGCTCTTCTGCTGCTGCTGCTCCGTTTCCAGCTGCTGCTACAGGAGCCGCTGCGGATACTCCGAATTCCTCTTCACAAGCCTTAACTAGCTCATTTAGTTCTAATACAGTCATGCCTTTAATGGCTTCAATGATTTGCTCCATGTTCATTTTTTCTTCTCCTTTATATTTTATATTTATCGAAAAATTACTTTATACTATATTATGCTTTTGCATCAGCAATAGCTTGGAATGTTCTTACTAGCTTGCTAACTGGGGATTGGATGCTACCCAAGAATTTAGCAATTAGCACTTCTCTTCCAGGAATACTTGCAATGGTAGTCATACCTTCTGAGTCATAATATGTGCCTTCTATAAATCCTGCCTTGAAGGACATTTTTTTATACTCTTTTATGGATTCATTGATCAACCTTCCAGGCGTTGTTGCATCATCGTAACTAAATGCGAAAGCACTTGGACCTTCTAGTACATCTGCCATTTTGGCAAACTCAGTTCCCTCGATTGCTCTTTTTACCAAGGTGTTTTTATAAACAGTGTAGTCCACGTTAGCTTCTCTTAACTTTTTTCTCATAGCATCAGCTTGTGATACGCTGATCCCCAAATAATCCACAACAACTGCAGATTTAGACCTGCTTATTTTGTCCCTGATCTCATCTACGATTAATTGCTTTTCTCTTTTTGCTGCTTCTGACATGTCTTTTTTTCTCCTTTCTTTGCTCTTTTTATTTTATAGTGAGCAAGAGGTTCTTTTGGCACTCTATAAAATGCCTCGTCTGTCACCCTGGACAAACGAGGCCAATATTTTATATTGTACCTCGGCGGGGAATTAAGCTTTACAGCACCCGCTGTCTACGGTTAGTTTTCTTAAATTGATGTTTCTCTTGGTTTATATCTTTTGAGGATTAACCTTTACTCCAGGGCCCATAGTTGTTGCCACTGTTACTGTCTTAAGGTATTGACCTTTTGCAGCTGCAGGTTTCGCTTTGACAAGAGTTTCTAACAGGGCATTGAAGTTATCTGCTAGTTTTTCTGGTCCAAATGAAACTTTTCCAATTGGAGTATGAACGATATTTGTTTTGTCCAAACGGTATTCAACCTTACCAGCTTTGATTTCTTCCATGGCCTTAGCTAAGTCCATTGTTACAGTTCCTGATTTTGGGTTTGGCATCATGCCTTTAGGACCTAATACCTTACCTAGTTTTCCAACCACACCCATCATATCGGGAGTTGCTACTACTACATCGAAATCAAACCAGTTTTCCTTTTGAATTTTTTCTGCAAGCTCTTCAGCTCCTACAAAATCTGCCCCTGCATCCTCAGCCTCTTGAGCTTTTGGACCTTTCGCAAATACTAGAACTCTTTTTGTCTTTCCTGTTCCATGAGGCAATACCATTGCTCCACGAACTTGTTGGTCAGCATGTCTTCCGTCTACACCCAAACGAATGTGGGCTTCTACAGTCTCATCGAACTTTGCTCTTCCTGAATTTACTACATGTACCATAGCTTCTTTTGCATCGTATAAAGTTTGTGGTTCATAAGTTGCAATTGACTCTAGATACTTTTTACCTCTTTTAGCCATTTCCTACCTCCTTGTGGTACTATCGACAGGTTTTCTGTCTCCCACATACTACTCTTTAACTATAACACCCATACTTCTAGCCGTTCCCTTAATCATTCCTGTAGCTGTTTCAATGCTAGCTGCATTAAGGTCTGGCATTTTTGTCTTTGCAATTTCCTGGGCTTGAGCCAATGTAATTGATCCAATCTTATTTTTGTTAGGCTCACCTGAAGCCTTAGTTAGTCCCGCTGCTTTTTTAATAAGTATCGCAGCTGGTGGTGTTTTGGTAACAAAAGTAAAAGATCGATCAGCGTAGACCGTTATAACAACAGGTATAATCATGCCCTGCTGGTCCTGGGTTTTAGCATTGAATTGCTTGCAAAAATCCATTATGTTTACACTTTTTTGGCCAAGGGCAGGTCCTACTGGGGGTGCTGGTGTGGCTCCTCCTGCGGGAATTTGCAACTTGATGTAGCCTTCTATTTTTTTTGCCATTTCCTTGTCTTCTCCTTTCTCCTGCCAAGCAAGTGGTTGAGATTTCTCTCTTTATTTTCTTTTAACCTTATAATTTATCTATTTGTGCGTATTCAAGTTCCACCAAGGTGTCTCTACCAAACATACTGATTAAAACACGCATAGTTTGTTTTTCTTCATCGAAGCTGGATACTGTACCCATAAATCCTTCAAAGGGCCCATTAATAACCTTTATGCTGTCCCCAACCTTTATGTCCATTTCAACTATAATCTTTTCAATACCCATTCTTCTGACTTCATCTATTGTCAGGGGAACAGGTTCCGAACCATGTCCTACAAAACCCGTTACTCCTTGAGTGTTTCTAACTAAATACCAAGATTCATTGGTTACTATCATTTTGATTAAAACATATCCGGGAAACATTTTTCTCGTTTTGATTTTTCGCTGCCCATTTTTTAATTCAATAACATCTTCTGTGGGAACCACAATACTGAGAACCAGATCTTGCATCTCTCGGTTCTCAACTAGTTTTTCTATATTTACTTTTACCTTGTTCTCGTGTCCTGAGTAGGTATGGACAACATACCACATGGGTTCTCTAATTGCTCGAACTCCACTAACTTCCTCTTCTACGGGATCAAAGGTTAGGTCCTTTTCTTTTTCGGCCATGCCATTCCTTTTCCTTACATCGTGATTCCGAGAATGCCTTTTAGCATTGCCAGAACCCCAGTATCAATTGCCCAGAAAGCCAAAGCAAAAAATGAACAAGTTAGAATAACCACTACTGTATAAGCGCTTAATTCTTTCCTAGTGGGCCATACCACTTTTTTCACTTCTGTTTTGATTCCTCTAAAGTACTCTCGGATGC
>JAVEXZ010000011.1:0-68456 GCA_034003765.1 Anaerovoracaceae bacterium | reverse complement strand
AAAAAATAATCTTCACCTGGAATAAGGCCGGCCTGCTCCAAGGCTTCTTTAACAAGACGTGTTCGTTCTCCTGTTGATTTAACTAAGCCAATTACGTCTAAGGGTTCTGCAACTATATCCATAATATAGTGTCTGGGGTTCAGGGATTGGTAGGGGTCTTGAAAAATCATTTGAGCATTTCTGCGAAAAGCCTTTAACTCTTGAGGGCTGGTCCCTATTTCTTGACCTTGAAATATAATACTTCCTTTTGTTTGATCCAATAAATGAAGAATAGCCTTTCCTATTGTGGTTTTACCGCTACCACTTTCACCAACCAAAGCCAGTATTTCTCCTGCATAAAGTGAAAAAGATACTCCGTCTACGGCTTTAAGAGTCTTTTTTTTCTTGCCAAGTAAAGATCCTGTCATGCTTCCCTTTAATTCAAAGTGAACCCTTAAATCTTCAACCCTCAACAATTCCTTGTCTTTATTTTTCATGGGCTACATCCTCCCATCTGTGACAGGCCACCTTATGGTCTCCTTGAATTTCTATGCTAGAAGGCATTTCTTCCCGGCAAATGTCTATAACATAGTCACAACGGGGGTGAAATGGACAACCACTAGGTGGGTCATATAAATCTGGCGGAAAACCATCAATCCCCTTGGGTACCACTTTATCCCCATCAATATCTGGAAAACATCCAATTAATCTTTTCGTATAGGGATGTGCAGATTCCTTGAATATATTATCAACACTACCTATTTCTACCATTTTCCCTGCATACATAACCCCGATCTTATCGCAGGTCTCTCCCAGTATAGATAGATCATGGGTAATCAAAATCATGCCCATATTTGTTGCTTTTCTAAGTTTTTCTAGCAAGTTTAGTATTTGGGCCTGAACCATTACATCTAAAGCAGTAGTTGGTTCATCTCCAATTATAATTTTGGGGCTACATGCCAAGGCCATGGCTATCATAGCCCTTTGCTTCATTCCCCCAGAAAATTCATGGGGATATTGGCTGTGCCTTTCCCTTGGTATCTCAACCCAATCTAAAAGTTCTTTGGTTCTTTCCAATGCTTCTTTTTCTGAGACTTTTTCATGAAGAACAATAACTTCTGATATTTGCTTTCCAATTGTAAGAACAGGGTTGAAAGCATTCATGGCACCTTGGAAAATCATAGAAACATCCTTCCACCGGTGTTTTCTGATTTCCTCCTGGGATAAGGCCACCAAGTCTCTTCCCTCTAGCAAAATCTCCCCACCATGAATAAAGCCTTCCTTGGGCAAAAGATGACAAATGGAAAGAGCCGCTGTGGTTTTACCACAGCCAGATTCTCCTACAATTCCCAAAGCCTCTCCTTGACCTAGTGAAAAACTAACATCATTAACCGCCTTTAACACCCCTCTCCCAGTTTTGAAGTAGGTGTGCAAATGATTTACCTCAAGTAATTTCATCTTTTCTACCTCTCTTTCAATTTGGGATTTAAGATTTCATCAAAGGCGTATCCCATAAGGGTAAAGGCTAGTACAACTGCCACCACACAAAGACCTGGTGGTAAAAAATACCAGTAGGCTCCAGCAGATGTTGCTCCTGTTTCAAATGCATAGTGAAGCATCATACCCCAACTTGCATGGGAGGGATCTCCTAAGCCTAAAAAGCTAAGGGTAGTTTCCGATGTAATTGCAGCAGCTGCAATGAGAACTGTGTTTGCAAAAATCAAGGGGAAAACATTAGGTAGTATATGATGAATCATAATATGGATGCTACCTGCTCCAAGGGACACGGTCCTCTCAACAAATTGCTGCTCCCTTACAGAAAGGGTTTGGGCTCTTACTATACGAGCAGTCCCCGCCCAACTTGTAATGCCAATTACAAGGATAATATTCCAGATGCTGGTTCCTAATATGGCCGCAAGAACCATCATAAGAGGCAACCAGGGAATAACCAGGAAAAAGTCTGTAATACGCATCAAAACATTATCAATAACCTTGCCTTTATATCCTGCAACTATTCCAATAAGTGTTCCTATACCCATAGATAGGAGGGTGGCAAGGGCTCCCACCATAAGGGATACCCTAGCGCCTGAGATCAAGTAGGCAAGTACGTCCCTACCCATATCATCGGTCCCCAGGATATGTTGTGAGCTTGGAGGCATGAGCATTTCTGTAGCTAATCCAAATTTCATAACATCAAAAGGTACCAATATAGGGCCAAAAATGGCTACTAGGATGAAGAAGCCCAAGGTTAGAGATCCAACAAAGGCCATCTTGTTTACCCTTACTTGGTGGGCGAATTCCTTGATTTTTCTTTTGCGGAGTTCCATTTTAACTGAATTCATAGTTTCACCCCCTAACTATGAACTCGCGGATCCGCGAATTCATAAAGAATATCAGATATTACGTTTGCCAATATTACTGTAATAGTAATCAAGAGGAAGAGGCCTTGGAGTAAGGGGTAATCCCTCCCACTTAGAGCTGTGTACATTAGGTTCCCTAGGCCAGGCCATGAAAAAACAGTTTCTATTTGAATGGCTCCTCCAACTATTAGCCCAAGGTTAATAGCTATTAAAGTAATCATGGGCAGCATGGCATTAGGAAGGGCATGCTTTCTTAGTATATAGGGGTTTGAAAACCCTTTAGCCTTGGCTGTAGTTATATAGTCTTCGGATAAAACATCTATCATAGTACTTCTCATGGTAATGGCATATTCTCCGATCATACCCAGAGCCATACAGGCTACCGGCAGCACCATATGCCTCACCACATCGTTTATCTCCCCCCAGGTTGTGATAAATATTTTTCCTGGAGTCACCATGCCCCCTATTGGGAACCAGTGAAGGTTCACACAGAATATTAAGATCAATATCATTCCCAACCAAAATGTAGGCATAGAGTATAAAAGCAAAGAAGTACTTAAGAGTCCTGCGTCCAATTTCTTCCCTCTTTTATAGGCTGAAACTATTCCAAATATAATACCTACAATTATTGCTATAATCTCTGCAATACCTAGCAAAATAACTGTAGGTAAGATCTTACCTGCCAAAACTGCTGTTACAGGTTTTTTATAAAGAAAGGATGTTCCTAAGTCTCCCTGAAAAAGGTTTTTCAAATAAACAAAAAATTGCTCATACCAAGGTAAGTCCAATCCATACAATTGAGTTAAGTTTGCTATCATTTCTGGAGTGGTTTTGGCATTTCTTGATACCATAGAGATTATATCACCTGGCAAAACCCTAAAAAGAAAGTAATTAAAAACCAAGACGAAAAAGATAGTAATCCCAGCATAGAACAATTTTTTTAGCAGTCGTTTTTTATCCATGACCACTCCCCATTTCTTGATTATAGATGCAAGGGTGGCGGAGCCTTAAAAGCTTGGCCCCGCCATATAAATAATATCAACTAACTAACTGGCTCCATATTCATGAAGTTGTTATAGGTAAGGTTATAGAATAAACCTCCAGTAGACGCGGGGATTTGTTGGTATCCAGTCCACCTATCAGATCGAATTGCTTGTACGTAACTGTCATATAGGGTAATAATATATGGACTGTCCTCATAAAGCATCTTCTGCATTTCCTGAACCATGGCTATACGTTCAGCCTCATCCATTTCATGCATTTGAGCATAGAACAAATCATCGTATCGAGGATTAGAAAACCCAGTTTCATTGAAGTTAAAGTATTCTTCTGTTAAGAAGAGTTTCAATATAACTGATGGATCAACGTCAGATCCCCAGCCCCAGATATAAAGGTCATATTGGCCTGCATAAATTAGGTCATTTACTGCACCACTATCCATTGTAACAAGGTCTAGATTAATACCAGCTTCCTTGCAGCTTGCTGCTATTATCTGTGCAGTTTTAACCTCTTCAACATTTTCAGCAATAGAGATTAGTTCAAAAGACAACTTGTTACCAGCCTTATCTTCCCTTATCCCGTCACCATTTCTATCTTGATATCCAGCATTCTCTAAGAGGGCCTTGGCCTTTTCAATATCATAGTTTCTAAGGTCGCTGGCTGGAGGGCTATAGTGATAAGGGTCTCCCGGATTTATCAGTGTGGAACCAACAATTCCTGCACCACCATAAGCCATGTCCACTATGTTTTGTTTGTCAGTACAATAGTCTAAAGCTTGACGTATAACCTTGTCTCTCAATAGTGGATCCCCTTGAGTGTCTTCTGTTGCAGGCATCATGTTAATTGCCATCATGCAGAAACCTGGTACTTCCGCCATTAAAACCTCGACATTGGTGTCCTTTTCTAATTGAGTAATTTGAGCAGCACTTAAACTAGCAGCTGCATCAATCTCTCCTATCATAAGAGCCTGGGCCGCAGTGTCATAGTTCTCATAAACCACCATTACAATATTGGCGATTTTGGGAGTCCCCAAGAAATAGTTGTCGTTCTTAGTAAATTTAACAAAACCCTCTCCCTGGCCTCCATACATGTAGGGGCCAGTTCCTATGGGTTCTGGATTCTCCCAGTTGTATGGGTCTTCTTGGTCTGCCCATATATGCATAGGGACAATTGGAGATGTGTTCATTAACATATTAGCCTTAGGCTCTTCAGTTGTGATTACCACTGTATAGTCATCAGGACAATCAATACTGCTAATCCCAGTTAGGTAGCCCCCATACATGTAGGAATCATATTCTTGATATAGTTCGTAGGTAAATTTTACATCTGCAGATGTAAAAGGCTCACCATCATGCCATAAAACGTCTTCCATTAAATTAAAGGTCCAAGTAAGCTCGTCTTCGCTGATCTCCCAGCTTTTAGCTAGGCAAGGTCCTGGGTCTAGGTTTTCATCGTACCTAACCAGAGGGTCATAAAGTAGCAATAGTGCTTCATATGATACCTGCATCCAAGCTGATAAGGGGTTTAGTGTGTCAATTTCTTCCGTAATTGCCATGGTGAAGGTGGTCCCTTCATCTTGGGTTTCTCCTGCCCCGCATCCCATTGTTCCTAGAGCTAACAGCAAAATAAGCAGCAAGGATAAATATTTAGTTCCCTTCCTTTTCATCTCCTACCTCCTTCTAAACACACACGAATAGCAATTATGAACTGGTAAAATATAATTGAGGAAAGCCGATTAAGCCCTAACACCGCTTTCCAATATAGTTAGTGATTTGTCGTCACTGGATATTCGAACAGGAAGCCCTAGAGGCAAGGTTGCAATATCTCTAGTGTGACCTAATGGTAGGCCGTATAAAACGGGAACCTTCAAGCCACCAAAATAGTAGGTAAAAACATCCTCAATTCCTGTATCACATAGGAAGCCAGGGTTATTCTTATAAGGTTCACAGTTATGACACTCACCAATTACAATACCCTTAATATCCTCTAATTTTCCTGCATTACGTAAATGAGATAGGCAGTGGTCCATTACCCAGGGTTCTTGATCTACTTCTTCAAGAAGGAGAATTTTCCCCCTTGTTTCAATTTCATAGGGTGTTCCTAGAGTGGCGCATACTAGGGTAAGATTACCCCCTGTCAACTCTCCTTCGGCAGTCCCTTGGGTCATGGCATAAACCCATTTTTTGGGATTTGCTAGGGGTATATTCCCTATGGGCTCAGGTGAAAATATTGCCTTATGGAAATATTTCTCAGTATATTTTGTTAAATCTTGGGAATTAAATCGAGCCATTCCAGGCCCGTGGAATGTTACTAAATCCGAGAATTTACCCAACATAATATGAAGAGAAGTGATGTCGCTAAAGCCGGTAAAAACCTTGGGATTGTTTTTGATTAAATCGAAATCTAGGTGAGAAAAAAGCTGAGCTGACCCATAACCTCCCTGGGTAACGAAAACACCGTCTATATCATCTCGGCCAAACATTTCATTCATATCAGAGGCTCTGTCCTCTTCACAAGCTGCAACAAAGCCCTTGGTCTTATTTACATTTTTGCCCAGCTCAATCTTATATCCCTTTTCCGTCCAGTACTCCATAGCTCTTATAATCTCGCTTTGGTGTTCTGAAGGGCTAGCTGGTGAAATTACACCAATGGTATCTCCTGGTTGAAGCATTTTTCCTTTTTGCATGGTCTCGCCTCCTACTTGAAATTCAACGCAGCCTTTCTTTTGTGTTCTGTCCTACTATGGTAGCGCTGGATTATTTCTATATCTTCAGCACGACCTTGTCCACTTCTAATGTATTGGTCAATAGCTTTGTAGGTAACCCCCATCTCTCCTTCGTCGGTTTGCCCTTCAAAAAGTCCGGCAGATGGAGCTTTATTTATTATATTCAAAGGAGCATTTAAGTATCTCAGAAAGGGATATATTTCTGTGGCCGTAAGATCAGAAATAGGGTTAAAATCATAGGCACCATCTCCCCATTTTGTAAAATAGCCCATATACCTTTCACTAGCATTTCCTGTCCCTGCTACTAGTCTATTTTCTGATTGTCCTATTAGGTATAGGGTCGTCATCCTTAGTCTTGGTGCTATGTTTGAAATGGCAGTTGGGGAAAGGTCCGATACCCCTTCTGAAGCAGCAATAATCGCCCTTTTGCTGGCAGTTAGGTCTACCATCCTATTGGCAATTCCAAAAGCTTGAGAAAGGGCCTTTCCATCCTCTAAGTCTTCCCCGAAATTCCTGGTAGATTCACAAGGCATCATTACCCCTACAGTATCTTCGCAGGCCATCTTACATAGTATCCCGGCTAAAGCACAGTCCTTTCCACCACTGTTGCCAAAAACAATGCCCTTAGCCCCACTTTCTATTAAAATGTCTTTAATGAATTTGACTCTTTTTTCAATCTCATTTTGATAGTCCATAATGCCCTTCCCTTTCAGTATCTTTTCAGTATCTTGTTTTTTCTTCTTCTTGCATCATTCTTCTTGCCTTATTACTCTCGATTCCCCGGACTCAAAATCTATATTTGACGCCTAACTATTGCTATTACTCTCGATTCCCCGGGTTCAAAATCTATATTTGACGCCTAACTATTGCTATTACTCTCGATTCCCCGGGTTCAAAATCTATATTTGCCGTCTTATTCTTATCCTTATTTGCTATGATATTCTTGGCTTAGCCTACACCCTTTTCTTGCCATTGCCTTCGGGAATCCCTGGCTTCATATGAACTACCAGACCTCCATATTTTTTCAATGTGTATTGAAAGGGAGAGTTTTCTTGAGCCAAAAATCCCAACTGAGAGACCACCTCTTGACCATCAACTGGCTTCCAGATAAAAGATCGCTCTTCTCCACTATTAACTACAACCAATAAGACTTGGTCCTGGTTTCTTCTAATAAAACCAAATAATCCAGCCTCTCCAATATATGGTGCATATTCCAAGCTTCCAATATCCTCTATTCCTCTTCTAAAATCTAGGATTTCTTTAACTAGGCTGTAAATTTCTTGATTCCCTTGGTCTTCAACAAAACATCTTCGGTTTTCAGGTTCCTTACCTCCCTGGTAACCCCATTCATCCCCGTAGTAGATACAAGGTATACCAGGCATAAAGGCCCATATTAAAAGGGCTATTACATGCTTTCCTCGAGTTTCTTCTGGATTCTTGCTACCTTTTTCTAATACTGTAAGGATCCTTTCTGTGTCGTGGCTGCTAAGAATGTTCATTAAATGCTGGAATGCTCTGCGGGGATAGTTCTCCCAGAGTTTTGTCATACCCCTTGAGAATATTTCCCCTTGCTGGTGATTGTTTAAGTATTCTACCAGCTCATCCTTAAGAGGATAATTCATAACACTGTCTAGCTGCTTTCCCTTGAAGTACTTTCTTTTTATACCATAGGCTATTTTGTTTGATGCATCTTCCCAGACTTCTCCGATTACGCATCCATCTTCTTTCTCTTCTTTTATTGCCTGGGTCAGCTGGTCGAGAAATTCATCAGGAAGTTCATCTACTACATCAAGTCTGAAGCCCGAAGCGCCTTTCCTTATCCAATGACGAACAACAGAATTTGGAGCTCTTGCTATATAGTCTAAATATGATGGTTCTGTTTCCTTAACTGCAGGTAAGGTTTCCATTCCCCACCAACAGTCGTATTTATCGGGGTATTCCTGAAAGTCATACCAGGGAAAATAAGGAGAATCCTGGCTCTGATAAGCACCAAGCCCAGGGTAACGTCCTTCTTTATTAAAATATATGCTATCGCTACCTGTATGGTTAAAAACCCCATCAAGTACTATTCTCATGCCTCGTTGTTTTGCCTCTTGACATAAGTCTTGGAAATCTTCACTGGTACCTAGCATGGGATCAATTTCCATGTAATTAGCAGTATCATAGCGATGATTTGAAAATGCCTCAAAAACAGGGTTTAGATATATTACCGTCACTCCTAGGTCTAGAAGGTAGTCTAGCTTTTCAATTATCCCCTTTAGGTTGCCGCCAAAAAACTCTTTGTTCCATACACCATCTTCAAAGGGTCCCCTGTGAGGCTCCCCGCCCCAGTCCTCTCTTAAGACATAATCTTTATCAATATTGGGGATTTGGTATAGAGGGCTACGGCGAAATCTGTCTGGAAAGATTTGATACATTATTCCTTCACCAAGCCAAGATGGAGGCCTGTCCCTAGCTACTTCTTGATCTTCGATTATTAACTCTTCGTAAATAATTTGATATTCTAATGCTCCCTTAGCCCACGAAAAATCTTGATCCATAAGCCTTGTCATTAAAATCTTGAAACTGTCTTTATCTTCGTAACATCGTCTAGCCTCTTCCAATGCTCCCACAAGAGATTCCACGGTTTTGTCCAGGAACACAAATCCATTACCATTTTCACCACCATCCTCTTTATGAAAACCTCCATCTTCTTCTAAGCCTTTTCTTCCAATGGTTGTTTTTTTATTGACGGTGCCCCAGGCTTTGTATTCTCCTAAATCTTTATCCCTAACTTCAATTTGGCACCTAGTAAATGGCTTGATTGTGTCTGCCAAACCGCCTGTTCTCCTCACAATTGAAGGGGTCCCATAACGGGCTGCAATCATTTGTGCCAAACCACATGGTTCTCTCAAAGATGGCATAAGGAAAAAGTCTGCTCCACTATATATCTGTTGGGCTAAAACTCCGTCAAATCCAATTTGGACAAAAACCTTGCCAGGATATTCTCCTCTTTTTCTTTCAAAAAACTTTTCCATTCTGGAGTCTCCAGAACCGAGAAGTACAAATTGATATCCCATATCCATAATCTTTTCAAAACTTTCCATTACTAAATCAATTCCCTTTTGATCCGTAAGTCTTGTAACCATGGCTAAGATGGGAACATCTTTTTTCACTTCAAGCTTGTTTTTTTGTTGGAGGAACTCTTTGCATTTCTCTTTGCCTTCTAGGGTGTCCCTATTGTAATTCTCTACTATACAGTAGTCTCTTTGAGGGTCATACATTAGGGTATCTATACCGTTTAATATTCCAAATAGTTTGTTTTTTTCGCTGGCTATTACCTCTTCCAAACCCTGACCATATTCAGAGCTTGTTATCTCCCTTGCATAGGTTGGGCTAACAGTTGTTAACCTATCACATGCAATTATTCCACCCTTCAAAAAATTGGTCTGACCCTGGTGCTCAAGTATGGCCTTTCCTTCTTGCCCAAGGCCAAGAACTTCATCTACAAAATCCAAGGAACAAATTCCTTGGTAATCAATATTATGTATTGTAAGTAGAGTTTTTAGATTACTGTAACCATCCTTTTCCTTGAAGGCTGTCTTTAGAAAGACAGGAAGGAGGGCTGTTTGCCAATCCGATAAATGCAAAATATCTGGGTTATAATCAACTTCCTCAAAAAGCCCTAAAGCCGCTTTTGAAAAAAATGCAAAGCGTTCCCCATCATCCTCGTAACCATAAAAACCCTGGCGATTAAAATAGTCTTGTCCTTCAAGGAACCAATACTCTACTCCCTCTAGCCAATAGCTATATACTCGACACTGTCTCTGGCGCCAATTTAGAGAAACACTAAATTCAGCAACTAATTCCAAGCTGTCCTTATATTTTTCTTGGACACTTTTGTAGAGGGGGAGAATAATCTTTACATCTATTTGTAGATTTTTAAGAGCCTTGGGTAGGGCCCCCAGAACATCCCCTAGGCCTCCGGTTTTCGAAAATGGTACACCTTCAGAGCTAACAAATACTAGTTTCATAGCTACACAATACTCTTTTTCGCCAAAAGAAGAGGGTATTTTTCATGACCGATAACTTCTCTTCCTTCTCTCACAATAACGTCCTTGTCTGATATTACATACTCAACCCTAGCACCACCTTGGATGTCAGTGTTTTGCATAATTATAGAATTTTTCACCACTGCTGAATGTTCCACACGGACACCACGAGATATAATAGAGTTTTCCACATGCCCCGCTATTTTACACCCATCTGCAATAAGGGAATTTTTTACATAACATCCATCCTTATAGAGGGTGGGGAAACTGTCCTTCACCTTAGTGAAAACGGGTTTTTCGAAGGCTTTGTCCCTATATGACTTTTTTAAGAAGTTCATGTTTGCCTGCATATATCCCCTTATGTTACTGATTTCAAAGAATTGATTCGCACTTTCAAGGCCCTGTATCTTTAATGTTCCTGATAATCTTTTTATTATATCTTGATGAAAATCAGCCAAGCCAACGGAAATTGCATCTGCCACCAAGGTTTCCAACAAGGCTTTTTTAATTACAAAAATATCTAGTAGCCAATTAACATCTTGTATTTTGCTATCGTCCTCATTGATTTTTAGTTTCTCTATTCGGCCAGTTTCATCCATTTCAATTACCGAAACTCCCCTTGGAACTGTCTTGCCGCCATTCATTGATTTTGTATAAATAGCAGTTATATCTGCACCACTTTTAATGTGTTTTTCCAGTAGCTCTTGATAATCTAGATTAGCAACTATGGAGCTACCGCTTAAAATCACATTGTGGGCATGGGACCTTTTTATGGACCCCAGGTTACGGTTAAGGGCATCCAGGGTTCCCTTATAGACACCGTCGATACTGTTTTCACCAGAAAAGGGAGAAAGAATCCTTAGTCCTCCGATCTTCCTTGTAAGGTCCCAATCCCTTCCCGCACCTACATGGTCCACAAGAGAGTTGTAGTTGTTAGTGGTGATAAGAGAAATATCATATATATTGGAATTGACAAATCCTGATAGGATAAAGTCTATAACTCGATATTTTCCTGCAATAGGAAGGCTGGCTAATGTTCTGATCTTAGTGAGTTCTCGCATTGCAGCCCTATCGCTGTAAGCAAAAACTATTCCCAATACATTTTCCATATTATTTCTCCTTTCCTGAAAATACAGTTATCCCACCGTCTTCTTCTTGGGGAACTGGTATATGACCAACATGGGTGTCCCTGGGTACTATGGTATCTGGCATAACAATAGCATATTCTACATTTGCATTTGCCAAGACTTTAGCCCTTGGCATAATAATTGAATTCAATATTTTTGCTCCTGGTTCCACTGTAACTCCAGGGAACAAAATACTGTGATCCACAGTTCCTTCTACGAAACACCCTTCAGTAACAAGAGAGTTCTTCAAAAAAGCACCCTCTCCTACATAATGAGGTGGCAACACTGCATTCCTTGAATAAATCTTCCATCTAGGATCGTCAAGATCAATGCCCTTATCCTTATCCAAAATATCCATATTGGATTCCCAAAGAGCGTGAATAGTTCCTACATCCTTCCAATAACCCTTATACTCATAGGCAAATATATTTTCCCCTGCTTCTATCATCATTGGGATAATATTCTTACCAAAGTCATTGCCAGAATCTGGATTGTTTTCATCCAATTCTAGATATTCTTTGAGTTTCTCCCAGGTGAAAACATATACTCCCATTGAAGCAAGAGTGCTTTTAGGCTTGGCAGGTTTTTCTTGAAATTCATGTATTCTCAGGTCATCCTTGACACTCATAACGCCAAAACGAGAGGCCTCTTCAAGGGGGACATCTATTACGGCTATGGTACAATCAGACCCTTTTTCTTTGTGGTAGTCTAGCATCAAATTATAGTTAGCCTTGTAGATATGGTCTCCCGAAAGGATAAAAACGTATTTGGGGTCATATAGTTCAATATAATGGGTGTTTTGGTAGATGGCATTGGCAGTTCCTTTGTACCATTCTCCAGCTTTGCCCTTTACATAGGGGGGTAAAATTGTAACCCCTCCATATAGTCTATCAAGGTCCCAAGGTTGGCCGCTTCCAATGTAGGCATTTAATTCTAGGGGCTGGTATTGAGTGAGAACACCTATGGTATCTATTCCGGAGTTCACACAGTTAGACAAGGGGAAATCAATTATTCTGTACTTACCCCCGAATGGAACTGCAGGCTTTGCAACCTTGTCCGTTAGGCTCCCCAGCCTACTCCCTTGTCCTCCAGCTAAGAGCATTGCAATGGTTTCTTTTGTGTTCATGTATGACATCTAATAAGCCTCCCTTCTTATAAAGCCAGTAGTATAGGCAGGAACAGTTACCCCTTTAGCCGTGATGGTTATTCCCCCTAATTTACTGGATGTTGAGAATGCTACCTCATACTTGCCTTTCCAAGGTGGCAGAGCCAAATTCTTCACAGTTTTACCTGTGAAGTTTCCGATAACAATCAAAGGTTCTTCTTTGAGATTCCTTCTTTGAAAAGACACCACCCCTTCTTTGGTGGTTTCTATATTGATCCATTGAAAGCCTTCTTCATCAGTATCTCTTTCCCAAAGAGGGCTACTTGATTTGTAAAAATGGTTTAGCCCTTGCATAAATTCGTTGAATTCGCGGTGTTCCTCTTCTTCTAAAAGCTCCCACTGTAAAGAACCTTCAAAATCCCATTCTTTTTCTTGGGCCAATTCTCCTCCCATAAATAAGAGTTTTTTTCCTGGATGACCCATCATATATCCCATCATTGCCCTTAAGTTTTCCAACATTTCCCCTTTATCCCCAGGCATTTTCATGAGAAGAGACTTTTTTAAATGTACAACTTCATCATGGGAAAAAGGCAATATATAGTTTTCTCCAAATGCATATGTAATGGAAAAGGTCACTAGATGAGAGTTATTCTTTCTCTCCTCTTCAGCTAAACTCATATACTTAAGAGTATCATTCATCCATCCCATGTTCCACTTATAATCAAAACCCATGCCCCCTTGTTCCACAGGAAGAGTCATCTTAGGCCAGGCAGTAGACTCCTCAGCTATCATTAAAACTTCTGGGAACTCCTCTTCTACAACAAGGTTAAGAGTTTTCAGAAATTCTACCGCCTCTAGATTTTCTTTTCCACCATAAATATTTGCTTGCCATTCTCCATGGCCCCGATCATAGTCTAAATAAAGCATGGAAGATACAGCATCCATACGAATTCCATCAAAATGATATTCCCTTAGCCAGTAGAGAGCATTGGAAATTAAGAAGCTTTTAACTTGGGGTCTTCCCCAATCAAATATGGCTGTTCCCCAATTTTTGTGGTATCTCTTCTTTTCTTCCTCATACTCATATAAGTGGGACCCATCCCACCTATAAAGGCCCGCTTCATCCTTGGGAAAATGTCCAGGCACCCAGTCAAGTATTACTCCAATACCTGCTTGGTGACACTTGTCTATAAGGGCCATCAGTTGGTGGGGAGTCCCAAACCTAGAAGTGGGTGCATAAAAGCCTGTTACCTGATATCCCCAAGAGGGGTCATAGGGATATTCACTAATTGGCATTAACTCCAAATGGGTGTAGCCCATTTTTAATAGATATGGGATTAATTCATCTGCCAAGTTCTCATAAGAACCCTTGGCCTCTTGGTTAAATGAATCTAAATGTACTTCATAGATATTTAAGGGGCCTCTCAACAAGGCGGTCTTGTCTCTTCCTGACATCCAATCTTGATCATTCCACATGTAGCCTTCCAGAGAGTAAATTTTCGAAGCCATATCCGGCCTTTTTTCACTGTAAAAACCATAGGGGTCCGCCTTGTATCGAATTTCCCCATCTTGGCCAACTACAAGATACTTATATCCATCATGCTCCTTGGCATTGCTAATAATAATTTCCCATATACCAGAGTCATCTATCCTTTTCATAGGGTCACTTTGCTGCCAATGGTTAAAGTTACCTACAAGAAAGATTTCCTTGGCCTTGGGGGCGAAAACCCTAAAAACCACCCCATCAGAATGGATGTGGGCCCCAAAATATTCATAGGCTTTATAGTTGATTGCTTGGTTAAAACTCTTTACTGCATTATCCTTCATTCAAATTATTTTCCTCACTTTTTACTTTAACTCATTATAGCATAATCATGTAAAATATGTTATTATAGTAGAGTAATTTAGTTAAGCAGGAGGGCTGATCGGTGAGACTTTTCCTAAGTATTCCATTAGATGAAAAAACAAGACGTGAAATCATAACTATAAGAAATAAACTAAGAAACCATGCTGAGAGCGGTAGATTCACTCAAGAGGAAAATCTACATCTTACTTTGGTTTTTTTAGGTGAGATTTCAAAAGAACAGATTCCAACAATTATAAACATTATGGATTCTGCAAAATGGATACCTTTTCCACTTCTTCTAAACCGGATGCGTTACTTCAAAAAAGATAATGGTGATGTTTACTGGCTGGGCTGTGAAAAATGCCCCATGCTCCTTAAGCTACAAAAGGAACTGGCAGACAAACTAAGAGTAGCTGGTTTCAAGGTTGAGTTCAAAAACTTCGTACCCCACCTAACCCTAGGGCGGCAGATAACGAGCAAGAAGTCTTTAGAGCAAGAATTTCCTCCAATAGTATATAATGTGAAATATTTTAGCCTAATGCAGTCTGATAGAACTAACCGAAAACTAACCTACACAGAAATTCACAGAACCACAGTATAGTTATCAAGTCAAAAAGAAGTTATTGTTTCCATTTACGAAGAAATTATAGAGCAAGTAAAATACTCTAAACCAGCTTTGTGTCATGGATCTTTCATTCTCATTTAACAATAAAACACAGGGGCAAAATCTCCTTGAATATAGAAGTGTTTCCAAGCTTAAGCAATAATAACCATAGGCAAGAAGGATATTAAAAAGAGAAGTGTTTCCAAGCTTAAGCAATAATAACCATGGGCAAGAAGGGTATTAAAAAGAGCAGTGTTTCCAATCTTAAGCAATAATAACCATGGGCAAGAAGGATATTAAAAAGAGCAGTGTTTCCAATCTTAAGCAATAATAACCATGGGCAAGAAGGATATTAAAAAGAGCAGTGTTTCCAATCCTTATGGTTTTGGAAAACCGCCCTTTTTTTTGTTATTCTATTCTTTAACAAGAACCATATGGCAATCCTACTAATCTAAAGCCTCTGTCATACCATTTATCACGATAGTCAACAGTAGCTCTGTCCACGTGGCCTTCAATTTGCTTGGTATAAACAACCTTCATGCCATCAGCCTCAACCACAATATCTCCTTTTTGCTTTGTCTCATCCAGAGACAAAAGAAGTCTTGGGCCTCCTCAACTAATGCCTCCGAATGTAATTCGAAGCATTATTTGATCTGAGTTTCCATTCTTAGCAGCCAGTTCTTTGAATTTGTCTGAAGCCGCCTTAGTTACTTTAATCATTTTTTCACCTCCCACCTTTTCAATTAATCCTTCTTATCTATAAGACTTCCCTGTAACGGGGGCCTGGCTTGCGTATCAAATCATTGCGTAGGGTAACTTGCATCTTGTCAAAGTATTCAAGAAGAGCAATAGCAGTTTTTCTGCCGCTTCCTAACTTATCCCTATACTGGGCTACTGTAATCTCACCTTCTCGATCCAATATATCTCTTAAAATTTCCTGCCCTTTTTGCAAACCTTTATTATGAATATATGTACCATCACCAAGGGACTTAGCCAATTTCGCTGCTTCCAAAAAAGCTAGTATTTCTTTTGTTTCTTCCAAGGCTAGGCCTAGGTCTTCACTTATAAGGGGGGCTGATGATGCCACCATTAAGTGTTCCAAGAGATATTTTTCTAGCCTTTGGACTTTTGGTTTTTCGTAGATCTTAGCCTTTTCCACCCCATTCTTTTCAGAAACATATATACCATCCAAACTTAAACTGCCACTATGAGATAGTTTTTTAAGAAGAGCACTTAGGTCTTTCAAGGTCCAAGAGGGGAAGACTTTGCTCTTTATTTCTTCCTTTGATAGTTGATAGCGGTAGGGATATTTCTTGTAAGTATTGGCTAATTCTTTTACAAGCATCTGATCCCATTGGCCTTGGTGGACCATTCCAAAGTACTTATCCACCCCATCTAAATACCCAATTTTTCCTTCTACTAACAATGTTTCTAAAGAATTGCTAGTATTTGGACTAGATGGCTTGTTTTTTCCCTCTTCCTCATGGGTTAAAGGCAGCCCCTGGAGCTCTTTGCTGGTAAAGAGCTTGGCTTCCTCCTCTAATCTATAGAGCAATAGATCCTTTGGATCCCCTTCATCTAATCTTTCTAGTTCCTCCATCTGTCCAGATTCGAAACGTTTTCTATGGTCTGTTTGTGACCAAAGAACTGAGCCCCCACCCAAGGTTACAAGGGGAGAATATGCCCTTATAATAAACCTATCACCTCTTTGGGCTACTATTGGTTCTTCCAATCTCAGTTGTGCATAACCCCTGCTATTTTCTTCAATTGCATCACTTTCTAGCAAACGAATACGGCCTAACACTTCTTTGGTTCCCAAGTGAACATGAACTCGCTGGTTGTGATGAAGTGGGTCAATAGCTTTTACTGTCATTAGGGAAACATCTAAGAGGCTCGACGTTTTCATGCTATTTGGCTTTGTTATAACTGAACCCCTATGTATCTCTCTTTTTTCAACTCTGGCTAAGTTAATAGCACAACGGTCTCCAATTATCCCTTGGTCCAGGGATTCATTATGGACCTGGATGTTTCTTACTTTAGCCAATATTCCTTCAGGAAGAATCTCTACCTGGTCTCCTTTATTTATCTTGCCTCCAATAATAGTTCCCGTAACTACAGTACCGTGGCCATCCATAGTAAAGACTCTATCCACTGGCATACGAAAAAGCCCATGGGCAGGTTGGTCTATAATTAAACGGGCTTTATTATCAATGGCCTCTATCAGGGAACTTATTCCGCTACCATCAACAACAGATACTGGGATAATAGGGGAACCTTCCAAAGAAGTAGCTTTGAGAAGGACTTCAATTTCTTGAATTCTCTCTGAGATTTCATCTTCATCAACCAAATCACTTTTGGTCAAGGCTACAATTCCCTTTTCTATCCCAAGAACATTAAGAACGTCTAGGTGTTCCTTTGTCTGGGGCATAACTCCTTCGTCAGCGGCAACTACAAATAGGGCAAAATCAATTCCAGATACCCCTGCAACCATTGTTTTCAAAAACTTTTCATGGCCAGGAACATCCACTGTGGATACCCGGATACCTGAGGGTAAGATTAAGGGAGCAAAGCCCAGTTCAATGGTGATTCCTCGTTTCTTTTCTTCAGACAAGCGATCCGTATCTACTCCAGTAAGGGCCTTAACAAGGGTGGTTTTTCCATGGTCTATGTGGCCTGCAGTTCCCATTGTCACATGCTTCATAGGCCTTCTCCAAAAATTGACCTTAAGCCATTCAAAATATTTTCCCTATCTCCCTCATTAAGGGTTCTCATATGTATTAAAATCCTATCATGTTCAATGGGTGCAATTATAGGGATAGGCAAGGTCCTCATTGCCTCCTGAAGCCTATTAATGTTAGCATTAATAGGCTCTATTGACACCACTGGGCTTTCTACCAATACCCCAGGTAGAGATCCCCCACCTACCTCAGCCTTAACCTGGCTAACCTGAATTTTAATCTCTTCTTTAAGGCTCTTATCTATTAACTCTTTTAGGCTCACTGCCTGAGCAAGTAGGGTCTGAGTTTTTTGCCCCATCATAGCCAAAACGGGAATTTCCTTGAAAGCTCTTTCTTCATCTCGATATAGGGTCAAAACCTGATAAAGAGCTGAGATAGTGGTTTTGTCGCACCTAAAGGCTCTGGCCAAAGGATTTTTTTTAAGAGCCTCTATGGCTGCTCTTTTACCCACAATTATACCTGCCTGAGGCCCTCCCAAAAGCTTGTCCCCACTAAAGGTTATAAGGTCAAGGCCTTCCTTTACAGAGTCTTGAACACGACTTTCATAAGGGAGTCCAATCCTTGTCAAATCTACAAGGCATCCGCTGCCCAAATCCTCAAAGAATAAGATATCTTTTTTAGCGGCCAAAGAAGCCATTTCTTTTAATGAAGGGGCTTGAGTAAAACCAGTTATTTTATAATTACTGGTATGAACCTTTAAGAGAATCTCTGTTTCAGAGCTGATGGCCCTCTCATAATCCTCAATTTTGGTTTTGTTTGTAGTCCCAACTTCTACCATATAGCAGCCACTTTGCTCTATAATATCAGGGATTCTAAAGCTACCACCAATTTCAACTAACTGGCCACGGGAAACAAGAACCTCCTTGTTTTTGGCAAAGGTGTTGAGGCAAAGGAATACTGCTGCCGCATTATTGTTTACAACTAAACTTGCCTCTGCCCCAGTTATTTCCCTTAGTAATGAGTCCATATGATCATGGCGGGACCCTCTTTTTCCCTCTAAAAGGTCATACTCTAGGTTGCAATATCCTCCAAGGTTTTCGTCCAAAACATCTAAAACACTTTTTGGCAAAGGGGCTCTTCCCAAGTTAGTGTGAAGAACAATCCCCGTTCCATTAACCAGCCTTTTTAGGCGGTTTAAGTCCTCAAGCTCAAGAAGATTATTCAGGTTTTTTAGTAAATACTCCCCTATTTCTTCTGGGGTTTGGGTGTCCTCACCCCCATGAAAGCTTAGTTTAATATCTTCTTTAACCATTGAAATAAGGTCTTGGATTTTTTCCAAGACCAGAGTTCTACCATAGCTTTCAATTAAAGCCTTTATTTCCTCAAGTTCTATAATATCGTTTACTGAAGGAACTGCTCGAAGGCAGTCCTGCAATGATTTGTTTTCCAAGGATTCCTCCTTTTAGACCACTAACAAGTAGGGGTCCTCTTTTGTTTTTTCTTTAACCTGACCAATTACTGCGCCCTTAATTGCTTGCCCACTATTAATTTTATCTAGCAAATCCTCTGCAAGGGCTGGAGATACTGAAATTAATAGTCCCCCTGATGTCTGAGGATCAAAAAGAAGTAGTTTTTCATTTTGACTCCTCCCTCCTAAGAATACATCCTGTTGAAAGTACTCCAGGTTGGAATAGCTACCACCAGGAACGGCTCCTTTTTCTATGAATTCCATAACCTGAGGAAATAAGGGGAGCTTATCCCAGTCTATTTCCAACTGAAGGTTTGCTGCCTTTGCCATTTCAACACCATGGCCAATAAGGCCAAAGCCAGTTATATCAGTACATCCATTAACTCCCACTTCTACCATTACTTCCATAGCCCTCTTATTCAGTGTTGCCATGGACAAGATACATTGGGAAATATCATTTTCTGTTACTAGGCCTGCTTTCAAAGCTGTAGTCAAAACAGCTGTGCCTAAGGGTTTTGTTAGGATCAAGATGTCCCCAACCTCAGCTCCAGCATTAGTTAATACCCTAAGAGGATGCACAGTCCCTGTAACAGAAAGGCCATACTTTAATTCTTTATCGTTTACTGTGTGGCCTCCAAGTAAAGCTACTCCAGCCTCTTTTAACTTTGATTCCCCGCCCTTTAATATCTGAGCCAGGATCTCAGGATCCAAATCTTCAGGGAAACAGGCAACAGATAAGGCCGTTAAGGGTTTTGCCCCCATGGCATAAACATCGCTTAGGGCATTGGTTACTGCTATTTGTCCAAAGGTAAAGGGATCATCCGCAATGGGTGTAAAGAAGTCAACTGTTTGAACTAAAGCCAGGTCATCCGTTAATTGATAAACTCCTGCATCGTCCATTAAATCAAAATCAACCAACACTCTTGGATCTTTTTCTCTATCATTCCGGTCCAAATGCCGCAAAACTTGGGCCAAGGTTGCCGGATCCATTTTGCTTGCTCAACCAGATTTAGAGGACAGTTCTGTAAGTCTTCTTTTTTCTTTAGCTGTCACAGATGTTCCCCCTTTCTCTTTAATTTTGGCGGGAATGTGTGGGAATCGAACCCACCTAGGACGGCAGAACCACCCCACATCGGATTTGAAGTCCGTGGAACCCACCAGGACCCATCCACTCCCATAAGTACAAATAAGTACAAATATATTATAGTCTAAATTTGTCTGGATTAAAAGGGACTTTGTCACCAAATACCCTAGAACTCCCATCAAATATTAATTTGGGCGCTCAGGATTATAGACCTAAGTATTTATAAACTTAACCTTTCTGTATAGATCTATAAAACACGATATCCATGTGGTAAAGTGAAAGGGCACTATCTTTTGAAGTTCTAAAAGACAGTGCCTCAGTCTCTTTATTTTAGATTTAGCAAAAACTACAAGGGACGTTCTATGATAATCTTTTTTACCTAATTACTTCCTGCAACTTCCAATGCGGCTTCAGAGCATATAGGATCTTGGTTAGATCTCTCTTGTTTAAAAGTTATAGGATATTTGTCTATATATGATGCAACTGAGTCTTAGGTTTTTGCAACCACACTCTCACTTCCGTTCCCTAGAATTATGCCATAAAATTATGGCACTCTCAATTTGTACCAAGTAACTGAATCCCTATTTCTTTTGCTTTATAACTGCCTGAGCTGCTGCAAGTCTTGCAATGGGAACTCTGTAAGGAGAGCAGGATACATAATCAAGGCCTATTTCATTAAAGAACTCTACTGATGCTGGGTCTCCACCGTGTTCGCCACAAATCCCAATCTTCAAATCCTTTTTGCTTTTTCGCCCAAGTTCTACACCCATCTTGACCAACTTCCCAGTTCCTTCTTGGTCAAGTTTTACGAAGGGATCACTTTCAAAAATCCCCTGTTTGTAGTAATTCTCAAGGAAGACGCTGGAATCATCTCTACTGAATCCATATGCCATCTGTGTTAAATCATTTGTTCCGAAGCTAAAGAACTCTGCTTCTTCAGCAATCTGATCTGCTAATAATGCAGCTCGTGGAACTTCGATCATTGTTCCCACCAAGTATTTTAATTCTGCCCTTTCCTGGGACAAGATTTTTTCAGCCTCGTTAACGACAATATCCTTAACATATCTCATTTCTTTTTTATCACCGATTAAAGGGATCATAATCTCTGGCACTATATTGAAAGCTGTTTCTTTCTTAACCTTAATAGCAGCTTGGATGATAGCCCTTGTTTGCATTCTAGCAATTTCGGGGTGGCTAACTGAAATTCGGCAACCCCTATGACCCATCATGGGGTTTGTTTCATGAAGTTGTTCAATAGTGGTCTTCAAATCTTCAAAGTTTAAGTTCATCAACTCAGCCAAGTCTTTGATATCCTTATCCTCTCTGGGTAAAAATTCATGAAGAGGAGGATCCAACAGCCTTATTGTTACAGGTCTTTCTTCCATAACCCGATAAATTCCCTCAAAATCTTCCTGCTGCATGGGTAATAGTTTTTCTAAGGCTTTTGCTCTCTGCTCTTCATTGTTTGAAACGATCATTTCCCTTACAGCCATAATACGTTCTTCTTTAAAAAACATGTGCTCTGTTCGCGTAAGACCAATTCCTTCCGCACCAAATTTAATAGCTGTAGCAGCATCTTCAGGGGTATCTGCATTAGTTCGAACCTTAAGACGTCTTATTTCATCCGCCCACTCCATTACAGTGTGGAAATCTGGGGTAAATTCAGCATCTACTAATGGAATTTTGCCAATGTAAACATGTCCACTTGTGCCATCAATGGACATCCATTCCCCCTCCTTTACTTCTAGGCCGCCAATCTTTAGCAGCCGCTTTTTATAATTAATATGTAATTCGCTGCATCCAGATACACAGCAAGTTCCCATACCTCTTGCTACTACTGCCGCATGGGATGTCATTCCTCCCCTAGCCGTTAAAATACCTTGAGCAACATGCATTCCTTCAATATCTTCAGGTGAGGTTTCAGTTCTAACTAAAAGGACAGGGCCATCTTTTGCTGCAACCACTGCCTCTTCTGCAGTAAAATATATTTTCCCGCAAGCAGCACCAGGAGAAGCCGCTAAGCCTGTGGCATTTGGTTTTACGGATTTTATAGCCTTGACATCAAACTGAGGGTGAAGAAGTGCATCTAACTGTTTGGGGTCCACCTTTAGTAGAGCCTCTTCTTTACTTAATGTACCGCTTTCAACTAGGTCTATTGCTATTCTTAGAGCCGCAGATGCCGTTCTCTTTCCATTCCTAGTTTGCAACATGTAGAGTTTACCATTTTCGATTGTAAACTCCATATCCTGCATATCCTTATAATGGTCATCCAATCTCTCTGCAATCTTTTTGAATTCATCATAAATGTCTGGCATGATCTTCTTGAGTTGGTCTATTTCTTCAGGGGTTCTTATTCCTGCCACAACATCTTCCCCTTGGGCATTTATTAAAAACTCACCGAAAAGTTTCTTTTCTCCTGTAGCTGGGTTTCTAGTGAATGCAACTCCGGTGCCAGAATCATTACCCATATTTCCATATACCATTGATTGCACATTAACAGCAGTGCCCCAGCTGGCTGGGATATCGTTAAATCTCCTATAAGATACTGCTCTCGGATTGTCCCAACTACGAAATACAGCTTTAACTGAATCCATTAATTGAGCTCTTGGTTCTTGTGGAAAATCACTGCCTAACTTTTCCTTGTAGTGGGCTTTGTAGAGGGCAACAACTTCCTTCATTCCTTCTTCAGGAATGCTTGCATCATCTGGGGCTTCCCATCTAGACTTAACATCTTCCAGTATTTCAGAAAATTCTTCTTTGCCTAATTCCATGACAACGTCAGAAAACATTTGTATAAATCTACGATAAGAGTCGTACACAAAACGAGGGTTTTGGGTTAAAAGGATCAAACCTTCTGCTACTTCATCGTTGATGCCTAAATTTAAAACAGTGTCCATCATTCCTGGCATAGAAGCTCTTGCTCCAGATCTTATTGAGACCAGTAATGGATTGTTTTTATCCCCAAACTTTTTACCACTGATAGCCTCGAGTTTTTCAATATATTGAAAAATCTCTTTTTCAATTTCTGGAGATATTTTTTCTCCATCCTCATAGTATTTTGTGCAGGCTTCCGTAGTTATTGTAAAGCCTTGTGGAACAGGCATGCCAAGGTTAGTCATTTCTGCCAGATTAGCACCTTTTCCACCAAGCAAATCCTTCATCCCGCTCTTACCCTCTGTAAATAAATAAACAAATTTATCATTCATTTTCTGTCTTACCCTCCCTCTATTGATGCTGTATTTTCTTACATCCATCATATAACATAGGATGGATTAAAACAATAATATATATACTAAATTTACTCAGTTTATCAAACACTTTAATAGGATATATCTTAGATTTATTGTCTACATATCGCTCAGATTTACCATCGATTTATGGCTCCGTATTACTTAAATTTATCCCCTATTAATTAATCACACAATAAGGTTATTATCCCGGGTTTTTTCAAAGGGTTTATATTAAAGATGCTGTTTTACCCCTATTTCCTTTTTTCGTAATAATTTTTCACAGTTTCAAAAAAAGCATCAATATTTTCCCAAGAGGCTTTGTGGGGAATGTCGCATCCTGAAGAGGCAAGAAAATTAGGATAGGATCCGCATTCTTCCATTAGGTCAAGAACTTGTCTCCTCATTGTTTCTGGGCTACCCCCTACAAAGAGAGAGGCAGGGTCTATATTTCCCATCACCAATTTATCTGGAGACATTTGCTCCAAAACATCTTTCATCTTTACTGCGTTGCCAAAATGGAAGGCAGCACACCCCGTTCGCTGTATAGAGTCTGTCATCTTAACTGCCACATCTCCACAATTGTGATAAAGAACTATAAAATTCTCATCCTGAACCGCCTGGACAATAGCTCTCACGTATGGCTCCGAAAAAACTTCCGCTAATTTTGGAGATAAAAGGCCTGCAAGAGGCTCCGCTATAAAAACTCCATGCAAACCCTGTTCCTTATATGCCCTAGCATAAGAAATCAAAAATTCAGTAACCTTATCCAACACAGTGGTCAGTAGTAAGGGGTTCTTTTTGCAATAAACCATGGCTTTGTTTACATCCACTAAACGGCCCGCCAAAGAAAATGGGCCAATCATTCCAGCAAAAACAGGCCGGTCACTTATAAGTTCACGAGCCTTAGAAGCACCCTTAATAAACTCTCCTGTTCGAAATCCACCTAGAAGAGGAACCTTTAGGTTCACAGCAGCCTCTTGGTCCTCCACGAGTATCCCCTTAACAGTAGGGACTTCTTCATCAAAAAATTTTATTTGGGCTCCAAAAGCCTCTGCCTCTACAGAAAGGTCCATAAAGCTGACGGAGGCCAAGCTATCGGTCCTTTGGGCAACTCTATACATGACCTCCCCTTGAAGGTCACCCTTGGCTGCAAGTTGCCCTAAAGTAACATCCATTAGCTGGACTCCAGGATATGACAGTAAGGGGAAAGGTTTTTTATTCTTTTCTTTCAAGGTTTTGGCTAACCACTGATTCATATTGCTATTCATAAAAGCTTATCTCCCTTATTCTCTCTACAATACTCTTTGCGAATTCCCACAGGGTTTCTATTGCTTATATCTCTATTGCTTAAATTTTTACGCCAGATATTCTATAGGGTTTCTATTGCTTATATCTCTATTGCTTAAATTCTTACGCCAGATATTCTATAGGGTTTCTTCAGCCTCTTTCATTATCTCTCGAATTACCTTTTCCTTTTGATGATCTATGGGATTTGGGAGTTCAGACTTCAATAGAGCATCAACCTTAGCTCTTGCATTCCCAATCATATCCGGTGACCCTATAGTGATCCATGAATCATAAGAATCTCTTATGGAAAGTGGAGGTGTGTAATATTCATCCGTTCTAAAAAGGTTTCTGGTACTTTTTTGTTTCAAGAAATGATTTCCAGGTCCCACTGCTTGGATGTCATCAAAGAGATTTTTCTCCTCGGAACAATCAATGCCTTGGGCCATTCGGTTACAGAGATGAAGGATCTCACCATCTATAAGGATTTGCTCCAAGCAAAGGGTCATACTACTTTCTAAGAACCCAGCCCCTTGAACAACATCAACCCCTGCCAGGACTAAGGGAAGGGATGTTAGGGTTTTTTCCATAATAGCTTGAATTCCAATGGAATGAGCATCCGTTAAACATCCAGCAACGATAGTTGGAAGCTTATAATATTCACCCATTTGGGTCATGGCAGTAAGCTGTATGGCAGTTTCCACAGCGCCCTCTAAGAATGCCCCTGTACGTCTATCTATGGTACCTAAAGCAGCACCATAAATAAGGGGGGTTCCTGGTGATAGGGTCTGAAAAACCACAATTGAAGATAAGGTCTCTGCATTAGCTAGTGCAATATTTGAAAAAAGGCTAGCAGGTCCGGTGCTTCCCGTTGCAGGCATGGGATACATAAGGATTGGAGCATGGTGGCCAGTAAGTTCCATTGTGGCTTCAAGCATATCCTTATCATGGCTTAATGGGGCAACGGTACAATAAGTTGCAGAGTAAATCTTCCTATTTCTTATCTCATCTTCCGAGCCTAAAATTGTTTTTAGAAGTTGCCATACAAATTCTACTTCCTCGATTTTTTTTACTTCATCCTGAATATGTTTCCTGGAATTTAGAAAAGCAGTCGATGCTCCCAAAAATCCAGATGCTGTGCTCTTAACATCCTGGGCCACTAAGGGCGGCCAAAGAACGGTTCCACAATCCATGGAATCAAATACCCTAGATGCATCTGCAATATCCGAAAGCTTTGCACCTCTTCTCTCACCTGTGTGAAAATCCCTGATACGTGTACCAGTTCCGTCCAAATTAATAGAAGATTTTTCATTGGGTAGGCTTAGGTCAAATTCAGGGTCTCTTGCCCCCAAAACAAAATCCTTTGGACACAAGTTCAAAGAAGATTCAACAAGCTTTCTAGGGATTTTTGCAATCTGGGTGTCCCAATTTACAAAGGCCCCCTTGTTTTCAAGCAATCCCAGCGCCTTCTCGCTTTGGATTCTAACCCCTACATCCTCTAATATTCTTAGGCTTTCTGTGTGAAGTCTCTTTATCTCTTCTTGGTTTATTACTGAACCCCTCATATTCATGGCATTCCCCCCTTACTTTAGCAGGTCTTCCACCAAACGAACGGCAGAAACAGCACTATCGGAATATCCATCTGCACCAATACCCTTGGCCCAGTTTTGATTTACAGGAGCTCCTCCAACGATAACCTTTACGTCTTTTCGAAGTCCCTCAGATTCGAGCATCTGGATAATGTTTTTTTGTTCCTCCATTGTAGATGTAAGAAGAGCAGACAAGCCCAGAACATGAGGTTTTTCATTCCTCACTGCTTGTATAACCTCTTCATTGGGAACATCTGAGCCAAGATCAATGATTTTAAAGCCACTGGCAGTCATCATGGCCCCCACAATGGTTTTCCCTATATCATGGACGTCTCCCTGGACTGTAACCAACATAATTTTTTTGTTTTGCTCTTTTGCAATGTCTCCTTTTTTTAGGCCCTGGTCAAGGACGGCTAGTGCAGTTTTCATTGCATCGGCGGAGCACACAAGCTCAGGCAGATAATATTCACCCTCCTCATATAGGTCTCCAGCTTCCTTAATCCCAACAAGAAAACCTTGGTTCATGGCTTCTTCAATATCCATACCTTCCGCTAACACCTCTTTTGCCAAGGCTTCAGCCGCCTCTTCCTCTCCTTCAAGAACTGCAAGTCTCATGGCTTCATAACGCTGGTCCATTTTTTATTCCTCCCATTGATATTTGACAAATAATTCAGCACTGGCCTTTCAATCTAAAAAAGATGGCAACAATGGTCGTGGCAATAGATTTTACTGCCACGATTTTCATTGATGCCAATAACAAAGCACATGTATTCCCAAATAAAACCCTTGCAATTCAACACAAAGATCTTGCTGTTAAAATCAGGATTAATGATGCCTTGTTTAATTAATCCTTATTCCCTCGCTCTTTCATAAGCTATATCAAACAACTTATTCCTCAAGATTACGATCCGCTCATGAGTTCCTTCACAAAATCTACCCTTATCATCATGGCCTACAAATACAAGGCGAATAATATTATTCTCAACATCTACCACCTTTATATTCAAGGTCACTGAAGCACCTGTAATAACTGGGGCTATGTGGGTAACCGAAAACTTATTTCCTACAGTAAAATGATCCTCTGGGAGAGTAGGATCTAGTAGATCAACAGAAATCTCCGAAACCATATTTGCAATTGAAGCGGTAGACAGCAAAGTCCCCAAAGCAAAATCCTCTACAGTTATAGCTTCTTTCGATCCAACAGTCTGCCGGTGTACCGAGATTTCAAGTCCAGTCTCAATTCCATAATCAACCATGGCGCTATCCTCCTTTTCTCTGATTATACACCCTAATTTGAAAGTAGCCAACATTCAATGATTAACTTGGTCAGTTTTTCAATGATTAACTTGGTCAATTATTCCCTGAAGGGCTTTCCCTCACTATAGTCGTACAAGGAATTATCTACAAATTGAAGGGAATCATCATAAAGGAAGTTTCCTTGCAAAGGGTCAATCTCCACCCTGCTTTTGAATACATTTCCATTAAAGCATGTTATTTCAATATCGTAATTTAATTGCAATCTCAATTGGTCCGATGAAATTCCAGCTTTTTCATAAGCTAGCTGGGGATTTATGGTCCCATCATAGTCTGTTGAAAAGGTATAGCTGCCAACATCTATAATCTCAAATTGAAACCTCATTGTTCCCACAGTTTCGTTATACTCTTGGCTAATATGGGAAATATCCACATACAATTCTCCATCATCGTAGTTCATGGGAATATAGTCTGGAATCGTTGGATCGTAACATACTCCATATAAGTCCTCCTTCAAATGACCAAGCTGGGGACTAGGTGTTATATTAAAGCTGCTAATCTTTATTTCAGCAACTTTGCTCCCCTGTGGATCGTTATCATTCTCTAGGAATGCATAGCTTTGTGTTATTTCTCCCTGTAGAATTAGACTATACTTTAATTCATCTACAGTAGCATCCGTTATGGCATAAGGATACAAGTTATATGTATATCCCATATCTATATAATAACTGGAAGCCTCTGTAACCCCATTATTAGCTTGATTGGGCTCCTGGCTATTAGGCATCTCGCCTTCAGCAGAACACCCAACTAAGATGACAATAATTATCACCAGGAAAGCGAAAACATTCACCCTCCCAAATACACCGGCTTTGCTTTTCATTTTTTCTCCTTTAATTCCAAGACATCTGTTCCGTTTTTCTTACTTCAAGTTTGACCTATTTCGTAATCCCTATATACAATTTGTCATACTACATTTCTTTGTTAGGATCGATGGCTGTGTCCATGACTTTTTCTGGAATATAGCCAGGTGGGTACGTGGCTTTTTCTTTTTTCAAAACAACCTTAAATTTCCAACCATGCTCCTTAGCAGTCTCTTTGTATGCCTTAGTTATTGCCCCCAGGTCTAAATCATACTCATAAGCCTTGCCATCAGGACCGTATTGAATAGATTTCACTTTTCGCATTAGAGTCATTCCCGACTGGAAGGAAGAACTACTTTTGGTGCCAAAAGAAAATCCCGCTCCAGTCTCTTTAGTGGTTTCCCAATAATACAAGGTTTTATCATCTTCATCTAATATTGCCGAATTATGGTATTCCAAGCGATTTTTTCCTGTAGACCATTTTGCATCTAAAAACTCTTGGTCAAGAGTCAAATCTGCGGATTCCTGTACCTTTGGCTTCAAGCCCATATGGGATAGTTTTCCCATAATTTCTTCAAGAATAATTGTCTTTTCCATAATAATATCTTGCCCCCTATCATAGGATTTAACTATTCAACTGTAAATGGTAAAGTTTCTTCTAATTTATCATCTAGGAATAATTCAACTTGATAATCTCCAGGTATGAAACCATTTGGCATTTCAATACTAAATTGTACTTGGGCATCTTGATCTAGATATAATGGATCTACCGCCATCGATTCTCCTGAAGGGATGTATGTCCACAAAGATGAAACCTTAGTATCAGAGGGTACATTCTTTACATAAAAAGTTACGTAAATAATGTTAGTGTCTTGAGTAAAAACATCCTGCTCAACACTTGCTTCTTGAGTGGCAGGGTCAACCTCCAAAGCCATTACTGCATCCTTAATATTAGCGGTGGAAAAACTGGCTTCTCCTCCATTAGTTACGGCTATAATGATAAGGACCAATAAAATGACTGCCACAACAATAACTGTTATAAGGCAGCCTTTTCTTTTAGATTTTTTGGCCGGCTTTACGGCGCTTTCTTCAAGTCCTTGTGATTCATTTACCTTAGCTTGCTCAACTTTTAGTGGGGCTCCACAGCCCTTACAATATAAATCCTCTTCAGCATTTTCGGTTCCGCATTTTGCACAAAACATCTTGCTTTCCTCCTCTCAAATAAAAACAAGTAATATTTTCATAAAGAAAAAGATATTCTCTATTTAATACATATTATACCCTGTTTTTACTTGTTAGCAATAAATATTTATGCAATATTCTGAATATTAATCCTTATTAATCCTCCCCTTTTTGTTACTAACTAAGCCGAGTTTTCTAACATCATTGCCTGAAGGTTTTTGGAACAATGTAAGGCCAAATTCTGTAGCAATGGCATAGAGATGGTCAAACATATTTGCTTGGATTTCTTCATATTTGATCCAATCCGTGGTGTTAGCAAATGCATATATTTCTAAGGGAATGCCTTGCCCCTCAGTGTTTAATTGTCTTACCATCAATGTAGTATCGTTACGGATCCCTGGATGATGCTTTAGGTATTCTTCTACATATACACGAAAAGTGCCAAGATTAGTTAATCTCCTAGTGTTCATTTCCAGATTTGGGCCTTGGGCCTTCTTTTTATTATCCTCTGTTATTTCTTTTCTTCTGCGTTTAATATATTCGGTCAATAAATCAATTTCTTCGTAATGGTCTAAATCAACATCATCCACAAACCTAACATCGCTAACATTTATATAGAGAGCTCTTTTAATACGTCTGCTACCTGAATCTTCCATGCCCCGCCAATTAATGAAGGCATTGGTAATCATAGCATAGGCAGGTACTGTAGTAATGGTATTATCAAAGTTCTCAACCTTTACAGTTGTCAAAGACATATCTATTACTGTTCCATTAGCTGAATAATTAGGAACCTCAATCCAATCACCAATGCGTACCATATCATTTCCAGTAAGCTGTATTCCTGCTACAAAACCTAAAATAGCATCTTTAAATATTAAACTGGTTACGGCGGTCATGGCCCCAATTCCACCTAGGAGTACCATTGGGCTTTCTCCCACTAATAGGGCTATGGCAACTACCCCACCAATGATAAAATTAATGATATTTACTACTTGTAAAACCCCTTTAATAGGTCTGGTTTTATAAATCTCATAGCCTCTATATATTTCTTCAATGGCATTTAATGATGCGGTTACGATAAATACTACAAATATGACAACCAGCAATCCCACGGCCCTATCCCAAATATCAATAACTGGAGTAAAGGTCTTAGTGAACATGGAAAGAACTATGGGAATAGCCAGGTTGGATATTCTCTGAAAAAACTGGTTTTCCAATAATATATTGTCCCATTGGGTTTTGGTCTTTTTAGCGGTTTTGGATATTACTTTTACAAGCACAATATTAATTAGAACACGGGCTAAAATGGCTGCAAGTAGGACCCCAAGGAACAAGGTAAAATAGGTCAATCCTTCTGCATATTTAACAACCCCAATTGCATTGTAAAAATCATATATTTTATATAACAAAGGTACACCTCCTTAGTGCAAAGAGCTCACAATTAACTTGTTTGTTTCAGTATACAGTAACAAAGTATGGTTTTCAAGGATGCAAAAGAGAGGCCTCTCCTAATAAAGCCCCCCAAAAAACCAGCCTTTGATTAGCTATTATGGCTGACCAAAGACTGGAGTTTTAGATTAAGTAACTATTTAATTAAATATTAGTTTAGACCTACCTACGATTTTATATATAGTTTTATATTATATCTATTCCCTGGTCCAAGTTGTCCCGGATTTAGTATAAACCCCTGGTACACCCACATCATCATCTCCTGATCCCTCTTGATATGCGTCTCTAAATGCATTGTCTGGATTAGTAGCATGAGTGAATAGATTTTCTCCAAATGTAATAGAGGCGGAAGATACACTTATCCTGCTAAGACTCGCACAATCCCTAAAATTCCTATCTCCAATAACCTTAGCTCCCGTTCCCAGGATACTAACCGATACAAGATCTCTACATTCTCTAAATGCAGCAAAATCAATAAAAGTTACACTACTTGGGATTTCAACGGTGCTAAGCGCATTATTGATAAAAGCATAATAGCCTATGCTAGCTAAGTTTTCAGAAAGTGTTATGCTTGCAAGCTTTGTACAACTTTCAAAAGCACGTTCCCCTATAAATGTTACATTGTTGGGGATTACGATGTTTGTAAGACTCGTACAATTACTAAATGCCCCTATCCCAATAGAGGTAACGGTATCTGGAATAAGAACACTTAGCAGTGAATTACAGCCTCCAAAAGTATAATCGTTAATCACCGTTAATCCAGCAGGAAGTGTTATGTTGGTAAATCCACAACCAGCAAAAGCACCGTCTCCTATTTCTGTTACTGTAGATGGAATATTTATACTTGTAATCTTCAAACACGAAGCGAATACACCCTTACCGATTACTGTTACAGTATCTGGAATGTTAAAACTTGTAAGCGTCTCGCAATAAGCAAAAGCATGATCCCCAATTTCGGTGATGCTATCTGGTATAGTAATGCTCTCTAATTTTAAACATTCAAAAAATCCATATTTCCCAATTTTGGTTATAGAATCCGGAATATTTATTTTCTCAAGGTTAGTCCAGTTTTCAAAAGCATTATCACCTATTGTTAATAGGCCATCAGGAAGGATAACACTAGTAGTTGTTGGATTTTTATATAGTGGATCTCCTTCTATCGAAATAACTTCAATGTCTCCAATTTTCTCAGGTACAATTACCTTGGCTTTTCCACCTATATATTTTGTAATTGTTTGTCTTTCTTCATCAAACTCAAATTCACTTTCCTGAGAATATACATTAAAGGTTGCAGATGTCGATGCTAATATTAGGCCATCGTCATCTCTAACTATATTGAGTGTAAATTCATACGACTGACCAGCTGCACTGTCATCAAATGTGAATCGACAATAAGTTGTTTCAGTGATTAGATTGTCTGCAAAAGGTGAAGGTGGCACTATATGGTCTAACGCAACCCATTCATTTTCAGAATCAAGATATTCCAGCTCTTCAATTACTTGGATATTCTCAACCTCGTTTTCATCATCTTCTTCGACACCATTGAAATTGTGTACTACTTCAAATCTTGTCATTACACCTTCATAAGAGTTGGCATTTGTCGATATATAAAATTCACCAGGTTCTCCTGGTACAAATGCTCCAGCTGAAACTGTTATGCTTAGTGTAGGTGGAATTATTGTGCTTTCACCTCCACCGCCACTAGTGCCCGTGCCGCCTCCGCCACCAGCAGGAATTAAAGTATCACCAACTGTCACATCTCCAAATATTACAAAGGAGCTGTTTCCAGTGATTATTACACGTCCTTCCATAGAAGTCTCTACCCTTGCTGTTATATTATCACCAGCGATTTCCATAAGCCCAACTGTGCCCTGAAGGATAACATCGTCAGACCCATCATCTACATATATTATTTCAACATCTGCATCGCCTTCAACAACCACTCTTATCTCACCATTTATCTTAGTAAGAATGATTTTTCCTATATCTGAATTGCCACGGATAATTATAGAGTTTGGGCCACCACCTCGAACAATGACCTTGCCTTCTACAATTACTCCATCAAGAATGACCTCCCCTTCACCAACTCCATCACCTATTATTAAATCCCCCTTAACTGTTAGGTTCTTTAATGTTACACCTTCTGAGCGAACCAAAACGTTTCCCCCAGCAGCAACTTGGGTTACGGTTCCAGGTTGGGTAATATACTCTTTAACCAAGTTGTCCATAACAACGGCAAACTCAGCTCGAGATATAGTTGCCAAAGGAAGCAACATCCCATTAGATCCCTTTATATATCCAGCCTCTGCCATGCCACAAAGGCCTTTCTTTGCCCAGCCGCTAATTTGCTCCTTGTCAGAAAAATTATTTAGGGCTACAAGGTTTTCGTCTACACTTGTTATCTTAAAGACTCTGGATAAAACTACAAATGCCTCTTCTCTAGTAATGTTATCATTAGGCCGCATTTGAGTGTCCATTGAAAAGGCCCTCATATTTACAGCCTTTGCCATCTCATCTGCATACCACCTATTTGCGGCAACATCTCCTGCTCCTGAAATATCCGCCTTAACTGTGGCTCCAAATGCCCTGTTTATAACGGCAGCCATCTCAGCCCTTGTTACTGGGTTTTTCCCATAGATAAAAGTTTTATCATCTACTTGATATCCCTTAAGCAAGCCATTGTCTACAGCATTGCTTAGGGCTACTGTTGACCAATCATTAGGCATATCATAAAAACCGCTACTTTGGGGCCCTGACTCCAATGCTAGTGCAAAGGAACCGTTTGATAAAACAAGTAGTAAGGCCAATACAATTGATAATATTCTACTTCTCATATTAAATCTCCTCCCCCCCCTTAAATATATGTGTAAGAAACACAAAATGAGAGCCTTCAGTCCTCTCTTCATATTTATCTCTTTGACTGATTATAACTTACATTATCACGACTAAACCCCAATACCATGATTTGTCATTGACAAAATATTATGTAATTTGGCACGTTTTGTGACAAATTCTTTGACTTCTCCAATAATCGAGACTAAAATATAGGTATAAGGGGGGTGATGTATTGAAATTCCACGATAAACTAACTATGTTAATGGATATAACAAAAACGACAAACCAACAATTAGCCCTATGTTCTTCCCTTGATTCTTCCTACATTAGCCGATTAAAAACTGGTGGTAGATCCCCAGTAAAAAATGCCTCCTACATTGAAGACTTCTCTCAGTTTTTCTCAAGGCATATAAGAACACCGGCCCAAAGGGATGTTGTAGTTCACTTGTTGGGTTTAGAACCTGGCTCTACTATGGATTCAGCAAGGCTAGCAGAAGCAATATATAATTGGTTGCTTATAGATTCCAGTAAAAAAACAATACTTACTGATGAATTAACCTATACCATCCCTAATGCCACGACCAATATCGAAAAAATTGATAGAAAACATTCAATTCACTGCAGCTGCTCTATGTACTTAAAGGATGAGGGCAAATGTTTGGCCGCATTGGATTTTTTTCAAATGGTGGCTAAGGAAAAAACACCCAGGACCCTCCTCCTTTTTACAGACGAAGATCTGGCCTGGGCTACAAGGGATGACAAATTTATAGAAGATTTGTTCCAGCTAATTAAGACTAGCCTATCAAATGGCAACAAGATAAAGATAATCCACGATTTTAGTAGAGGACCTCAAGAGGTCTTAGAAAACATTAAGGCTTGGATG
Organism: Anaerovoracaceae bacterium; assembly: GCA_034003765.1. GTDB lineage: Bacteria > Bacillota > Clostridia > Peptostreptococcales > Anaerovoracaceae > JAAZGD01. The sequence goes on along the minus strand of JAVEXZ010000011.1, from coordinate 33,884 downwards.
CCTCTTTACATAACAGGCTGCATCGAACCATACTATTACCCAAAAGTTCGTGACGGTGTTTTCAGAACAACACTATTTGTTGCCCCAGGTCTTTGTGCCATGTCTTCAAATTCAGTTGAGGATCTGTCCGGATCCATTAGAGATTCCACAACCTTTTTATTCACAAAAAAAGAGGCTGTGGCCTCAATGGAAAAGCAGTACGAACAATATCTGGACCTTTGCAAACCTTTAATGTCTATTCTTACAATAACTGACCCATCAATCTATTTCGATATTTTTTGCGATTTGTTAAACAGGTCAGGAACAACTATTATGAAAACCTCCTCTCTATCAGCTGTCTCTATGAAAAATGATATTCTAGAATCCATATTACAAAGGAACCCCCAAGAAGATGTCCATGAGGTTATGGGTTCACATAAAAAAAGGCAAGCGACCCTAAAAACACTTTTAATGAAATACACAGTAAGAGAGATCCTTTCAATCCCTAGCAAAGATGCTTTCAATAAGGGGGAGGTCCTTGTTGATCATTTAGCAGGCTTAGATGACCTTGGAATCTATTACACCCGTGAAGAATATGTTCAACATTTACAAAATATGGTCCATTTACTAGAAGAATATGATAATTACCATGTCTATATAGATGAAGTAGCCAATGATTTAGGTTGCTCTATATGTGCAAAGGAAGGCCATGGCATGATTATGTTAAAAACCACTCCTCCATTCGTTTTTCTTTCTGTCCCAAGCAATGATTTATTTACAGTATTTTGGAACTACCTCATGGAAATTATGCATTACGAAGAACCTGATAAAGACATAGCCATTGAAAGAATAAAGAAGGCAATAGAAGACCTTTCTTTATTGGACTAGCCAACCAAACCCAGGTATTTTTCAAAAAAGGCTATTAGTTTTTCTATAACATCCAGCTTCTTACTGGCTCTTTTACCGCCTCCAGAGAATCTGGAAACTGCAGGGAGAATTTTGTCTATATCTGTCCCCGTAGTCTTCATAGCCCCATCCCTAAAGGCCCTATCCATGAGTTTTATTGTTTCATCAGCTTTTAGTTTTTCGTCTTTGATAATATCTGCTAAATCATTTTCTTTCTGGGTCAATACGAACTTATGCCAATCATCCTCTACCTGGGTCCCAATATTGATTTGATCTATAAAGCCCTCTATCAATTCTTTTTTGCTGCGAAGTTCAATGCTGGAACTTATGGCCTTATCGATCTGAATACGAATACTCTTGTCCGTCTTGTTTGAGTCGCGGTACTTACTAACTAGCATCAGGATATAGTCAATATTAACCTCGATTTGTTTAATCAATTCTAATTCAAAAACAATGTCGTCATTTATGTTCTCTTTATCCGAATCCTTATCCTTTCTATAGTCTTGGTACAAATCGATGTAGATACTTTGATAATCCTGGATATCTCTTTGGCTTAAAATCTCATCTCCTTCAAAATCGTCAAAGGCAGTGAGAATATTTCTCAATCTTAGAATTGCTCCATATAGACGGATGAAGTCCTTTTGAGCCTCTTCTCCAATGATTGGTGATCCCAAGGGATAGTCTTTTTGGATGCGTGCAATGAGTTCTGCATATCCTTGTAGGTGTTGCCCGTCTTCATCGTACCCATTGTAATACTCTTCATAGGTCTTTAATAAGACTATGCCCCCAGCTTCCTTGTCTCCAAATAAAGCGATTGCGTCGTCTGTTGCTTGCTTAAGGTTTCGAAAACATACAATATTGCCAAAGGTTTTAACAGAATTAAGAATACGGTTTGTTCGGGAAAATGCCTGCAAAAGCCCATGCTGTCTTAGGTTCTTGTCTATCCAAAGGGTGTTTAATGTTGTAGCGTCAAATCCTGTTAAGAACATGTTGACTACAATAAGTAAATCCACCTCACGACTTTTTACTCTAAGGGAAAGGTCTTTATAGTAGTTCTGGAATTTCTCTGATGAAGTATCAAAGTTAACCTTGAATGTCTGATTGTAATCCTTGATAGCCTCATCTAAAAAATCTCGTGATGATTTATCAAGTCTGTCGGTTTCAAAGGCTTCTTCAAGTAATCCATCTTCAGGATCATCTTCATTTACACTAAAGCTATAGATGACAGCAACTGAGAGTTTTCTATTTGCTTCTTCTAATTGTCTTTTGAATTCTCTATAGTATTTCATTGCCATTGGTATGGAGGCTACGGCAAAGATAGAGTTAAACCCCATAAGTCTCCGCCCCTTTAGGGAGTAGGAACTGTTTCTTTTGGTTTTTTGATCAAAATGTTCAAGTATATACTTTGTTACTTCACTTATACGCTTTGGCTCTGACAAGGCTCTTTCAGTATCAATGGCCCTTACCTTTTCATCTAAAATATCGTCTTTTTCTTTTATGGTATTGATATAATCAATCCTGAAAGGAAGCACATTACCGTCATTAATTGCATCAACTATGGAATAAACATGAAGTTTATCTCCAAAGGCTTGTTCTGTAGTGTTTAGCATAGGGTTGCCGCCGCTAGGTGAATTCCCCGGAAATATTGGGGTCCCTGTAAATCCAAAAAGGTGATAGTTTTTAAAAGACTTTGTAATAGCCCTGTGCATTTGGCCAAATTGAGACCGATGGCATTCATCAAATATTAAAACAAGATGTTTTTTGTAGATATCGTGGGATTTATTCCTACCGATAAAAATATCCAGTTTTTGAATCGTTGTTATTATTATTTTCGAACTAGAATCTTCTAATTGTTTTTTTAATACACTTGTAGATGTACTGCTATCAGCTGCACCCTTCTCAAACCTGTCGTATTCTCTCATTGTTTGATAATCCAGGTCCTTACGGTCTACAACAAAGAGTACTTTTTCGATAAAGGGTAGCTTGGTAGCTAACTGAGCAGCCTTAAAGCTTGTAAGGGTCTTACCAGATCCCGTTGTATGCCAAATATATCCTCCTGCATCAACTGTTCCAAGTTTTTTGTAATTAGTGGAAATCTCTATGCGGTTAAGTATCTTCTCCGTTGCAGCAATTTGATATGGTCTCATAACAAGCAACAAATCTTCTGAAGTAAATACGCAGTATTTGGTTAATATATTAAGAATTGCATGTTTTGCAAAAAATGTTTTGGTAAAGTCTACGAGGTCAGAGATAGGTCGGTTAGAAGCATCAGCCCAATAACTTGTAAATTCATAACTATTACTGGTTTTCTTGCTTTTATGACTGCTGCTAGGGCCTGCTTCTTTTATGTGCTGATTACGGGTAGTGTTCGAATAATACTTAGTGTGGGTGCCGTTTGATATTACAAATAGTTGAATATATTCATAAAGTCCTGAGGACGCCCAAAAGCTATCCCGTTGATACCTTTTGATCTGATTGAAAGCCTCACGAATTGGAACCCCTCTGCGTTTTAACTCTGTATGAACAAGAGGCAACCCATTAACCAGTATAGTAACATCATAACGAGTTTCATGATTGCCTTCTGACTCTTCGTACTGATTTAGTACCTGGAGTCTATTGTTATGAATATTATTCTTATCAATTAAATAAATATTCTTGGTGGTGCCATCATCCCTCTTTAATATCTGTACATGATCATCTTGGATTTTGCGAGTTTTTTCTACAATGCCTTCATTGGTACTGGCAATGTTTTGGGTGAAAAAGCCGCTCCATTCATCATCAGAAAAGGAAAAACTATTTAACAGCTCAAGTTGCTTTCGCAAGTTGTTAATTAAAGCCGCCTCAGAACTAAGGCTAATATATTCATAACCTTGCTCGCAAAGACGCTTTATAAAGCTCTTCTCTAAATCTGCCTCACTCTGATAATCTGTAGAGCGATAAAAATCAGGGACATATTCAGAAACAACGGTAGCTTCGTTAGTAGATGCAACTATATTGTAGTTACTCATGAAATCTTCTCCTTGAATGTAAGTAGCTTATCACGATAATATTCATACTGCTTTCGCCTTGCCTCTATCTCAGCAGGCAAACCTTTTGTAATATCATTAACAAGGGCATCAAAACGATCTAGGATAGCAACGATGCGCTCTTGCTCGGCGATGGAAGGGACAGGAACAGGGAAATTCTTGAGCATAGGTCTTCGTATTGATGTTACGGATGAATGGAATGAGTTTTTTTCTATATATTGCAAAAATGTACTTTTCATATAATAGAAATAGTACCTAGGAAGAATACATTCATTTGTAATATGCATTCTATACGCTCTTTGATGCAAAGCATACTTCCCTTCTACATAATGAAAAATCTTCCCAACGCCTACCCCATCCCCGGAGGTGATAATTGCGGTTTCATCGAATTCAAAATCATTTTTTTGACGAACTTCTTGAGATCGGACAAAAAAAGGATAATCGCCTTTTTCCAATTCCTCGTTAGTATTACTACTTCCTGTGCCAATATCAGCTATTTCGCTCAACCTCAACCATTGAACCAAAAAATTTCTTTGCCCTTCAAATTTGAATAATGAATCACGGTAATACTCATATTGCTTTTTTCTAGCTTCTAGCTCAGCTTCTAGCTCAGCTTCTAGCTCAGCTTCTAAAGAAGTGAATTTGTCAAGGATTTGTACGATTTCTTTTTGGACTGGGATAGGTGGAATAGGTAGCTTTATATCTCTTAAACTTTTCTGGTTTATTTTTGGGGGCACTCCTCTAACTATCGAACTAACGTCAGTGTTTTGCAAAGCAAAATATATAAATCTCAATAAAGCAATTTGTTTTATTTCAGACAACACATGAGCATGATTATTTACCCATATTTTGCCTTCTGCCCATGTCAGTATAGGCGAATTGTCTGTATTGATAACACTACCATCCTCACCTACCAGTAAAAACATTCCATCGAAAATAAAATCTTCCACATAATCTTGAATACCATTTGCACCGTAATAAGGATATACTCCCGGTTTTCTATCTTTCTTGGTGATTGGTCTTCGTAAATTATCTAGAATGTTTACAACGTCACCTAAACTTCTGTACTCTACCCCATCTGGGCACAATTCTTTAATCAACTCATCTAATTTACTCATGCTTTGTTCCCTCGATTTCTGCGATTATCTCTGCGATCTCTTTTCGCAAAACATCAGCACGGGCAACGATTTTTTCGATTTCGGCATTTAATACTTTAATATCCACCACTTCTCTAGTGTCTTCTAATGCTACGTATGAAGATACTGAGAGATTATAATCTTGTTCAGCAATCTTGCCATTTTCTACTAGTTCGGCAAAATACTCTTCCCCAGTGTGGAGTTTATAAGCGTCTATAATCCTCTCAATATTATTCTCATCCAATTTATTATTATTTGTAACCTTTACAAACTCTTCTGATGCATCTATAAATAATGTTCTATTCTCTTTTTTTGATTTTTTTAGAACCATAATGCAAGTTGCTATGCTAGTCCCAAAGAAAAGATTACTAGGTAATTGAATAATACAATCCACAAAGTTATTATCCACCAGATATTTTCTTATTTTCTGTTCAGCTCCACCTCTATATAATATACCAGGGAAGCAAACAATTGCTGCTGTTCCATTAGTTGCAAGCCATGAGAGACTGTGCATAATAAATGCAAAATCTGCATATCTCTTTGGAGCAAGCACTCCAGCAGGTGAAAAACGAGGATCGTTAATCAAAAGAGGATTGCTATCCCCATCCCATTTTATTGAATAAGGTGGATTGGATACGATAGCTTCAAAAGGTTCTTCATCCCAATGAAGAGGGTCTATTAGAGTGTCTCCATGTTCGATTTCAAACTTATCAAAGTCGATGTCATGCAAGAACATATTTATACGGCAGAGGTTATACGTAGTGATATTTATCTCTTGGCCAAAGAAGCCTTGCCTTACATTTTCTTTTCCTAAAATTTTAGCGAATTTTAGGAGCAAGGATCCCGAACCGCAAGCAGGGTCATATACCTTATTAACCTCTGTCTTACCTATTACCGTAAGTCGGGTAAGCAACTCCGACACTTCTTGAGGAGTATAGTATTCTCCCCCACTCTTGCCAGCATTTGAGGCATACATACCCATTAGAAATTCGTAGGCATCTCCAAAAGCATCTATGGTATTATCCTTATAATCACCTAGCTTCATTTCCCCAACGCCATTAATAAGTTTGACTAATTTTTCGTTTCTCTTGGCTACCGTGCCCCCTAGCTTGTTACTGTTTACATCTACGTCATCAAATAGTCCTTTGAAATCATCTTCACTATCAAAGCCTTGGGCCGATGATTCTATATTCTTAAAAACCCTTTCTAAAGTTTCATTTAGGTTTTCGTCATGTGGGGCATGTTTTCGCACATTCTGAAAAAGCTGGCTGGGTAGAATAAAGAAGCCTTTTGTGTTCACTAAGTCTTCGCGAGCTTCTTCCGCTTCCTCATCAGATAAATTGGTATAATCAAAGTCTTCCCCACCAGCTTCTTTTTCTCCTTGGTTAATATAACTAGTTAAGTTTTCAGATATATAGCGGTAAAATAAGACCCCTAGAACATACTGTTTGAAATCCCAACCATCAACACTTCCCCGCAAATCATTGGCTATGGACCATATAGTTCTGTGTAGTTCAGCTCTTTCCGTCTCTTTTTTATTATTAGACATTTTGGTTCTCCTTAGCAGTCATATTCTCAAATAGATTGTTCCTCATTAGTACTCATTATATCTCAAAAATGATGTAAAAGTAACCATGTTTTGGGGCCTTATTTATGGCACTTTGAACAGCTAATGTTATAAAAACAACATAAAAATATCTATCTGGGCAAACATAGCTTCTTCTGTCTCCAAGTCTTATCTGGCAATCTCTTCCCAATAGCTATATTGTTCTCCACTGTTCACAAGAACACCTTAGTGCAAATAACTCCCAACTAACATTTTTTTCAGTATGAGGTAACAAAGCAAGGTCTTCAAGGATGCAAAAGAGAGGCCTCTCCTAATAAAGCCTCTCTTTTTATCGTAAATATATATACCGTTCTTGATCTTTTGAAAATTATACTTCTAGTTTTACGTCCTTCTTCATTACTCGAGTAATGATGTTATATAGAATTATTCCCACTACTACCCAAATAAGTCCAAGCTTCATTGCTTGTGCAGATAGACTAGCCCAAACAATGATTATTACAACGAAACCAATAAGAGGTAGAACTAGGTGAATAAAGTATCTTTTGGATTTTTTCTTGTATATGAAATAGTAGACCACAGTGAAGTTCAAAATAATGAAGGCTGAAAGTGCTCCAAAGTTAATCAGCTCTGCTAAGTCTTGAATACCCTGTGTGAACCCCAAAGTTATAACAAGAGAAATAATAGCTACAAATATTGTAGATACGTGAGGGGTTTGGAATCTTGGATGAACTTTAGCTAATGCCTTAGGTAAGAAACCGTCTCTTGCCATAGAATAAAGAATACGAGAGATAGCAGCTTGAGCTACCAAACAGTCAGCAATACCCCAAGCAAGGCCTGTAGCCAAAGCACAAATCCACATAACCCCTGCACCACCAGCAGTATGAGCTACTTCATAGAAGGCAGAGTCGATATCCGCAAAGGTCTCAATGCCCTCCCAAGGTACTACACATGCAGCTAGGTAGGTCTGGATGATAAAGAAAAAGCCTACTATTACCAAGGCCCATATACTGGCCTTACCAACAGATGAAGGTCCTCCTTTTGATTCTTCTGCCAAGGTTGAAATACCATCAAAACCTAGGAATGAAAGAACGCAAACAGAAACAGCTGATAATACCAAGCTCATGCTAAAATTGTCTCCATTAAAGATTGGATCCAAGGTGAATGACACATCAGGATTATTTGAAATATACATAATTGCAGCAACTGAGAATATAGCGAATACGATTACTTCAAAAATTAACATTATCCAGTTAAGTCTTGCTGTAAATTGAATACCAACGACATTTATAATTGTATTAAAGGTAACGAAGCCTACAATCCATACCCAAAAAGGCACCGAGGGCATAATGGACCCCAAGGCAACGGCGGCTACAACATAAAGAAGTGCAGGTACTAAAATGTAGTCTAATAAAATTGCCCAACCCGATACGAAACCAACACCCTTTCCGATTCCGTGAGTTGCATATCCATAAACCGAGCCTGAAATTGGAAACTCCTCAGACATTCTCCAATATGAGAAGGCTGTAAATATCATTCCCACCATACCAATAAGATAGGCTAGAACAACCATTCCTTCGGAAATTGACATAACGGTGCCATAAATACCAAAAGGTGCAATAGGCACCATAAAAATAAGTCCGTATACTACAAGGTCTGTGGTGCTAAGAGTTCTTCTTAACTCCTGTTTGTAACCCATACTTTCAAGGGTCTTTTGTTGTGACATAATTTTAATTCCTCCTTTTACTGTAAAAATCTAATGATGACTATATCTAAAACTCCGCTTTTTTCATATACTTCTTAGGAAAAACGAAGCGAACGGTCTTTTCTGGATCTACAACTTGGGATATTTGTGCATTACCAACAAGGCTCATTAGCATAACAATCTCAGGCCTTGTTATATCCATCCTAGGTTCTAGGAATCGACACATTAACTCAGTGGCGGTAGATATTGCTTCATCCACAGTGGTCTTTGATACAAGGATTGCAAACACATCATCATTCTCAAGGACTGGATATTCTGGAGCTTTCCCCTTAATAACATCAAGGGTTACTGTTACATCTGCAGGGATCTCTAAACCCGAAACTCCAATCTCACCATCTCCCATAGCAGCATGAACGTCTCCCATGGCAAATAAGGCCCCAGGATGCTCAACAGGGAAATATACAGTTGCTCCCTCAGCAACTAGAATGGTATCCATATTCCCACCGTGGGGGCCTGGAGTTCCAGTATTTACAGCTTCCCCCTTAGGGGCAACACCAATAACCCCAACCATCTTTTGGGTTGGAATATCGAACTTGTCCAAGAACTTTACGGTATCCCCTTCAACCTTTACAACCCTAATATGGCTGCCTTCTATCATATGTCCAAGGGTTCCTTCATTTTCCAGACAACAAATAGTACCTTTTTCATTTAGTTTGATACTGTGTATCGTTACCTTTAAGGTATCTCCAGGTTCTGCACCTTCTATATATATAGGCCCAGTTGCAGGATTAACCCTGTCCCAATCTAGCTGGTCCATGGTATCGTGGGAATCCCTTAATTGATTGGAAAAGCAGTCTAATGTCTCTATTTCCAAGGTGGTCCCTGCAGGCACACGCAAAACAGGTTCATGGTCTTTGCTAAAACTAAATATAACTTTATCTCCTTGCAATTTCATGGCATCCTCCTAGTATTTTCTCATAAATATTATGGCGGCTTCCTACCAATTAAAATATCATCTTAATAATCTATCATGTGGGACAATTGTTTGCAAGGCATAAAAAATTAAATATTATTTTATACATTCAAACAACTATATGCAAGTCCCTTGCTATTACACTAGTCTAAGGATAGGACATTATAGAGTTTTATGATAAAATATCATAACTACGGAGGTCATATTATGAGAAAAAATCTAAGCAAAAAAGCAGAAGATACAAAAGGGAATATCCGACGATGTGCAAAACGTCTATTTGTTGAATACGGTTATAAAGGTACTACAGTTCGAGAAATTGCTGCCCAAGCAGGTGTTACAACAGGAGCACTATATAAATACTATGGGACAAAAGAGGAGATCATTTTAGACCTATTCCGTGATGTTTTTACTAAGGAATGGGAATTAGCCTTCGATTTAGACGAGAACTGCACATACCAAGAGTATATCGAAATGAATGTAACAATGAATCAGAATCTAGCAATAAAGCTTGGTTATGATTTATTGCGGGTTTATTTTACATCTCAGAATGTACTTCATGATAACCGTTCTCTCCTTATTACTATGGATGAACAAGGATACGAAGAGCAGGATGCAAAGCTAATTCATTCTCTCCGTGAACGATATGACTTAAGCTGCACTAATGAAGAGTTGGAAAAGATTTTGCTCCGGGCTGAACGTGGAGTATTCTTGGACTGGATTATTAATAAAGGGAATTTCCATATGGGCCATGCTACAAGACAAATGCTTACAGCAATTTTTAAGGGCCTTATGAAGTAATTTAATAATTCATTTTAATTATTGACAAGCAAAAAATAACATGTTATCTTTTATTTTAGATAACATGTTATTTTATTGACGGAGGTAATAAAATGTATGAAGAAGAACTACTCCAATACCTAGATGACCATCAAGAAGAAATGGTAAAATCTCTTGGAGATTTCGTAGAAATACCATCAGTTTCTGATGACTTGGGCCAGGTGGGAATAGCATTAAAATATGCTTTGGCCTTAGGGGAAGATTTGGGGTTTTCATCCAAAAGCCTTCTTAATGAACAAATTGGACTAATTGAGATGGGCCAGGGGGATGAAATCTTAGGAATCTTATCCCATGTTGATGTTGTAAGCCCTGGAGATCTATCAAAGTGGGAAATGCCACCCTTCAAAGCAACAATAAAAGACGAAAAAATGTATGGCCGAGGAACCTTAGATGATAAGGGAGCAATTGTCGCAGTATTATATGCCATGAAGGCTGTGGCAAAGCTAAATCTCCCGATCCATAAAAAAGTTCAGTTAATATTAGGAACACAAGAGGAAGTTGCTTGGACGGATATGAAGGCATATGTTCAAAAATATCCTCTTCCAGACTACAGCTTCACCCCTGACGGTTCTTTCCCTATATGCAATATCGAAAAAGGGCTAATGGATATAGAATTAATAATTCCCATTGACCTTCCTAATACCCTAACAAAAGAATCTAGCCTTAAAAAAATAACAGCCGGAAAAACAACTAATGTTGTGCCAGGAGAATGTGAAGCAGTTATAGAAAACTCAAATGGGTCTCGTGAAATCATAAAATCAGAAGGCCAATCCGTTCACTCTTGCCAACCCGAAAAAGGTGAGAATGCCCTAGTCATTATGGGAGGGAAAATAAAAGAATATATAGAAGAGCAAAAGATAGAAGAGAACAATTTAAGCGATTTCATAACCATGCTTGGAGACAAATTCCATTCAGTTTTCGGTGAAGGCATTCAATTAGAAAGCTCCAGTGAGTATTACAAGGGAGAATATGTTCATAGGAACACCATATCCCCTACTTTAGCATTTACTGAAGAAGGAAAACTTCATGTTAACTTTAATATAAGGTTTCCTTATGGGGCCTCAGAAGAGGATATTAGCAATAGATTTAAAGACCTAGCCAAGGAGTTTCATGGAACAATTGGCAAAACTAACACCATGCCTGCGGTTTATGTCAGTAAGGATAAACCCTTCTTAAAGGTATTCGCTGATGCTTATGAGAGGGTTACCAACACTCCAAATGAATTCGTTTTAGAGTACGGTGGAACCTATGCCAAAGCAATTCCCAACACAGTATCTTGGGGGCCAATATTCCCAGGGGAAGAAGACACTTGCCACGAAGAAAATGAATATATGTCCATACAAGGGCTTATGGATAATGCCAAGATATTCGCTCTAGCAATCGCAGGAATTTTACTTACTGAAAAAAGCTATCTTTAAATTCGTTTCCACCTGCCACTGGCAGTAATTATAATAAGTTTTATTAGTGAAAGGAGTAGAAATGGAATACGGAATACTTATTCTTATCCCCATCTTGTTGGTGCTGGGTCTCGCTCTTTGGACAAAAAGCACTTTCATATCCATTTTGGGAGGAGTTGTAGCTGCATACATAATGCTAGCTAACTTCAACCCTGTAGATGGTTTCATGGGGTTCATTGACGGTTTTTATGTAACTGCCACAGATGATGGAACTGTATGGGTTTTACTTGTTGTGGCCTTGTTCGGTGCTCTCATTGCCCTGATGCAGGACTCTGGTGGGGTTCTTGGTTTTTCAAGCATAACCCAAAAGCTACTAAAAACAAGAAAATCAGCTCTACTAGGTACATGGGTTCTAGGTATTATTATTTTTGTAGATGATTATCTTAATTGCCTTGCTGTAGGTGCTGCCGTTCGTGATCTTACAGACGAACATAGAGTTCCTCGAGAAATGCTTGCATATATTGTTAACTCTACTGGAGTTACAGTCTGTGCCATTATACCTTTCTCCACCTGGGGCGCTTTCATGGGAACACAGATGGAAACTGCAGGAATGACTGGTGAACTATCTGCAGTAGCTGCTTATATTCAAGCAATACCTTTCATTGCGTATGGATGGCTTGCTGTACTAACAGTACCTCTAGTAATATTAGGAATCATTCCCCTATTTGGACCTATGAAAAAAGCAAATACCAGAGCACTAGAAACAGGAGAAGTTCTTTCTCCTGAATCAAAGGCTGCTTTAGTGGAACTACCTGACGAAGAAAAAACTATGGAAGGCAAGAAATTAAGAGCTATCAACTTCTTGGCACCTATTATCTTAGTCGCAATAGTAACAGTGGTTACTGAAGATATGGTTGTAGGTCTATTCTTAGCTATTATATTATGTCTGATTATGTACCTCCCACAAAAGCTTATGACATTTAATCAGTTCATTAGCTCCCTTATGAGAGGCCTTACCGATATGTTCCCTCTTATCATAATTATTTTACTTGCTTACATGTTTGTAGATGTAAACACATCTTTAGGTCTTATCGATATGTTAATTGAAGGAGCTACCGGAACAGTTAATCCAGCCTTCCTACCTGTTATGATATTTGTAGTTATTGGACTTCTATCTTTTGCTTCAGGAAGCTTCTGGGGCTTAGCGGCCATAGCATTCCCAATTGTTGGGCCTTTAGCAATGGCATTAGGAGTTCCTTACGCATTAGCATCAGGGGCACTTATTTCTGCAGTCTGCTTCGGTGGTCATATCTGTCTTTATAGCGACACAGTAATCTTAACTGCAGCATCAACTCAAGTAACCAATGTGGATTACTTTAAGACCTCGGCTCCACTGGTTGCAATTCCTTTTGCTGTTTCAATAGTTGTATTCTTAATATTGGGATTCACATTTGCTTAAGTAAAATAATATTGAATCAATTAAACCGGCCTTGGATTAGCTATATTAGCTTTTCTTGGCCGGTTCTTTTAATCTTGAAGGACTATCTAGAAATACAGTTTTTTGTGATCAGGAAATATTGGTTATTGCTGGGTTATTTGTGGCTAAATACAGAGATTTGTGGTAATATATTTTTTTCAGAAGATGTTTTAAGAGTTATTAAAATATAAAGGGGTAGAAACATGAAAATTCCCAAACTTAATATCAATGGTTTAATAGCGGAGATTCCAATTGTCCAAGGGGCAATGGGAATCGGAGTATCTGGCCCCTGTCTTGCAGCAGCTGTTGCAAATGAAGGTGGTGTTGGGGTACTTGCAGGGGTGAACCTAGGACATGACGAACCTGACTTCTATAGCGATAAGTTGAAGGCTGATTTGCGTGCTTTGAAAAAGCAGTTACTTAAAGTAAGGGACTTGTCACCAAAAGGAATAATAGGAATCAATCTTATGGTTGCTATGAACCATTATGATGAACTGGCTCGAGCTGCAGCCCAAGGTGGTATTGACTTGATTATCTCTGGGGCAGGACTGCCCACAAAACTGCCTGAATATGTAAAAGGGTTTAAAACTCGTATAGCCCCTATAGTGTCTTCGGGTAAAGCCGCTAGGGTTATACTCCGCTACTGGGAGAAAAATTATGGTAGAACAGCTGACATGATAGTTGTGGAAGGTCCTGAAGCTGGCGGCCACCTTGGCTTTACTGAGGAGCTTTTGACTTCAAAAGACAGAACACCAGTTATGGACATCGTAAGGGAAGTTATTGAAATGATAAAACCTTTTAAGGAAAAGTTCAATGTAGATATCCCAGTTATAGCAGCAGGTGGTATTTATAGCGGTGAAGATATTGCTGAATGCATAAAAGGTGGGGCTAGTGGTGTTCAAATGGCGACACGGTTTGTGGCTACTGATGAATGTGATGCAGATATAAAATTCAAAGAAGAATACCTGGCTGCCACTGAAGATGATATTGTCATATTAAGGAGCCCAGTTGGAATGCCTGGAAGAGCTATAAATAACAAGTTCTTAAAAGATGTAGCTATAGAAAACAAAAAAATAGCATCCTGCGTAGATTGTCTACAAACATGTGATCCCAAGGTCTCACCATACTGTATATCAACAGCCCTCATAAATTCTGTTACTGGCAATGTAGATGAAGGTTTGGTTTTTGCTGGTTCAAATGTTTATAGGGTTGATAAAATCGTGACTGTAAAGGAGCTGATAGGAGAACTAGTTCATGATGCGGAATTGGCTCTAGATTCATAAACAAAAATAGGATTTCAAAATGATTTATCTTAGCACCAGTAATAAGTACATTGCTGGTGCTTTTTGCTGCATGAAAGGTAATTGATATGAATTATAGGAGTGATATTTCGCTTTTTTGCTAGGCATTTACAAAAGGCCTCTATCATCGCAAAGGATAAATGATATAATAAATTTATTAGACCTTCAGAAAATTTACTGTTTGCTATTAAGCCTTACCTATTAAGTCGAACCTAAAGGAGAAAATATGTCTGACCCCATTAGCATTATTGATGTCCAGAAAAGTGAAGAGGTAAAAATACTTCTTCAGACTTCTGCTTTGCAAATGACTTCTCTTGGCTATACTGAGCATTCATTTCGTCATTCCCGCCTTGTTTCAAATAAGGTTGGACAGATCCTCCAGCAAGTTAATTGTGATACCCACACAATCGAACTGGGTAAAATTTCTGGTTACCTTCATGATATTGGCAATGCCGTTAACCGGAGCCAACACGCCATGTCCGGCTCGATCCTAGCTTACAATATCTTATTAAGGATGGGTATGGAATACCAGGATGCAGCCACTATTATGGTGGCAATCGCCAATCACGATGAAGAGGAAGGCCACCCAGTCAATCAGATTGCTGCAGCCCTTATTCTTGCAGACAAGGCTGATGTGCATCGAAGCCGGGTCACAAATAAGGACCTAGTGAATTTTGATATTCATGACAGGGTAAACTATTCAGCAACTTCTTCTAAATTAGTTATAGAGGATAAAAAAGCTTTGCTCCTTATCGAGATTGACACAGCAATATGCCCCATCATAGATTATTTTGAAATATTTCTTCTTCGCATGAAGATGTGCAGAAATGCTGCATCTTATCTGGACCTTTCATTTGAATTATTCATTAACGGCACACAACTAATATAATATAACTAGACTTTTGTCGCAAATAAAAACCCACTCTGGTCTAGATACTATATTAGTATCAAGAACAAAGTGGGTTTTTTGGTCGGAGTGACAGGACTTGAACCTGCGGCCTCTTGACCCCCAGTCAAGCACGCTACCATGCTGCGCCACACCCCGATGTTTACTGCTTATTCATGCTTATTAATTTACCAATAATCAGCCTCTTTGTCAAGGGTTAGAAAAACTGCCAAATAGGTTGAAACCCCTGAAAACAGTTGTTCAGGGGTTTGCTATTAACATCTAATTTATTGTATTTTCTCCTAAATTACCAGATCTGCATTTAGGTGGGTACAGTTTTTCGAAAGCGCATCCATGGCTGCAGCATTAATTGGATAAGCTATAGGAGATGCTGATATCAAAGGATGAGTAGCAACTTGGAAAGTATTAAGTTCTGTTGCAGTTATTCCCTTTTGAATAGCTAAGCTTATAATATTTATCATCTCGCCAACAGAGTCGTTACCAGAAACTTGACCTCCCAAGATAATGCCAGAACATTTTGAAAACATCAGCTTAATGTCTATCTTTTGAGTTCCAGGTAAAGACCCTGGATGACAGCCCATTGTTGAAAAGTTTCCTACCATTATACTAAAGCCCTCTTGCTCTGCTCTAGCTTGAGTAAGACCAGCTGCTGCGTAGGTTCTTCCAAAGACTTTTGTGGAAAAAGCACTGATGGTCCCTTTGTTGGCACGAACGAGTCTCAGATGGAAAGCATTGCAACCCGCTATTTTAGCTTCCATTGCAGCCGATGAAGCTAAAAGCACTGGAACATCCTTGTGGGTAAAGAAACAATTTTTCTCGGCGCAGTCCCCAACAGCAAAAATGTTAGGGTCATCAGTTCTCATATATTGATCTACTACAACAGCACCTTTTCCATTAAGCTCAAGGCCTGCGTCTTTTGCAAGGGTTGCATTTGCTTTCACTCCAAGGGCTAGAATAACAAGGTCCGCCTTTAATTTTTCACCATTGTCTAGTTCCACGGATTCTACTTTTTTGTCACCATTAATTTTTGTAACCTTTGTATTCGTTAAGAGATTAATTCCATTTGCTCTTAGTGATACTTCAAGCTCATCGGTATATTGCTTATCAAAGGCCTGCCATAAACATGCATCTGCTAGCTCCACAAGGGATACATTTTTCCCAAGTAAACTAATTTGTTCAGCGAACTCTACCCCTATAAAACCTCCCCCTATAACAGTTACATTTTTTGCAGCCTTTACTTTTTGAAGTAGATCATCCAAATAGTTTTGATCTTTTATAACTGTAACAACATTCTCAAGGTCATGACCAGGTATAAATGTGGGAATTATAGGAAGAGATCCTGTTGCCAAAATCAATTTTTTATATTGAAATACTTCTCCATCTTCTGTGGTGGCTGTTTTTGCCTCTCTATCGATTGAAGCCATTTTACCAACTACCAAGTTGACATTAGCATCTATTAAGCCTGCATCAGGAATAACGTTTTTAGATGTACAGTGCAAGGTTCCGTAAATGTATGGAATGCCACAGGGAACCATTACTCGGTCTGTGGTTCTGATAAGAGTAATATCAATGTCTGGGCCATAGGATTTTCGTGCAGTAGTTGCGCTTAAAATACCTCCAGCACTGCCTCCAATAACCAATAAATCTGTCTTTTTCATGGTAGAATCCTCCTTGATAATTTGGCGAGTTTACTCTTTGTGGGAGAAAAACTCATTGATAACTGCTTGGGCTAGGGTGCGGACTTTCGGGTCAGTGATTGAATAATACATATTTGTTCCTTCTCTTTTTCCAACAATAATGTTAGAAGCTTTGAGTCTAATTAAATGCTGAGAAACCGCCGACTGGGCTTCCCCAAGGCAGTGTTGCATATCTCCAACATTTAATCGTTCTTTTTCACATAGGGTTTTGACAATACAAAGCCTCTGGGGATGTGCCAAGGCTTTTAATATCTCCGCTAATTCTGTAAAAGAATCTGGGTCTGTTCGATAAACATGTTCCATTTCCATTCTCCTATTGGGATACATTGTAATATTCAAATATTTACATTATGCAATATTGTAACAGTATGTTAATGATTAATCAATAGCGAATAGAAAGTATTATGAATTTTTTCAAATAAAATAGCAAGACCTCGTATGGTAAGACTTGAGGCCTTGCTTATATTCGTTCATTTCATCATCTACTTTATGTAATCCTTGTAGTCTATAATGCTATAAGGAGTTGCCATACTCCAAAATCTAAAAGAATCAATAAAACTGCAAAAGGATTGGCAATAATTTCTAATATGTTGATTTATTCCATACCTCACAAAACTGCTTGAAAGATTTAATTGAGGGAAATATATAATTGTCAGCCATTATTGTAATTGCTCTTATTCATATCTATAAAACTCAAAAGAAATGATCCAAAAGTCTTGATAGTATCTCTAAACTAAAAGTGTTTTTCCCTTGAATCCCAAGTAATCTCGTGTTAGGGTTAATATATCAAAGTTATAATTATAGCTACTCGACAAATATTACAAATAATGATTGGAGGGGTGATTTAATGATTTTCAATTTTGATAAGTCTAAAGTAAAAGACTACTTAGAAGAAATTAGTGATGTCCCATTCGCGGTTGACCTTCTAAATGAAGAGGGATTCACTATAGGAGATGGTCCACCTTTATTTACTATTAAAGTAAACAAGCCAATTGATAAAAAAGATCTAATTTACAGTACTTCTCTTGCCTTAGGAGAAGCCTATATGGATAGAGCTATTGAGATCGAGGGGGATTTATTCGCTGCACTAAATATTGCCCTGAGCCAAATTAGTAATTTCTCTACTAATTCTCTTGCATTAAAAAAAATTATTCAAAGTTCTACCAGCCTAAGAAATCAGAAAAAAGAAGTAACCTCACACTATAATATAGGCAACGACTTTTATAAGCTTTGGCTTGGCAAAACTATGAATTATTCCTGTGGATATTTCAAAAATAAAGAAGATACTCTTGATCAAGCCCAAGCAAACAAAATCCACCATATCCTTGGTAAATTGAATCTAGAAGAAGGTATGAGTCTTTTAGACGTTGGGTGTGGTTGGGGAGACCTGCTTATTGAGGCTGCTAAAAGATATAAGATTCACGGGCTGGGAATAACCCTTAGTGAAGAACAAGCCAAAAAGTTTCAAGCTTCTATTGACGAGGAAGGCTTAGGGGATTTATTAGAAGTTAGGATAATGGATTATAGAAAGTTAAAGACATGCCAGATGACCTTTGACCGAGTTGTAAGTGTTGGTATGATAGAACATGTAGGAAGAGACAATTACCCGCTGTTTTTCGAAAATATCAATGCTGTTCTAAAAAAAGAAGGTTTATTTCTACTACATTTTATTAGCGCCCTCAAGGAGTATCCAGGAGATCCATGGATCAAAAAATATATTTTCCCTGGAGGTGTTATCCCTAGCTTAAGAGAGATCCTTTATATTTGCGGGGATTTTACCTTTTACACTCTTGACATAGAAAGTTTACGACAGCACTATGTTAAAACCCTTCTCTCCTGGCACCATAATTTTTTAAAGTCTATGGATCAAATAAGCACCCTCTTTGATGATAAATTTATAAGGATGTGGGAACTATATCTGGTCTCTTGCGCTGCTTCCTTTAACAATGGGGTTATAGATTTGCACCAAGTACTGGTCTCAAAAGGAGTCCAGAATAATAGCCCCCTAACAAGAGAGCACTTATATACAAAAGCCTAGTAATCATTAATTATACTTAAAAGAACCTTGTAGCTAATACCTGCAGGGTTCTTTTTGAATTGTTTTACATTATCCTTCTTTAGTAAAAATTCTTGCTTAAGGAATTCTATTAAATAAAGCATTTTCTATAGGCTAGTAATTTAATGTTTTGTTCAGGATTTTTATAGTGGGAATGGTTTTTTTGAAACAAGGATAAGAGGATACTTTAATCTCCCGCTTTCCCAGTCATATGCTCTATTTCGATAATAATGGCAGCAACATTATCCCATTCAACATCAATATATTTTTCTCCACTTTTCATAAAGTCTGGGCTGTATTTTTTCACTATTTCTCTTAGGGCCTCTCTTTTTTCCTGGCCATTCTCTATGACCCTAGCTTTGCCAAAGGCAATTGCGCTTCTATACAGGGTATTAAATTCTTCTGGGAGGATATTGTCTTGGTCAATTACACAAAATGAAACTTTTGGGTCTTTTCTAATTGAATCCAGCTTATGGCCTGTGATAGAGCAATGGAATATTATCCTATCATTGGAATAAACAAAGCTGATAGGTACCCCATATGGATATCCATTATCTCCATTAACAGCCAGGGCTCCATGTTTTTGCTTTTCAAATATTTTAATGGTTTCTTCTTTAGATAGTGGAACCCCTATAGTTCTCATTTTTCTAAACATACTTTTGTCTCCTAGCTTATCCCTTTACAAATTATAAGACAACTCTTACTGCTTTTTTTCGAATTTTTCAAATAGCCTATCAGATCTTTATTTTTCGTCTTTCATACCAAGGACTTCTTTAATAAAAACATCTACTATTTGAGGGTCTAGTTGGGTGCCTGCAGACCGTCTCATTTCCTTTATGGCTGCTTCTATACTCATAGGCCTCTTGTAGGGTCTTTCGTTGGTTATTGCATCAAAAGTATCTGCAACAGCGATTATTCTTGATCCCAAAGGTATATATTCACCCTTTAGTTTGTTTGGATAACCACTACCATCAAACCTCTCATGGTGTGACAAGACTATATCGGCAATTCCCTGATATTCTTTTGTATTGTATAGGATGCCAGCCCCCTTTGCAGGATGGAGTTTTATCAAATCCCACTCTTTGGAATCCAACTTTTCCTTTTTGTTAAGTATCGCTTCGTCAATACCGATTTTCCCAATATCATGAAGAAGTCCCGCCACTCGGATCTTGTCCAATTCTGCCTGTCTGCGCTCCATTTTTACTGCAATGGCTTCACTTAAACTTCCAACTCTTTCTGAGTGCTCTTTTTCCCGTTCACTTTTCGTGAAAAGGGTTTCCATGATGACATCTATTGTTTTACTTCTCATACTCTTGTGGTTATAGAATTTTCTATTGTACATATATGCCTCTGCTTCTTGCTGAAGCATATCTAGTGTGTCCGTCTTTTTCCTTTGAACACCATAACCCCAAGAAATGGTTATAAGTCTGTCGCTTTGGGAATCCTCAAAAAAGCTATCAGATAATCTTTCTATGTTATCTAGATATTGCTTTACGCCCTGCTCATTTAGGCCAGATATGATTATTGCAAACTCATCCCCACCTACTCTGGCAACCACGTCCCCTTGCCCTATTGCTTCTTTTATTTTCCCCCCAGTATTTCTTAGTGCATTATCGCCTTCAATATGTCCAAATGTGTCGTTATATACCTTAAAACTGTTGATATCTCCTAGTAATATAGCAATAGGGAATTCATCGTTTTCTCTTCTTCTCTCAAACTCTTCTTCGAAAAACCTCCTATTATATAGACCTGTAACATAATCATGATAGGCTAAGAATTCGTTTTGTTTTGCAGCTTCTTGTCTATCTGTTACATCAAATATCATTCCCTCAAGGGCAACTACCTGGCCCTCATCATTGTAGATGCCTTCACCCATCTCAAGAACCCATTTTTCTTCTCCACTTGCTGTGGTAATCCCATATTCACATTTATAGGGGAGTTTGTAGGGGATGGTTCGCTGCCATTCCTTACAAAGCAGGTCCCTGCCCTCAGGTGTCATTATGTCTTTATATTCTAATAACTTTCCATCAATAAAGCTCTCTGGCTCATAACCCGTTAGTTTGTAGCAACCCTGTGAAACAAAGACCATAGTTCCACCATTATTATACTTAGCTCGGTAAGCCATACCAGGCAAATGAGCCATAATAAGAGCCTCCCTGCGTTGGTTTTCTAAGAGGTTTTTCTCCGTTTCTTTTTGCAAAGTTATATCCTCAAGTAGGCATAAATGCATATCGCTGGTATTTGAAACACCTTCTAGGCGAGAAATTTTCATATTTGTCCATACGAATGAATCGTCGGGTCTAATAAAACGTTTTTCCATTGAATAGCCGTTGATTCCACCACTTAAAAACTTTTGGGCTTTTTCTAAATCCAATGGCAAGTCCTCGGGGTGGGTAATTTCTGCCCAGCTAATCTTCATTAATTCTTCCTTTGTCCTGCCTAGTATATCCTCATACATGGAGTTTGAACTAGTATATTCTAATTCAGATGACATAAAGTTACCCTTGTCATTTAGAACGGCAATCCCTATTGGGGCTTGGTCAAAAACATTATGATAAAGGATTTCAAGAGTTCTTAAATAGGATCGCTGTATCCATATTCCAATAAAGGCAATTAGAAGGAGTAATACACAAAACAAAATGACAATATCCCGGATCATCTTTTCCCATATCTGGGCCTGCCACTCCTTAGCAGAGTAATCAATGCCTAGGACAGCGATTACATCTCCACCCTCAGGCTCTATAATCGGCACCATAGCACTAACCCAAGTACCCCAACGGTCTGTTATTGGCTCAGTTAGTATTGTTTGTCCAGTAAGAAAGGGTTCCCAGTCAGTATCCGTGGCTTCAATATATATCTGTCCTGGTGGTGAGTAATCAGGAGAATCTGGGGGCTCTGAATCAGCCATAAAAACCATGTATCCATTCTTTTCCCCTAAGATATAGGCAAAGTAGATTGAATCTGACGTCTTGGTTAAATTAGACAGGCTTAAGGTTGTCATAATATATTCAGTTTTTTCTAAATCACCTTTATTACCAGATAACTCAGCTATATGGTCGCTATGTAGAAGAGACCCTACAGATTCGGCTAATGTAATAGCTTCCAATGAGGTTTCCTCATAATAATTATTCCAAAGTACCCTCAAATACAGGCTACTTGCCAAAATAAAAATCACCACAAAGAATATCAACAAATGACTCCTGTTTTTAAGAGCATCTGTTAGATGATTTTCATTTTTAGCTTTAGGGTTTTTCTTTGCTCCCATGTTGACTTTGCCCAAAACTCTACCTTTCATAACCGGGATTCTTAGTGGTTTTTATAGGGTTTTCCAGTTCCTTTTTAATTACTTCCAGTGCTTTTGTTACAACTTTCAAAGAATTTAATGTATTTAATAGGGTTTATTAAGAGGTTAAGAGATTCTTTGTAATTCACTCTATACATTTTTTACAAGTCTTCCCCTGCAATGTGAATTCTTAACATATTTGTAGTTCCGCCTACGCCAACAGGAACCCCTGCGGTAATAACAATTAGGTCGCCATTTTTGATAATTCCCTTTTCAATAGTAGCATCAATTGCCACCTTGAAAATTTCGCTATCTGATTCTAGATGTCTAACTACAAGTGGGGTAACTCCCCAATATAGAGATAAGCTCCTTGCTACCCTATCTGAGGTTGTACATGCTATGATTGGCGCCCTAGGCCTGAATCTAGATACAACAGCCGCAGTATATCCAGAAGCGGTAGGTGTTAATATAGCCATGGCTCTTAGCCCTTGAGCACTTGTACAAGTAGCATGGCCAATGGCATTGGTTACACTTAAATTTTTTATAGTAGCATTTTTTCGTAAGATACTATCATAATCTAATGCACCTTCTGTAATTACCGCAATCTTTACCATCTGATTAACCGTTTCTACTGGATATCTTCCCATTGCAGTCTCACCAGACAGCATTATAGAGTCTGTTCCATCAAAGATAGCATTTGCCACGTCAGTGACCTCTGCTCTTGTAGGCCTAGGATTACGAATCATGGAATCTAGCATCTGGGTTGCTGTAATAACTGGTTTTCCTTCTATATTACATAGTTTTATTATTTCCTTTTGTATTAAAGGCACCTGCTCTGCAGGTATTTCCACGCCTAAATCTCCCCGGGCTACCATAATGCCATCGGATACAGCAATTATGTCCTTTAGGTTCTCAACACCTTCTCTGTTCTCAATCTTTGAAATTATTTTTATATGAGATGCTCCCCTATCCTCTAAAAAGAGTTTCATTTCTTCCACGTCGGAAGATCTTCTTACAAAAGAAGCAGCAATAAAATCTATATCCTGCTCTATGCCAAACTCAATATCTTCTTTATCTTCCTCAGTAATTAAGGGTAGGTTCAACTTAGTTCCTGGTGCGTTTATACTCTTGTAGTCCTTGATTTCGCCAGAGTTGTTTACCTTGCAAATAATTTTATTACCATGAATTTGCTCAACGGTTAGGCATATAAGTCCGTCATCAATTAGTAACTTTTCTCCTGGTTTTACATCCTCTGGTAATCCCTTATATGAAACACTGCAAATCTCATTGTTCCCTATTACATGATCTGTGGTAAGGGTGAATTTTTGGCCTTCAGACAATTGAACCGACTGCTGAGCAAATTTTCCAGTTCTTATTTCTATACCTTTTGTATCCAAAATTATGGAGATATGTAGACCCAGCTCTTGACGAAGTTCTTTGATTAAATCCATCTTTTCCTTGTGTCCTTCTCGGGTACCGTGGGAAAAGTTTAACCTTGCTGCATTCATGCCGGCTAGCATCATTTTTTTTAGTGTTTCTCGGTCTTCACTGGCAGGACCAATGGTACATACTATTTTCGTTTTTTTCATATTTCACAAACCCTTCCATTTATCTTGGACTTGATGTTTATTTTACCATTTATTACTTAAGAGCACAACTTTAGACTTTGTGAAGATTAATGGAACCACAAATTTAGACTTTGTAAAAATTACCAGGACCACTAATTTGGACTTTGGAAGAGTTATTGGAACCACAAATTTAGACTTTGTGAATATTACCAGGACCACTAATTTGGACTTTGGAAGAGTTATTGGAACCACAAATTTAGACTTTGGAAGAGTTATTGGAACCACAAATTTAGACTTTGTGAATATTACCGGGACCTCAAATCTAAACTGTGGAAGAGTTGCTGGGAATCTCCAAAATTACGGACCTGTCGAAAATTCAGCCTTATTCGCAAAATTTTTCTTTGTTTATTTATTTTCCCGCCTATAAAGAGAGAGTATCCCACCATAATAAGATGAAATACTCTCTTTTTATTTTTTAATTGTATTGATTAGATATGCTTTACTTCTGTTTCCAGAATAATGTCTAGCTTCTCGGCATATGCAAGATACTTGTCGCATTCTTCATATGTAAGCATATCTGATGAGATAAGTCCCGTCTGCTCATAATCCCCATTTACAAACATCTTTGTAAACAGTGATCCGCACTGGCCTGTCATATACTGTTCACCTGTGATGCCTGCTATCTTAAAGGATTCTTCACATCCAGGTGCATATACGTATGTCTCAACTAGTACATTCTTTCCGTCCTTTGTACCAGTTATTTCTACTACGAAGGCCCCTTCATCCTTTACAAGGCCTTCTTCTAGGATTTCCTTGATTTCGTCGTAATACTTAGGGGCTGGTGGAAGGTGTGATAGGACAACGTCAAAGGGGATGAATGTACGTCCTTTGTAGGTCTCTTCCTCTCTATTCAAAAGTCCTGCTTTATACAAGGGTGTAGAAAACTCTATTCCTACTCCACCATATTTAAAGTTGATATTCTTTGCTCCCTTAAAATGTGTGTCCTTATTGAGGCCCATGAATACAGTCTCGTCGTGGGCGTGCTCTACAAGGGTTACTTCTTTGGCGCAACCTTTGAAGTGCCTTGTTACTGGCAATGAGTGGGGCTCTGTCTCTACAAGGACACCATCCTTTAGGGCAAATGTTGGGTCTATCATGTCTGATAAGGCAGTAAATGGCGACCACCAAAAGGGTAAAAATCTCTTGGCTTCTACCCCTTCGTATACCATCATCAGGATATCGTCGCAGGTGTCAACCTCTCTCATGCTACTTTTTGTTGCCACACACATCATCCCAGGGGCTGAACCTGAACCTATTATGGCCATTTTACCTATTTCCTTGAACTTTTTGCCATATTCATCGTACATGATTTCTATGCACTTGGGCCACCATTCATCAAGGACGTCTGTGGATGCAAAGTCCTGATAGTTTGCCTTTACTGCTAGGGCTGCGTCAAGTACATTTGGAGCAAACCTGATTGGGAGCGCATTTACTATTAGGTCTACACCTTCTGCCGCCTTGATTATGCTCTTAACATCGGCAGCATCTACATATATGCCTTGGGCCTTTTTTAATGTCTTAACAAGTTCGTCTACTGCTTTGTGGTCCGAATCCGCACAAATTATTTTATCAACTTTTGCTTCTTCATCCATTTTCATAGCTACCGTTGAGCCCTGTGCACCTGTTCCTAAGACCAGAATTTTATAAGCCATTGTACTTATTTAGTCTCCTTTCATTTTTTGTAACTTTATTTAGAGATGATTTTTCTTCATGCTTTTTCTCTTGCCTTAAAAAACTCATCTCGTGATTTATCGGTTCATTAAGAATATATTTATGCAAATCTTTAGGCTGTATTCAATATAAACTTTTACCAAGAACTTGGAGCTGGATCTTTTTTACGTCCAATATATAAGACTACTAAGCTTATTACAATTAGTACGATTCCCCCAATTTTAAGGGCATCTATCATTCCAGAGAAGTTAGATAAAAATCCAGTTTCCCACTCTTCGATATAGTATTCTGCTCCCCATTCTCCTTCGTACCACATAAGAAAGAAATGACCCACAAATGCAAAAACACCTGTAAAGAGACCGTACCAGCCAAATCTCATAATATCACCAACACCCAATTTGGTTTTTGGATTTAGGGGATGATTTTCTGGATCGACTTTTGCAAGGCCACCATAAAGTCTTTTGAAAATATAGTAGAATACTGGACCAGTACTTATACCAACTAGGCCAATCAAGAAGTAGTCGGTTCCATTAATTAATAGTGCAAACATGGAAATAAGCAAAGGTGCCCCGGCAAAGAACAATAAACCAAGTTTCCCTCCACCCATAACATACAAGCCTTGCTTCTTTCTCTCTTCAATAGGATATTTTTTTCTAAGTTTAACAACAGCCAGAGGCAAGATAATGTAGAGGGCTAGCATAAATACCACTTCAGCTAGAACCAAAGATCTGAAATCAAATTGAGCAAGGAACATAGTAACTACTGCCAAAGAAAGGATACCTACATGAGGAACTCCTCTGCCTTTACTTACCTTAACCATAAAGGGTGGGAAAAGGCGATCATCCGCCAAAACGAAAAATCCTCTAGACCCTGAAGCCAAGTAGGTATTAAATATAGCGCACTGAGATACTATTGCAATAACTAAAAACATGTAACCCCAAGCTTGGCCAAGATTATCAGTAAGTACTGAGGCATAACCTACTGTGTCTCCAAATCCACCCTCTGTTGACCAACTTTCCCACTGCCCTATGCTGGCAAGTCCACCAATTGTTGGAAGTATATAGGTTGCAGCGATTAGAGGCATAGCAAGGAGAAGTCCCTTTGGAATAACTTGGGGGTCTTTTACTTCCCCGGCCATGTTAGAGATACACTCATAACCGCAGTACATCCAGATGCAGATACCAATGCCTCCCCCAATTGACTCTAGTATTCCCATATCTTCAGGAACAATTGGAATCATGGGGTTTTGATTCCAGTTTATTATACCAACAATAGCCACCAAACCAAATGCCAATAGAATTAAGACAGATAGAACAGAGCTTACTTTACCAACTTCACGAATTCCCAATAGATTAATAACCGTAAAAATAAGAATCATGCCCATTTTTAATGCAAAACTTGAAGTTGCAGTCATTGGTATAAACTGACTTACATAGCCAGCTACTAGAGCAACATAAACTCCGTTGGTAATATAGGTGGAAACCGTTCCCCACCAACCAGCTTGAAAACCCCAGAACTCGCCGAAGGCTTCCTTTACCCATACGTAAACCCCTCCTTCAGAGGGTAGAACAGAGCCACATTCAGCAACAAGGTTACTGATGGGGAAGGCCCAAATAATGGGGAAAATCATTAACATAATTATTGTTATTCCTGGTCCTGATGCTGGAATCATTTCCTCAATTCCAAAAGCACCCGCAGCCACTAAACAATATATCATGAAAACGATGCTACTTATTTTCATGTCATACTTTTTTAGTCCCGCGACTCCATGAGTTCTAACTTCATTCATTTGTCTTCCTCCTCCTTATTAAAACCATTTTTTACATCTCTCTGAAATATAACTTCTTCTTTAGAGTCAATAGTCTAGTCCAAGTCAACAACCTTTGTTTCCATAGTAATATCCAACTTTTCTGCACAAGCACGATAATAATCTACTTGGTCAAAAGTAAGCATATCCGAGGAAATTAGGCCCGTTTGGGTATATTTGTCTTCCACAAACATCTTGGTAAACAAGGCCCCCCCTTGTCCTGTCAAGTACATTTCGCTGGTAATCCCTGCTCGCTCAAAGGATTCAACTAAGCCTGGGGCGAAAACGTGAGTTTCAACACGAACAGACTTTCCATCCTTTGTTCCATAAGCTTCAACTACCATTGCCCCAGTATCTGAAATCAAACCTTCTTCTAAGATCTCTGCTATTTCCTCTTTGTACTTGGGTGCTGGTGGAATGTTCTCCAGAACCAAATTAAAGGTATTGATCTCATTTCCTTCAAAGATTCGAGGTTTTTTAGAAAGTAGGCCTAATTTGTAAAGTGGTTCTGCAAAGGTAACCCCTGCGCCAGCATACTTAAAGTATATATTCTTAGCATCCTTGAAATATTCTTTGGCATTTAAGCCCATGTGTACTGGCTCGTCATGGTCATGTTCTACAAGTTTGATTTCTTTGTCAAGGTAATCGTACTTCCTAAAAATAGGACCGCTGAAAGGTTCTACTTTAATAAGCTCTCCATTTACATAGGCGCTAGGTAATCCTGCCATATCGCTTAATGCCGTTACAGGGGACCACCAAAATGGGAGGAATCTCTTCGCTTCAACTCCTTCATATACAATGTTGTATATGGTTTCACAAGTGTCTAGATAACGCATAGTATGTCTGGCAGCCACACATATTAACCCAGGAGCTGATCCTGTACCTATAATTGCTGTTTTGCCAATCTCCTTGAAACGTTTTCCATAGATGTCATACATGATTTTTATGCCTTCTACCCAGTCTTCATGAATTGCTTCTGTAGCCGCAAAATCCTGGTAATTACACTTTACCGCCAAAGCTGCTTCTAGCACGTTTTTGCCAAATTGAAGAGGAAGTCCATTAACAATCAGATCTACACCTTGGGCCGCCATTTTAATACTTTCAATATCATTGGCATCCACCTGCAATCCCTTGCCCTTCTTTAGATCTTTAACCAAATCATTAACAGCTTTTGGGTCATAATCCGCACAAATTACCTGGGATACCTTTTCTTCTTCGTCCATACGCCTTGCTACTGTTGAGCCCTGGGCTCCAACACCTAAAATCAAAATCTTCATTCCACACTCCCTTTCTGTTATTAGCCTTATAGTAATTGTAGTTTTTAAGGATTTGAGATACAATAAGTTTGTTGTTATAAATGATGTGTTATTTGAAAATTCCCTTTATTCTTCTTGGCTATCACAAGATCTTGAGATTATTTTAGCAAGATTCCACGAATGTATCAGCTTTTCCCTAAGTGCTAGGCGCCCTAGTAAAATTGTTAGTAGGAGGCATAGAATGCTAGCAGAACATATAAGCTATTATAATAACCTTCCTTTTGCAATTTCTTTTACCAATGTAAGACAAGAACATCCCCATTACCATAAAGAAATAGAGATTGTTCTTGTATTAAAAGGAAGTGTAAGCTATAAAATCCATCATCAAGATTATCATTTGCAACCAGGAGATTTATTGATAGCCGATACTATAGATCTTCATTATATCTACCAGTCTTCTCCTGATGTTCTTATGCTAACTATGCATATCGATCTAGAACACTTTACAGATCTATATCCCAATGTGGACTATATGATTTTTGCTTGCGAAGAAGTTGTAAGTGACTCTTTAGCACATCAGCAGGCCTTACAAAACAAGCTGTCATTCCTGAAACATAACCTAGATAAAATCATGTTGATTTGCCTAAAAGATAATGATAACCTTGAACTTTTGGAAGCGGAACTCCATGAACTGATTTTTATTATGGAAAATCAATTCCAAGGTTTTTTAATAGAAGATAATTTTTTTTATGCAAATCACGAAAAAATCGATTCCCTAAACTTAGACCGACTCTACCGTATTATTAAATATATATATGAAAATTACGATAAAAAAATCACCCTAAATGATCTTGCAAAATTAGAGCATTTAAGCCCCTACTACATTTCACACCTAATAAAGGACACATCAGGTCTTAGTTTTCAAAACTTTTTGAATTATGCTCGTATTGAATATGCGGAGAAGTTTTTGGTTGAAGATAAGTTCACACTAACTCAGATTAGTGAAATGTGTGGGTTTTCCTCATCAACTTATTTTAATAAATGTTTTGAGGAATTGCATCACATAAGCCCTGCGGAATACAAAAAAAGACCCCAACCCCAAGAAAGGATATCCCATAGCGAAATTAACCAAGAAGAAGCTATGGCTCTCCTACAATCTTACTTGAACATAAGCCATATAGACCACAGTAAAAAGGTCAAGCAAAATGCTTCTCAGCACCTTTTTATCCCCTTGAAAAGTAGTTACCCCAAAGGGCAGGGCATAAGAGAAAAGTTTCCACTTAATCTCTTTTTAGATAGTCCTGAAAATATATTGCATGCTGGCTACTACAAAAAACAACTTCAGGAATTATTTCCTTCTTCTATTTCTATAAGTAAACCTTCTTTGGAAGCCTTGTCTGAAAAACATCAGCTTCTGGGAGATCTTTCTTCTTTGAACATACCTGTCCACCTAGTAGATAAGGCTCCAAAATGTCGAAAGTTTTTTGCTCAAAATATGGCAGATGCCCTAAGCAATTGTATAGAAGAGTGTGAATTAAGCCTAGCTTTTTTCGGAGAAGAGGCCTCCCTTTTTACAAGCAGGGGAATTCCAACACCATATTACAGTTTGTATCAACTCTTTTCTGAATGTAACGGTAATATTGTAGAAATACGTGACCACTATATGCTGGTGAAAAACCCACAAACACTTTTCCTTGTCCTTTATCAAAAATCAGAAGATAAGCCTATACATGCCCACCTCTATCTTAAAGAATTAACCCACAATGTTCCTCTTATAAGCAGAACATTTTCCAAGGAACATACAGCCGCTTATGCACTAGAAGCCCTAAAAGACTACAAGGATATTATCCCTTACTTAAAGGATCACATCTATAGAATTTCAGCAGGCAAAACAAAGTTCTCTTGCATAGATACTGCCTTAGACCCCAAACTTGATTTGTCAGTAGAACCAGGGACCTTAATAATGCTGGAATTGCCCGATGTCAATACGATTATCTAATATGTCTATGAAAAATTTAAAGTTTTACCCACTTCTTTAAACTTATATTCCTCGTTTTTACGTTTTTTTGCTGACATACCACTTAAGGTAAGGGTCAACTCAATATTTGCCAAAGTGATTTGGTGGTTAATAAAGTTTTAACCCTGAAAAATAAAACCTACACTGTTATTTCTATAAGTAGGTATTATTGTTTATATTAGTTTAGCTGACGCATACCTAAACGCAATACAATACATCAACTCATGTATTGTATTGTATGTTGTAGATTTCAAATTTGTACCAAGTGAACATACCATTTTCAAGATTCCAAGATGCTTCTAATTTGGTCGGTATATTGATCCCATTCATATTTTCATACTTTTTCACGGTTGCAATCCACTCAGTTGGATGTGTATCCTCTATATCTCTATACCTTAATGCTCGAAACTTTGTTAATTTTCCACTAGAATCAAAGTGAAAAACTGCAGAGCCACTACTACCACCATATGACATTGTGGCCTTTGCACTAGATTCATCAATAGGCTCCCACTCAATGTAATCACTAATTGCAGCTGAGGGGAACCAGATAATTTCTCCTAGATAACGTTGTATTGTAGACTCGTTTATCTTTGAATTACCAGATACATTCACAAGTGGCAGAAACCCAGCCAATTTTATCTTCATTGAACCTTGGCCTTCCTTGAATAGATCCTGCCCTATCACAGGAATTCCCATAATAGATGTTTTAACCTTCCAAACAAATGAAGGTTGATTGATTGTAAAGTATTGGTCTGCCTCTGCTTCCATCCATTTCTTTTGATCTGGCTTTAACTTCATAAAGCCCTTCTGTTTTAAGTAGACTGTCTCAATTTGTTCCCTTCCGATTATGCCAGAGTATTCTAGCCAACACTTTACTGGCGGAGGTAAATTTTCAATCATATCTTCAGTTATTATTCTACACATTTTCATATTCTTTGATAGGGCTGTCTTTTTATCTATCATATAGATCTCCTTAAATCCAAAATTTTAACTATAACAATTTTCTACCCCCTGAATTAATCATTATTCAGTCCATTTTCAATTGCCTTTAAATATGCTTTTGATGACACTGTAGCTCTAGGCACTAAATCTACTTGAGTGTCTTGTTCTCTTATTCATAATTACATCATACTACATGACTCTCTTTGCAAAGGGGCTATAGGGTATATTTATTATCCTAGCAACTGGATTAACTTTCCTTTGACTTGGATGAATTCCGGTGACAAAACAACTTCCCTTTGCCTAGGTTTTTCTAGTTTTATCTCTTCTATATCGATGATTTCTGCAGGAATACCCCCGAGAACAAGAATCCGGTCTGACAGGAAGATAGCCTCTTCAATGTCGTGTGTGATGAAGAGGATGGTTTTGTTCATATGGCCCAGTACATGAAAGAGGTAGTCCTGCATCTTTGACTTGGTGATGGCATCCAAGCTCCCAAAGGGTTCGTCTAATAGCATAATATCATTAGGAAGCATAGAGGCTCTCATCAGTGATGTTCTTTGCCTCATTCCCCCTGATAGCTGAGCTGGATACTTATTCTCGTGCCCCTCAAGTCCAAAAATTGCCAACAATTCTTTAACATGGTCCTGGGCTTCTTTCTTTTTCATACCCCTTATTTCCAAGGGCATTGCCACATTTTGAATCACGGTACGCCACGGAAGAAGGAGGTCTTTCTGGTGCATATATCCTACCTTCCCAGTGACTCCCAATATAGGTTCTTCATCCAACATCACACTTCCAGACACAGGAAATTCTAGTCCTGCGATAACGTTGAAAAGAGTGGACTTTCCACAACCGCTAGGGCCAATAATAGATACGAATTCATTTTCTTTTACAGAAAAAGAGATATCCTTTAGAATTAGATCTTTACCATATTTCTTAGATACCCCTTTTACTTCTAACTTAGTTGGGGAGATATTCATTGGTAAAGGCTTCCTCCGCTACTAACTCACTTTCGATTAACTCTTGACCCCACATAAAGACTCCATAATTCCTCCAAATATTAATATCCATCTCACCCCATCTTTTCCCATCAGCCTTATACTCTTTGGCAAGATAACGCTGGGATTCAATGGCGATTTCTCGATCGATTTCTGGTGCATGTTTCAGCAAATGCTCTACAGCTTGATCTGGGTTTACTATGGCAAATTCGTAGCCTTTCGTCGTTGCCCGTAAAAATGCCTTGGCTAGTTCTGGATCTTCTTCAAGCAATTCTTCACTTGCAATAATAACGGGAGTGTAGGAATCTAGATTAACATCTACATCCTGCAACCTAATGAAATTCAAGGGAAGCCCCTTTATTTCGGCAGCTATTCCATCCCAGCCATAATATATCCATGTAAAGTCAACGTGATCGCTAACTGCTGTAAAGAAGTCCAAGGTGCCCACGCTAATCATTTCCAGTTTAGAAAAATCTGCCCCATTCTTTGCCATAAGCCCCTTTAGCATGGCCTCTTCCATAGGAGAGTTCCACCCACCATATTTTTTCCCTTCAAAGTCTTTGGGTGTTAGAATTCCTCTATCAAGAGGAGAAGCAAATCCCGAAGTGTTATGTTGAATTACAGCAGCTATGGCTTTGACAGGCAAGGGTGTTTTGGCTGTTCTTGCATAGGTGACTTGTTCTTGATAACTCAAGCCAAATTCTCCTTGGCCAGCAGCTATTAAATCTGCAGTTCCTCCCTCTGAAGGCTGTATAATATTGACCGCTAGGCCTTCTTCTTCAAAATATCCTTCCTCTAGTGCTGCATATAGTCCGGTATGGTTGGTGTTAGGTATCCAATCTAGCAACACTGTTATTTCAGTGTTAGAAGATGGTTTTTGCTGACAAGCTGTTAGTGCTATCGATGCTGTCAATAAAATTACGACTAATACTATACCTAGAATTTTTCTCATAAAAACTTACTCCTTTTCAATGTCGCAATAACTCCAGGGTGTAACAATTCTTTGAATCCCTCCAATCAGTTTGAACAAAAGAAAGGATATGAGGGAAATTAAAACTATGGCGGCAAACATTTTGTCATAAGCAAATGAACTTTTCACACGCATCATATAGACACCAATACCACCACTTCCTCCCATCCATTCTCCAATAATAGCACCCATGATACTATAGGTTACCGCTATTTTTAGCCCGGAAAAGAAAGGGCCTAGAACTGCTGGAAATTGAACTTTAGTAAAGATATGATACTTGCTAGCTCCCATAGATCGCATCATATCAATTAGCTCTGGGTCTACCTCTGAAAAGCCTTCCGTGATGCTAAC
>JAVEXZ010000026.1:7778-16417 GCA_034003765.1 Anaerovoracaceae bacterium | reverse complement strand
AGCCTCCTGCCAAAATTACATACAGGGTGTTGTCAATGTAGATGGAAATTGTCCTCCACCAACCTGCCTGGAAACCCCAATATTCTCCAAGAGCTTCTTGGACCCACTTGTAATAACCACCTTCTTGTGGTCTTGCTGATCCAAGTTCTGCTGCTACCAAGCCTAGAGGTGTGGACCATACGAAAGGTAATACAATTAACATTACCAAGGTAAGGCCTGGACCAGACTCTGGAATCATTTCTTCGATTCCATAAGCACCTGCTGCGCACAAGCAGAAAATCATAAAGACAACTGTAGATACTTTGAGATCATGTTGTTTAAGACCATGCTCTGTGCCGTCTACAGCTATGGATTTTTTTTGATCTTCCATTTAATAGTTCCTCCTATTCCAGATTTTTACTAGCAAGTAAAATATAATTACATATTTATTATAGGTTACTTCTATAGGGTAAACAACTTATTCAAGCAAAGAAAAAAAGGACAGCAAATGTGTCCCCTTATTATGGCAATGTTATAAGAAAAATCCCTATATTTGATACATACTTGCGGTTAAACTAGAGGATTCCCTTATAGTATCCTCCGGCCTTCCAAGGCTTTCATAATAGTAACCTCGTCAGCATAGTCCAAATCTCCGCCCATTGGTATGCCATGGGCAATCCTTGTCACCTTAATTCCGCTGGGTTTCAAGAGTCTTGCTATATACATAGCAGTGGCTTCCCCTTCTATATTTGGATTTGTAGCTAGGATAACCTCTTCCACATCCTTGCCTTGAAGCCTTATTATCAGTGATTTTAGGTTTAACTCCTCTGGGCCAATTCCGTCCATAGGAGAAATGGACCCATGTAAAACGTGGTAAAGGCCATGGTATTCTCTGATTCTCTCAATAGAAGATACATCTTTAGGGCTTTCCACAACACAGATAATTTTGCCCTCTCTACCCCTGTCTGCACAAATAGAGCAAGGCTCTTGATCTGTAAGATTACCGCATATTTTGCAGTAAACCATGGAAGACTTTGCCGCTAGTATAGAATTAGCTAAAGCTTGAGCTTCAGAATCCTCTAGGCTAAGTATATGAAAGGAAAGACGCTGGGCAGTTTTCAAACCAATCCCAGGCAGTTTTGCCAGCTCATTAATAAGTTTTGAAAGGGGTTTAGCGTAGTATTTCATGATTTATAGTCCAGGTATCCCCAGTCCTCCAGTTATTTTGTTCATCTCTTGAGTGGATATTTCTTCTATTTGTCTCAAGGCTTCATTGCTTGCAGTAAGAACCAAATCCTCTAACATCTCTATATCATCGGGATCAAAAGCTTCTGGCTTTATTTCAACTTTTGTTAGCTGCCTAGCCCCATTTACAGTTACTGTAATAGCCCCGCCACCAGAAGTTGCACTGGTTTCCATTTTGTCGATCTCATCTTGTACCTCGGCCATTTTTTGCTGCATTATCTGCATCTGTGCCATTTGTTTTTGCATGGCATTTCCACTGCCACCACTGCTTGGTTTTTTTCCAGCTCTCATACCTTTTCCCATCTTTTACTCTCCTTCTTCATCAATTTCTATTGCTATACCTGTAAATTTCTGCTCGACTTCTTTTTTTGTGGTTTCTGCTGAAATAAATCCTTCTTTCATTATGGCACCACCTCGTAGATTTGTTTTTATAGGCTTCCTTATTCCAGTTAGTTGCTCAAGGGTATTTTCTATAAGGTCTCTATTATCCTCAAGGCGACAAAGGAGAAAGTCTGAATCTGCCTGAATGACTACACAATCTTGATTGATGTCACAAATACAGGTAGCCCCTCTTGCAACCCTAAATGTAGGCTTCTCCTTTTCTATAGAAGTCAAGGCCTTATCCCACAAATCATCCCCAGCCATTTTATCAAAATCATTTACTAGAGTCTGACCTTCTTCATTTATTTGATTTCCGTTTTTTGTGGTTTTTGGATTTTCTCCTAGATAAGTTAGGTGGTTTTCCTGTTCATCTGCTTTTTCGCCTCTGGGTTTTGACCTGTCATCTCTTTTATAATCCAGGCTCTTAAAGGGCTTTTCACTAATTCCACTGGGAGTATTCTCCTGGGCCTGAGTGAGTTTAATACATGCAACTTCCAGCAAAATTCTAGCTTGTGTGGAATATCGGGCATCAAGATTGGTTTTTGAAAACTCTATTATGGCCCGGCTAATCTCTTGTGTAGCAAGATGTTTTCCTTGGTCCTTGATCCGTTCTATGTTTTCGATAGACATGTTTAAGAGGTTCTCAGGATTATCAATAAATTGAGTTAGGAGTAATGCACGATAATGTGCTATAATGTCCTTTATTAGCTGACGAGCATCTCTCCCTTCTTGTAAAAGAGAGTCTATTCCCAAGAAAATTCCTTTAATGTCTCCCGAGTTAATGTGGTGGGAGAGTTCTATAAGTGAATCTTGATTTGTGGCTCCTAGCAAGTCAAGGACATTTTCTCTGCTTAAGCTTTTGGATCCCCCAGCTAAAATTTGATCAAGGATGGATAGCCCATCTCTAACAGAACCATCCGCATTTCCAGCAATAAGCTTTATCCCAGAAAGCTCTGCCACTACACCTCTTTCCACACAGATCTCCATCATCCGATCTTCTAGGATCTTTTCAGGTATTCTCTTGAAGTCCAATCGCATACATCGGGATAAAACTGTAGCAGGCAACTTGTTGGGTTCTGTTGTTGCCAAAATAAACATAACATTTTCAGGAGGCTCTTCAAGTGTTTTTAATAATGCATTAAAAGCTTCCGCGGAAAGCATATGAACTTCGTCAATTATATAGACTTTTCGTCTTCCCAGAGCTGGGGGATATTTTACACTCTCCCTAAGCTCCCTAATATTCTCAATGCCCCTATTGCTAGCGGCATCAATCTCTATAACGTCAACAAAGGTGCCTTTTCGAATGCTCTCGCAGTTAGGACAGATACCGCAGGGTCTTTCCCCCTCACCAGTGCAATTAACCCCTTTGGCCAATAATCGTGCTGTTGTGGTTTTTCCAGTTCCTCTTGTTCCGCAAAACAAATAAGCATGGCTAACCCTACCGTTGCCAAGCTGATTCTGCAGTATCTTTATAATATGCTCTTGCCCCAAAAGGTCAGAAAAAACCTCTGGTCTCAGGGTACGATATAATGCCTGATACATGGTACCTCCATAAATGTCAAAATGCCCTTGGATAGCACCACCGGGTATTGGAGAAGGCTTTGCTGCGGCACATAAGAGCTTCCGCTTATTGCTGCTTCCTTCCGGACCTGACAAGATTCACAGAGTCCCATTGCGCAGGACCCAAACCAAACCAAGCGGCGCTATCCAAGGGCAATTCACCTTCTTAATTATAGCGATTTTACATATAGCCGTCAAGGGCCGTAATCTTTCTCTCTGCCTGTTTATAAAAGTAATCTTATTATATAAAGAGTTAAGCATTTTTCCTCTAATGTTTTGTCTTTCAGCTTTCAATTGTTCACCTAGCTTATCCAAGAGTCATGGTATGCTAAATAACTCCTGCCATATATCTTAAGGGGAAGTTTTTCACTAGGTCTTGCTAAAGGGCTTTCACTACCCTGTCCCCTGCTTCCTCTGTTCCAATCATTGTTTTCCCAGGACTCATAATATCTTGGGTACGATAGCCTGCTGCAAGTAGGGATTTAACTGCATTTTCAACGGCCTCCGCTTCTTTTGGTAAATTCAATGTATAACGAAACATCATAGCTAGAGACAAAATTGTTGCAAAGGGATTAGCCAAATCTTTGTCTGCCAAATCAGGGGCTGAACCGTGAATAGGCTCATACATGCCAAAGTTTCCTAGGCCAAGGCTAGCAGAAGGTAGCATACCAATGCTACCTGTTATTTGACTTGCTTCATCAGAAAGTATATCCCCAAAAATGTTATTAGTCAGAATAACGTCAAATTGCTTGGGATCACGGATAATCTGCATAGCCGCATTGTCAACATAGAGATTTTCAAGCTCTACTTGTGGATAGTCTTTGCCAATCTCTCCAACTACCCTCCTCCACAGGCGAGAACTCTCTAATACATTTGCTTTGTCAACACTGGTGACTTTTTTGTTCCTTTTTTGAGCCATGTCAAAGGCAACCAAGGCTATTCTCTTAACCTCCTCTTCTGCATATTGTTCTATATCATAAGCCGCAAGGCCAAGGTCCGTTTGGCGAAATCCTTTTTCTCCAAAGTATATTCCTCCAGTTAGTTCTCTCACCACCAAGAGATCCAAGCCACCTTCTACTATTTCCTTTTTCAAAGGACAGGCTTCTGCCAAATCGTCAAATAGCAATGCTGGCCTCAAGTTGGCGAATAGCCCTAGCTCCTTTCGTAAACCCAGAAGTGCCATTTCTGGCCTTTGGTCTCCAGGAAGCCTATCCCATTTCCAACCTCCCACAGCCCCTAAAAGAACCCCATGGCTTGCCTTGCATTGGAGGACAGTGTCTTGGGGTAAACATGTTCCTTCTTCGTCGATGGCACACCCCCCTGCCATTAATGTGTTGCAAACAAAAGAATGTCCATACTTTGTCCCTATTTTTTTCATCACTTTTAAAGCTTGACGCACTACTTCTGGCCCAATACCATCCCCTGGTATTACTGCAATATCATAATTCATATCTTTACCTTTTGGCTTTGAGTAAGCCACCTTTACTTATTATGTTCTTTATAAATTCTGGGAAGGCTGTGCCTTGATAAGTTTCTCCCCTTGTATGATTTGTAATAACCCCACTATCAAAGTTTACAGAAACTTCATCTCCTCCCTGTATTTTTTCCCCAGCCTCTAAAGACTCAATAATAGGAAGGCCTATGTTAATTGAATTTCTATAAAAAATCCTGGCAAATGTTTTCGCAATCACCACAGAAATCCCAGATTCCTTAATTACCATAGGTGCATGCTCTCTAGAGGATCCACAACCAAAGTTGTATCCTCCAACAATTATATCTCCTTTTGCCACATTTTTTACAAAATCCGGGTCAATGTCTTCCATGCAATGGAGAGCAAGTTCTTTTTTATCTGAAATACTTAAATATCTTGCGGGTATTATTACATCTGTATCTACATTGTCACCATAAGGGTGGGTTTTTCCTCTAACTTGATTCATTATTAATCTCCCTTCCTTTTTATATTCCTGTATTTAAGCTTATATATTTCTATGTTAAAAATCTCAGTTTATAAGTTTAATGGTTATTTTTTTTATCCTAGGTCTAAGCCTTGTTTTTACTCTTAGCTATGCTTCACCTTTATTGTTTTTTAGGACTCCACTCTAAACTTCTTATTTCCCCCATTTCTACACCTCTTATTGCCCCTTTTATAGTGTTATCTTCCCTGCAATAGCAGAGGCGGCGGCAACAGCTGGTCCTGTAAGGAAAATCTCAGATTTTGTGTGGCCCATGCGGCCTACAAAGTTTCTATTTGTAGTGGCAACACATCTTTCACCTTCAGCTAAAATCCCCATATACCCGCCCAAACATGGTCCACATGTAGGAGTTGATATAACGCAACCTGCGTCAATAAACATTTCGGCATAGCCAAGACGGATACAGTCTTTATATACTTGCTGGGTGGCAGGAATAATAATTGCCCTAACCCTTGGATGGACTCTTTTTCCCTTTAGTATTTCTGCTGCAATAGCCATGTCCGATAGCCTACCATTGGTACAAGATCCAATGACCACTTGGTCGATTTCTATATCTTCCACATCCTCTATGGATTTTGTATTTTCTGGAAGGTGAGGAAAAGCGACTTTTGGCCTAATCCTTGAGAGGTCAATGTTTATTATCTTTTCATATACTGCATCGGGATCAGCTTCATATTTTATATAGGGCCTCTTTATCCTATCTTTTATATAGCCTTCTGTGATTTCGTCAACTGGGAATATACCATTCTTGGCTCCTGCCTCAATAACCATATTGGAAATGCAAAAGCGATCATCCATAGATAAACTTTTTATTCCAGGGCCGTTAAACTCCATGGATTTATATAGGGCTCCATCAACACCAATCTCTCCTATTATATGGAGAATTACATCTTTGCCTCCAACATTTGGAGCTAATTCCCCAGTAACGTTAAAGCTAATAGCAGATGGAACCTTAAACCAGGCTTTCCCTGTGGCCATTCCTGATGCCATATCCGTACTTCCAATTCCTGTGGAAAAGGCTCCCAAGGCTCCATAAGTACATGTATGGGAGTCTGCCCCTATAATAACTTCTCCAGGCCCCACAAGGCCCTTTTCAGGCAGTAGCACGTGTTCGATACCCATATCACCCACATCATAAAAATTTACTATTCCATGTTTCTTTGCAAAGTCTCTGCATATTTTGCATTGAGTGGCTGCCTGTATGTCTTTATTAGGAACAAAATGATCCATAACCATGGATATTTTTCCCTTATGGAATATCTCTAGAAA
Organism: Anaerovoracaceae bacterium; assembly: GCA_034003765.1. Classification (GTDB taxonomy): domain Bacteria; phylum Bacillota; class Clostridia; order Peptostreptococcales; family Anaerovoracaceae; genus JAAZGD01. The sequence continues at coordinate 10,010 of JAVEXZ010000026.1, read as the reverse complement.
GCCATTTTCTTCAAACTCTCTGATTGCAACAGGAGATGTAATGTCATTACCAAGTACCATATCTAAGGAGGCTTCAATAAGCTGTCCCTCTTTAACTTCTTCTAGGCCTGCATGGGCGGCTAATATTTTTTGGGTCATGGTCATAGCCATAATTGTTTTCTCCTTCCTTATTTGGAAATAAAATGACTTATCTGGTTCTGTCTGTTAAGGGCGGTAACTAGGGCATTAATTGAAGCCATTACAATATCTTCATGAACACCTACTCCCCAATACACCCATCCGTTAATGTCTGAAATAGCAACGTAGGCGGCTGCTCGGGAATCAGAATCTTCTTCCAGAGCATGTTCAGAATAAGTCACAAATGTATAGTCAAATGCATAAGGGCTTTTCTTTAAGGCATTGCTAACCGCATCCAAACGTCCGTTGCCACTAGCCTCCAGATGAAAATCTTCCCCAGCTAGTTTTGCGTCTATTACAACCTCCATCTTTTGATCACCTTCTGAGTCTTTGATTTTGGTAAATGTAGCATCGGTTATTTCTATTGGATCAAAGATGTTGACATACTCTTCTTGAAAAGCCTTACCTACTGCCTCTGGTGTCAACTCTTGGTGGGTTTGGTCGGAGATCCCTTTCATAAGGTAGCCAACTTCCCCTCGCATTTTTTCTGGTACTTGATATCCTAAATTATGCTGAAGAATATAGGCCACCCCACCTTTTCCCGATTGGCTGTTAATTCTTATTACATCCGTTTCATATTCCCTGCCAACATCGTGGGGATCAATAGGCAGATAAGGGACTGTCCATTGTTGAGCACTTTTTTCTTTACGCCATTTCATACCCTTGGCGATAGCGTCTTGGTGAGAACCTGAGAAGGCGGCGAAAACTAATTTTCCACCATAAGGTTGTCTAACCGGAACGGGAATTCCCGTATATTTTTCATAGAACTCTACCACCCTGGGCATGTCAGAAAAATCAAGTTTCGGATCTACCCCATGGGAGAAAAGATTCATGGCTAGGGTGACTATATCAACATTTCCAGTTCTCTCCCCATTGCCAAATAATGTTCCTTCTATTCTATCTGCTCCTGCTAGTATACCAAGCTCGCTATCAGCCACTGCGGTACCTCTGTCATTATGAGGATGCAAGCTAACAATTATGTTCTCTCGCTTATGAAGATTCTTACACATAAATTCAATTTGTGATGCGTATACATGAGGAAGAGACATTGCAACCGTTGCTGGTAAATTTATTATAACCTTTTTGTCAGCTTTTGGCTGCCAAACATCAATTACAGCATTACAAATCTCTAGGGCAAACTCCATCTCGGTGCCGGTAAAGCTTTCAGGAGAATATTGGAATTGGAAATCTGTTTCAGGCATTTCTTTTTCGTATTTCAAAAATAGTTGAGCACCTTGCTGGGCGATATCGATAACACCCTTTGTTTCCAACTTAAAAACTTGCTGCCTTTGAGCAAAGGAGGTTGAGTTGTATAAATGAACTATAGCTTTTTTTGCCCCCCTCAAAGCATGAAATGTTTCCTTTATTATATGGTCTCGTGACTGGGTAAGAACTTGTATGGTAACATCCTCAGGAATTAGGTTGCCTTCAATAAGGGCCCTTAAAAATTCATATTCTGTTTTTGAAGATGCAGGAAAACCCACTTCAATTTCTTTGAAACCTATTTCTGTTAGAAACTTAAAGTATTCAATTTTTTCTATTAAGCTCATGGGAACAATCAAAGCTTGATTACCATCACGCAAATCTACACTACACCAGAGAGGAGCTTTATCAATATGGTCTTTAGACATCCACCCCATTTCACAAATTGGTGGCATGAAATAGCCCACTTTATATTTTTCGTAATTTTTCATCTCACTACCTACTTTCCTTTCTCAATCTACTATAGACCTTTTATATCATCAATATTCACTACTTGAAAATAATAAAAAAGCCCGTCTCCAATAAACCAAGAGACGAAGGCCTGTAAGCTTCCGCGGTACCACTCTTGTTAACATCGCCTAGGAGAAAAAACTCCCAGGGAATATTCCCTCGTTTGGTTCTGCTCCGGGGTGAGACGTTGATCCAACCATATGGCGCTTCCAGCTCTAGGCACCACTCTCTGTAAGGTCATTTCACAACTTATTCCCTTCATCGCAGCGATATTTTGCTTTCATACTAATATAATAGATAAAATCAAGTTAGTCAACAATAATTGGGAATATTATATTATTA
>JAVEXZ010000026.1:0-7678 GCA_034003765.1 Anaerovoracaceae bacterium | reverse complement strand
AATAATTGGGAATATTATATTATTATTATGAAACTATGATATTTCACCCTTGTAAAGGTAAATGGGATTCTCATCATGTAAACACAAATGAAAATGCCACCTCATAAAGTCAATTGAAGATGCCACCTATAATCCAACTATAAGCCACATTGAAAAAGGGAAAAATACTATATTGCCATCTATGGATTATCATTGTTTTTAAGATTATTCCTAGTTTTGTGGGTTTTTCCATGCTTTCCCATATATTTGATATATATCTTGTTTTAATGTTGCTTTTCGCCAAGTAAAGGGTATAAACTATACATGAGACTTAACAATCGACTTTTTTTCTATAGTAAATACTTAAGGAGGTATGCAATGTTAAAGGTTTTAATTCCAGTTGACGGTTCTCCGTCATCAAAGTATTCAATTGAGCACGCTATGACTGAAAGTGTTCTAAAGGACGCGGAAGTACATCTTATAACAGTTATTTCACCGTCCAAATGGTCACCTACTAGAAATCCAGGCTTAAACAAAGAACTAAAGTCGGAAAATACACCTGAAAAGGCCAAGCTTACAGAAGAAGTTTACGATATTCCGACTCTAAATCCAGCCCTAAATAAAGAATTATTAAAAGCTCTAGATGATGCTGATAGCAAGTATGCTAATGAAGTTTTAGCTGAGGCAACAAAAGTAATATCACCTTTCGTTGCTCCAAAAACTGCAGTTATAAGGCAAGGGGACGCCGCAGAGGAAATCATCAAGTATGCTGAAGAGATTGGATCAAGCCTTATCATAATGGGTAACAGAGGTCTAGGGACTTTTACAAAGGCTTTTGTAGGTTCAGTTTCTGAGAAGGTTCTTACCCACGCCTGTTGTTCAGTGTTAATAGTAAAAGATCCCAACAGATAAGGTTTAGACGAATAAGTATTTTAATTTTGATAGAAACTATTATTTTAGATATAAAGGAGGTAAATTATGTTAAAAGTCTTAATACCCGTAGACGGGTCACCATCCTCTAGGAATTCCGTTGAAAAAGCTGTATCCACTGGCATAGTAAGTGGTGCAGAAGTTCATATTATGACTGTTATTTCTACACCTCATGCCGCTCCAACTAGAAACCCATATATGGCTGCAGAGATGGTTACGGAGTTGGCAGATGCAAACAGAAAATATGCAGAAGCAGTGTTAGAAGATGCAAAAAAAGCTATAACTTCTATGGGAGAAGTAAAGACTGCTGTTATAAAAGAAGGAAACCCAGCAGAGGAAATTCTAAAATATGCAGAAGAGATTGGATCTAATCTTATAGTTATGGGTAACAGAGGATTAAACACCTTCAACAAAGTTTTGCTTGGCTCTGTTTCTCAAAAGATATTGAACCACTCATGTTGCTCTGTGCTAATCGTGAAAGAACCCAAGTAGTAAGGGGTAAGGAGGATATAAGTGATACTAGTAATACCAGTAGATGGTAGCGAATCATCAAAAAATGCCATAAACAAAACAATGGCAAAGGGTTTATTTGAAAAGGCAGAAATTCATTTGATTACAGTAAATCCTGTTACAGGTGATATCCCTGCAAGCCCATACATGGCTCTAAACATGATGGATCAAATAATTGAAATCAACAAGAAAAAAGCATTGGATATTCTAGAAGAAGCAAGTGGCATAATTGCTAGTAAATACCCTGTTGCAGCAGCTGTTGTAAAGGAAGGAGACCCAGCTCAAGAGATTATTAAATATTCTAGTGATTTGGGCGCCGACTTAATAGTTATGGGTAATAGGGGGTTAGGTACATTTAACAAACTCCTTTTAGGCTCTGTTTCTCAACAGGTTATCACCCATTCTAAATGTTCTGTGCTGATTGTTAAAGAGGGTTAATAATCAACTAATAATCTAGCAATTAATTCCCAAACCAAAAAAGGCCTCCTTTGGCCTTTTTTATTTTCGCTTAAATTAAACTCCCTTAATCCCAATTTATCTCTATGTAATATGGGTATTTAACCCCCACGATTTCACGGACCAGCTATTTTAGTGCTTTATATATTTCATCTGTAGCTGGAGATGCTAGGCTCCTGGATAATTACTCCAGGCAACTTATTTTAGCGCTTTATATATTTCATCTGTGGCTGGAGATGCTAGGCTCCTGGATAATTTCTCTAGGCAACTTATTTTAGTGCTTTATATATTTCATCTGTGGCTGGAGATGCTAGGCTCCTGGATAATTTCTTCAGGCAACTTATTTTAACGCTTTATATATTTCATCTGTAGCTGGAGATGCTATTTCTATATATTCTCCTTCTACAACCATGCATACTCCTTGTTCCAAAGGTTTTATAGTGCCTATTAATGTAAAGGGGATATTTGCTTCTTCCATTGCTTCTTCCATTTTCGCCTTTTTTTCAGGACTTACCATAATCATCATGGACCCAGAAGAAATCAATCGTAAATAGTCTATATCAAAGGTTTCACATATTTTCTTTGTAACATCTTCTACAGGTATTTTATCTACATGTATCTCAGCACCCATTTTCGCTATTTGACACATCTCCCAAATGGATCCCAAAACCCCACCTTCAGTTATGTCATGCATGCCATTAGTGCCTATTTTCCCTGCTAGTACTCCCTCCCTCACTACACTTACAAGCTCTATGAATCCCTTGGCCTTTTCTAATTCTTCCCTAGATAGGGTATCTTTTAGTTCTTCTTCCCTGTCCATTGATATTATTCCTGCACCCTCTAGGCCCACACTTTTAGTTACATAAACCAGGTCTCCTGGCACCATGTTTTCTGCGTTTTGGGAGGACCACTTAGCTCCTCTTCCTATAGCTGTGGAAACTATAACAGGTTTTGTGACAGCAGGGGTTACTTCGGTATGGCCTCCAATAATTTCAACTCCCAATTCTTGAGAAGCTTTACCTGCTTGAGCCATAATTTCATTAATTTCACTTTTTTTTGTACCCTCGGGCAACATTATGGCTAACAATAACCCTAGTGGTTCAACTCCATTGGCCGCAATATCATTGCATGAGATATGGACAGCCAGTCTGCCGATATCTTTAACCGCCGCAGTTATGGGGTCCGTTGAAAGAATGCATTCATAATTACCAAAATCTATAACCGCACAGTCTTCGCCTATTCCTGGACGCGTTAAAACTTCTGGCCTTCGCCAGGTAATATTTTTGAACACCAATTCTTCTAGTAAGGCGCTTTCTAATTTGCCAGTTTTCAACATGGGATCAATCTCCTTTGATTTTAAGATGAGATCAGGCCTAAAAGGTCTTGCTCAGTAATAATTTTTACATTAAGTGCCTTGGCATTTTTGTTTTTTGATGAGGGGGAATTAGGATCATTGTTTATGAGATAATCCGTTTTACCTGAAACCGAACTTGTAAGTGCCCCACCTCTTTTTTCTATATAATCCTTTAGCTCATCTCTATTGCCAAAGTGTTCCAAACTCCCTGTTACTACAAAGACCTTTCCCTGGAAAATTTTTTCCGCCTCTTCAATGCTAGGGGTTTCTAGAATAAGAACATCTAGTAGCCTGTCCACCTTGGCTTTATTTTTTGGGTTCTCGAAATATTTCACATAGGCCTCAGCCATCACAGGGCCTACTCCAGGAATGTTTATTAGTTCTTCAAAGGTAAATTCCATGATCTTGTGAAAATCCCCTCCGCCCTGGGCTGCAATCAGCTTGGCATTAGAGGCACCAATTCCAGGAATACCAAGACCATAAAGAAGCCTTGCACCAGTAGTTGTCCTGGCATTTTCTATGCTATTAATCAAGTTTTGAAATGATTTTTCACCAAACCCCTCCATATTAATGATTCTTTCCCTGGCCTGCAAATTAGACCCTAATTCAAATAATTCAGCTGGTTCATGGAGCAGGCCTCCATCTATCCATTTTTCTATTGTGGCTTCTGATAGGCCTTCAATATTTAGTGCATTTCTTGATACTAGTAATGTAAATGCCTTAATGTTTTTAGCAGGGCATTCTGGGTTCTCGCATAGGACAAGTTCAACATCCCTTTCTTTCTTTATGGTAACCTCCAACCCGCAAGCAGGGCAATTAGTAGGAATCTCCACCTGGCCATAAGGAGTTAAGTTCTCCAAAATCTGAGGAATAATCATGTTGGCTTTATATACTTTTATCCTATCACCAACGGCCAATTTTAATTCTCGCACAAGGCTTAAATTGTGAACACTAGCACGTTTTACAGATGTCCCCTCCAGTTCTACAGGGTCAAAAACTGCTATGGGATTAATCAAGCCAGTTCTAGAAGCATTCCATTCTATTTTCCGCAATGTGGTTTCGGCAATTTCATCCCTCCACTTAAAGGCCATGGCATCTTTAGGAAACTTAGAGGTGGTTCCTAATTTTTTCCCATATTCAATATCATTATAAATTAAAACCAAGCCATCAGAGGGGAGGTCTTGGGAAACAATTTCTCGGGCAAAATAGTCAATATCCTCTTTTAGCCTATCCCTATCTGTTTTTTTATAGTCAACCATGGAAAAGCCTTTGTCATATAGCCACAAGAGTTCCTCTTCCCTTTTATCAAATTCCAAGCCTTGTGCTTTAACTAAAGCAAAGGCAAAAAAATGGACGTGGCGGCTTTTAGTTACTTTGGGGTTAAGCTGACGAACGCTGCCGCTACACAAATTTCGAGGATTCTTATACTTTGCTGCCTCTGGTCCAAGCGCTTGGTTGATCCTCTCAAAATCACTGTATTTGATTACAGCCTCTCCCCTTAAAACCAGTTGATCGTGGAAATTAATTTCCATTGGAAGGTTTGAGAATTGTTTGGCATTGTTGGTGATTACCTCTCCAACTTCTCCATTGCCCCGGGTTACCGCCTTCATAAGCCTCCCACCTTCATAGGTTAGTACAATTGTAAGACCATCTAGTTTCCAGGATAGTATTCCTTCTTGCTCTCCAAGCCAAGAAGACAAGTCATCCATATCCTTGGTTTTATTCAGTGAAAGCATAGGTTCATGGTGAGTTTCCTTGGGTAAAAATTCCGCAACCTTGCCCCCAACCTTGACAGTGGGACTATTTGAAAGGACTATTCCCATTTTATTTTCTAAATTGACTAATTCATCATATAGTTGGTCATATTCTAGGTTAGATAAGATCTCCTTGTCCTCTCCATAATATGCCTCCCCTGCACGATTTAGTTTTTCTACCAATTCTCTCATTCGTTCCATTTTGATTACCTATATTTTTTCTAAAGGTGCTACAGAAATCGCAAGTTTTTTTGTGCCTACACTATCAAATACAACCGTCACTGCTTGACCTTCAACATCCAGAACTCTACCCTTCCCAAACTTGCTGTGTAGGACAAAATCTCCTGAAGCAAGGTCTTGGGATTTGATTTTTGTCCCTCTAGCACTTTCCATAGATTGGGCCTTGGAATACTTGAGTCCATCAAATGGCCGATATGGATCTTTGGAAAAACCATCTCTTGATTTGTGATCTTGGTCTTTTTTTTGCCGGTATATTCCATCTCCCTCAATGACTTTAGGGTCTATCTCTTTTAAGAACATAGACTCTCTTGTAAAGTCAGTTTTACCATAAAGAGTACGAACCTCTGCATTTAAAAGATATAATTTATTCTGGGCTCTTGTCATTCCCACATAACAAAGCCTCCGTTCTTCTTCTAGCAAATCTTTTTCGTCAAAGGATCGCCATCCAGGAAACAAGCCATCTTCCATTCCCACCATAAATACCACGGGGAATTCAAGACCTTTTGCACTGTGTAGGGTCATGAGAATCACGGCATCTTCTTTAGCATCAAGATTATCCACTTCCGCCATTAGGGATATTTTTTCCAAAAATCCAGAAAGGGAAGGTTCTTCCTCTTCCTTTTCATACTGGTTGATAACACTCTTAAATTCCAAAACGTTTTCTAATCTTCCCTCAGCCTCTACTGTATTGTTTCCCTCCAAGCTTTGTATGTATCCAGTCCCAAATAGGAGTCTGTCATAAATATCAATTATCCTTAGGTTAGCCTCTTCTTCATGAAGTTCTACCAATAACTCCACCATTTCACCAACACTTTTTCTTGCTTTGCCAGGTAAAAGTTCTAAGCTATCATCATCATAAAGTGTTTTTAACAGGCTTTGATTGTGTACCAAAGCCAGGGCCTGGATCTTTTCTAGGGTTTTTTCTCCAATACCTCTTTTGGGCTCATTGATAATTCGTGCCAAGGCCAAATCATCGTTGGGGTTTAAGATAAGCCTCATGTAGGCCATCATGTCCTTTATCTCTTTGCGATCATAATATCTTGTGTTGCCTAGTATGCGGTAAGGTATTCCTCTCCTAATAAAAGCCTCTTCAAAGGTTCTTGATTGAGCGTTGGTACGATAAAGAACAACAAAATCCTTATAGGCATAATCATCTTTTGTTGATGGACATTTGCTTATCCTAGAAATCTCTGAAGCAACAAAAGCTGCTTCGTCTCTTTCATCATCCCCGCGATAGTATTTTATTTTGTCGCCAGATTCCTTATCCGTCCACAGTTTTTTGATTTTCCTTCCCTGGTTATTAGCAATAACACTATGGGCTCCAGCCAGTATATTACCGTGGGAACGGTAGTTTTGCTCTAGCTTTATAACCTTGGCCCCAGAAAAATCCTTTTCAAAACTCAAAATGTTTTTAATGTCAGCTCCTCGCCATTGATAGATGCACTGATCGTCGTCTCCAACAACACATAGGTTGCCATGTTTTTCTGCCAACATCTTGATAATACGATATTGAATATAGTTGGTATCCTGGTATTCATCAACCATTATATAGGTGAATTTACCTTGATACTTGGCAAGAATTTCTTTGTGTCGTGCAAATAGATGGACTGTGTTTCTTAGTAGGTCATCAAAATCCATAGCATTATTCTTTTTAAGCATAGCTTCATAATCGCCATAAAGGTCGGCAATCTGGTCGTTGGGATAAATCCCCCCCTTATCCCTTCTAAACTGTTCTGGACTTAGGTCCTTTTCTTTACATTTGCTTATAACATTCAACACGTAGGCAGGGGTTAGCTTTTTATCGTCTAGATTTCTATCTTTTAAGCACCGCCTCATTACTGCCTTTTGGTCTGTTGGGTCATAAACAGTAAAATCTTTACTGTAACCTACTAAATCCGATTCCCTACGCAATATGCGAAGGCAGGCACTGTGGAAAGTGAGTATCCACATTCCCTGTACTGACCCTACCAAAGACTCAACACGACTTCTCATTTCACCAGCGGCTTTATTGGTAAATGTAACTGCAAAAATCTCTCCAGGAAGGACTCCTTTTTCTCTCATAAGATAGGCAATTCGATGTGTCATTGTACTGGTTTTCCCAGAGCCCGCTCCTGCCAATATTAGTAAAGGCCCTTCTGTGCAAAGGGCTGCTTCCTTCTGTTTGTCGTTCAAATTGTTCATATAGTCCATAGGCCTTATCTCCTTTTACTTATTATAACAAAGGCACAGGGAAATCGCTATGCTTATGACAAATCATCTAAAAATATCCTCCCACAATAAAACGGCTGCATATGCAGCCGTTAATATTTAGCAAATCTTAAAGTATCTCCAGACTACTCTACAATCTCTACTACTACTCCAGAGCCTACTGTTCTACCACCTTCTCTGATGGCGAAACGTAAACCTTCCTCAATAGCAATAGGTGTAATCAGTTCGATTGTCATGGTGATATTAT
>JAVEXZ010000010.1:0-70603 GCA_034003765.1 Anaerovoracaceae bacterium | reverse complement strand
GAGCTAGAAGGTATTTCTGAAGGAATAAGCAAACTATCAAACTCAGAGGATGTAAACTATATGCTACTAATGAATAAGGATAATGATATGTCATGGAGTATAATGGTTTAAGAAAACTCGACACGTAAATGTTCAAAGGATAATGAATCTGATATACTTAACTCAATCATTTATGAAGAAAGTAGGTCAAAATCATGTCTAGAAAAAGAAGAACATTTACAGCGGAACAAAAAACTAAAATAGTTTTAGAAGCAATTCGTGGAGAAAAAGAAATCAACGAATTGGCCTCTGAATATCAGTTGCAGCCAAACCTGATCCGCAACTGGAAACGTGAGTTTCTTGAAAATGCATCCACGGTTTTCGATACTAAGAGGGATGAAAAAGCCATGGAAGTAGCCAATGATTTACAAGAAGAAAATGATGAACTAGCTAAAAAAGTCGGTCGCCTCTCAGTTGAGGTCGATTGGCTAAAAAAAAAATCTGAACAATCTTTTGGACCTGACTTCGAAAGTAAGTTTAGTAAAAAACCTAAAGGACTCTAGTGAAAGCGAAGTTACCATTAAACGTGCTTCGGAGCTACTGGAAATCAATCGAACAAGTATTTACTATAAAGGCCGTCTAGCAACCGAAGAAGAACTCCAAATTATGGATCATATGGACAGGATGCATACAGACAATCCTGCCTGGGGCTCAAGGCAGCTACAGTCTCAGCTAAATGAGATGGGCTACACAATAGGGCGTTACAAAGTAAAACGGTTTATGAAAGAAATGGGCATTATTGCAATTTATCCAAAGCCCAACTTATCAAAGCCAATGCCTGGACACAAGATATATCCATATTTGCTAAGAAACAAAGCAATTACAGGCCCTAATCAGGCATGGGGAATCGACATTACATACATAAGGTTAGAGCATGGGTTCGTCTATTTAACCGCCATCATTGATTGGTACAGTCGCTGTATTGTAGCCTGGGACCTTGATGATACACTTGATACTACATCAGCTTTAAATGCTGTTAAAAAAGCTTTCGAAATTGCTAAGCCAGAGATCCTAAATTCAGACCAAGGAAGTCAATTCACAAGTAATAAATATACCGAGTATTTAAAAGAGCATGGCGTCAAAATAAGTATGGATGGTAAAAACCGCTGGGCTGATAATATAATAATCGAAAGATGGTTCCGGACACTAAAATATGAAGAAGTATATCTGAACGACTATGCAAATATCCGTGATGCCAGAAATAAAATTGGGAACTTCATCAATACTTACAACTGGGTGAGACATCATTCTGCAATTGGCTACAAATCCCCAGCAAGCCTGTACTATGGTGTTTTACAACAAGCTGCATAAACACTATAGAATCGTGAAAGTCAGATTCATTAAAAAAGTTGAATTTCATGTCTTGACAATTAGACCACTATAAATCGCATCTAATATCCTTATGATTCTCCTAAATGGAGCGACAGTAATTCTCTCTCCTGCCCAAGCATTAATTTTAACCACCTTGCCATTAATTGCAGCTTTTCTTTTACTGAGAAGGTTGTTTGAATTGGTAGATAATTTAGAAAAGGATATGGCTAATAAGGCTAAATACAAAAAACACACAAGGAGCAAAAATATAAATAAGGTTTTGCCGCTATTTTTTTTATGTCTTTTTATTGGGCTTGTGACTATCGATTCTGGATTAATGTATAGTGTAATAAATCCAGGCTTTGCTCATTTAGAGGCTATTTCCCTGTGGTACTGGGCTTTTCCATATATAGCTTCCTTAATGATTCTAAGAAATCTTCCCAAAAGGATTGACAGAACAATTTTTCTTTTTATTGCAATTTCAATGATTGGCATTGCTTTTTTGGGCTTTATGTTATTGGACAAAACAACCTATGCATTTTTCTTAGTCAACACGCTTATGATGGGTGCTTTTGGGATCTTTGACCTTTTTTGGTGGAGCATACTTGGAGAAATGCTTGATGAATGGGAGAATAAAGCAAGAATTTTTGGTATTGGCCTTGCTGCAAATGTTTTGGGTATTATTATAGGTCAAAGCTTAGCCCTAGTAATTTCTCGGCCTGAAATAGTTGCTTTATTGGTAGTGTTTGTGGGTTTAGTGTTACTTCCAATTATGAACCAACAGTTAACGAAACAGCATAGGCCTTATGCTTTTCTTTCTAAAGATGTTCCAGATGATAAAGAGGGTGAAGGGAAAAATGGATCTAAAATATTATTAAATGAACTATTAACTTTACTTTCACGACGGGAACAAGAGATATTGCCTTATTTGCTAGAAGGTAATACCAATAAAATGATAGCTATAAAACTCTCTTTAAGCGAAAATACAGTGAAAACACATATTAAAAACATATACGGAAAATTAGAAGTTAGAAGTAGGAATGAACTACTTCATTTAGTTTTAGATAAATCCAGAAACTAAAATACAATAAAAATATAGAGCTTATAGAAGACAAAATCACCCCAACGGGTGATTTATTTTTTTCGAAATATAGTATTATTAGTGAACTTTAGAAGAACCCTATGGCGGGAAAGGATTTAACATATAAGGGTGAAATTATTAATGATTCAAATTGTGAAAGGAGTAAATCATGAAAAAGTATTTGACCTTCTCATTAATTACTATGTTAGTTCTAGCAGTTTCTGCTTGCGGTGTAGAAGAAATTCCAACTTCTAACTCTAGTGGTGAGCAAACCGTATATGTAAAACTCATTAATAACAGTGGCGAAAATATTGCCCTGGATTCTGATCCCATATGGGATGACGATTATGACAGCGGATCATATTATTTGGATGTTGAGGATTTCCAACTCGCTCCTGGCGCAGAGAGTGGTAGTGAGGTCTCTGCACCTGCAACCTGGGATAATTATGAAGAGACGGGGGCCAATTCTTTTAGTGGAAAATTATTAGGACTTGCAGCTCCGATTCTAGAAGAAGATTTACAAGCAGATTATAAATGCTCTTTGATTACCACAAGTCAATGGGTTGATGTAGAAGCAAGTTATGGAGATACTATTCTACTTAAATGGGATGGATCAAGCTTTGATGCGGAGATTATTAAAGGTGAATAATTAATTTAGTAAATAGTGTGGAAGTTAAACTTTTCTAGGAGGTGAAGATATTGGAAACAGCAAAAAAACCATTTATTAGTACTGTTCTTTCTATGATGGTTAGTCCTGCTAGAGCCATAAAGACATCCGTGGACAAGATCCCTTGGTATTTTTCTGTGGCGGTTTCGGGACTGGCATTTGGCCTGTTTTTCTTTCAGACAGGTCTGGATTTATACAAAACTGGGCAGAAAGCTTTTGGATTTGCCCTCTTATCTGCAGGTACTGGATTAGCATATGGTCTATTAGTTATTCCATTATTAGGCTGGCTGTTATGGTTGGTATTAAAAATGACAAAATCAGATAAAACAATGACTTGGACCATTTCTTCTTTTTGTCTAAGTTATAGTGGTGCCATGATATATGGAATATTGGGAATTGTCTTTTCTCTTGTGTTTGGATGGAAAACAGCAATTGCTTTTGGAATTACTGGTGTAATTTGGGCAACAGGACCCATTATAGCGACTATTAGAGAAGTGACCAAGGGTAATAGTACTCTTGGCATTATATTGGCAACAATAATTGGTGCCATTGTACTTTTCACCTGGTCCTTATTTGCAGGGATATAGAAAGGAGGGAAGGAAGGGATGGATGAATTGAAACGAGGAAAAGGAATTCGAGGATTATTGCGCCATATATGTTTTGCAGCTTTTGGTATTGCGGCTTTGGCGGATGTTACAAACTTACTTAATCCAGTGAATATTATTTTCGGAGCTCTTATTGGAATTTTATTTGGATTACTATGCCGAGCCTTCTTCTCAGGAGTTTTGGGGGCTTTTAATAAGGACTTAAAAAAAGACCATGGCAAAAAGGTAGTAGCTTATTCGATAGGTAGAGGAATGACTTATCTTGTTCCCTTTGCAACCATAGCCACCTTAGCAACATTTATACTTGGTTGGAACGTCCCTGGTGGATTTCTTTCAGCAGGATTGATGACTAGTGGAATTGCAAGCTCTTTGGAACTTGATAAACTTTTAGAAAAAACTTCGACAAAAAATAGTATTACTGCTTCCCTAGTATGTGGACTTTTTGCAGCGATCTGGACAGTTGGGATTCGCTTTGCAGGAATGATTCCACCATATATTGAAGGTGGCATTAGCCTATTAGGGTCCCTTACTGGGAACCCACTGTAAAGGAGGTGAGACGATGAAAACCCTAAAGAATAAACGAAGAATTTGCGGACTGGCAGCGGTTTTTTTACTAGTAGTTTCTCTTATGCCTCTAAGGGCTTTAGCAGAAACAGATATAGAAATTCCTGTTCCTCCTTATGAAAAAACTCTTTACCAGAGCGGAAACTGGTATCTTGATTATATAGGAGAGGGAGATGATGTAAGAGCAGTTACAGGGTATCGTGGGAGTTGGGAAAGAGACCCTGCACTTCAAAACGAAACATCAATAGACCCTATTCAAGTTAACATTAAGGCTGACAGTTTTATTACAGCTATACATGTTCCCTATTCATATGCTCCTGAACTTGATGATTTAGCACAAGTCAATGTTATGGTTTATGATAGCCAGGGTAATGAATATGGGCCTTATGCTATGACACCCTACCTTGTGCAAGGCGAGGGGGAGCCTATTGTTACAACAGATAATGATGGCAAACAGCTAATAACTGAGCCAATACCCCAAGACATTTATGTTCGTTATGCAGTTAGCATAGATGAAGGTTTATTGGTTGAAAAAGGCACATATTACATCCATACAACTGATAACAGCAGAATCCTTCGAAATAGCCAAACAGGATCTGGCGGAGCTGTTATGGTAGTTGGTGTGGATTATGATTCTTGGACGAAGTATATGGAGGCTTTGGCAGCCCTAGAAGCACCAATACCCCACGACTTTACTGGAAGATACCTAATTGATTTTCAGGCATTGAAAACAAGCACCCTAATGGGACCTGTGAGCCCACCTACTGTAGGCCTTGCTTTAAGTGAATTTGAGCTAGCAATTCTAGACCAAGGAGATGTTATTCAAATTGTTGGTAAATATGAAGGCATTCCATTCTCACAGATTTGCCAGGTAATTGAACGAACAGATAATTGGGTGTCTGCAAATATGGGGGCAACAATGGACTTAACCAAGTTGCCATATAAAGCGAAGATTGGTGGCTTTGGAGCAATAGTATTAAACAAGGTTGAAGATCAACTCGCCACTATAGAATTTATGGGAGAGGGAACTTTTGATAGAGCGGCATCAGCAGATAAGGGAGCAGATCATAATACCTATGATCTAAATGCAAAAGGCAAATTTGCTGGTAAGGATTTACCTGGCTATGTGGTTGCTGCCCTTGCTGGAAGGATGCCAAGTGCTGCGGGAGTTCCAGGCCCTGATACACCTTTACAAGGTGCAGTTGGAGCCCTATTCCCTCCGCTTATTGCAGTAATTGGGAATGCTATCCAATCATCATTGATAAAACAGGATCAAGCTGAAAAAGCGGCAAAAGCTGCGAAAGCCGCAAAGGAAGCAAAGGCTAAGAAAGCTTCAGGTCCAAGAGACAAAGATTGGTATAAGAGAAAGTATCCTGGTAAAACAGATGAACAAATTGCTATGATAATGTTGGCTGATGCTATGGGAAATACAGACAATCCTGATGATGATCCATTCTCAATTGGTGATAATGAAGGAGGAGAAGCTACTAGTGGACAAGGTGGCTCAGGGGATGAAGATTCTTGGGGGCAGGATCAGGACGAAGGCGCTTACGATGGAGAGGACCAAGAAGAAACGCCTGAGGAAGAAACTATAGAGCCCCAGGAAGCTGATGGGCAAAGAGAGGTTGAAAAACCTGAAGAATCTAAGACTCCTATAGGTCCAGTGGAGCCAGAAACCAGGACTGTTCAGATTGATGCTAAAGGGAACACCATTGAAATCCAGAAAGACCCTGTTACTGGGGAATGGGTAAATACTGAAACTGGTAATACCTTTGATCCCGAAATCCAAAAGACTGCTGAACTAGGCTGGGGAAAAGACCGTGAAGCAATGGCTAAAAACAAACAGTCTAATGATGAAAGTAGCAGCGAATGGGATAAGCAGATAAGAGCTGATGACAAAAAGAGAAAAGCAGATCTTGAATGGGAGGACGTGAAAGCTAAGATCAAGCAAAAATATGGGCTTTCCAATGAAAGTAAAGAGAAAACCAGGGAAATTATGGAAAAAAGCAGAGATGCTGACGGTGCTGTAGCCGACGCATATATAAGGGCGGGTAATGTAGCTCAAACCTATGAAACGGGGGCTAAGGTTACTGTTGCTATTGCAGATGCGGCAGTGGACGGTTTAGGCAATGCTACGGGCCCAGTTGGAAGAGGTATAAGAGCTGGCTACAAAACTGTAAAGGGTGTAGCGGAAACAACGGCTGAACAAGGTTTATCTTGGCAGAATGTAGGTTCTGGAGCAGTTAAAGGCGGCCTTGATGCAGCAAGTGACTTCACTAATCCTAAATGGGGTAAGGGAGCCCAACAAGCTCTCAAATCCGGTTTGCAGATAGGCAGCGAGATTGTAGGTGAAACCACTAGCAGTCAGGGAGGAGGATTTGTTGAAGGCTTAAAGAAGGGTGCTGTAAAAGCAGCTTTAGATGCCATACCTGATGCAGCAAGTAAAGGCTATGGAGGAGACCTTGTTACCGAACAACTAAAGAATGGCCAGATTAGGGTAGCCGTCAACAATGCTGGAAAATGGTCTGGAAGAACAGTAAGCAAAGGTGTTGCCGAAGTATTTGAGAGCCAAAAGAATAATCGTCAACTACTTCAAACAGGAATAAAAACTGCAGTTAACCTATCCAATGAATTTGGGATTAAGCCCATGATGAATAAATAAGAGAAAGGAGCAATAAAGATGAAACTTACTAAAAAAGAATTAGTTTACTTGTCAGACATTTATCCTGAGGCTTCCTCTATTAGTCTTCTTTCCACTGTAAATGCTGAAAAGGATGGTAAGGAAGAAGATTCTTTGAAAGAAAAAGGTGTCCTAGCTGATGGTGGGTTAACTAAAGAAGCTAAGGAGATATTGGATATAGTCGCTGGTGCCAATCATGCATCCCGGCTGGTGGTCCGAGACGGATTAACCTACCTAGAAAAATATACCTATCGAGTAGGTGAGAATATCGTGGTTGTAGAGAATGAAGGATCTGAAATGGATGTTACCATCCTTAAAGACTTTTCATCTATAGGCTTTGATGTGTCTCAATATGTTGGCCTTTCCTCTCGAAAGACCACAGGAGTGGAAATTGTATTTTCTGTGGAAGAAACTATGGCCTTCTTTGCACTAGTAGACCTTTATCGTGAGTATTCCTTAAAGTCCTACTTTGGGGAAGAGGTTCCTGATGCTGTATCGCTTAAAGCCATGAAGGAACATATGGGAAAAACAGGAGACAGCAGCTTGGTTGATTTGTTTAGAGTTAATTTTGGCTACCAGCCACCAAATTCTTTGGAAAAGACTTTGGAAAGTCTAATTAAGAAAGAATGTATTAGCAAAGACAAGGATTATCGTTTGGCAGGAGAGTATGCCTTATTTGCCAAAAACTTTCTTGTTCCTAGCTCTATGATTTTAGTAGAGAGTTTTTCTATAGGTTCTGACCAAGTGCTCTTGGTTGGTGGAGGCTTGGGTCTGGTTGCAGGAGTCTGTGATCAATGCTTTATCTTTGCCGACCTAGAAGAAGTGG
Source organism: Anaerovoracaceae bacterium (assembly GCA_034003765.1). Taxonomy (GTDB): domain Bacteria; phylum Bacillota; class Clostridia; order Peptostreptococcales; family Anaerovoracaceae; genus JAAZGD01. Next base: position 62,830 of record JAVEXZ010000010.1, on the reverse strand, counting down.
AAGTAAAGGCAGTTGCTGGATTAGAAATGGTTCAGACTTTAGAAGGCTTTCTCATTTGTCCTGAGCTTTAAGTAAAAGCTGAGAATTCTCCTTCCTCTTAGGCTTCTTTGTCTACAAAGTGAGAGCCTAGCTAAAACTGAGGCGAGATGGTTAGAGCCACTAAAGTGTGGTATGGTATTCTTGAATGGATATAGCTTAGATTTAAACATATAGATAGGAGTTAAAATGTTAGATTTAAAGCAAATAAAACTGCCTCCACTTCAGGAAGAGGCTCACAATCGTGAAGAAATCAAAAAAACCTATTATCGTCAAAATGGTCAAATAGCTGTCGAGAGTTTGAAAAAAAATAATTTCGAAGCCTATTACTGCCACACCATGGAAGAGGCAAAATCTCGGACTTTAGACCTGATAGAAGATGGAAGTACCATAGGCTTTGGAGACTCTCACACTATATTCTCATTGAATCTAGAAGATGAATTAAAGCAGAAGAATTGCATTAGTATTCCTTACCCTTGTGCAGTTAATGCTACTGCATTTCGTGATAAAATACCGGGATTTAAGATTTTAGGCAACCAGGAGGAGACTCGGGAGATCCTGATGCAATACATGGTAGCAAATGTCTTTATGCTAGGAGCGAATGCTATTACCATGGATGGCCAAATCATAAATATTGACGGGGCGGGGAACCGGATTGCCGGGAGCATTTTTGGTAGTGATAGGATTATTGTTGTGGCAGGAGCCAATAAATTGGTTCGTGATGTTGAAGCGGGCTTAATTCGAATAAGGGATGTTGGGGCACAAATGAACAACATCAAATACCAGCAGGAGTTAAGTTGTAATAAAACAGGGTCATGTCAAGAATGTAGCTCCGAAGAACGGAACTGTAATATTACTGCTATTTACCACAAAAAACCGGTAGCTGCAGATTTTCATGTAATAATTATCGGAGAAGAGCTAGGTTTCTAGCAACAAATATTCATATGTAAAAATGCCTTCTGTCTCTTTCAGAGGGCTTTTTTGTTGACTTTATAATCACTTAGTGTATAGTAGTACCAAGAAGGAACACTAAACTAGAGAGGAGTGGCTATGAATAACATTGAAGGTTTAATCAGTTTTGGATTAACTAGGCAAGAATCAACCGCTTATGAAGCACTTCTAATTCATGGGCCAATGAATGGCTATGAATTAGCAAAGCGAACTGGGATCTCTAGGTCGAATGCATATACAAGCCTAGACCGATTAGTAGAGCGGGGAGCGGCATATTTAATTGAAGGTGATTCTTTGCAATATACTCCTGTAAATCTAGAAGACTTTTGTGATAATAAGATTCGAAAACTGGAAGACTATAAAAAGAAACTATTGGAGACCATGCCTAAAAAAAGGGATGACCCAGGAGGGTATATTACCATACGAGGTAGGTCACAAATCACTGATAAAATGAAATCCATGATTAAGAATTCTGATCAAAGGGTCTATATTTCTGCACCAGCTAATGTTATAGAGGGAATTTATTCTGAGATTGCTCAGGCAATTGAAAGGGGGGTTAAGATGGTTATTATAAGCCAAAGCAATCTTGAAATCTTGGGAGCAATTATATACTTGACATCTAAAGCACAATCTTCTATCAGGCTTATTGCCGATTCTCAAAATGTCTTAACTGGAGATATAGATGAAGAAGATTCTACTTGTTTATACTCCAATAAAAAAAACCTTGTTGAATTGATGAAAGAATCTCTAAGGAATGAAATAGATATCATTGAAATGAAAAGGAGCGCAAAGGAAAAATGAAGAAAGCTGTAGAAGAAAACAAAGTTATAAGGGAAAAAGAAACATTTGTTAACAAAAGTCAATTAGAAAAAATAGCGAATGAATATGCTACACCCTTTCATATTTACGATGAGAAAGGTATTAGAGAAAATGCTCGAGAATTTATAGAAGCCTTTAAATGGAACCCAGGCTTTAAGGAATATTTTGCTGTAAAAGCAACTCCGAATCCAGCAATTTTAAAGATACTCAAAGAAGAGGGTTTTGGCGTGGATTGTGCCTCTTATACAGAACTCCTTATGGCTAAAAAATGCGGCTTTAAAGGTGATGAAATAATGTTTACAAGCAATGTGACTCCTGAAGCGGACTTTAAGCTTGCAAGGGAGCTTGGTGCTACCATAACTTTAGACGATATTTCTCACATTGATTTTTTAGAAAGACTAGCAGGCATTCCAAAAACTATTAGTTGCCGATATAATCCTGGCGGAGATTTTGTCCTAAACAATGCCATTATGGATACTCCCAATGAAGCTAAGTATGGCTTTACAAGAGAGCAAATGACTGAAGGTTTTCTTGCTTTAAAGAAAAAAGGGGCAGAGAACTTTGGAATACATTCATTTTTAGCCAGTAATACCAGAGCAAATGAATATTATCCTAAGCTAGCAAGAATACTATTTCAAACTGCGGTTGAACTTAAGAATGAAACTGGAGTAAATATAGCTTTTATCAACCTTTCTGGAGGTGTTGGGATTCCTTATCATCCTGAAGATGTGGCCGCGGACATTAAAATTATCGGCCAAGGTGTTAAAAAAGCCTATGAAGATATATTGCTAGCAAATGGCATGGGCCATGTTGCTATTTACTCAGAATTAGGCAGATTTGTTTTAGGCCCTTATGGAGCACTAGTTGCTAGGGTTCTTCATAAAAAGAGTATTCACAAAGAGTATGTAGGTTTAGATGCTTGTGCCGTTAATTTGATGAGGCCTGCTATGTATGGAGCTTACCACCATATCACGGTTATGGGAAAAGAAGGTGAGCCACTTGACCATACATACGATGTAACTGGTGGATTATGTGAAAATAATGATAAATTTGCCAAAGACCGTAAACTGCCAAAGATAGAAGTAGGAGATTTAGTCTATATTCACGACACCGGAGCCCACGGCTTTGCAATGGGATACAATTATAATGGAAAACTACGTTCAAAAGAAATCTTGCTGAGGGAGGATGGTTCTGTAGAACTGATAAGAAGAGAAGAAAGACCTGAAGACTACTTTGCTACACTGAATTTTTAGATGTTCAGAGAGAAGAATATAATAACATAGCATAAATGAAAGGAACAATAAAAATGGTATATGACATTCAAAAAATGATTGCTGAAAGGCTAGGTGGAGAGAATTTTGGTAAGGCGACTAAGATATATAAGTTCGCTATGATAAAGATGGCTAAAGATGAAGCGAAGAAGAGAAGCCCAGAACGACCAATGATAGACATGGGGGTAGGCGAGCCAGATGGGCCAGCAGATTCTTCTATAGTGAAAGTGCTAAGTGAAGAAGCAGGCAAATCCGAGAATCGATTTTATGCAGATAACGGTATTCCAGAGTTTAGCAAAGCTGCTGCTGTTTACATGGAAAGAGTCTTTGGGGTAAAAGGCCTTGATCCAGACAAAAATATCCTTCATGGAATCGGCAGCAAGCCAATACTAGCAATGCTCCCTTCATGTTTCATTAATCCAGGGGACGTAACTTTGGCAACAGTTCCAGGATATCCCGTACTATCAACTTGGACAAAGTACTTAGGGGGAGAGGTTTTTAATTTGCCCCTAACAGAAGCCAACAACTATTACCCGGATTTCAATGAAATACCTAGCGAGATATTATCAAGAGCTAAACTTTTATATATAAACTACCCAAATAATCCTACAGGTCAAGGAGCGACTCGAGAGTTTTATCAAGATGTTGTAAAGTTTGCTAAAGCAAATAATATTCTAGTCGTTGCAGATTCAGCATATGCAAATTTAACTTATGATGGTCAGCCACCTATTAGTTTTCTTTCAGTAGAGGGAGCTATAGATGTGGGAATTGAGCTACACTCCCTATCAAAAGCTTTTAATATGACTGGCTGGCGTATGGCCTTTGCAGTAGGTAACCCCTTAGCAATAAAAGCTTATGCTTCTGTTAAGGATAACACAGATTCTGGTCAATTTAGGGCCATACAAAAGGCAGGAATATACGCTATGAATCATCCTGAACTAACAGATGTATTGGCCGAAAAGTATTCAAGAAGGTTAGACTTGTTAGTGGAGGCGCTTTCGAGTCTTGGGTTTTCCCCAAAAAAACCAAAGGGTTCTTTTTTCCTTTATGTGAAGGCCCCAAAGGGAGCTGGCAAGGGAGTTACTTTCCCAACAGCTGAATCAGCAGCAAAGTATTTTATTGAGAATGCTTCTATCTCAGTGGTTCCTTGGGATGATGCAGGGTCATATTTGAGATTTTCAGCTACATTTGAAGCCAAGACAATAGAGGAAGAACTTGAAATAGTAAATGAAATGAAAAATCGACTCGTGAAATTAAATCTTGCATTTTGATTATTTAAGGAATCATGAATTTGGACTGGTGTATTAGATATTAAATAATGATGAGATAAATAAATCCTGGATATTGATTAGATAAAACAAAGGATTTCTGCAAATCAGAAATCCTTGAATCAGTCCTTCAGTTTTACTTAAACATTAGTTCTTCCAGGGTATAAAAGCCTGCTTCCTTCGTTAATAGTTTTTCGCAGGCTACTAAAGCTCCTTGAGCAAAAACTTTACGGTCTTCTGAACGATGAGTTATAGATAAGCTTTCGTGAGGACCGAAAAAACTCACCGTATGCTCACCGATAACTGTGCCACCTCGCAAGGAGTGAACTCCTAAAGCTCCCGAATTCCTCAAGGATTCATCAGGATCTAGAGCTTCTAAAAGCCGGAATGCCGTTCCACTTGGAGCATCAACTTTATTTTTGTGGTGGGTTTCTGATAGCTCTATATCCCAAGTTGGCCCAAGAATTGATGGAATCCCTTTGATAATTCGTGCGAAAAGGGCGATGCCTAAAGAAAAATTAAAACTAACTAGCAAAGGTATTTCTTGGGCAATATCTTTTAAGACATCTATTTCAGCCTTGGTAAAACCTGTTGTGCCAGTTATGAAAGGTATTCTCCTGTTCTTTGCCACATTAGCCATGGCAAGAGCCATACTTGGGCTTGAAAAATCTAAAATAATATCACCTTGAGCTATTGGTTCTGAGACTTGCTCTCTACCGATAAAAGAAGCTATTTCCAAAGGTCTATTTGGAATTTGGGATTTCATTTCTGCTGCAGTTTCATCAATAGCCTTTCCCATTCTACCTTTTCCAGATACAATAATCTTCACTATATTAAGTCCATCCTTTCCATTTCACATCTAAGAATCTCCCGAGTGTCATCACCCATTGGACAGAGGGGCATTCTATAGCCCCCTACACCCATGCCCATTAAATTCATAGCTTCCTTAACAGGAATTGGGTTTACTTCAATAAATAAATCATTAATAAGATGCATATAGTCGATCTGGAATTTCCGGGCCTTTTCAATATTACCATCTAAATAATCTCTAACCATTTGGTGGGTTTCTAGGGGCATAATATTAGCTAGCACCGAGATAACTCCTGACCCACCTAGGCTAAGAATAGGAAGAATAATATCATCGTTGCCACTCCAAATAGCAAAGTCTGGGGTTATGAAGGTTGAAAGTTTGGCGGCATAGCTCATATCACCACTGGCTTCCTTTATCCCTACAATATTTTTATGAAGGGATAAACGCTTTACTACATCTACTGGTATGCTGCAACCTGTTCTTCCGGGTACGTTATATAATATCATGGGAAGATCTACTGCGTCTGCCACATCGGCAAAGTGGTGATACATTCCTTGGTTATTTGCTTTATTATAGTATGGGGAAATTGCTAAAAGTCCGTCAGCGCCTAAATTTTTAAAGCTTTGGCTTTTTTGAATCACAGTTTTCGTACAGTTGGAACCACTACTAGCAATAATTGGTACTCTCTTATTAACAACATCAACAGCAAATTTACATATTTCATCGTCTTCTTCATGGGACATAGTTGGAGATTCACTTGTTGTTCCCAGCATTAGAATCCCATCAGTTTTGTTGGCGATGTGCCATTCCAAGAGTTCTCCGATTTTATCGAAGTTAACCCTTCCATCAGGGTTAAAAGGTGTAATTAGTGCTACAATTGATCCTTCAATCATTTTCGTGCTCCTTTCAAAATAGTAAGAGTAATAAAAAGTTATGAATCTAAAAAAAAAACGTCTTATGGGGTATTCCCAAAAGACGTTAATCAGCATGGTTCATCTGACTTTATCCCTGGGGCAAGAGAAAATGCACCTGCCCTGGATTATTTATTTAATCGAAGGCGGCGCTATCCCTTACCGTGTTTTTTATCTGCAAAAGTCATAATCTTTGTATTCATGTCTTCTCCCTTTTCAAATCTATTGTTGCTACTTTACAATAATGCCCTGTCTCTGTCAAGGGGAAATTGTGAAAATACACAAATTTCTATAAATTTTTATGAAATAAATATAATACTGTGGGTTTGTAAACCCAAATGAAAATGACTTTGGCTTGTAGCACAATGGAGCAAAGAGTAGAGTTAACAATTCATTTCTTGAATATTGGAAAGCTCTTAGGCTAGGTGAAAACCTTTGTGAATTGTTTTAAGGAGACTTAGCTTTCAGGTGTTAGTTTATAAGCCTTAAGAGGTATAATATATAGCAACAGAAAGAGAGGACTTATGAAAAAAGAAACTATAAAGATCAAGGGAATGACTTGTGCAGCTTGTTCTGCCCGGGTCGAAAAAGTAATTGAGAAAATGGAAGGTGTTAAAGAGGTTTCCGTTAACCTAGCTACTGGTAAAGCCACATTATTATTTAATGAAAGTGAGATTACCCTTGAGGAAATTAAGCGTGAGATTAGCAAGGCCGGTTACCAGCCTGTCGATATTTTGCCCCAAGAAAATATAGATTTAGATCAGGAAGAGAAAGATAAAGAAAGCAAAAAACTATGGACTAAATTTGTTGTTTCAGCTATATTTGCTGGACCTCTCCTATATTTATCTATGGCTCCAATGATTTCTGCCATATCCTTTCCCTTTCCTGAATTTCTAAGCCCTATGATATACCCACAAAGGTATGCAATTTTACTCTTGCTGCTTACCATCCCAATTTTGATTGTGGGAAATCAGTTCTATGTTGTAGGCTATAGAGGGATCTGGAACAGGAGCCCAAATATGGACTCTCTAGTTGCAATGGGGACAACAGCAGCTATTATATACAGTGTATATGAAGTCATAAATATACTTACAGGAAACTTACATGGACCACCCCATTTATATTTCGAAACTGCTGGAGTTATTATTACTCTGATCCTTTTGGGGAGATTCCTAGAGGCCAAGTCTAAAGGTAAGACTTCCCAGGCTATTAAAAAGTTAATGGGACTTAGTCCAAAAACTGCTCGAGTCATTAAAGACGGAAAAGAATATGAAATCCCTATCGATGAAGTAGAGTTGGGATATAGAATCATAGTCAGGCCAGGAGAAAAAATACCTGTAGATGGAATTGTTCTAGAAGGCAATACTTCTATAGACGAATCCATGTTAACAGGGGAGAGTATTCCTGTTGAAAAAACTCAAGGAGATAATGTTTTTGGGGCAACTATAAATAAAAACGGCACTATTCAATTCCAGGCAACTAAAATAGGTTCCCAGACAGCCTTAGCCCAGATTATAAAGTTAGTAGAAGACGCACAAGGTTCTAAAGCACCTATTGCCAGAATGGCTGATGTGGTTTCAGGCATATTTGTTCCCATCGTTTTTATCATTGCCTTAATATCATTTTTAGGCTGGATTCTCAGTGGAGAAAGCCTGGTTTTTTCCATGACTATCTTTATAGCAGTACTAGTTATTGCTTGTCCTTGCGCCTTAGGCCTAGCAACCCCAACAGCAATTATGGTAGGAACTGGAAAGGCTACGGAATATGGCATATTATTTAAAGGTGGAGAAGCCCTGGAAAGAGCCCACCAAGTTGAAACTATAATCCTTGATAAAACGGGAACAATTACAGAAGGAAAGCCAGTAGTTACAGATATTATAACTGCCAAGGGTATGGATAGAAATCAACTCCTTCAATTGGCTGCTTCTGGGGAGAAGGGTTCTGAACATCCATTGGCTGATGCTATAGTAAAAAATGCTGAAGAAGAGAATATTTCTTTGAAAAAGATTGAGGGTTTTATGGCTCTTCCAGGAAAGGGCCTAGAAGCTGAAATAGATGGAAGTAGAGTTTTAGTAGGCAACAAAAAACTAATGGAAGAAAAGTCTATCTCAGTAATAGAGTTAGAAGAAAGTTTTGAAGCTTTAGCAGATGACGGTAAAACTCCCGTGTATATTAGCGTAAACGAAGAGCTAGCTGGAATTATTGCTGTAGCTGATGTTATTAAACCAGGAAGCGCAAAGGCAATAACAGAGCTAAAAAATATGGGTCTTGATGTTATAATGATTACAGGAGACCATGAAAAAACTGGTCAAGCAATTGCCAAAACTGTAGGAATAGAACATGTTCTTGCAGGTGTATTGCCGGAAGGTAAATCTTTCGAAGTTAAGAAAATTCAGGATGCAGGGAAAAAAGTGGCTATGGTTGGAGATGGAATAAATGATGCTCCTGCATTGGTACAAGGAGATATTGGTATTGCCATTGGCTCAGGTACTGATGTAGCAATAGAATCAGCAGATATTGTCCTGATGGGCAATGATTTGTCTGGTGTAGTAACTGCAATCAAACTTAGTAAACGAACTATTAAAACTATAAAGCAAAATCTTTTTTGGGCATTCGGATATAATGTAATAGGAATTCCTGTTGCTGCAGGTCTTCTATATGTTTTTGGAGGTCCCTTATTAAATCCAATGTTGGCAGCGGCAGCGATGTCCTTAAGTTCTGTTTCAGTTGTATCAAATGCCTTAAGGATAAAAAACTTCAGAAAAGACTAGTAATGTGTTGATAATTTCAACGATAATTTCAGTGGGTAAAGAAAGGGGAATGAAATGGATATTCTAAAATTAGCAATTGAAATGGAAAATGAAGGTGAGAAGTTTTACCTTGAACAAGAAGAGAAAAATGAAAATTATGGATTAAAGGCTGTTTGTCGTTTGCTGGCTAAAGAGGAAGCAAAGCACAGGGGGATAATAGAATCGATGATTCAAGGAAGCCCTTCAGATTTAAAGGAAACTGATTTAGAAAAGTGTATTAAAGAGATATACCCAGGAGACGAACAATTTGAGATCGAGATAAAAGCCCAACCAGACCAATTTGATTTTTACAGAATGGCAATGGACAAAGAACAAAAGAGTATAGATTTTTATAAGAGCATTTTAGAAAAATCTCAAAAAGACGAGGAGAAAAAAATACTTCATTTCCTGATAGATCAAGAAAGGAAGCACTTTAAACTTTTTGATGAAATGTCTCAGATGCTAAGAAGCGGAGATGAGTGGGTGGAAGCCCCTGAGTTTGGGATTAGGAAAGATTATTAATACAAAGTTAATCCGAATACTCAATATAGCTCATATACAATAATCCTAAGCTTCTGGGTGTAACAGCTTACAGTTATTGGGTGCAAGGCATTCCCATAATTCTTCAGGAAGTTTTTCGGAAGTTTTATAATCGTTAATTATCCGGCCGTCGGACATTTCAATAACCCGGTCGGATTTTTCTGCTATATGACGATCATGAGTTACTATCAGGAAGGACATATCCAACTCTTTGTTTATATTTCTTAGAAGTTCGTATACTTGGTCTGTAGAATCAGAATCCAAATTACCTGTAGGTTCATCTGCAAGTACTAGATTTGGGTTATTAATAAGCGCCCTTGCAATTGAAACCCTTTGTTGTTGTCCTCCTGAAAGGTTGGGAGCCATATTATTCATTCGATCAGCCAAACCAACTAACTCTAATAATTCTTTTGCTCTAGCTTCCTTCTTTTTGTCTGCTGTACGTGTTTCAATCCAAGTAGGTAACAAGACATTTTCTAGAGCGGTAAACTCAGGCAGCAAATGATGGAACTGAAAAATAAAACCTATATTTTTGTTTCGAAAGGCGGCTAATTCTCCATCATTCATTTCTGATAGATTTCTATCTTTAAATATTAAAGTCCCCCGAGTTGGTTTATCTAGAGCACCAAGCATATTAAGTAGGGTACTTTTTCCACATCCAGATTGGCCTATTACACTAGAAAATTCACTATTATTTAACGTTATAGAAACTTGATCTAATGCAGTCGTGATAATAGTAGTTCCGTATTCACGAGTGAGGCCCTCGCCTCTTAATAATACCTTATCCATTTTTGATAGCCTCCATTGGGTTTAAGTTTGCTGATCGCCTAGCAGGAATGACAGATGCTATTGCACCCGCACCAGTAGCTATCCCAGCAAGAAGAAGTAGGTTACTCCATCTGTATGAGATACTGAATGAGAGCCCCTCTGCTGAATTAAAAGCGCTTAGGAGGAGGATACCTGCTAAGACCCCTGCCATGGACCCTAAAAAGCCTAAAATCAACCCCTGAAGGACAAAGATACGGCTGGCACTCTTTTTCGTTGTACCCATAGCCTTCAAAATCCCGATTTCCTTGGATTTTTGTATTACTGATACAGCGAGTACACTAGCAATTCCCAGGGTTATAGAAAGTATAACGAAAAATTGGATTGTATAAGAGGAACTGCTTTGGCTAGATAGTGCGCTTAAAAGCTGAGCATTTAGCTGCTTCCATTCATCAATTTTAACATTTCCCAGTCGAGCTCTCCAATCATCTGCAATTATGTCTACAGCAAAGGGGTCAGTGACCTGTGTCTCGATTGAAGACACTGCATCTCCAGTATTAAATAGTTTCTGTGTCCTTCGTAGGTCCATGAAAAGCAAAGACCCATTTACACTTTCATTTTGTAAGTCAAATGTTCCCCCCACTATTAATCGAACAGTCCCGCTATTTGGTAAGAGAAGATTTACACTGTCACCACTTTGCACTCCTAAATCTTCTGATAAACTCTTACCCATTAGAATAGTGTTGCCTTCCACAGTTGGGTTTCCATCTACCATCCTTGGGCTTATATCATATATAGAATCTGCTTGTTCAAAAAAGATCCCCTTGATTTGAACAGACTTATCCATACCACCACTTCTTATCAAAGCGGTACCTTGTAGTGTTGGGGATACAGCAGTTACAGAAGGGTCGTTCTTGATTTCATCAACTAGAGGCGCCCAGTTATCTAAGTTTTCGGACCCATTTGTAAGGTTGCCTCTGAAAAAAGTTGCATTTGATGGGTCCTCATCTAAAGCTTGAGTTATATAGTCCTCTTCGCTTCGAATGGTAATATGTGAGCTGTTACCGATGGTTTCATTTACCAAGCTGTCTTGTAAACTGGTTATTAAAGAGCCAAGAAAAATCTGAACAGCAACACCAATTGCAATACCTACAATTATAAAAACAGTTTGGCTCCTGCCACTTCCTATAAAACGGAGAGCCATTTTTAATTCAAAATTCAAGCAGCATCACTCTCCTTATATTTTTTTACAGAGTCCCCATCCTTTATTCCTGACTCAGGAGATATTAAAAGGGTTCCTGGTTCTATGCCTTTAAGGACAAGGACCTTTGCAGAAAAGGTAGCTTGTGTCTCTATATATGTTTTTACAGCCCTGCCTTTATCATTAACAAGTACATAAGTTTTGTTTGCCCCTTGCTCACCATCTTCCCGAACCAGATAATTTTGTGGGATAACTATTACTTTGTCTTTTTCCAACAAAATAATTTCCAAATTTACTGTTAAGTTGGAAGCTTGATAAGGAAATCCATCAGGCACAGCAATCCGTATTTCAAATGTACCTGTATTAACATCTATTTGAGGAGTGATATTATCAATTGATCCTTTTGTTTCTCCTTGTTTGCCGTCTCCAACGGAAATCATTACAGGCATTTCATTTCTTATATATGGGAAGTACTTTTCGTCTAGCTCTGCTAAAATTTTGTAACCTCCAACACTGCCGATTTCTGCAAGAGAATCTCCTGTTCTAACATAGTCTCCAGGGGCTACATAGGATTTTAGGAGCACCGAATCCCATGGTACTGTAATGCTGTATTTACCCTTGTTGTCTTGGGATATTTCAAGTTGCAATTGAGCTGCCCTTAGTTGGGATAGGGATGCTTCGTAGGCGGTTCTTTTAAGGAGCATATCACTTTTTGAAATAGCCCCCTCATTGTATAGTGTTGTTGCATTATTATAATCAATTCTTGATATTGACTGTAGTGATACTAATCGATCGTATTCGCTTTTGGCTGAGGCATATTCTAAGCTAGTCTGGTTTTCAATTTCTATTAACAAACTCCCTGATGCTACTGTCTCTCCTGGGCTGGCCGTAATTTTATTGATGGTACCATTTACTTCAGCAACAAGAGTTGTTTCTTGCTCAAGCCCTAATTGGCCAACGGCAATTATCTTTTCCGTGTAGGGCTCTTCCTTTACCGATAGAACCTCTACTGGTTCATCTCTGCTGATAAAAAAAATAATAGCTGCTACTAGGATAATTATAACTAGGCCAATTATCAGTAGAGCTCTCTTGTTTTTTAAAATAGTTGAAATCATCGGGATTCAGCCTCCTCTTCATCTAATATCAAGTTAAAAATATTTGCTAGACTGATTATAAGTCTAAACTGGTTATAAATCTTAGAACAATTATACCCTAAGTATGATGGAAATAGCATGTTAACGAAGTAAAAAAGGTATGCTATAATACTCGTAAATTATTCCGTTTAATAGGGGGAAGTTTAATATGTCGGAAGACAATAGCAAACAAGCAATCATAGAGATTAAACATCTAGATAGTCAAGGCACAATAAATCTTGCCAAAGAGATCTTGATGGAATACGAGGATGCAATAGGTGTGGATCTTTGTTTTCAGAACTTTCGAGAAGAAGTTAGGGGATTACCTGGTAAATATGCTCCTCCTGAGGGAACTTTTCTCTTGGCATTTATAGATGGTCAATTGGCAGGGTGCGTTGCTCTACGAAAGAACTTAGATAAAATATGTGAAATGAAGAGGCTATATGTACGTAAAGATTTCAGAAAACATAAGATAGGCAGGATGCTAGTAGAAGCCGTTATAGATGAGGCTAAGAAACTTGGGTATGATAAACTTCGTTTGGATACCCTGCCAACTATGCAAGCAGCCCAAAGGTTATATGAAAGCTTTGGCTTTCAAGATATTGAACCTTACATTTATCATCCCATGGAAGGAACTCGCTATATGGAATTGGAATTAAAGTAGAAGTACATCAATACTAACAAACAATGGAGACTTTAGCTAAAAAATAGTATAAAGGGGAAAAATAATTCAAAAGTTATTGACATATGTCAACAACTCCTGTAGAATATAGTCATAAAGAACATATGACAGATAATAAAGGAGGTGTTATATATGGCTGGTAGAGATGGAACAGGTCCAATGGGACAAGGTCCTCTTACAGGTCGAGGAATGGGAATTTGCACAGGAGCAAGACAATCCCGACTTCCTTTTGGAAGAGGATGCGGTATGGGCTTTGGCGGAAGAGGCAGAGCTGGAGCAGGATTTGGAAGTCGTTTTAGTGGTTTAGGTTTTGGATCGACTGATAAAGAAGTACTAAGTGAAGAGCGTGAGCTTCTAAAACAAAGAATGGAACAAATCGATCGTGAACTAGAAGACTAGATTCTTTTCTAAAAGACAATAAGCATAAAAAACTCTGGGATTTTTTCCAGAGTTTTTTATTTTAGTTAGCTGCTATGAGCTAGATTGAAATAATACCTTATGCTTTTAATCTTTCCATTTGCTGGGCTATATCATCCCTTGGGGGTAATTTGCTTCGATAAGAATTTTCCCATAGTTCATCAGCAACAAGGCCCCAGTTTTTGGCAGCCTCTTTTGTTTTTGAGGTTAAATCCCGAACATTTTCAGGACTTTTCATGTCTGTAGAATGTGCCCCAGATGCTTCCACCATCTTAACTAGGAAATCTGGATTATCTAAGAAAGGGCATGGTCTTAATAGGTTACAGTTGAAGGGTTGATAGTTTCTATACTGCTGGAAAAGTGGAGATTGTAAAGCTTCTAAGAGAGATTTGTCTTTTAGGTTATAATTGGAATAGTGAATAAAGGCACAAGGTTCGTAATCACCATTTGCATTTATGTGAAGATAGTGCCTGCCACCAGCAATACAGCCAGCTACATATTCTCCATCATTCCAAAAGTCCATCGTAAAGATAGCCTTGTCTTGTCTATGTTTTCTTACTTGATGATACATATATTTTCTTTGGTCTGCCGAAGCTATTAAGTGGACAGGGGCATCATTACCAAGGGGCATGTAGGTAAAGTACCAAGCAAACTTACAGCCTAATTCGAGTAAGTGGTCTATAAATGCCTCGCTCCCTATAGAATCAACGTTTTCACTTGTATAGCAACAGGAAGCGCCAAACAGTAATTTTTTATTTTTTAGAATATCCATTGCCTTAACAACTCTCTGATAAGTTCCACTACCTCTTCTTGCATCGGTTTCTTTTTCAAAGCCTTCAATACTAATTGCAGGAACAAAGTTTTTAACTCTTAGCATTTCATCTGCAAAATCTTCATCAATTAAAGTTCCGTTTGTAAATGCCAAAAACCCACAATCTGGATGTCGTTCACAGAGGCGGATTATATCATCTTTTCGCATTAGCGGTTCTCCACCAGATAAAACGTAAACATAAGTTCCTAGCTCTTTACCCTCTCTTACCACTTTATCTAACTGTTCCAATGTCAGGTTTAGTTGCTTATCGTACTCTCCAGCCCAACATCCCAGGCAATGAAGATTACAATTAGATGTTGGATCCATAAGTATAGCCCATGGTACATTACACCCATACTTTATAGCATTTTTTCGTTGCCTAGGAGAACCTAACATACTTGCATTAACCACAACATTCTCAAAAAGTGACTTTCTTACGCCATCATCAATGTCTGTCCAAAGGCTCCTTACAAGTTTGGTCCAATTATTTTCAGGATCACTTAATGCATCATGGACCGCTCCGATTTGATATTTTAGACCGCCACCTCGGTCATGGTTTTCTAACCACTTAACTATTCTGATAATATTTTTGTCCGGATTCCCATCAATAAATGAAATAACTCGATTTAAGGCAAACCTAGACAAATTTTCTTTAACAGCTAGCCTACTCATAATAGAATCACTCCTTTCTAAGCCTTTTTAGTATCATCCTCACTATTAGTATACTACTTTGATAGAAAAATTAAAGGGAGCTAAGATATTTGAGGTCCTCAATGATTCGTCTGTAACATAAATATATTTTATGCTAAGGGGCTTGAAAAAAATAGTCAAGGGAATATACTGAAAGAATATTGACCGATATGGTTAGTCAACAATAGTCAGGAAGGAGCCTTTTTATGAACCAACAGTTTTTTGCATTACCGGAAGAGAAAAGGTTAAGAATTATAAAAGCTGGATTTCAAGTATTTGCACAAAATGAATATAAGAGGGCATCAACAGAGTTGATTGCTAGGAAAGCAGGAATCTCTAAGGGTTTATTGTTTTATTATTTTCACAACAAAAAATCGTTTTTTATGTTTCTTTTTGAGTATGCAGAAAATCTTGTGAAAAAACATGTAGTAGATGATGATTTTGCTGGAATCACTGACTTTTTTGACCTTAACGAGTTTGCGGCGAAAAAGAAGTTTGAATTACTTGAAAAGACCCCTCACATTATGGAATTTTTATTGCGTAGCGCATACTCCCATACTAGCGATGCCTACGATGATGTCAATGTGAGAATACAAGAACAAACAAAATCCCTTTATGATAATTACTACAAAAATATTGATTTTTCCAAGTTTCGAGAAGAAATAGATCCTAAAGATATCCAAGAAATGTTGATATGGACAAGTAACGGATATCTTCAGGAAATACAAAGAAAACCTGGAAAGCTTGACCCATCGGAACTTTCAAAAAAGTATACCCTGTGGACCCAACTCTTGAGAAGGGCCTGTTATAATGAAGAACACCTTTAAAAATAGCCCATATATTTAGAATCAAAGAAGGGTTTTTAAAAACGAAAGGAAATCCTTATGATCTATAGTTTCAAAAAGCATTTGAATTATCAGTAGGAGGGCTGAAAGGAGGATTTTTCGCCGTTCGTTCATCATCCCCAGAAGAGGACTTAGAAGGCACAAGCTTTGCTGGTATGTACGAAACGTCTTTGGGTGTCTTGCGACAGGACCTAGAAAAAGCTGTTGTCTACGCTTTTTCATCTTGTTTTGATTTTAGAGTTATGGAGTATAAGAGGAAGAACAGAATAGACCTTAATGGTTCGAGTATTGCTATTATTGTACAAAGGCAAATTGCGTCAGAGACATAATGGTCTTGACCCAAGGATTTGATGAGCCAATGAGCGTTCTTGGAATAGAGCTTTGGGGGTATATGCTGGATGAAATAAAAATGCATATGATGACACCACAAATAAACGGCTCCACTCCAATCGTATATGGTAAAGAAAATATTAGTATGACGGCTTTTCAGAAATTAGTTGGTAAGAAGAGAGCTCTTGCATTTATTAATAGTTATGACGGAAATCTAAAAAAAATATTCGCAAATATTGACCTTGATGAACACCCTTTTGAAGGAGAGGTAGAAGGAACAAGATCATTTAAAAAAACTATGGTAAAAACCGTATTCAAAATGATCCCTAGTGCAGTTGCTGGAGTTTTTGGTGATTATGTTAGTGCAATTAAGAAGTACGAGGAGATGGCTGATGGGATCCTTAAAGATACAAATAATTTAAGCAGTGTTGGAGACTTTTCAGAGATTTCAAGGAATGCACTAACAATTATGAACAGAGCTATGGGTACTGCTTCAGTTATTTTTGCGGGAATGATGGCCAAGAGAACTATGGCTAAAATCTTTGAAGGAGAAGATGTTGGGAAAGAACTCTCAGCCATGAATATGGACCTTGATGGCAATCCCACAAGTGAAATGGGCCACTTGCTATTTGCTATGGCTTTGAAGGAAGAATTTAAGAACCTTGACTCCCGGGAATATTTTGTGAAAAAAACAGATTCAAGAAGGTTTTCTGATAAATTCTTAGATCTTTATGATGAATTTATGGAAAAATTCGCTGTGCGTGGATTTAAAGAAATTGATATTGCCTCCAAAAGAATATATGAAGATGTTGGTATGCTCTACGATAAACTGATTGAAATCAACACGCTAGACAATCAGATTTTGAAGGTTAGAGAAAAGCGCCAGGAAGCCTATGATAGATTACTGGCTGTTGCAAAGGAAAAGGGTAAAGAAAAAAAGTTTGTTGATGCAGCAGCAAGGCTGAAAGCTACCTTTGGTTACCGTGAGCATCCCAAGTATTTGATTGTAGTTATATTTGCTAAGCTTCACGATATATGTCTTGAAATTGCAGATGGTTGGGTAAAAGAAGGACGACTTGATAAGGCCTATGATATCTTTGATTTAAAAGCAGATGAGATTGCCAGAGGGCAAAAGGACTCATTCTTTGATCTTCGCAAGGCAAGAGAGAAGAATTTATCAGGCTACTTAACTATGAAGGAATGGCCTTTAGTCATTGATAGCCGAGGTAAAATATATAGGCCTCGCCTTGATGTTAACCAAGGGGATTTTGTTGGTGATGCCATTGCCCCTGGTAAAGTAATAGGGCCTGCAAAAGTGCTCCATTCTCCATATGAAAAACCTCTTAATTCTGGGGAGATACTTGTTGCCAGAGCAACAGAGCCATCATGGACACCAATATTTACGAATGCAGCAGGTGTGGTTATGGAAATTGGTGGCCCACTCCAACATGGGGGAATCATCGCCCGTGAATATGGCATTCCTTGTGTAAGCGGCCTTATGGGAATAATGGACATCATTAAGGATGGGGACCTTCTAGAAGTGGATGGTAGTAACGGAATAGTAAAGGTTATTGAAGCATCTTAGAGGTTATTGATTAACTAACTTACAATACCATATAATTGCTACCAATTATCAAATGGGCTACATATAGGGTTTTATTTGGTTTATATCTTAGATTTTTCCTTGTAAAAGGATGATATTTTTATAGTTACAACCTTCATATTTGACATGGTTTTCTTCTTCCCCTATAATTAATTATACGTTTTTTTGAAGGGAGAGAGTTGATGTTAGAAGAAATCAAGAAGCTGCCCCATAAAGTAGTTAGGGAGTTAGATGTAGATGTGAACCATTTAACTGTATATATGGTGCAAGATTTTGGCCTTAAACTGTTAAAGCAAATGGTAAATTTCGGCTTGGATATTTTCGGGGACCTTGGTATGGATGAGTGGGGTTTAGTGCCGCAAATTCGCCATGGTAATGTGTATCTTATGAAAGAAAGACATGGAAAGAAGTTAATCGGTCTTGCAATTCTTATGAGAGATTGGGAAGATTTTCAAACTGCTTATTTATTTGACTATGCCATTGCTCCAGAGTTTCGTGGGAAAAATTTAGGCTATCACTTTTTAAAAATAATAGCAGAAGATCTTTTGAATCAGGATTTTACAAAAATGAGCCTTACTGTAGATGTTGAAAATACCGCTGCTATTCGCCTTTACCAAGATAAGATAGGTTTTAAGGCAGTACATTACAAACAGCATGAATATGGAGAAGGTCATGACCGATATGAAATGGAATTGGAATTAGATGCCTTTGTGGCTAAAGTAGACTAGAAATGAAATATATGAGATAAATAGCAATAGAACCCTTATGGTTAAGGTGGAAAGGATCGCTAAAGAGAATGATAAACAATATTCATGATACAGCTTTGATTTTTGAAGGTGGGGGTATGAGGGCCAGCTATACTTCAGGTATCTTGAACAATCTTCTCGAACACAACTTATATTTTAATTATGTTACTGGAATATCTGCTGGGGCAAGTAATGCTGTCAACTACCTTTCAAGAGATACAGAAAGAGCGAGAAAATCCTTTGTTGATTTGGTAAAAGATCCTGAATTTGGAGGTTGGGGCAAATTCATTAAGGGTTTAGGCTTTTTTTCTGCAGAATATATTTATGAGAAAACCCCCCAAGAGGGTGAATTACTACCCTTTAATTGGGAAGCTTTTGACAAGAACCCTGGGCAACTAAGAATTGGTGCTGTTCATAGAGATAGTGGTAAGTTGATTTATTTTAGCAGAGAGGATATATGCTCTTTGAATGATATGATGAAAATCGTTCGGGCATCATCTTCACTGCCATTTTTTATGCCTCCTACTTTATATAAAGGAGAGTACTATGTTGATGGTGGGCTAGCTGGTGGAATCCCTTTGGATATAGCTCAGGAAGATGGCTATAAAAAATTCTTTGTGGTCTTAAGTCGAGAGAAAGGCTACTCAAAGGTTCCTCTAAAGCATCCGAAAATATTAGGCTTGTATTATAAAAAATATCCCGAAATGCTAGAGGCAATGGTTAATAGGCACAGGGTATACAATCGCACACTGGAAGAATTAAGAGAATTAGAGAGTGAAGGTAGAGCATTTTTAGTTTACCCAGACCAGATGCCAGTATCCAGTAGGGAAATAGATAATGAAAAGCTACAAGCAAGCTATGATATGGGTTATGAGCAAGGCATGAGAGATGCTCATCTATGGCGAGAATTCTTGGGTCTATAGAAAACCGGGAAGGTGTGACATACAATTTGATATAAAGCAGTTTGTGATTAACTCTTGATTTGCCACCGCTTATTGTAAAGAGTTCTGTATCCTAGGAAAAGGGAAAAGAATACAGAAAGACATACAACGGTAGTTACTGCTATCATTATTGCAATTTGATAAAGAACTGCAGTGGATGGGGAGGTTCCTGATAGTATTTGCCCAGTCATCATACCTGGTAATGATATTATCCCCATTCCTAGCATGGAATTCATTGTAGGAAGCAAAGCAGTTTCAAGAGCTTGATTTGCAAAGGGTAAGAGTATCTTTTTAGGAGAAGCGCCAATGTTCAAAAGGGCGTTTATTTTATTGCGCTGGCCTTCGAAGCTTTCTCGAAAAGTTTTTACCCCAAGAGTTACTCCCGTCATGGCGTTCCCAATCATCATTCCGCTTAAGGGGATTACATATTGAGGATTAACAAGACTTTCCCCTACAACTAACCTAATAAAAAAAATAACAACGAATAGTCCAGAAAGAGAAAGTGAAAGGGCAATGTAGATTTTGAATTGACGGTTAAGTGACTTGTTTTTTGATAGGACTCTATGAATTGCAAAGATGTTCATGGACAGAAAATATCCAAGGACAAAAACTGGGTGAGGGTTTTCGAAAATATAGGTAAGAATCCATCCAGCCAAAATAAGTTGAACAGTCATACGAAAGCTGGCCCACAAAAGAAGTGAGCTCTGCTGAACCTTACTTTTCTTCATAACCACAAGAACTAATAAAAGCAAAAGGTATACCAAGGCGAAGCTGGCAATTTCTAATTCAACAACCTTATTCATAATTCACCTCTTGAGAGCACCCTTGAAAACAGGATATAATCTTGTCTCCAAATTGCTCTACTAATGAAATATCATGACTAATTATTATTTGTGTTATCTCCTTTTGGCTGGTGAAGCTCTTCAAGTTTTTTAACAATCGGTTAGCAGTTCTACTGTCCAAAGCCGAGGTGGGTTCATCTAAAATAATTACTTTTGGCAGGAATGAAAGGCAGATGGCGATATAGATTCTATGACGTTCTCCACCAGAAAGGATTTCACAAGAACTATCAAGTGGAAAATCGGCACAGCAAAGCTGCAAGTATTCTCTCATCGCATCTTCTGTGGGAATGGTTTCCTCGCGATATTCATAGAATTTTATGAAATTTTCTTTAATAGTTCCATCAAATAGATATATAGCTTGACTTACAAGAATGATATCTTTTCGCAAAGCAAGGACTTCCAAATCACTATAAGGTACTTCATTATAAAATAACTCTCCTTGTTCTGGAGAAAGGGTAGCATTCATAAGGCGGGTTAAAGTTGTTTTTCCGCAGCCACTAGGACCATAAAGGAAGGTGGTTTCATTCTTAGAAATTGAAACATCTGGTGAGATAATAACCGGCCCATAGCTTAGGTCTTTTGTTGAAATGATAGTATTCATAATTTATTATACCTTTTTTATGGTGCCTGTGAAAGAGACTTGTGCTAAAATGAATTTGAAACAGCAAAGGAAAAGCTGAAGACTTAGCAAATCTTTTTCGGAGTAAAGGGGAAATTCTCTTGACAAGTTGGAAAGCAACGTGGCATAATCGTACAAACAGAGAAGGAGCAAGAACCATGAAAAGCCATAATGCAGTTTTCAACTTTTATTATTACGCCTTTACCTTTGGTAAGGGATATTTGAGTTGAGCTGCAATAGGGAAAAATTAGCACCATAGAATTTTAGTATTCATACCCTGCAGTGAAACTCACTGTAGGGTTTTTTGGTTTTCTGAGGGGAATAGGGGGAAAAGTTTATGATCGTCATCTTAAGAGAGAACTATGACAAAAGGCAATTAGAGGATTTAAAGGCTTGGTTGGGAACAAAAAATGTAATGGTTCATGTTAGTGAAGGATTGAACCATACTATATTAGGGCTAGTAGGAGATACTTCAACCGTTGATCCTGATCTAATAAGAGCATTAGATATTGTTTCTGATGTTAAGCGTGTCCAAGAACCCTATAAAAAGGCAAACCGTAAATTCCATACAGAGGATACAGTAGTAGATGTTTCTGGAGTAAAAATCGGAGGAGGCCACTACCAAATGATAGCTGGTCCTTGCTCAATAGAATCAGAAGACCAAATTTGTGAGATTGCAATTGCAGTTAAAGCCTCGGGAGCTACAATACTTCGTGGAGGAGCATTTAAGCCCAGAACATCCCCTTATGATTTTCAAGGCTTAAAAGGAGAAGGCCTACGTTTGATGCTTTTAGCCAAAGAGAAGACAGGGCTTCCAATTGTAACAGAAATAATGGATGCATCACATTTAGAGCTTTTTGAAAATGTGGATATGATTCAGGTTGGTGCAAGGAATATGCAAAATTTTGAATTGCTAAAGGCTTTAGGAAGAGTGGATAAGCCTATCTTACTTAAGCGTGGATTGGCAAATACATTACAGGAGCTTTTGATGAGTGCTGAATACATAATGAATGGTGGGAACAATCAGATTGTACTTTGCGAGAGAGGCATAAGAACATTTGAAACTGCTACCCGAAATACTTTAGATGTTTCTGTGGTTCCATTGCTTAAAGAACTGACACATTTGCCTGTGCTAGTTGATCCTAGCCACGGTTCTGGACTTTCCAAACTAGTCCCCCCCCTATCTATGGCAGCAACCATTGTAGGCGCCGATGGAGTCATAATAGAAGTTCATAATGACCCTGCCCATGCTCTTTGTGATGGCCCTCAATCACTTACACCCAAAGAATTCGAAGAGTTATCAATGAGGCTTTTAGAGCTAAGACCTTTAGCCTGGAAACGAGGGGGAAGGCAATGAATATTGGAATCGTAGGGTTAGGCCTTATAGGGGGATCCTTAGCAAAATCAATAAGGAAGAACACCCAGCATAGTGTCTGGGGTTTAGATCAAGACCCTACAGTATTAGCAAAGGCAAAAATGGTTGGGGCAATTGATAAGGAGTTAAGGACTCAAGACTTTGAGAAGTGCGATCTTTTGATAATCGCCATATACCCCAAAGATGTTTTGAAGTTTTTACGAGAGAATGCATCATCATTTAATCCCAAGGGTTTGGTAATGGATTGCTGTGGTGTAAAAGAAGAAATATGCCGAGATGCTTTCCCTTTGGCGAAAGAGAATGGTTTTACCTTTGTTGGTGGACACCCAATGGCTGGAATAGAATTTTCTGGTTTTGATGCATCTACCATATCATTGTTTCAAAAGGCCTCTATGATCTTCACTCCCTTACCTGATATTCAAATTGCACAATTAGAATGGTTAAAAGATTTATTCTTATCCATTGGGTTTTCACACATAGAGATATCAACTCCGGAAAAGCATGATGAAATTATAGCTTTAAGTTCTCAGTTGGCACATGTTGTATCAAGTGCATATATTCAGAGTCCTTCTGCTATGAACCATGCAGGATTTTCTGCAGGAAGCTTTCATGACATGACACGGGTTGCAGAGTTAAATGAGACATTGTGGTCTGAACTATTTTTTGCAAATAGGGATAATCTTGTTAGAGAGGTGGATGGTCTCATCGACAGACTAAAAGGATATAGCCAAGCATTGAAGAATGAAGATGAAGACCATCTTTATAGCCTTTTACATCAAGGAAGAATTCGCAGGCTAGAGCTTAAGTAATAATGGAAGGTGAAAACTAATATGACAGTTATGGTGTTTCCCAACAAAATAGAAGGAAAAATCAAGGCTATCCCTTCAAAGGCTCATGCTCACAGGTTGCTTATTGCATCTGCTTTGTCTCAAGATGAGACCCTGATACATCTTGGGGAAAGCTCCTTAGATATAGAGACTACTATCCAATGCCTTAGAGCAATGGGAGCAGATATAGAAGAGAATGATCCCCTGATAAGAGTTCAGCCCATAAAGAGGATTAAGGGTGTTCCACTTTTGGATTTTAATGAGAGTGGTTCTAGCTCAAGGTTTCTTCTCCCTCTAGGGGGAGCTTTATTAGAAGAATTCTTGGCTAAAGGTGCAGGCCGGCTACCCCAACGCCCTTTAGGAGATTTGATTCGTGAAATGAAAAAGAATGGTTGTAGTTTCTCTGGAGAAAAACTACCCTTTCAAGTAAAAGGTCGGCTTGAAGGAGGGAGATATTTTTTGCCAGGGGATGTCTCTTCACAATATATAAGTGGATTATTGATGGCCTTACCCCTGTTAGAAAAGGACAGCTTGCTACATCTTACTAGTTTATTGGAGTCAGAAGGATATGTAGCATTGACCCTAGCTGTTCTTGAGGAATACGGCATATTGATAAAAAGGGTTAAAGAAGGATATAAAATTCCAGGTAATCAGCATTACCGGACCTTGGGGGAAAAGACTGTTGAGGGAGACTGGTCTAATGCAGCATTTTTCCTTGCCTTGGGAGTTTTGGGAGGCAGTGTTGAAGTTGCTGGTCTTAACAAAGCTTCCTTGCAACCCGATGCTGAAATACTAACAATCCTAGAAAAAATGGGAGCGGACATAGAAGAAAAACCCAACACAATTATAAGTAAGAAGAGGGAATTAAAGGGAGTACAAGTTGATCTTTCTCAGTGTCCTGATTTAATGCCAATTCTTGCAGTTATATTATCAGTTGCAAAAGGGAAGTCGGAAATAAATGGAGGTAAAAGGCTTCGTTTAAAGGAAAGTGACCGGATTGCTGTAATGGCAAGGAACTTAAGGACACTGGGTGCTAATGTGGTAGAAAAAGATGATGGCCTTGACATTATAGGTGTTGATAACCTAAGAGGAGGCCCTGTAGAGGGAGCCAATGATCATAGAATCGTTATGGCTATGGCCGTAGCCTCTGCTATTTCAAAAGGGCCTATCCTTATTACTGATCACCAGGCAGTTGACAAATCTTATCCTGGATTTTTCCGGGATTTTGAGAAAGTGGGAGGTAAATCGAATGTCATTTAGTATTGGAACAGCCATAAGAATAACTATTTTTGGTGAATCCCATGGAAAGGCTTTGGGAGTAATAATTGATGGCTTGCCTTCAGGAGAGGATATTTCCTGGGATCTAGTTAATCAAAAAATGAAGAGAAGAGTCCCTGGCCTTCAAAATTATACAACAGCCAGAAAAGAAAAGGATGAGTTTGAGGTTTTGTCTGGTATTAGTGGAGACAGGACTAATGGTGGTCCTTTAAGTGCAATAATAAGAAATCAAGACACAAGATCGGGGGATTACCATAATCTTAATTTCACTCCAAGACCTATGCATGGAGACTATCCTGCCGCCATTAAGTATAAAGAGGGATATAAGGGTTCAGGGGGAAGTTTTTTCTCTGGAAGAATGACGGCTCCCTTGGTTCTTGCAGGGGCAATCCTAACTAGCATATTAGAAAAAAGAGGGATTAATATAGGTGGTCACATTTATTCAATAGGGGAAGTTCAGGATACACCCTGGGATCCTCTTAATTTGTCAAAGGATAAACTACAAAAGATGAACCGGGAGTTTTTCCCCTTAGAGTCAGAGGGAAAAGTCCTGGCAATGAAAATGGAGATTGAAAAAGTTCAGAAAGAAGGAGATTCCATAGGAGGGGTAGTGGAATGTGGAGTTACGGGACTGCCTGTTGGAGTTGGACAACCTTTCTTTGAAGGACTAGAAAGTGTGATTTCCCAAGTTATTTTTTCCATTCCAGGGGTGAAGGCTCTTGAATTCGGCTCAGGTTTTAAGGGAACCACCATGAGAGGAAGTCAACACAATGATTCTTTTCAATTTGAGGAGGATAAAATCATTACTAGGACCAATAATCACGGCGGAATTCTAGGGGGACTGAGTACAGGTATGCCCCTAATATTAAGGGCTGGTTTTAAGCCCACTGCTTCAATTTTCATAGACCAGGATACAGTTAACTTAAAGACGCGACAAAACACGAAAATAAAGATTAAAGGACGCCATGACCCTTGCATTGTCCCAAGAGGCCTTGTTTGTGTGGAAGCGGCGGTAGCTATTGCAATTTCAGAGTTAATGATGAAGGGAAAGATGTTATGAGTATTGAAAAGCAGAGGGATATCCTTGACCAATTAGATGACAAAATGGTTGAATTGTTCCAAAAGCGGATGGAAACTGTGTTGGAAATTGCAAAAGCAAAGGGGCAAGATAATATACCAGTGAAGGATCAGGGAAGGGAAAGAGAGATACTGTCCAGATTAACCAATTCCTGTTCCGAGGACTTAAAGACCTACTGTAAATCACTATATCTAACTCTATTTTCTTTAAGTAGGTCATACCAAAAATCTCATTTGTCTGAAACATCTCATCTTACTGACTTGATTCGAAAATCTCGAGATGAAACGGCAAAGGTTTTCCCTAAGAATGCACTAGTCGCATGTCAAGGAATTGAGGGTTCATATTCACAGATGGCGGCAGACAAACTATTTTCCATGCCTAGCATTATATATTTCAATACATTTGAAGGTGTATTTAATGCTGTGGAAAGTGGTCTTTGCCGTTATGGCTTATTACCCATCGAGAACAGCACCTCAGGATCGGTACCCGAAGTTTATGACCTTATGAAAGAAAAGCATTTTCATATAGCTAAATCTTTGAAACTAAAAGTTCAACATAGCCTTTTTGCAAAAGAGGGTACTTCTATAGGTGAACTCAAGGAAATTGTATCTCACCAACAGGCTTTAGATCAATGCTCTGAGTTTTTGAAAACATTAAAGGGTGTTAAACTAAGAGTTAGCGAAAACACTGCCATGGCAGCCAAAACTGTTGGAGAAAGTCAAGACAGAACCCTTGGAGCTATTTCATCAGCAAATTGCGGGCCTTTATATGGTTTAACTACACTCAAAACTCAAATAGAAAATCACTCTAACAATTACACTCGTTTTATTTGTATTTCCAAGGAATTGGAAATCTATCCTGATGGGGATAGAATAAGTTTGATCTTGTCTGTACCCCATGAACCAGGGGCCTTATTTGATCTGCTTTCAAAATTTGCTGCTAAGGATATCAATGTTTCGAAAATTGAAAGCAGGCCAATTCCGGGGACTGACTTTGAGTTTATGTTTTATTTTGATCTTGAAGCTAGTGTTTATGAAGAGGCAGTAATAATGTTAATGGGGGAATTAGACCAGACAATGGAGAATTTTGAATTCTTGGGCTGTTACGGAGAATAGCAATGAAAATATGGGTTATTAATGGTCCCAATATTAATCTATTGGGGCAAAGAGAAACAGAAATCTATGGTCATAAAACATACAGAGACCTAATAGATTATATAGAAGAAGAAGCCTACTCCCTAGATATAGATGTTGAATGTTTTCAATCCAACCATGAAGGAATACTCATAGATTGGATTCATGCAGGAATTGGCAAGGTTGATGGCTTGATAATAAATGCTGGAGGGTATACACATACTAGCATTGCTCTTATGGATGCAGTAAAAGGTTCAGGGATTACCACTGTAGAAGTGCACATATCAAATCCCAAAGAGAGGGAGGGTTTTAGAAAAATCTCCTACCTTTCCATGGTAGCAAGTAAAACAATTGAAGGCAAAGGATTTGAAGGTTATAAAGAGGCTCTTCAATGGCTTAGAGGGAATAGAGACCAAGAAAAGAGATAAATAGACTATTTTGTAATATAGTCAATAAGAAGGTTTTCAAATCTTCTATTAAGGGGTATAATTAACCTAATTTAATAGCTAAAGCAAAGAAAAGAGGGTGTTTATATGCATAAGAATCAATTGTTATTTGTTATTGGCCTTATTTTCGCAGTTCTTGTGACTGTGTTTGCCATGACTAATGCAAAACCTGTTACCATTAACTTGTTATTCACCAAATTCGAAGCATCCCAAGCCTTGTTGGTTTTCATTTCTGCAGCAATGGGGGCAGTGATCGTTACTCTTATGGGCCTTATTCGTCACTTTAAACTAACTGGAGAACTTCGGACATTGAGAAAAGAGAATGAAAAGCTGAGAAATCAAAGTAAGCTCTATGAAGATGAAAAGAAGAACAAGACAGAAACAGTCCCCCAGGAATCTGTAATTGTAAGCCCAGAGGAGGAAAACCTTGAGAAAACAGTCGACTAGAAGAATGGTAAACGGGGGGCTCCTACTGGCATTAGGTATGGTGCTCCCTTTTTTTACGGGGCAAATTCCAAGTATCGGTAGTAGGCTCTTGCCTATGCACATCCCCGCCTTACTGACGGGGTATATTTGTGGGCCCTTATACGGTCTCTTGATAGGATTTGTCATGCCGATTTTCAGAAGTATTATTTTCCAAATGCCCCCAATGTACCCTATTGCCATAGCGATGGCATTTGAGCTATCGGTATATGGACTTGTTGTGGGATTGCTTTATAAGACATTTCCCAAAAAGCCTATTTATCTTTACTTATCCTTAATCATCGCCATGGTTGCAGGCAGAATTGTTTGGGGTATAGCTTCATATATTTTATTTGCAATTGGAGCCTCCACATTCTCAATGGAAATGTTTATCGGGGTTGGATTTATTAATGCTATCCCTGGTATTATGATTCAACTAATAATAATTCCTCCAATTATTTTGTTTCTAAGAAGAGGCAAGGTTATAAATGATTAGATCCCAAAATGATTTTATTATTTTGTGTCAAACAATTGACCAAATGATGAAAAAAAATCAAAGACAAATCATTGCTATTGATGGGCCTTGCGGTTCAGGTAAAAGCTCTTTGGCTAAAATGCTAGGGGAAAAATATGAAGCAAATATATTCCACCTTGATGACTATTTTTTAACTCCTGAGCTAAGAAGCCAGGAGAGGCTAAAAGAGCCTGGTGGAAATGTTGATTATGAAAGGTTTTATCATGAAATAATCTTAGGGGTTATGAGTAATGAGAGTTTTTCTTATTTTAAGTATAACTGCAAAAGTAATGCTATGGAGAGAAGGGAAGTTCATGAACCAAAGCCTTTATCCATAGTTGAAGGCTCCTATAGTTTACATCCATATCTAAGGGATGCCTATGATCTCAAAGTATTTATTACCATTGAGCCTGAAATTCAAATTAAAAGAATCTTCTTGAGAAATGGGGAGGATATAGCTCTTCGATTTTTAGATGAATGGATTCCCCTTGAGAACTTTTACTTTCGAGAGCTTTCCATAAAGGAAGTAGCAGATATAGTCATTGATGGAAGCAAGGCTTTTTAGAGTGAAGCTAAGAGATTAGGTTAAGAGACCAAACTAAGAATTCAGGCTAAAAGACCAAGCAAAGAGCCAAAGGAATAGACCAAGTTAAGAGTGGAATAATACTTGTAGTTTGAGGCTTTTTAGAGAAGGTTTTCAAATCCAGAACTTGATTTTATAGACCCATCAGAATATACCCAAACCGCTTCAGTGTTATCAAGTTCTTCAACATATGCTATGCCTTCTTCGAAAGACACATTAAAAAGAGCTGTAGAAAGGGCATCACCCATACCTGAATCAGGAGTTATGATTGTAACTGAAGCAAAATAATTGGCAGGCAAGAGGGTTTCTGGGTCAATTATATGGTGGTACCTTTTGCCATTCACTGTGTAGTATCGAATGTAGTCTCCACTTGTTACTAAAGACTCCTCTGTAAGATGGGTAACAAACAAATCTTTTTCTTCACTTTCTCTATCAGGGTTTTGGATACCAATGCTCCAAAGATCTTGATCTTCCCCTTTATAACCAAGGACTCTAATATTCCCACCTACGCTTATAAGACCGTCAGTAAAACCGATGGTTCTGGCATATTCAGCTATTCTCTCTACAGAGTATCCTTTTGCAATTGCACCAACATCTAAACGCATTTCTGGATCCTTTAGAAATACGGTGTTAGATTCTTCATCAATTACTATATCCTCAATATCACAATGGTTATTAGCAGCTTCCAATAGGTCCATAGGAGGTATCTTTGCTTGAAGAGGATCTGTCTCTCCTATTTCACGGTAGTCGTGCCACAGCTTTAATACGCTACCAAAGGCGACATTTACCTTGCCCTCAGTTTTGTAGTATGCCTCTT
Source organism: Anaerovoracaceae bacterium (assembly GCA_034003765.1). GTDB lineage: Bacteria > Bacillota > Clostridia > Peptostreptococcales > Anaerovoracaceae > JAAZGD01. The sequence continues at coordinate 33,296 of JAVEXZ010000010.1, read as the reverse complement.
TGGAGAAGAGCAAAAGGTCTATAATCCGTTGATCTACTGATACAGGACTTTTTCCAGCCTGGTCATTAATAGTTTTAATATTATTTAAGCCTGGGTAATTATTATAAATGTCATAGAGTTGATGATAGGTTTTTAGTTCATCATGAATCATTTCAGCAGTTTCTTTGAATTCTTCTTCGGTTTCTGTGTATTGTATCAATACACTTGCAGTATCAAAAACATCTATGAACTGAGCCTGCCGACGTTCTAGTTTTGATGTTTCAAAAGAGCAAGATGATAAAAGAGGCAGGAGAGAAAAGACGAGAATAAAAATAACAATCTGCATAAATCTTGATTTAATCATAGTTGAAAAACCTTTCATTTATAAAGGGATGAGAGGGCATAATAGCATCCTCTCATCCCTTGAATTTTAGTGCGAAATATTGTGTAGAACTATTTTGCCATATTGTAGGCCTTTTCAATAACAGCCATGAAAGGTCCAACATGTACAGTGGTTCCAGCAGAAAGATCTGCGTCTGCAGGATACCCATCATCAGTTAGGGCAATTCCATTAACTTCTTCTACAGTTTTACCTACTACATATTCAGCAAAGAAAGCAGCTTGCTCGTTCCACTCTTTGCCAATAGCAGAGTTACCCACCATACCGTAATCAGCGCCTAATTCATTTTTAGTCATGAATGGGCCCGCTAAATCAGTTGTAAAGGCTCCTGTAGCATCAAAGCCAACGTTTGTTTGGGATCCATCAAGGATACAGCTGGTAATAACGCCATCTGCATTAAAGGTTACTGCTGCATACATGGAATAAGCCTGAGCATTTCCTGCTTCTGCTGCTGTAGCATTTACAGACTTGTCCATGGTAGTCATAAGGCCAACACCTAGCATGTCGTCAGCTGAAGCACCTAAGTCCTGTGCATTTTCAATTGCCTTTACAATAGCTGTAAGATAAGCATCTACACCCATAGTTACAGAAGCTGTTAGGTCTGCATCTGTTGGGTAGCCTTCTTCATTAATGGCAATTGCCATTACATCATCTGCTGTCATTCCGATTACATAGGATGAAAGGGCATCTGATTGCTCATACCATTCTTTGCCGATGCCAGAGGCTACGATCATTCCGTAATCATCACCTTTTTCCAATTTCCCTAAGAAAACTGAATCCATAGGTGAGGTAAGAGTTCCTGTAGCATCAAACTTAATTTGTGTTTGTGCAGCATCGATGATGCAGTTTACAATAACTCCATCTGCGTCTACTGTAACAGCCACAACCTCGGAATAGGCCTCAGCAACCCCTTCTTCATCTGCAGTAGCAGCAACTGATCTCTCAGCAGATGTGGTAACTGCTAGACCTGTCATAACCCCACCCATATCTTCATCTACTGGGGCTTCTGCTCCGCCACCACAGCCTGCAAAGGCCATTAGAACCAGGGATAGGACTAAAACTAATATTAATCTCTTCTTCATAATACTCCTCCATTTAAATATACGTCTACAAATTATTATTTATCAACGAAACCGCTGCTAAATATAGGGTTAGTAATTCTTTTTAAGCTCTTTATGTAACAAGTCCAGTTAAGACAAATCCCAGAATATTCCCAGTCATGATCCAAATATAATTTTTGATAGATAAGTTAAAGGTTGTTTCTTTTGTTTGCTCTTTCAAAAATCGACTTATATTTTTTTGAACTGGTATCAGTGTAACTAGTGAAACAAGAGCTATGGGTGAAATCATTCCCATTACAGCCATTATTATAGTAGCGAAATAGGTAATATAATATAGGCTGGCAAACAAGTATAGAGACTTACTTCCCAAATAATATGGAAGTGTATATCTTTTTACCCTAATATCTCTTTCTAAATCACAAATATTATTAGCTAGCATAATATTTGCAGTTGTGCAAACAGGTGCTATAGAAATTAGACCTAAATGGACCAAAGCTAACACATTTGCTTGAAAATATACTACATCCCATCCCAAAGTCAAAGATAGATAGGTTCCAAGAGGCATATTTATGTAGAGGACTAAGAAGGGAATAAAGAATCCATATAAGATTCCAGAAAAAATTTCTCCCCAAGGCTGTCTTGAAATAGGTATAGGACCGTAGGTATAAAAAATACCAATCAAGAAGCATAATCCTCCCGTTATTAATACCACAAGATCAGTTAAAATAACCAACCATAGGCCAAAAAAAATACTTGTTCCCAGAAGAATAAAAATAATGACTTTGGCTGAAGTTCTTTTGAATTGTAGGGGAAGGTTATTGGTCTTTGTGTCAATATAGTTGTTAATGCTGGTAGTGGTTAGATCAAACAAGAACATACCAGCGAAAAATATCCAAGTTAATCTGGAATTTATGTGAACTCCTAAAGCAAAAAGGTATGAGATGCTAAGGGCAAAAGCAAATATGCTTGTTATTTTAGTTTTAATCTCCACATAATCGAGAAATCTTCCTAGCATCTTAAAACACCCTATAAGCCTTTTCTAAAAGCTCTTGTAGTAGAGCCTTTTTTTCATCTGTTGCATCAAGGGCTCTTATGATATTCACAGATTTATCATAGTATTTTTTAGCCATCAGCCTAGTATAAAGAATACCACCTGTGGATTCTACCACCTGGTTTATATCTTTACGAGTCAGGTTTCCTTTGATGGCGGATTCCTTTAACTCACTTCTTTTTGAAAAAGCGTGAATTAAAGGGAGGGTAATTACATTTTGCTCAAAGTCTGATTGAACAGGTTTTAAGGCCACATTCTCAGTGCTTTCAAAATCCATGCAATCGTCTGTTAGTTGAAAAATCATTCCCAAATATCGCCCTAATTTTGAGTACTCTCTAAGGACTTCATGTGATACGTCCTTATCCATTATTATTGACCCACTATGGAAGGCGGCTTCAAAAAGGGCGGCTGTTTTGCCTGAAATGATCTTGAGATATCGATAAACTGTCAGGTTGAAGTTGCCATTGTTAATATGTTGCCCAAGTTCCCCCAAACAAACCTTGCTCATATAGTCTGGCAAAGTGCGATTCTTATAATCGTTTTTGTCAGAAACTGAAGCAGCAGTTTTTAGGGCAACACAGAGAAGGTAATCTCCACAAATAACAGCAGTGCGCTTACCATGTTTTTTTTGCAGAGAAGGTTTCCCTCTCCTTAGGTCAGCATTATCAATCACATCGTCGTGAACCAAGGTGGCCAAATGAAGTATTTCTATTGCAGAGCCAAAGCTAATGCTATCAGGATGAACTAAGTTATCCTTATCTAAGGCACACGTTAACAAAGACTGAGCTCTTATCATCTTTCCCGTTGATCGTGCTAGGTATTGTGTATATTCTCTTACAATCAAAGGAGACGTGGACAATATCATGTCCACGTTCTTCTTTAAGAGTTCAAAAGCATAGTCTATACTAATTCTAATATCGGTATTTGTAGTTGTATTTTCATTAGTCATGATAAATGTATAGTTTCCTTACAAATCCAAGTTTTTTCCATCGTTCTTTTAAGGCGGGGATTACCCAGTAGTCAAGACCTAGGGTTCTTCCACCATTAATAAGTACTGCGATTCCAGCAAAAATCATCCAGAATGTTGATAAGTATAACCCGGTTGTACATACGAACATAAACTGTAGAATAAGTGAGATCAGAGTAGCCGGCATAGTAAACAAGCCTAGTATCAGTGCTAATCCTATTACTATTTCTGCAACAACAATTCCTGATTGCATGAATACTTGTAACCCATCATTTGTTAGAACTTGTGAATCAATAAACCAGTTCATTAGAGGAACATCAATTTTAAATGCTAGGTCTGCTAGGGTGGATTCGGCTAGCTCTTTGCCACTAACAAAGATTGTTTGGAATAGCCCTAGGAAATCCCAGTTAAAAATAACTGTTCCTGCAGAACTTGCAGTGTCAGTTACTGCACCTGTTGCTGCGGTAACTGCATCTGCCGCATTATCCAATACCTGTGAAGTGGAATCTGTGGCAGAGGACCCCCCATCAGGCCATGCTGCTTCAGTCCCTAAAATGCTGTCGTACCAGGCAGAAGCACCCCCGAAAAATCCATTTAACATTGGCACATTCAGCCATTCTTCCATAACTTTGACAATTCCTTCATATAGCCAAACCATTCCCAACCAAACACGAATAGGCATTAACATAAAACTAGGGGTTCGGTTGGAAAGATGTCCTCCTACAAAGCTCCTTTTATTACGGATGGTAAAGAATTCATGATTCAAATAAGTCCAAACTTTGTTCCAGCCAAGAATTTGCACGAAATAAATCATATTAATAAGATGTTTGGCGAACATAGCAAGAAAAGAAGGGAGGTTGACCATAAAGTTGGGAAATCCAACTCTGGCTACTCCATACTTACCACCAACGCAAACCATAAAACCATGGAAGGAAGGCTTATACTTCTTCATTTCACCTTGTCCATTGACAGCTACTTGTATGTTATGGGCAGCAGTTGCTGCGCTGTGTTCGCAGTTTTCTACTACTTGTGGAACAGGGGTGTCTTCACCTTCAGGAGTGTAAAGTAGATTATCTCCAATAACATAAATGCTTTCATCATCTAGTGAACGGAGGTAAGGGTCTGTCTCAAGCCTACCTCGTTTTGCCGAGGCTAATGCCTTTGCAGCTTCACCTGTTATATCTGCACTTTCAATTCCAGCTCCCCATACAACGATCCCAGCAGGATTACGGCAAACAACATCATGACACTTGGTTTCGATGTAATCTGGACCAATAGCAATTACATTGGTTTCTAGGATTATATTGACACCCATTTTTCGCAGACGTTTTTCCACCTTGTTTGAAAGGGCAGCAGGTAGGTTAGGTATAGTTCTATCTAATATGTCAATAATAGAAATGGACACTTCTTCGGGATCAATTTCAAAATTCTTGCAGGCAAAAGGTATGTATTCTGCTAATTCTCCAGCCATTTCTACACCAGTAAAACCAGCTCCTACAACATAAAATGATAACATTTTTCGTCTATCTGTTTCGTCAGGCGTTCTGCTTGCTTCGATAAACAAGTCTTCCATTTTATGGCGAATTGCTATGGCATCATCATAGAACCATAAGGTATTAGCATATTCCTCTGCTCCCTTTACACCAAAAAATGTTGGTTTAGATCCTGCCGAAATAACCAAATAATCGTAAGGATAGCTTTTTAATTTTCCTTGAACTTCTTTTTGATCGAAATTAAATGAGGTTATTGTATCTAAGATTACATTGGCTTTTCGTCCTGCGAAAATCTTTTTTAGGTTAACCCTAATAGCATCTTCCTCTACTCGATGTCCACCAACTTCATGTAATTCTGTTAGCATTACATGGTATGGGTTTTTATCTATTATAGTAATGGTAACATCATCGTTTTTTTTGAATTTTTTGGCCAGCTTTTTTGCTGTAAGAATGCCAGCATAGCCAGCCCCAACAATGACAATATCTTTCTTCATTCTTTACCTCCTAGTAAAATAATAGTAATTTTCTCAAAGTAATCACTTTATGTCAAGGCATATAGATAAAATGCATTTGAAAAACAAGGAATATCCAAAAAAACCCCGGGTGTTAATGGCAAATGTCGGAAAACCTTTGTATTTCAATGGAAAATATAATAATATGTATCAATATAATCTTATTATTTCCCCCATCTCTTGGGTATAAACATTTATAGAAGAGGTAATTGTGTATACATACATCTTTAATTGTTACTTTTTATTTAAGTTATTAACAAGGGGGCTAAAGCATGGCTATTAAAACGGGTGAGGAATATATTGAAAGTTTAAGAAAACTAAATTTAAATGTTTACATGTTTGGAGAAAAAGTAGAATCACCAGTAGATCATCCTATGATTATACCATCTATGAATGCTGTTGCTGTAACATACGATTTGGCATTGGATCCTATGTATGAGGAACTGATGACTGTTAAATCTCATATTACTGGAGAGACTATCAATCTTTTCAACCATGTTTTTCAAAGTACTGGAGATCTGGTTAAAAAAGTAAAAAGACAAAGGATGCTGGGGCAAAAGACTGCTTGTTGTTTTCAGCGCTGTGTTGGACAAGATGCCTATAATGCGGTTTTCAGTACAGCCTATGAGGTGGATATGAAACATGGCACGGATTATCTAGATAGGTTCACAGAATTTTTGAAGTATGTTCAAAAGGAGGACTTGGTAACAGACGGGGCTATGACAGATGTTAAGGGTGATCGAGGACTTTCCCCTAATGATCAGATTGACCCTGACATGTATTTAAGGGTTGTAGAACGGAGAGAAGATGGTATTATCGTAAATGGTTGTAAAGCTCATCAAACAGGGATTGTCAACTCCCATGAAGTTTTGTGTATGCCTACAATTGCTATGAAACCTGAGGACAAGGATTATGCACTTTGTTTTTCTGTTCCTACAGACACAAAAGGAATTACTATTATTTATGGCCGGCAATCTTGTGATACAAGGAAAATGGAAGGTTCTCAAATTGATGTAGGGAACAGTGAATACGGTGGACATGAAGCTCTTGTAGTATTTGACCATGTCTTTGTACCTAATGATAGAATTTTCCTTAATGGAGAAACAGAATTTGTTGGTATGTTGGTAGAAAGGTTTAGCGGACATCATAGACCTAGCTATGCATGTAAAACAGGAGTAGGAGACGTATTGATTGGAGCTGCAGCCTTAGCCGCAGATTACAATGGGGTTCCTAAGGCTTCTCATATCAAGGACAAGCTAATTGAAATGACCCATCTCAATGAAACAATTTATTCATCAGCCCTAGCCTGTTCATACGAGGGAACCCCTACACCATCTGGAGCATACCTAATAGATTTGTTACTTGCTAATGTTTGTAAGCAAAACGTTACCAGATTCCCCTACGAAATGACCAGATTAGCTGAAGATATTGCTGGTGGGATAATGGTGACCCAACCTTCTGAAAAAGACCTAAAAAGCCCAGAAATAGGTCATTACGTGGAAAAATACCTAAAGGGTGCAGATAGTTTCACCACAGAAAACAGAATGCGAATAATGAGGCTTATCGAAAACTTAACCCTAGGGACTGGAGCAGTTGGTTACAGAACTGAATCCATGCATGGAGCAGGTTCTCCCCAAGCTCAAAGGATAATGATAGCTAGGTTTGCTAATTTGGATCATAAAAAAGATTTGGCAAAAAAAATAGCGAAAATCAAAGACTAAACAGTAAAAAACCATTATATTCATATGTAAGCTGGTAATTAATGATAGAATAATAGCTAGTGGTGAACTATCACCACTAGCTATTAGCGGATATTACAAATGATGAAAAAAGACGAGAAGTGTGAATGGAGGGTTAAAAATGAAAAAAACTAGAATTTTTACTATAATACTTATAGTATTAGTTGCAATATTTGGATTAGCGGGGTGCTTCAATGGTGGAGTAGATAATTCCGTACCAGATATAGTTGTTCCAAATGGGGGTCCAGACCATTCTCCACAAGAAAATCAGGAAGAGATATTGATAGGCACAGGGACATATGTTGGTCAAATTGATAATAACTCTGTAGAGATAATTATTTCGGGAGCTACTGAGGATATGGCAACAAGAGCATTCAGATTTTCACCCGAGCTAATGGAAAAATTTGACAGTTTAGGACTTGAAGATAATAGTCCTGTAAAATTTGGATATGTTATTTACAATCAGGACCAATGGATGCTTATGAGTATCGAACCAATGTAGGATTAAATCCGATTTTAGAAGAATTTATTTACAATAGGATAAAAACCTATTTATAAAAAACTATAACTAGATAATGGAGAAAACTATGAGTATAGGCTATGCCTGCTTAGGGATTGGAATTCCCAATACTTCCTTTAGAAGCTGTATACAAAAGAATGCAAGCCCTGAGAATCTCCATGAGATTATTGGCTCAAACTTGGAAGCCCTATATAATTTGCTAGAGTATAATAAAAAGAAGGGTATTCAATTATTCAGAATAAGTTCGGACCTAATTCCATTTGGAAGCAGCCAGGTGAATACTCTGGACTGGACCTTTGATTTCAGAGAGAAGTGGGAAAAATTAGGCATATTAATAGAAACCTCAAATTTTCGGGTTTCAATGCATCCCGGTCAATACACTGTGATAAATTCTCCCCGACCTGAAGTCGTTGAAAGAGCTGTGGATGATTTAATATACCACGAAAAGGTTCTAAGCAACTTATCAACCAATAGTAGCCACAAGATAATTCTTCATATTGGAGGAGCTTATGGAGACAAGCCCTTAGCCATAGAAAGGTTTTCTCAAAACTATGAGAAATTGCCTGACTTGGTAAAAGCTAGACTGGTAATTGAAAATGATGATAGAATTTATAATATAGAGGAGGTTCTTAGTTTAGGAGAAGAACTCGGTATCCCAGTGGTATTTGATAACCTTCATCATAGGGTAAACCCCCCTAAAGAAGAAAAATCAGAAAATTATTGGATTCTAAAAGCAGGTGAAAGCTGGGGAAGTAAGGATGGCAATCAAAAGATTCATTATTCCCAAGAAAACCAACAAAAGCGTCAGGGTGCTCATTCAGAAACCATTAATCTAGAAGAATTTCTTGTTTTTTATAATGGTCTACTTGTTCCTCAACCAGATATTATGCTAGAAGTTAAGGACAAAAACCTATCAGCAGTAAAGTGCATAAATGGGATCTCAGTAGATGGCAAGATAGGCGTTCTAGAAGAGGAATGGGCACTCTATAAATACAATGTTCTTGAACATTCTCCAGTAATATATCAAGAGATACGTAACTTGTTAAAAGACAAGAACAATTACCCAGTTCAGGACTTTTATCAACTAATAGATAGTGGTATGGCTACAGAGGGAAATATTGGCACCCAAATCAATGCCCTTCAACATGTGTGGGGTTACTTTAAAGACAAGGCTTCTGAAAAAGAAAAGCTTTCTATGACAAAGTGGATGGAAGACTTTAAGAATGGAAAAGTAGCTATTTCTTTTATGAAAAAAAAGTTATATCGACTAGCTCTTAAGTATGAGGCAACTTATTTAAGTAATTCTTATTTTTTTCTTATATGATTAAGCGGAGAGGAGATGTAAAAATGAATAACAGTGGAGTAAAGACAGTAACAAAAATTTTGGTGGCACTTTCCTTTATATTGATGGTTACTGTAAATGTTTTGGCTAATTCCCTACCCATAAATGGTCAAAACACTGGACAGATATCCGATTCATATTTCAATCTATTTGCCCCAGCAGGCTTAACCTTTATTATATGGGGGGTTATTTATATCTTATTAGCCCTTTACACAATCTATCAATTTGGTTTATTTCAAAAGTCAAATAATGTTTCTGCCACTTCTTTAATGGAAAGGATATCCCCTTTCTTTATTCTGAGTTCATTGCTTAACACCCTATGGATATTTGCTTGGCATTACAATCTTATAGGAATATGCCTTCTACTTATAGCAGGAATGCTTGTTTTACTAATTAGAATAAACCTGCTGATTGATAAGGAAAGCCTAACAAACAAAGAAAAGTTCTTTATTAGGCTACCATTTAGTGTTTATTTCGGCTGGGTGACGGTTGCAACAATCGCAAATGCCACAACTCTTTTGGTAGACCTAGGTTGGAAAGGGTTTGGAATATCAGAGGTAATTTGGACTGTTATAATACTTCTGGTTGGAGCAGGCATTGGGTTTGCTACAATTAAGTTAAGGCGAGATATAGCTTATGGGCTTGTCCTAATATGGTCATATGGGGGGATTCTTCTAAAACACATTTCTGAAGATGGTTTTGCTATGGCATACTTCCCCGTTGTTATAACAGCTGGAATCTGTATAGGTATTTTTATTGTTGCCGTGCTTTTAAGTTGTTATGCAAAGAAGAGTTCCATAGCTTAGGATTGATGATCTAAGCACAGAAAATACAAAAGAAAAGGGAATAGTGTAAAGATATGATAGCAGTATTAATAAATGGGGCAGCAATAATTATTGGGGGGACCATAGGCCTTCTTATTAAAAAGGGGATACCAGAAGAAATGGGTTCCCTAATAATGAAGGGGATGGCACTTTGTGTTATTTACATTGGTATCTCAGGTGCCTTTGAAGGTGAGAACACAATGATAACAATATTATCCATGCTTATTGGAGCTATCCTTGGACATGCCCTAAGGCTAGATGAGAGGCTAAATAATATTGCAGATAAAATTGGCAACAAAATGCAAAAGAAGAACCAGGAGAAAAAGGAGACTGTTATAAAACCCTCTTTTTCGGAAGGCTTTGTTACAGCAACACTGCTCTTTTGTGTTGGGGCTATGGCAATTGTTGGGTCCTTGCAAGCTGGCCTGGCAAGTGACTATGAAATGTTATTTATGAAGTCAGCCATGGATGGGATCACTTCCGTTATTTTCGCTGCAACCTTAGGTGCTGGAGTTCTTTTTGCTTCTTTTCCTGTGGTGGTATATCAAGGAACAATTGTTGCTATAGCGGGATTTGCAGCTCCATACCTTACAGATTATATGATTGGAGAAATGACTTGTGTGGGTTCACTTTTAATTTTGGCTATAGCTTTCAACATGCTAGGAATAACTAAAATTAAAATTATGAACTTAATGCCAGCAGTCTTTATCCCAATTGGCTTATGTTTATTTATGTAGACTAGACATATTAATTTATGTATAGTTTATAGACTCATTTGCCGATAATGGATGTGCTCAATAATTTGGTTCAGACAAAATTATTACTGGAAAAGGGATATACTCCTTTAGCAAGATTTGAAAGGAAGTTTATGATGAAAAGAAAAGTGTGTTTTTTATTTGTAAGTGCTTCTATCACTGAACCTAGAAGAGAAGAAATGGATTTAGGCCCAGGCCTTATGATATTTGTTGGAGTAAAGGACTATAAAATGGCTTGCGAAGAAGCTGTAAAGCTTGCAGATGAAGGGGTAATTATGATTGAACTTTGCGGCGGTTTTGGAAACTTGGGTCATGCAATGGTTACAGAAGCTGTCAAGGGAAGACTTCAAGTTGGTGTTGTAAGGTTTGATAACCACCCAGGCTTTGACGGAGCTTCAGGAGATACGAAATTCATGTAGTTTATTTAAGATTTGCGCGAAAAATAATGCCCCTTTCAAGGTTAGCCTTTAACCTAGCCTAGAAGGGGTATTTTAGATTTAATATTATATTTTTTTGACCTAATAGCTTCCGGCTTTTTAATTTCAAACCTTTAATCTTGTATTTTTCCTAGTTTTTAAGGCTTTGTAGTGGGGCTGGTATTCTTCCACCACGGTTAATAAGAATTGATGGGGAAGAAGGGTTAACCTTCATAATGGGCCCTTTACCTAACAGGCCTCCAAAGTCTAGTTCTTCTCCTTCCTCAAGGCCAATGGCTGGGATAACTCTAACTGCAGTGGTCTTGTTATTAACCATACCAATGGCAGCTTCATCAGCTATAATACCTGATATTATTTCAGCTGGAGTGTCTCCAGGTATTACAATCATATCTAATCCAACAGAGCATACTGCAGTCATGGATTCTAATTTTTCAATTGTTAGGACGCCCTTTCTGGCGGCATCAATCATACCAGCATCCTCAGTTACAGGGATAAAGGCTCCAGAAAGTCCCCCAACGTGGGAAGAAGCCATAACTCCTCCTTTTTTTACTGCATCATTTAATAAGGCAAGGGCAGCTGTAGTTCCCCAACCACCGCAGGTTTCCAAACCCATCTCTTCCAAAATATGAGCAACGGAATCTCCTATGGCAGGAGTAGGTGCTAGAGATAAATCGATTATTCCAAAGGGAACTCCTAACTGTTGTGAAGCTTCTATACCAACTAGTTGGCCCATACGGGTTATCTTAAAGGCAGTTTTTTTAATTGTATCTGCTATTTCATCAAGGGGGGCATCCTTTGGCATCTTTGCCAAGGCAGCCCTCACAACACCAGGCCCAGAAACGCCAACATTTATAACACTATCAGGTTCTCCTGGACCATGAAAGGCTCCAGCCATAAAGGGGTTATCTTCAGGAGCATTACAGAAGATCACCAGTTTTGCGGCACCCACACACTGTTTGTCTCGGGTTTTTTCTGCAGCCTCTCTAATAACTTGGCCCATTATTTTTACAGCATCCATATTGATACCAGCTTTTGTTGTTCCAATATTTACTGAAGAACATACAAATTCTGTTTCTGCAAGGGCTTGTGGAATGGAGTTAATAAGTTCTCTATCACCAGGAGAAAAACCCTTGTGGACCAAAGCAGAATAGCCACCAATAAAATTCACTCCTACATCCTTGGCAACTCTATCCAGAGTTTTAGCGTATTTAACTGGGTCTCCACCGGAAGCTGCTACTAGCATGGCTATGGGAGTAACTGAAATTCTCTTGTTTACAATGGGGATACCGTACTTTTTTTCTATAGACTCTCCAACTTGCACAAGGTCCTTAGCATAAGAATGGATTTTTTTGTATATTTTCTCACAAGACCTATCAATACTCTCATCTGCACAATCTAAAAGGGAAATCCCCATGGTAATAGTTCTTATATCAAGGCATTCTTCCTCTATCATGGTTATTGTTTCCATGATATCAGTCATATTCAACATAATTGGGTCTCCTCCTAAATCCTGTGCATGGAATTAAATATATTTTCGTGCATGACATGGATCTTCATATCGGGGCATTTTTCCGAAAGTTCATTTTTTAGTTCCTCTATTTCGCAATTCAATAGAGAAATATCTATAAGCATAATCATAGCAAAAAATTCTTGCATTACAGATTGAGTTACCTCGATTACATTGGCATTAGCATCAGCACATGCAGTACTTACTCTTGCTAATATTCCCACCATATCTCGTCCGATAACAGTTATTACTGCTCTCATAACAATTTCCTCCCTTAGTTAGTAATGGTTGCTTTAACCAGTTCATTTTACTATATTTTGATGATTTTGAACATCCCTTTTAAGAAGAGACTTCTTATTGTGTTTTACCTCTAGAATGATTATAATACATGTATGGTTAAAATAAGAAATGATTGGGATGAACTTCTAAGAGATGAGTTCAAAAGAGAATATTATCAAAAACTAAGGGAATTTCTCATAGAAGAATATAAAAAAGGACCAGTTTACCCGGACCAGCATTGTATTTTCAATGCATTTAAGTATACTTCTTATAAAGATACTAGGGTTGTAATTCTTGGACAGGACCCCTATCACGAACCCAACCAAGCTCATGGTCTTGCATTTTCAGTTCAAAGGGGAGTGAGAAAACCTCCCTCCCTAGTTAATATTTTCAAAGAGCTGAGAGATGACCTAGGCATCCAGGCTCCAGAACATGGGTGTTTGGAATCATGGGCCCAAAATGGAGTCCTCCTCCTAAATGCAGTTCTAACTGTAAGAAAAGGAGAAGCTAATTCTCATCGCAATAAGGGATGGGAAATTTTTACAGATCATGTTATTGATCTTCTCAACCAGCGAGAGGATCCCATGGTATTCATCCTTTGGGGTGGTGGTGCAAAAAATAAGGGGAGGCTGGTAACAAACTCAAGGCACCTTCTTCTTACAGGGGCTCATCCTAGCCCCTTGTCCGCATATAGAGGGTTTTTTGGAGGTAAATATTTTTCAAAGGCCAACAATTTTTTAGAAGAAGTGGGACCCATGATTAAATGGGAAATTCCCCACTCGTAGCAATTAATTATTAGGAGGATATGAAGATGGAAATTTTAATTGGACTAATAGTCGTCGTCGGATTACTTGCAATTTTTGTAATAGGTGCTTACAACTCATTTGTAAAACTTAGAAATATCGTTGAAGAATCTTTTTCCACTATGGATGTTTACATGAAAAAGAGGTACGACCTTATACCTAACTTGGTTGAAACTGTAAAGGGTTATGCTGCTCATGAGCAAGGTACTTTTGAAAAGGTAGTTGCTGCAAGAACAGCTGCTCAAAGCGCAACAAATATTGAAGACAAGCTAGCAGCAGAAAACGTGTTGACAGGTACATTGAAATCCTTATTTGCTTTGGCGGAAGCTTATCCAGACCTAAAAGCCAATGCTGGCTTCTTGGATTTACAATCCCAATTACAGGTTGTTGAACAAGACATTGCAAACTCTCGTAAATATTATAATGCTACAGTTAAAGAATATAATACCAAGACTGAGCAATTCCCATCAAATATAGTAGCCAAGATATTCCACTTCATACGTAAGCCCATGTTTGAATTGGAAAGTGAAACAGAAAGACAGAATGTTAATGTTTCATTTTAATAGAAGCCCTGTAATTCGAACCTTCATCCTCAGCCTTCTTATTAGCTTGGCATTGGGGGCTTTTTCGGTGGCCTACGGCTCTGATGGAACCATGGAGACCTTGGGTTTTGATGTTCATATTCAGGTAGAAGAAGACAACACAATACTGGTCACTGAAACCATTACCATTAATTATCTAACGCCTCATCACGGTATTTATCGAAACATAAACTTTAGGGGCGTTGCAGAAAGTGAGTTTGAAGGAAAGGTCTACCAGCAGAGATATTCTAATAAAATTAAGAAGGTCGAAGTTGAAGGATACAATTTTCAGGAGTACACTGATTATGATTTTTACGTAATCCAAATCGGCAGTGGCGACTATACCGTTGAAGGTCTTCATACTTATGAAATATCTTACCGTTGTGTACTTAGAGACGACAGAATTCCTGAGTTTGATAGTTTTTATTGGAACTTGATACCCTACGGATGGGACATGCCTATTAATGAAGCGAATGTAACAATAGAGTTTCCAGCCCCTTTAGAACTAGATAGGGTCGAAGTTATTAGTGGTCTTTATGGAACAACTGAAAAAGCTGATTTTCAATCAAGTTCCGATAACCAAACATTTTACTATCATGGAAGCCAGTTAGAAGAAGGTCAAGGGGTTACCTTTCGTAGTGTTATGGATGAGGGATATTTCAAAGGAGAGGCCACATTAGATTGGGCTTTGTGGGCCCTGGTTATTGGTATTATAATGGCTACTTTGCTGGCATTCTACCTTTGGATTAGGTTTGGGAGAGATCCCCGTATGGTTAAAACTGTTGAGTTTTATGCCCCTGAAGGAACTACTCCTGCAGAAATAGGCTATATAGTCGACGGTGTAGTAGATGATAAGGACTTGGTTAGTCTTGTTATTTACCTAGCAGATCAGGGACACTTATCCATTGAGCAAGGAGAAAAGAAAAAGGACTTCATCTTACATAAGAAATCGCCTCTTCCAGATGGTTCCAAGCTTTATCTTAGGACCTTCTATGAAGGGCTTTTCTTGGACAAAGATGGAAATGAAATTGAATCCGTATTGATTTCAGATCTAAAAGATACATTTTACAACCATTTCAGCGCAGCCCAGGGAGAATTGAGAGGGTATTTTACTCTTAACAAAGAAAACCGTATTTATAAAAAAAGCTCCATATTTGCACGAGGACTAAGCATATTATTGCTTGTAATGATTCCTTTATTAACTATGGGTTTAGGATCTATATACTATGGTGATGCTGCTTATGGTCTTTTAGGTATTCCAGGGATTGTTATATTAGTCATTGGCTACGGTATAATTTCTCAAAACTATGACAAGAGAGATGCCCGCAAAAGAAAGACCAAGATATTCCTTTATCTTGTAGGTGGAATACTTGTGGGAATTGAAGTCTTAATTGTGGGGGCAGCAGCCTTCTTTTATGAACTGCCAGTTTGGGCCATTGCCCTTTCATTCCTAGGATTTTTCTTGACTCTGGGACTGTCCCTAGTGATGAAAAGGAGAACAGATAAAGGTGTGGAATTGATGGGCAAGATCTTAGGCTTCAAACAATTCATTAAAAATGCAGAGGTTGATAGAATAAATAAGTTAGTTGAAGAGGATCCCGCTTACTTCTATCATATTCTTCCTTATGCCTATGTTTTTGACCTCACCGATAAGTGGGCAAAGAATTTTGAGGATATTTCCATGGAACCACCTGAATGGTTGCAGTCCAACAACATTAGCGGAAACATGCTGGGACCACTCTTGGTTACAGATATGATGAGGAATACCACAAGAGCAATGGAAAGTAGTGTTATCCCATCAGCATCCCTAAGTGATGGCAGCAAAAGTGGTGGCGGTTCTGGTGGTGGTGGTTTCTCAAGCGGCGGCGGCTTCGGCGGTGGAGGCATGGGTGGCGGCGGAGGTGGTGGCTGGTAGACATCTCCCTCTTCCTTATGATATAATTCAAAACAAAACAGGAGAAAAAATATGGGAAGCGGTATCATAGGGAAAGTAATATATTATTGGATTTTCGTGTTGGGAATTCTATTTATGGCTAAATTCTTTGGATTTGCCAGCGATACAGGGACCATGATAATAACCTTGGTTATAGGTACTTTGGTATATGTAGGTTGGCAGTTACTAAAGTATGGTGCCAGCAAGAAAGGATAAAGAAGAGCGCCAGATTATCTGGCGCTTTTATAAAAACAATGACTTTTACACATCTTCACGTTCATACAGAATATAGTTTGCTTGATGGTGCTGCTCGTATTAAGGAGTTGGTAGCTCAAACCAAGAAGCTAGGAATGAACTCACTGGCAATAACTGATCATGGTGCCATGTTTGGGGTCATTGATTTTTATCGTGCCTGTAAAAAAGAGGGAATCAAACCTATAATAGGTTGTGAGGTATATACCGCAAGCAGGAGTCGTCTACAAAAAGAAGGGGACAAAGACAAAAATCAAGGTCATCTAGTCTTGTTAGCAGAGACTCAAGAAGGCCTTCGCAATTTAATGAAAATTGTTTCCATAGGTTACCTTGAAGGCTTTTACTATAAGCCCCGTATAGACAAAGAAACCCTCACTAATAACAGCCAAGGGATTATTGCTTTATCAGCCTGCCTTGCAGGAGACGTTCAAAGGTATCTCTTGATGAACGATTATGAAAGAGCAAAAGAGGAAGCATTAGCCTATCAGGAAATATTCGGGAAGGATAACTTTTTCTTAGAGTTGCAAGACCAGGGTTTGGAAGAGGAAGCGAAAATCTTACCTGGAATGATAAAAATCCATGAAGAGACGGGTATTCCATTCGTTGCAACCAACGATGTACATTATGTAAACAAAGAAGATGCAGAGGTCCACGATGTACTTCTTTGTATTCAAACAGCAGCCACAGTAGACGAAGAAGACAGGATGCGATTTGCAAACGACCAATTCTACTTAAAATCCCCAGAAGAGATGAGGCGGATTTTTTCTGATATACCCCAGGCCATTGAAAATACAATGTGGATTGCTAACCGTTGTCAAACAGAGTTTAGTTTCGGAGAATTACATTTACCAGACTTTCAGGCTCCTGAAGCTAGGGATAATTTTGACTACCTTAAGGACCTTTGCCAAATAGGTCTTAAAGACCGATATGGAGATACATTTGCGATTAATCAAGAACGATTAGATTATGAGTTGTCAGTAATCTCTAGTATGCAATATGTAGAATACTTCCTAATAGTGTGGGACTTTATTCATTATGCAAAAAGTAGGAAGATAATGGTAGGACCAGGAAGAGGCTCTGCTGCTGGTTCCTTGGTTGCATACACCCTTGGGATAACAGATATAGATCCTATAAAGTATGGACTAATTTTTGAGAGGTTTTTGAACCCTGAGAGAATTTCAATGCCAGATATAGATATCGACTTTTGTTATGAAAGACGTCAAGAAGTTATAGATTATGTAATAGAAAAATATGGGTCTGATAAGGTGGCCCAAATTATAACATTTGGAACCATGAAAGCAAAGATGGCTATTCGCAGTGTTGGTAAAGCCTTGAATATGAGCTATGGTGAGGTGGATGCTATAGCTAAAGCCGTTCCAAATGAACTAGGGATCACTATCGACAGGGCCTTAAAAATATCTCAAGAATTCCGAGAGAAATACCAAGGGGATCTTCGTGTAAAGAAGGTTATCGATACAGCCAAGGCAGTAGAAGGTATGCCTCGCCACGCTTCAACCCATGCGGCAGGGGTTGTAATCTCAAAGAAGAACTTAAATGAATATGTACCTTTATATCTAGCAGACAAAGGTATATCCACTCAATTTACTATGAACACCATAGAAGAACTTGGCCTATTAAAGATGGATTTTCTAGGCCTAAGGAACCTCACCGTAATACAAGATGCTTTGGCCATGATAAAAGAAAACCATGGCCTGGAAATTGATTTTTCTAAAATGGACTATGATGATCCAAAGGTCTATGAAATAATATCTAGTGGAAATACAGAAGGTTTGTTTCAACTTGAGTCTCCAGGCATGACTCAGTTCATGAAGAATCAAAAGCCTGATGGATTTGAGGATATTGTTGCAGGTATATCTTTATATAGGCCAGGCCCTATGGCTTCTATCCCAACATACATTGCCAATAAAAAATGTCCTCAGGCAATTGAATACCTACACGAGAGCCTAAGACCTATTCTAGAAGTTACATATGGGTGCTTGGTATATCAAGAACAGGTAATGGAAATTGTTAGGGACCTAGCAGGATATTCCTATGGTCGTTCAGATCTTGTTAGAAGAGCCATGAGCAAAAAAAAGATGGATGTAATGCTAAAGGAACAAGAAGCCTTTATTCATGGCAATGATCAAGTCCCCGGTTGTAAATCCCGAGGTATTCCCGAAGATGTGGCTGGAGAGATTTTCAACCAGATGGTAAGCTTTGCAGAATACGCCTTTAATAAATCCCATGCTGCAGCTTATGCAGTAATAGCATACGAAACTGGATATTTGAAGGCTAATTTCCCGGTGGAATTTATGGCTGCTCTTATGACTTCAGTTATGGGGGATGCGCCCTATATAGCACGTTATATAAGAAATTGTAATGATATGGGTATTTCAGTACTTCCACCAGATGTAAACAAGTCTGGAAAGAAATTCACTGTAGATGATGGTAAAATCCGATTTGGCTTGATGGGGGTTAAGAATGTTGGAGAAGGAATGGTAGATGCGATTATCAAAGCAAGAAAAGAAAAAGGATTGGCTGGGGATATCGTAACATTTATTCAACAGATTGATTCAGGAGAATTGAATAAAAAAGCTTTGGAGAGTCTGATAAAAGCAGGGGCCTTTGATGAAATGCATGGCAACAGGGCTCAGTTAATAGCAATGAGCGAAGGCCTTTTAACATCAGCTCAGAATGATGCAAGAAAAAATATTGCAGGACAGGTATCTCTTTTTGGAGCGTCTACTGATGATGGGTGTTTGGTTCCCACACTTTGCATTCCATTTCCTGATGTAAGGGATTTCGATAAAAAAATGTTAATGGCCCTGGAAAAAGAAAACCTAGGTGTTTATTTGTCTGATCACCCATTAAATGCACTTAGAAAGCAGATAGAAAGAAAAATATCCCTAACAAGTGACCAGCTTGTAAGGGCGGGGCAAGAAGAAATAGATGATGTTAATGATGGTATGGAAGCCCATGTTGCAGGGATTATTGTAGGCAAGAAAACACTTGTGACAAAAAGCGGACAAATGATGGCCTTCATTGATATAGAAGACTTTTTTGGTATAATAGAAGTTGTAGTTTTCCCGAAAACCTTTGAATCCTGTCAGCAATTCCTTGAGGAAGACAGAATTATCATGGTAAAAGGCACTGTGAATTTCAAAGAAGAAGAGACCCCTAAAATATTAGCAAATCGGATTTCTCTAATTGAAGAACAAGCAACTATAGATGAAGAGGAGATTCTCAAAGTTAAAATTCCAAGAGCAAGTGATAGAGAATTGGAAATAAAGGGAGTCAAAGATATATTAAAATCATTTCCTGGAACTTGTCCCGTCTTGATATATGTGGAGGCTACAGGAAATAAATTCAAAGCAACAAGAGAATTTTGGGTTAGGCCTTGTGATGAACTTATAAAGGAAATAGCATCCCAGGTGGGAGCTGAAAATGTAAAAATGAGTGGGGGAAACAAATGAAAACCATAGGAGTATTAACTAGCGGTGGAGATGCACCTGGAATGAATGCAGCCATTAGGGCAGCGGTTCGAGGAGGAATTTACCACGGCCTAAAGGTTTATGGGATAGAGAGAGGTTTCGATGGACTAATTGAGGGGGAAATAAAGGAAATGAATGTTTCCTCTGTTTCGGATATTCTTCATAAAGGGGGAACAATGCTTAGAACTGCACGTTCTGAGAAATTCATGACTCAAGAAGGCTTCAAAAGAGCCTTGAATATGTTAGACAGCTTTTCCATCGAGGGGCTTATTATTGTTGGTGGCGACGGTTCCATGACAGGTGGTTTGAGGCTTGATGAAGCAGGCACAACCGTTATGGGTGTCCCAGGGACCATTGACAACGACCTAGCTTATACGGATTTTTCTATTGGTTTTGATACAGCGGTGAACACGGTACTAGGTTCAATAAGCAATATTAGGGACACATCTTCTTCTCATGAAAGAAGTACAGTTATAGAGGTAATGGGGAGGCATTGCGGAGATATTGCTTTATATGCAGGTGTCACAGGCGGTGCCGAAACAATTCTAATTCCCGAGATGCCAGTAGATATCAATGCTATTTGCAAAAAAATCATCCAAGGCAGGAACCGGGGTAAGCTACATAATATTATTGTAAAAGCCGAAGGGGTAGCCATTAATTCTCAAGATTTGGCGGATGTGATAAAAGAGCGTACCGGAGTTGATACAAAAATTGTGATTTTAAGCTATGTTCAAAGAGGGGGGTCCCCTACAGCCAGAGACAGGATGCTTGCTAGCAGAATGGCTTATAAAGCAGTGGAACTTCTCCGTGACGATAGTTCCAGTAAAGCTATTGGTACAAATGGAAATGCAATAGTTTCCTATGATTTGTCAGATGCATTAAAGATGACAAGAGATGTGGAAAAAGAATTTTTGGAATTGGCAGACGTATTATCTATTTAATTTGATAAGGGGGACAAGTGTCAGTCTTAACTTATCCTAGGGGCCTACTCTTCTTGTCTTATTTCTTCCAAATCGATGCCAATATCATTTTGCAGAACCTGACCATAATTAATGGCACCCACACCATATTTATTGCGTATCTTATCTAATGTGCGCTCCAATCTCTCTGCACCTATTAGGTTATCGTCCAAAGATTGAAATAGGTTCATTTGTTGGTCATCATCTTCATCGCAAAGATTAATTCCCGTAACTGTTAGTAAACGAATTGCTTGTTTTTGCCCTCTAGCATTGGAAGTCAAGTCAAATGCTGCTTTTGTTATTTCCACAGCTAGGTTGGTGGGCATATCTAATTGCTTTTGTCTATGAATTGTTTGAAAGGAGGGGTCCTTTATTTCCACCCTTACCCCTGAGGCTTTCATACGATACTGCCTCAAGCGGCTAGAAACTGTGTCTGAAAGAGCCACTACCGCTGTCAAAACATCTTGGTCAGTGACTAGGTCCCTTTTAAATGTAATTCCATTCCCAACGGACTTTATTTTCTTCCTTTCCGTGGCTAATGCAACGGGCTCCCTATCTAAACCATTAGCATAGTCATGGACCATTGCTCCATGTTTGCCGAACTGGGAAATAATTATCCTTCTATCATAAGAAGCTAAATCTCCAATGGTTTCAATTCTTAACTTATGAAACTTTTCCTCCATAACACCACCAACGAAGAAAAGTTCTCCCACTGGAAGTGGCCACAGGATTTCCTTGTAATTATCTCGACTTATAAGTGTTGTTGCATCAGGTTTCTTATACTCAGACCCCATTTTAGCAAAAATTTTATTAAAAGAAACACCAACAGAAAGGGTTAGATTAAGCTCTTTTTTTATGGTATTACGGATATGGTCTGCTATTTCACACCCTGACCCAAAAAGTTTTTCGCTGGAGCTTACATCCAACCAGGATTCGTCTATGCTAAAGGGCTCAACTAAATCCGTATATCGGTAATAAATATCGTTGATAAGTTTACAATAGAAGTTGTATTTCTCGTGGTGGGGGGGAACAAGCTTTAGACCAGGACATTTTTTTCTTGCTTGCCAGACGGTTTCTGCGGTTTTTACTCCTGCCTTTTTTGCTATTTCATTTTTTGCCACAATAATACCCTGTCGGTTTTTGGGATTACCACATACCGCCATGGGCTGGTCTCTAAGTTCAGGTAGGTCAAGAAGCTCTACTGAAGCAAAAAAGCCATTCATATCACAATGCAAAATAGTTTTATCCATACTCTGATTATATAACGTAAGGGATGGAAAAAACACTAAAATTCCATCTAAAAACCAGTATGCCTGTGTTATAATAGGAGTGTAAGAAAATTCAAAAATTCTAGAAAATACTTTTCTAAACTATAAAAGGGATGGAGTCAATAAAATATGAAAAAAAATATCATGGTCTGCGTAACACAGCAAAAAACTTGTGACCGGTTAATCAATTATGGTTTTGACTTACAAGAGAACAGTAAGGGAGAACTTTTCATTATTCATGTTGCCCACTATGAGTTTAAGTTTTTAGGAAATACTGAAGAAGGGGAAGCCCTAGACTATTTATATGAAAAGGCAGTAGAGTATGGAGCCAACTTAACTGTGGTTCGGTCAAATCATGTTTTTGATACCTTGGTAGATTTAGTTGAGAAAAATAAAATAACCCATTTGATTTTGGGACAATCGGGAGAGGCTACTGAGCCAAGCAATATTATTGGTTTGTTAGAAGAAAGACTAAAGAAGAATACTGAAATAATCGTAGTCCCTGCTGAATAGCTGGCGGGGTGACTAAAAATATTTAGTTTTATATAAGATTTAGCCATATTGACCGTGGCCATTTATAAGGCTATAATAGCAAGGATGTTTAGGGAGGATTTTATAGTGCGAATTTCGTCGATCATCATTGGGGTAGCCCTTGTTTTTACAAGCGTTTGGTGTATAGCCCACCCAGGAGCTACATACTTATCTTTAGCGTTTTTATTGGGAGCAGTAATGCTCTTACACGGGATAATTGCTGTTTTTGGTTACTTGTCTATTCGTATACCCAGAAAAAGAGGTCCAGGCTGGTTACTAGCGGATGGTCTGGTTACAACCATACTTTCCTTATTAGTATTGTCAAATCAACTGGTAGCTGATTCTGCTGTTCCTGTTTTTTTTGGTCTTTGGATAATGCATTCAGGAGTTGCAAGGATAGTTTTTAGTGTTAACGAAAGCCATAAGGGAGGTTGGGTATGGTTATTAATACTAGGCCTTATATGCGTCTTAACTGGTGTTTATCTCTTCCTTGATGCAATATTGTTTGATTTCACTTTAATAACTCTTGTAGGTATGACATTTCTTTTACAAGGGATTAATATGCTCTATTTAGGCGCATCATCAGATAGCGAGTAAAGGATGAATATATGACGGACCAAATTATTCCGGAAGAGAAAAAACAAAAAGTAATATCACTTATAGTGATATTTGGACTATTGATGACGGTTTGGTATATGCTGGATCTTATGCTGTTGACATTCATTCTAACCTTTATTTTTTATCACTTACTAGAAAGAATACAGTGTAGATACCTTAAAGTCTTAGGTACCAGGCTACCTGACATTATAATCTTATTCTTTATTTATGGTATTTTTATTTTACTAATAAGCTTGTTTAGTATTGAGATATTTCCCAAACTTGTTCGTCAAATTAACATTATTGCCAACGCATTAGGAAATTTTGATATTGCTGCAGTTCAGGCAGTTACTGGTGAAAGAGTTACAGCCCTTCTTTCAGGGATTGATTTTAATAGCTATATCAGCCAAGCGGGCACCTTATTAGCAGGTGCTTTTGGAATGGTTAGTACTTTCGTAATTAAGTTTGTAATTGCTATGATTCTTAGTTTTGCAATTGTGGCGGAAAAAAATAAAATAGCACAATTTGGGATTAATGTTTCAAAAAGTCAAATATCCTTTATATATGATTATTTTATAATATATGGTGGTGGGTTTTGCAAGACCTTCGGACAGGTCATGAAAGTACAAGTCTTAATTGCTTTTATTAACTCTGTTTTTACTATGATTGCCTTAAGTATTTTCGGATATCCGGCTATCGGTGGCCTAGGTTTAATGATCTTCCTTTTGGGCTTAATCCCTGTAGCTGGAGTAATCATTTCATTTATCCCTCTTTCCGTAATAGGGTTTTCTATTGGGGGGCTTGTCATGGTTGCAAAAGTGGTAATTTTTATTTTGCTACTTCATGGCTTCGAAGCATATATTCTAAACCCCAAATTAATGTCTAGAAAAACCAGATTGCCAGTATGTTTTGTTTTTCTTATTTTACTAATAGGCGAGCATTATTTGGGTGTATGGGGGCTATTGATTGGAGTCCCTGTTTTCATATTCTTAATGACTGCTTTTAACGTGGACTACAAAGTAATGGATGAATCAAAAAGAAGAAAAGCAAAGTGTGAACCTGAACAAAGACCTGAAGAGAATATGAAAAAGGAGTCTGACAACAAAGGAGAACTAGAATAAAATGGGACAATTCGCAGCTTTAATGGGGGCCATATTTTTCCGACTGTTTTTTCTTGGCCTTGTAATACTAGCTATAGTTTTGATTGTTAGCAATAGGAAAAACAATGGCAACCAGGGAAACATGACCTATAAAAAATTAACTAGAAGCCTCAATAATCGTTACATAGCAGGAGTTTGTGGTGGCTTGGGCGAATATTTTGGATGGGACCCCAATCTTGTAAGGGTAATATTTGTTGTTTTAGGGGCATCTATGGCCCTACCCTATATTGTTTTAGCTCTTATTTTGCCTGTATCTAGATCATAGAAAGATACAGGAAAGCTCATATTACCTATGTAATAGGGAGGTTTTATCTAAAAGTAGGCAAGTCTTTACACCATGGACTTGCTTATTTATATATTGGGAGCTCGGAATTGCTATTTCCCCTAATGCAAAATTATGTAAAGGGCTTAGAATACAAGAAAAAGGATTTTCCCTTTTGATATAATGAGTTTTAAGTGTTCAGTATGGTATAATCTTTTTATAACTAAATAACAGAAAAGAGAAAAGACTATGGACCAAATATGTGTGATAGGTGGAGGCCCTTCGGGGATGGCAGCGGCCATAAGTATAGCTGCTAATAGGCCTGATATACCTGTTATGATTTTGGAAAAAAACTCTCAATTGGGGAAAAAACTCAGAGCCACAGGAAATGGCAGATGCAATATAAGCAATTCTTCAATTCTTGGGGTGGAGGATATTATAGACTTTCTAAACACATTGGGGATTTTTATCCGTGAGGAAGAGAATGGAAGACTTTATCCTTTTTCAGGTAGAGCAGATGATGTAGTGGGCCTTTTAATTGAAGGCTTAATAGCTTTAGGGGTGGAGATAATAACTGACTTTACTGTTAAGAAAGTTGAAGCAGAAGGCAGAGGCTTTTTAGTTGTTGGGAGCCGTAAAGGGGTAATTCAGGAATTAAAATGTTCCAAGCTAGTTTTAGCCATGGGTGGTAAAGCTTCTCCTCAATTTGGAACTATAGGTGAGGGCTATAATGTTGCAAGAAGTCTAGGCTTGACTGTGACTAAAACCTTTCCTGGCTTAACTTGGATAGAGGTCCCTAAAGGTCAAAACGATATTCAGGGAGTAAGAGCTAAGGGAAAAGCCAAGCTTTATAGAAAGGGGCAACTAATTGCTGAAGAAGAAGGGGAAATACAATTTACCAAGGTAGGACTATCAGGTATTTGTATATTTAATCTCAGTTCCCAAGTTGTTTTAAGTGAGGAGGTTTCCTTTAATGACTATAAAATTTCCCTAGATTTAATGACTGCTTATTCCATAAAGGATATTCAAAGAATATTAGAAGAAAGAAGTTATATTACTGGAATAACAATTGGAAACATACTTCGTTCAATAATTCCTTCCCCCTTAGAAAAGGAAGTATTAGATAGGTTAGGCATATCTTTAGAGGATATTAAAAAACCAGCCACCTCTTTGTCAGAACCTGTGAGAAAACTGATGGCACATGAATTAAAGGATTTGTCCTATCCAATCAAAGGGATAGGTGGTTGGAAAGATGCCCAAATAACAATAGGTGGGGTATCATTAAGTGAAGTAAACCCAAACACATGGGAGTCCAATAAAGTTCCTGGGCTCTACATAGTAGGGGAATTATTAGATAAACAAGGACCTTGTGGTGGATATAATTTGCATAATGCTTGGAAGACAGGGATGGCAGCAGGAAAAGCCCTGGGAAAATAGAAAAGAGAATATATGTATCGGATTCATGAGATTAAATGTACTTTAAAAGAAGATATGTCAATGATCCCTGAGAAAATAATAAGGCGAATGGGCAAAGATGGTAAAGATTTTATTATTAGTGATTGGAAAATCCGTAAAGAATCCATAGATGCAAGGGATAAAGGTGATATATTAAGGGTCTATACAGTTGATTTTGATGGAGAAGGACCAATCAAACCATCTACTTTGAAGGGCATTGAAGAGATAGTTGAAAAGCCTATGCCTACCCTTACAATGGGGACAAAAACTCTCCGTAACCCTCCAGTTGTTATTGGCTTTGGCCCCTGTGGTTTATTTGCAGCCCTTACACTAGCAGAAATGGGTTATGAACCCCTAGTATATGAGCGGGGGGCCAAGATGGAACAGAGGATCAAAGATGTAAATGAATTCTGGGAAAATGGAGTATTAAAAGAAGAATCCAATGTTCCTTTTGGAGAAGGTGGAGCCGGTACATTTTCTGATGGAAAACTTACTTCAGGTATAAAAGACTTGCGAATTCAAAAAATCTTAGAGGAGTTTGTCCAAGCAGGAGGTGGAGATGATCTTCTTTACAAACAAAAACCACATATAGGAACAGATGTACTTCGCCAAGTAGTTGTTGGTCTTAGGGAGAAAATTATAGCTTTGGGTGGAACGATACATTTTGATTCCAAACTAACAGACATATTTATGGATAGTAGTGGAATATGTGGTCTTGAAATTAACGGGCTTGAACGAGTTGATACCGATGTGATAATCTTAGCTATGGGTCATAGTGCACGAGATACACAAAAGATGTTGTTAGAAAAAGGCCTTCAAATGGAGCAAAAACCTTTTTCAATGGGCCTTCGAATAGAGCACCCACAGGACTTGATAAATAAAGGCCAGTATGGGCTATCCGCCATGGATATACTAGGACCTGCAGAATACAAGCTATCGCACAAATGCCAAAGTGGCCGTGGAGTTTATACCTTTTGTATGTGCCCTGGAGGCCATGTAATATGTGCATCTTCCCAAAAGGAAGGTATAGTCACAAATGGGATGAGCCATAGAGATAGAAGCTCAGGAAAGGCTAACAGCGGTATACTTGTAGACCTTAGACCAGAGGATTATCCCTCGGATTCTCCCTTGGCTGGTGTTGAACTACAAATAGAGGTTGAGGAAAAAGCCTATAAGCTAGCAGGCAATACCTATAAATTGCCTAAGTGTACACACAAAGAATTAAGGGATAAAAAAGGAATAGGTGGTCAAATAGCAGATTGCCTACCTTCATTTGTTGTAGAGAGCATATTGGAAGCTATGCCATACTTCGGAAAAAAGATTCGGGGTTTTGACCAAGATAATTCAGTCTTTTATGGCGTAGAAACTAGAAGCTCATCACCGGTACGACTTTTACGAGACTTGGCATATGAAAGCAATATAAAAGGTATTTACCCTGGTGGTGAAGGAGCAGGCTATGCAGGGGGAATAATGTCTGCATCAATAGATGGAATCCGAATAGGAGAAGAAATAATAAAAACTTATCAAAGGAGGATTGTCTAATGTTGGATAAAGGTTATATACAAGTTTACACAGGCAACGGCAAAGGTAAAACTACGGCATCTTTGGGAATAGCCTTAAGAGCTATTTGCGCTGGAAACAAGGTGTTTATGGGCCAGTTTATGAAGGGCCAATCATACAGTGAATTAAAAGCCACAGAACTTCTTCCTGGCTTAGAAATGGAACAATTTGGTGACCCGGAATTTTTTAAGGGCCAACCAATGCCAAAAGATTATGAGAATGCCAAGAAGGGCCTAGACAGAATTCGGGAAGTAATTTTGAGTGGAGACTATGATATGGTAATTCTTGATGAGATCAATACCACCCTATTCTTTAAACTCATAGAAGTAGAAGATGTTCTTGATGTTCTTGCATTAAAACCAGAAAACATGGAATTGATCCTAACTGGCAGATATGCGCCTCAAGAGATCATTGATGGGGCAGACCTTGTGACTGAAATGAAAGAAATCAAGCATTATTTTACAAAGGGTGTAATGGCTAGAACTGGTATTGAAAGCTAATAAAATATTATAAAAAATTTTTTAAGAAAAGCGAGACGGGATTTATGAAAAAATTGATGGTATCTATTATGGTAATAGCCATGGTTTTCGGGACATTTGGAGTAGCATCAGCTGGAGAAAGAAGTGGGGAGACTAGTAATCTCAATGAATATTATAATGTGATGAATGCAGGCAAGGGGGATTTATTTACCAATTATGTTGATGGATATACCATCCTTGTTGATAGTGGCATGATAGTAGATATGAGCAAAAATAAGCTAGGAGCATTTTTAGAATCACCCCATAAAACCATTGAAATCTACAAGGAAAATAGGGCATTCAACTTTGAAAGCTATAATAGGTATTCCAATGGATTTTTGAAGAATACCTTTGACCATACTTTGTTGTTAAAAGAAACTCAAGTTATAGGAGCCTATACGGTTTTTGTAACCGCCTGGCAAAGAGCCAAGCTGGCCCGAGTTGAAATGGATAAAAATTACTATGTAGTCTTAGATTTTATGTCTGGTACAGATATTTTTACAATTGTAATCAAAACAGACGAGCCTATAGAAAATTTAGGGGGCTACCATAAACTTATTGAAAGTTTTTCCCCTTTCAATGGATACAAACAAGGAAGGAATCAACCCACTCAAGATATTAACTTAGACCTTCGGGGATGGAATGAAGAGACCCAGGCTTTTTACCAGAGAATATTTAGATCCGAAGAAGGAATGTCTTGGGGTCTTTATGAACCTAATACAAATTATACCAAGGGATCTGAATATTATGATTACAATCAAATAGCTTGGTATGAAGACCAGTTTAAGTATACATTTCCAGTGCTTGTTAATTATTCCGAATTCGACAACACTGTTAAGCATCCGAATTTAGAGAAGCGGTTAAATCAGGCTTGGGAGAATGAGAAGGTCCTTGAGTTGACCCTACAAACCAACAATTCCACCCAAGGGAACATGGTATATAGAATTCTCCAAGGGGAATACGATGAATTCTTAAATAATTATGCTAAGACCATTTCTGACTTTGGTCATCCCGTATTATTTAGACTGGGAAATGAAATGAATGGGGATTGGTGCCCTTATTCTGGGTATAATACTTCAAGAGATGCTCAAGTCTTTGTAAATTTCTATAAGTATGTTCACCAAGTTTTTAGTGACCAAGGGGTGGACAATGTAATTTGGGTATGGAACCCCAACGACAAATCATTTCCGGATTTCAAATGGAATGACTCATATAACTACTATCCCGGGGATGAATATGTAGATGTAGTTGGAATGACAGCCTATAATACAGGTACATATTATAGTCGAGTTGGGGAAAAATGGATGACCTTTCAAGAACTCTACCAAAAAACCTACAATGAATATAGTGAGCATTTTGGACAAGCTCTTATGATAACTGAATTTGCATCCGCCAGCATGGGGGGCAATAAGAGCCAGTGGATAAAGGATATGTTCACACAGATTCCCGCTTATAGTAAAATAAAATTAGCTATATGGTGGGATGGCTGTGATTATGATGGTGATGAGATTGCTCGTAATTATACCATGAAGGAAAGCCAAGAAGTCTTAGACACATTTATTGACTTTTTCGATCCTCCTTGGTACATAAATGCCTTTGCCTAATTATGGCAGGAGTACACGGGAAGGGAGGAATAAAATGAAAAAACCCATAATGCTAATGATATTGGACGGTTTTGGCTTAAGTGAAAAAGTTCAAGGCAATGCAATTGCTCAAGCCAATGCACCAGAATTAAAGGCCCTGATGACTAGTTATCCCCATGTATCTTTGTCGGCCTCTGGCTTGGATGTTGGATTGCCCCAGGGACAAATGGGCAATTCCGAGGTTGGACATTTAAATATTGGTGCAGGTAGAATAGTTTATCAAGACCTAACAAAAATCTCAAAAATGATTGAAGACGGTAGTTTCTTTAGTAATTCTGTGCTAAGAGAGGCCATGAAAAATGCCAAGGAAAAAGCCTCAACCTTGCATTTATTTGGTCTTGTATCTGATGGTGGCGTCCATAGTCACCTGGATCATCTTAAGGCTCTAATAAAAATGGCCAAAATAGAAGGAGTACAAGATGTTTCCGTGGCTTGCTTTTTAGATGGAAGAGATGTACCACCAAGGTCAGCTAAAATTTATTTAGACTCTCTTCAAGAAACCATGGATCAAGAATCACTAGGTCGCATCAATTTTATCTCTGGCCGGTATTATGCAATGGACCGAGATAAAAGATGGGATCGAGTAGAAAAGGCCTATGAGGCTTTGACTATGGGAGAAGGTATTAGAGCTGATAACTATTCTCAAGCTTTAGAAAGGGCTTATGAAAGGGGGGAGGATGATGAGTTTGTCCTTCCTACTTTGGTGGGAAATTTGTCCCTAGTTTCAGAGGGGGATTCAATTATATTTTTCAATTTTCGTCCTGATAGAGCAAGAGAATTAACCAGAAGTCTAGTTGACCCAGCCTTTCATGGGTTCTTCCGTAAGAAGGTGGTAGAAGATTTAACCTTTGTGTGTATGGTTCAATATGACCTTACCTTACCTAAGGTGATGGTGGCATACCCACCAGAGATCTTAATCAACACACTAGGAGAATACCTAGCTGCTAATGGTAAAACTCAACTAAGAATTGCTGAGACAGAAAAATATGCCCACGTAACATTCTTCTTTAACGGCGGTGTGGAAACACCAAACCCCGGAGAAGACAGAGTCTTAATTCCTTCGCCCCAAGTTGCTACCTATGATTTGCAACCAGAAATGAGTGCTTTTTTAGTAAGAGACAGGGTATTGGATGAACTAGCAGAAGAACATTATGACGTAATTGTATTAAATTATGCCAATGCTGATATGGTTGGACATACGGGTAAGATGGAGGCTGCCATAAAAGCCATTGAGACATTAAATTTATGTGTTCCACCAGTGGCTGAAAGAGTTTTAGAAATGGGTGGGGAGGTTCTTATAGTTGCGGACCATGGTAATGCCGAGAGAATGCTAGACGAGGAAGGTAATGTTGTAACGGCCCATTCTACAAACCCTGTTCCAATGGTGTATGTTTCAAACAATAAAAGAGAACTGAGAGTGGGAGGCAAGTTGTGTGACTTGGCCCCTACATTATTGGAAATGATAGGGCTAGCAAAACCTCCAGAGATGACGGGCATCAGCCTTTTTAAAGGATAAAGGAGAAGAAGGGCTAAATGGAAAAAAAGACATTTTTAGTTGGGGCTGTAATTCTCGGAATTGCAGGTTTGATGGTACAGGTTTTGGGTGCTGTCTTTAGAATTCCCTTGGCAAACATTATAGGTCCTGCTGGAATGGGTTACTACCAAACGGCATATCCTTTATATATTTTCTTGCTGGTGTTTTCTACCAATGGAGCTCCAGCTGCTATTTCTAAGATGACATCTGAGCGCCTAGCAGTTGGCAGGATAAAAGATGCCCATAAGGTTTTCAAACAGGCATTCGGCCTTATGGCTGTTTTAGGCTTGATGGCTTTTTTAGGAGTGTTTTTTGGCGCTGAATCTATTGTCTCTGCCTTTGGAGATCCTGGTGCTGTATTAGCTATGAAAGCTATTGCTCCTGCACTTCTAGTAGTCCCAATAATGTCTGTTTACCGAGGATATTTTCAAGGCATGCAAAATATGGGCCCTACAGCTACATCTCAACTAGTAGAGCAAGGGGTCCGCGTTGCAGTGGGCCTAAGCCTTGCTATTTTATGGATGAAGCATGGAATTGAACAAGCGGCAGCGGGAGCAACCATAGGAACCTCTGTTGGACCCTTAGCAGGGGTGCTTGTTCTTGTTTTGATTTATAAAAAACATCGCAACAAGATACTAGCATCCATGGAAGAAGATAGGAACACATCCTCTGAGTCAGGAAAAGATATTTTGCGGACACTTTTATGGATTGCCTTGCCTATTACAGTAGGAGTTTCAATTTTACCTATTATTAATCTAGGGGATCTTTTCGTACTAATGAAAAGACTGTCTGTATCAGGCTTTACCCTAGAACAAGCAAATGTTCTTTATGGCCAACTATCTGGGATGGTAGGTCCAATAATTAACATCCCCATGGCTTTGGCCCTGTCCATGGCTCTTGCATTGGTGCCAGCCATTGCTTCAGCAAAGGCTTCAAATGATATGACCCTTCTTGAGAGGAACATCCAACTTGGCTTCAGAATGGCGATGATTGTAGGTGTTCCCTGTAGTTTTGGCCTAATAATTCTTGCGAAACCTATAATGACACTACTTTATCCCTTAGAAATGGCCAGCGCTATTAATGCTTCAGGTAGCCTAGCCTATTTAGCAATTGGAGTTATTTTCTTATGCATTGCTCAGACTATGGCTGGGACCTTACAAGGATTAGGAAAACCTGGAGTGGCAGTAGTTGGGCTTTCTATTGGCTTTGCTGTTAAATTAATTGCAACCTATGTTTTAGCAGGGATTCCTCCACTCAATATGGATGGTGCTGCTATTGCAAGCTCTATGGCATATGCCACAATTGGCTTGTTTAACCTTTGGGCTGTAAAGAATATGACAGGTATAATTATTGATCGCCCCCAATCAATATATAAACCAGTTTTATCGGGGATAATAATGTTCATAACGGCTGGGGTGGTTTATCGGATTTTCGATGGTCTCATAGGCAACTCATTGGCATGCCTCTTAGCAATTTTTGTTGCTGCACTTGTGTATGGCATTGTGCTATTGCGAATTAAAGGAGTTAGGGAAAATGAAATTAGAAGATTTCCAAAAGGTGAAAAACTGGCAAGCTTATTACAAAAGTTAAAATTACTTTAATAAATTATTAGGGCAAGAAAACAAAATAAATGTTTTGCAATTTACTTAAAAGAGTTACCAATCTAATTCTCCCAAGTATTTACACAAGCGGGTACATAAAGGTGCTCGCTTTTATAATAAACACCAAAAGATAAAGGGATGCAATAGGAATAGGGGAGGGCCCTAAATCTGACTGAAACTAGGAACAAAATAGCTGGCTTTTAACTTGCGAATGCTTGATTATAAATGTTATAATTTAATGTCATACAAAGAATCCTCATAGAAAGGAGGTTACCAATGGAA
>JAVEXZ010000009.1:66122-70868 GCA_034003765.1 Anaerovoracaceae bacterium | reverse complement strand
TGCGACCACCTGCAATTATCAAGGGGTTCCAGGATATGAATTTTATAAAGAGTCCTGCGGTACTCCAAAGAATGGCACAGACAGCCATCATTATCATTGCATTACGTTTTTCTCTGGGGGTAGACATGGTTTTCGGATCCTTTCTTCTCGCTATATAAATGTACCAAAGACAAAGTAAAAAGGCAACGCATATATATACTTACATTGTCAATATCTCCTTTCCCAATAGAACATCCTCCTTTTTGTTCCATTGTACTATAACTAGTGTCATTTTCATTTGTGTTTCTAAGGTGACAATATCATATGTGTTTCATACGAGGAATTTACACACTAATAAGGACTTGACTTTTTTGTTCCATTGTACTATAAGGAGTGCCAATTTCATTTGCGTATTATAGGGGTGGAATTTACTTTTTCAATTCCCCCTTGGGCCAGTATTGATAAATATTTCCATATGCCCCTTGACACCCCTCAAAATGTGTGCTATATTTTGTAAGTATTCTTGAATGACTTAAAGACCTAATAACTCGCAATTTTTGTAAGTTTTAGTCCCGCAAGAAACTTACGTAAATATGTGAGTTTTTTTAGACAGGAAAGAGCATTGGAGTACTATATTTAAGGAGACACAAAAATGAGTACAGGAACAGTAAAATGGTTTAACGCAGAAAAAGGATTTGGATTTATCTCCAATGACGAAGGCGGAGAAGATGTATTTGTACATTTCTCAGCAATCAACATCGAAGGATTCAAAACTCTTGCAGAAGGACAAAAAGTATCTTTTGAAGTAGAGCAAGATCCTAGAAATGGAAATAAGCTTAGAGCAGCTAACGTAACAGCTGTATAAATAGCTACAAAGGACCATTAAGCAGATTTAACATCTAGCTGAAAAAATGAAAAACACTTCTTTCGGGGGGTGTTTTTTTAATATATAGTTTAACATATGTTTTTCTTAGTCAATTATTTGGGTCAGGACTAAAAAGTAGGGACTGAAAATTAAGGACTGAAAATTAGGGACCAAAAATTAAGGACTGAAAATTAGTGACTAAAAATTATATTAATGGCTTGTATTATATCAATTGCTAGAAAATGGGTTAGAAGATATAATGAAATCTGAGGGAAATGATGACCCCTAAAGCGAGATTATAAATGACCCCTAAAGGGAGATTATAAATGACCCCTAAAGCGAGATTATAAATGACCTCTAAAGTGAGATTATAAAGGAGTGTGTAATG
The DNA here is from genome assembly GCA_034003765.1 of Anaerovoracaceae bacterium. Taxonomy (GTDB): domain Bacteria; phylum Bacillota; class Clostridia; order Peptostreptococcales; family Anaerovoracaceae; genus JAAZGD01. Next base: position 69,636 of record JAVEXZ010000009.1, on the reverse strand, counting down.
TATTATTATTTTCCTATAGCATTAATAGTGGTGTCAAACGTAGCCTACCATATTTTTGCAAAAGCTGTTCCAGGCCAACTAAATTTCTTGGTCAGCTTATTGATTACTTATTTTGTTGCAGGGGCACTTACTTTGGCTATGTTCTTTGTTCTTCCCCAGATATCCTCAATTGGACAATCGGAAGTTTCTCTTTGGGAACAAATTAAAGGGGCTAATTGGGCTCCTTATGCCTTTGGCATTGCAATTGTTGGCCTTGAGATGGGTAATATTTTAATGTATAGAGCGGGCTGGAATATTAGTCTTGGGTCCTTGGTATCAAATATTTCCCTTGCGGTGATATTAGTGATAATTGGGGGATTATTGTATAAAGAGGTGCTTACCCTTAATCATGGTATCGGCATTATCCTTTGTCTCATTGGTTTAGTTTTTATAAATAGATAGAATTTTTACAGAGAAAGTATATGAAAAAGAAGGGAACCAAATTATGAGTTCATGGGGCAGCTTACCTTGGATTGGAATTTTTGCCATAGGGGCAATGGTTATTAATAGCATTGGTATTTTTGCTATATATCGAAACAGAGAATTTGCAGAGCGGAATAAAGCGTATTTCATATGTTTTGCAGCTGGGGTTTTAATAACAGCACCTTTAGTTCATATCTTGCCCCACGCAATTGCAGAAAATCAGTACGCTGGGTTTTGGGCCTTGATAGGCTTTATGTTTATGTTCTTCAGCAACATGATAATAAAAATGAAGACCAAAGAAAAGGAGCTGGCCTTCGGTATAACAGCAATAGAAGGTATCGGGATACATTCCTTTATTGATGGGATCATCTATTCCGTAACATTTAGCGTAAGTACCTATACTGGCATTATTGCAGGAATTGGCCTGGCTACCCATGAGTTTGCAGAGGGGGTAATTGCCTTTTCAGTGCTCCTAAAAGGAGGTTTGACAGATAAAAAATCAGCTTTCATAGCCTTCCTTGTTGCCGGCCTAACAACTCCAGTGGGAGCATTCCTTGTCTACCCCTTTATTAAAACACTAAATGAATCTAGCTTAAGCCTTGCTCTTGGTTTTGTTGGAGGGGTTCTTATATATGTATCTGCTTCCCATCTTCTACCTGAGGCTAGAGAACATGAGAAGCATCACTCTCACATCGCCTTCTTACTGGGGATTGGTCTAGCCCTATTGCTTACCCTAACTGAGTAAATCCCCCATATCTCGTGCCTCTTCCTCTTATCCTTCACTCTCTAATGTGATAATTAAATAACTTTGTACACCTGTCTTGTCACCTGTCAATCCTTGTGGTATATTTGTTCCTGAAGACTAATAAGTAAATTGCTTTAACATTAAAAGGAGTATGCAACCATGGCAGCTAATGCTAGTATAGAAGAAATTAAAGATTTTATCGGGGGCAAGAACCTAGTAATTCTTGCCCACTACTACACCACTCCAGAGATTCAAGCCCTTGCTGATTTTGTTGGAGATTCATTTTATTTGTGTCAAATGGCGGCAAAGGCTAAAGAGGAGACTATTGTTATTTGTGGTGTAAATTTTATGGGCGAAAGCCTTAAGCTATTGTGTCCTGAAAAAAAGGTCTTGTTACCGGAACCTGAGGCCAAGTGCCCCATGGCTCAAATGACAACAGCAGAAGAAATAAGTAAAGCTAGAGAAAACTACGAAGATTTAGCCGTAGTTTGTTATATAAATTCAACCATAGAAATCAAGGCTCTTTCAGATGTCTGTGTGACTTCAGCAAATGCAACAAAAGTTGTAAGTAAGCTCCCGCAAAAGAACATCTACTTTGTTCCTGACCAAAATCTTGGAAGGCATGTTGCTTCTCAGCTACCAGATAAGAATTTCTATTTTAACCAGGGTCATTGCTACGTGCACACAGAAATAACCAAAGAAAAAGTTCTGGCGTCGAAGGCAAAACATCCTCAGGCAATAATTTTAGCACATCCTGAATGCACCCAAGATGTGTTGGAAATGGCAGACTATATAGGGAGTACTTCAGGAATTATACACCAGGCAACTCTTCTTGAAGATAAAGAGTTTATAGTTTGTACTGAGATAGGGATTCTGTATCAACTGGAAAAAAATAATCCTGGAAAAAATTCTTCTTTGTAGAACCAGCGCCCTTTTGTAAAGATATGAAAAAGATTACCCTGGACAGGGTATATCAAGCTATTAAGCAAGAAAAAGAAGAAGTCATCCTTGATCCTACTATGATTGAAAGGGCAAGCCAAGGAATTAATAGAATGATGGAGTTGGCAAAAAAATAAGATGAAAAGTAATCCTATCGTGATTATAGGCACGGGAGTGGCAGGATTGTTCTGCGCTCTTAATATCCCTAAAGAAAATGAAATTCTCCTTTGCACCAAGGAAACTTTGGATATATCCGACAGTAGCCTGGCACAGGGGGGTATTTCTGTTTTGAGGGACGAAGATGATTACCAAGATTTTTTTGATGACACCCTAAAGGCAGGTCACAAGGAAAATAATCCAGAGGCTGTTGACCGAATGATTAGAAGATCAAAAGAAATAATAGAGGACCTGATAGAGTATGGGGTGGAATTTCAAAAAGAAGGAGACCAGTTCCTATATACAAAAGAAGGTGCCCACAGCAAGGCAAGGATTCTATATCATGCTGATTCAACAGGCAAAGAAATAACTGATAAATTGATAAATCAAGTCAGGAAAAGAGCCAACATATCTATTCTTGAAAACACCTCCATGATAGACTTATTGGTGGCTGACAATTCATGCCAAGGTGTAGTTTTAAAGGCGGAAGGCCAGGCTCTTAGGCCTATACAGGCAGACTATGTTGTCTTTGCAACAGGTGGGATTGGAGGGTTGTTTCTTCAATCCACTAATCATCCCCACCTGACAGGTGATGGAATTGCCCTGGCTTTAAAATATGGAGTGGAGGTCAAACATCTAAACTATATTCAGATTCACCCCACAACACTATACTCTAAGAAGCCGGGCCGCAGATTCCTTATTTCAGAGTCAGTAAGAGGTGAGGGGGGAGTCTTGCTTAACAAAAACCAAAAGAGATTCGCAGATGAGCTGTTGCCACGAGACTTATTAACCCAAGCAATTTATAAGGAAATGGCAAAAGATAATCAGGATTTTGTCTGGCTTTCCATGGTTCACCTAGGAGAAGACTATATAAAAAGCCGATTTCCAACTATATACAATCGATGCCTAAATGAAGGTTATGATGTTACAAGAGAGAATATACCAGTGGTACCTGCTCAACATTACTTAATGGGAGGAATTCAGGTAAACCTTCAAGGCAGAAGCTCAATGAAGGGGCTTTATGCCATTGGCGAAACCAGTCACACAGGTGTCCATGGTGCAAACCGACTAGCCAGTAATTCTCTTTTAGAGAGTTTGGTTTTTGCAAAAGAGGCCGCAGAAGACATAGGGAGGGAATTAAGAAACCCAGAGGTTCTCGATTCTGATAGAGAGACAAGTGAGGATAATGGACATAGATATGGATATAGATAT
>JAVEXZ010000009.1:63569-66022 GCA_034003765.1 Anaerovoracaceae bacterium | reverse complement strand
ATAGATATGGATATAGATATAGGTGCGAAGGGGTAGCAGAAGAATATCCAAAAAGTTATGAAGACGACAAAGCAAGATATGAAGCCAATAAAAAGCGAATATTAGATGAAATAGAAAGGGAAAAGCAAAATGAACAATGTCATCATGATGTCACCAGAGATTAATAAACTAATTGAGCAGGCCTTGAGAGAGGACATTTCTGCAGAAGATATTACCACAAATGCCATTGTTAATGGCTGGGAGAGGGGGGAGGTTCAGCTAATTGCAAAAGAAGATGCTATTTTAGCTGGCCTAGGAATTTTCTATCAGGTGTTTCGCTTTTTAGACCCAGATATGATAATGGAAACCAAGGCTAAGGATGGGGATTCCTTAAAAAGAGGAGAGATAGTTGCCGTTTTACAAGGAGATTTAAGGGCTCTTTTATCTGGAGAGAGAACAGCTTTAAACTTTCTTCAGAGGATGAGCGGTATAGCAAGCTTTACCCATGAATGGGTCCAAGAACTAGAGGGCAGCAAAACTAAATTGCTGGATACTAGAAAAACAACTCCCAATATGCGTATTTTCGAAAAATACGCAGTGAAAGTAGGGGGTGGCGAAAACCATCGCTACAACTTATCTGATGGTGTATTGATTAAAGATAATCATATTCATGCAGCAGGTGGTGTAGGGGAGGCTATTGGTCATGTAAGAAGAGAAACATCTTTTGTAAGACGAATTGAAGTAGAGGTTGAATCCCTAGATATGTTAAGGGAAGCTTTAGACGAGAAAGCGGATATCATAATGCTTGACAATATGACCACAGAGCTAATGAAAACTGCCATTGAGATGATTGACGGTAAAGCTATTACAGAGTGTTCAGGCAATATAACAAAAGGCCGCTTAAAGGAGTTATCAACTATCGGTTTAGACTTCATATCCTGCGGAGCACTTACCCATTCCAGTGGCATAAGAGATTTTTCCTTGAAAAACCTGAGAGTTATTGGAGGCTAATCAAAAATGGATGGAGAAAAAAGACGAAAGGAAATATTAGAATCATTAGGAGCGGGAACTATTCCTCTTTCTGGCAACTATTTGGCAAAACTTCTCGATGTTAGCCGACAGGTTATTGTTCAAGATATTGCCTTATTAAGAGTAGGGGGACACAAAATATTCTCTACGAATAAGGGCTATGTTTTAAACGAAGAAAAGGGATGCAGGATGGTTTTCAAGGTTCGTCATGATGATGAAGAAATACATGATGAGCTCTACACTATTGTGGATTTAGGGGGCAGAGTATTGGATGTTTTTGTTAACCATCAGGTTTACGGAGAACTTCGTGCAGACTTGTTCCTAGTAACCAGGGAAGACATTGAATGGTTTGAGAAAAAAATGGCCTTAGGTGAAATAAACCCTTTAAAGAAGCTGACAGGTGATATTCATTACCATACTGTAGAGGCGGACTCAAAAGATGTTTTGGATAAAATAAAATATGAATTAGAAAAAAAAGGTTATCTAGTATGATAACCTTTTTTTGACATGGGAGGTATCTACTTGAGGTGACATACTCCCACAACTTTAGAAGTGGGGGGAGTATATGAAACTACTCTTGTATTACATAAAGCTTTATCCCTTCATTAAGTTCTTCAACTAGGGGCCTTAGAAGCTCTCCCACCTTTTGCTTGGCCTTTATATTTGCCACCCTAAGCCTTGTTTCTACGTTCAAGGCTTCTTCCATGGCCTCTTCGATTTCCACATTGAGAACATTTTGTTGCTCCTGGGTTAATTTGATATCACCAAAAGCAAGTAGGGCCTTCTCTGTATTTCCGAATTCTGTTTTGGAAAAATCCGGATCGATATAGGACAAGCTGGCCTGGGGTATTACTAGGGTCATAGATTTTGTTGAGGAATCCCAAGTTAGAGCACCCTCAGTTATCAAAGAAAGGTCTACAGAAAAACCACCTACACCGTGGGAATAGACTGTTTTTGTTTTTTCAAATAGAGGGATATTCCATAGAGCTCGGGTTAGTTGAATTGTCACTGAGACCTCTTGTTCCATGACAACTAATTCCCCCTTATCTTGGGTTTTTCCTAAGATGGTTTCAGATATTTCTGTTTCATTGTATCCCATTAGTTCTTCTGGCAATAGGTCTTGAAAAGCCTTTGGCCAAGACCCGATTCCCAAGGCATCTCTAATTGATGGTATCAAAAAACTGCTGGCTGCAATTAGGAGTACCAATAGGATTAGTATAATTGGGAGGGTAAAGCGCAAGCCTCCAATTTTTATTATGGTTTTATTGGTTTTTTGTCTTTTCATCGTAACCTAACCTCAATATTAAAATCATTAACTAAAAAATCAAATCTGGAATTCAGTTTGCGATTCAAGATGACATTGCATCTGGGAAATCCCTTGTAGCGAAATTCAATATTATCCTTCTTCCAATTCAAGATGACACTTCATTTGCGAAATCCCATGT
>JAVEXZ010000009.1:59496-63469 GCA_034003765.1 Anaerovoracaceae bacterium | reverse complement strand
GCGAAATTCAATATTATCCTTCTTCCAATTCAAGATGACACTTCATTTGCGAAATCCCATGTTCAAAAAAGATTACAGCTCATCTAAATCATAAGGTGTTGCCTGGTACACATAGTAGTTAAGCCAGTTGGTAAAAAGTAGGCTAGCATGGCTCCTCCAACGGAATAACACTTCTTTTTTGGGGTCATCATCCCTAAAGTAGTTTTTGGGAACCCCTATATCAAGGCCGCGGTCAATATCTCTAAAATACTCATTTGCCAGGGTTTCTTTGTCATATTCCTGATGGCCCAAGATAAATATTTGCCTCCCACTATCAGTTGCCAACATATGAAGGCCTGCTTCTTTAGATTCTGCCAAGATTCTTATCTCTGGGTATTTCTTAATGTCTTCTTTTCTTATGTAGGTATGCCTTGAGTGGGGGGCAAAAAATATTTCATCAAAACCTCTTACTAAAGGGGTTAAGGGACGAACCACCTTGTGCTCAAAAACGCCGAAGACTTTTTTATCTGTATTAAATTTTTCGATGTCATAGTAGTAGTTTAGGGCTGCTTGGGCTCCCCAACAAATGAACATAGAGCTGTAGACATTGGTTTTAGCGTATTCAAATATTTCCGAAAGCTCGTGCCAGTAGTCTACATTTTCAAAGGGCATAGTCTCAACTGGAGCACCAGTAAGGATCATGCCGTCATATCGTTTGTGAACGATTTCATCAAAGGTCTTGTAAAAAGCTGACATGTGATCCTCTGGAGTGTTGATGCTTTCATGGGCATCCATCCTAAGAAGAGTCAGTTCAACCTGCAAAGGAGAATTAGCCAAGACTCTTGCTAGTTGAGTTTCTGTGGCAATTTTTGTGGGCATTAGATTGATCAGGAGTATCCTTAAGGGTCTTATATCTTGGGATACAGCTCTTTTTTCGTGCATAACGAATATGTTTTCCTTCTTTAGGGTTTTAGCCGCTGGAAGGGAGTCTGGTATAATAATAGGCATGGTACAAACCTTTCCTAGAGGCTTTCAAAGGCCCTTTCAAAATCCGCCTTTATGTCCTCTATATTTTCAATGCCTACGGATACTCGGATTAGTTCGGGTAATATTCCGCCGGCCACCTGTTGTTCTTCTGTTAGTTGTCTATGGGTGGTGCTTGCGGGGTGAAGGACGGAAGTTCTGATGTCCCCTACGTGAACAACGATGCTGGCCAATTCTAACTTTTCTAGGAATAATTCTCCCTTGGCTCTTCCCCCTTTTACTCCGAAGCTAAGGACGCCCCCGGCGCCCTTGGGCATGTACATAGAGGCTAAAGAGTAGGAAGGATCATTTGCAAGACCAGGGTAGGTAACCCAGTCAACTTGTGGATGCTTATCTAGGTAAAGGGCTAGAGCCAAAGCATTTTGGCAATGGCGCTCCATCCTAAGATGGAGGGTCTGAAGTCCTTGATGTGTTAGGTATGCGTTCATAGGAGCCATTGTGCATCCAAAATCCCGGAGCATGGTGGCCCTTAACTTTGTGGTAAAAGCTGTTGGCCCAAATTTCTCATAAAAACAAATACCATGATAGCTGGCATCAGCTTGGGTCATACTGGGGAACTTATCTCCTTTAGCCCAGTCAAATGTTCCTGCTTCAATAACCATTCCACCTAAACTGGAGGCATGGCCATCTGAATACTTTGTTGTGCTTTGAATAACTATATCTGCCCCATGTTCAATGGGTCTGGTTAAGTAAGGTGTAGCCAGGGTGTTATCTATTATAAGGGGGACATTTAGGGCTAGTGCTAAATCCTTGAACTTTTTGAAATCAAGAACTTTAAGTGCTGGGTTAGCTAGGGTTTCGGCAAAAACTAGTTTGGTGTTGGGACGAGCCTCTTTTAGAATCGCTTCTAGAGAAAGGTCCGAGTCCACAAAGCTGACTTCAATCCCCATTTTTTTAAGTGAAACTGCAAAAAGGTTGAAGGTTCCTCCATATATACTTGCTGAAGAAATAATGTGGTCTCCCACCTGGCAAATATTTAATAGGGTCATAAGGGTAGCGGATTGACCAGAAGATGCTGATACTGCACCAGTTCCACCTTCCAATTCGGCCATATGTCGTTCTAAGCCGCTTAGGGTTGGGTTTCCTAGCCTTGTGTACATAAAATCTCCGCTTTCCAAATCAAAAAGCTCTGCCACGTCCTTGGTGTTAAAGTATCTATAAGTTGTGTTTTGAACAATAGGCATTACCTGGGGCTCTCCTTTTTTTGCTTGGTAACCCCCTTGAACACAAATTGTTTCAAAGCCTTGTTTTTTCTTGTCCATGAATAAATCTCTCCAATCCATTTTCCGATAAATGATTAGCTATACTATACGGCAAAGAGGTCTTGAAATCAAGAAAATACCCCGAATTAGGGAATAATCCATAAGTCCGGGGTATCTTCTATTATGTGGAAATGTTGATGGCTATTTTATGACTTCCAAAGACTATGGATGTTGCAATATTCGTAAGCTGTAACAACCTTGTCTCCATCTAGGAGTGCAAAATCTGCTGCAGGTTCTTCACCAGGCTTCAAATAAGCAATCTGAACCGTCTTTTCTGTTAGCAATACTATGAATTCAATATAGTGTTTTTGTTCCATTGGATGGTCTACAGATCCAACTCTAACATTTACCTTGTTCCCATCCTGTGTAACCACTGGTACATGTTTTTCACCTGCAGAATCTGCAGTTTGGGGCTCAATCATACCCATATCATCACCACAGCACTGAACAGTTACTCCTGAATCGTGAAGGAAATAAATAATATTCCCACAATGTTCACACCTGAAAAATTTTAGTTCATTACCCATTTTTTACCTCCAATATTATTAGAATTTATAATTATATGATTTAACTCAATCTAAATGTATTTATGCCCTAGGCTAGGTAGGATTAAACATATCATCTTCTTTTTATTTATGGAGGCCTATGGTATAATTTCATAAAGAATGACAGGAGGTAACTATGTTTGTAGATGCTATAGAGCGGGTGGGGGGATACACTCGGCCTATTTTTACGATTATGAGAAAATATGGAACGTCAGAGGTGAGCCCAGGTTCTGCCACACTCTTTTTTGTTAATAATGATGGGTGGGCAGTAACATCTAAAGGCGTTGCCAAAATGATCCTGGATGCGGGGAATATTGATAAAAAATATGCTGAATTCTTGGATAAGAAAAAACTAATCCCTTCAGGTTTTCACTTTGAGCAAGGAGTAAAGCAGCTGGAGGAGTTGTTCCAATATAATTCGGATGCAGTGGCCCAATTAAAGGTTAACTTTGTGGGTTGTGTTGATGTAATAAAGGGAGTAACTTGCAAACTCCATCCCAAGCTGGACCTAGCCCTAGTTCACTTTGAGGGCTTTAACAGTTTGGGCTACCAAAATGTAGCGGTTTTTTCTGGAAACAGCCAGGACTTAAAGCCTGGGAAAACCCTTTGTCGCCTCGGCTTTCCTTTTCCTGAATTCAAGAATTTCGAATATGATATAGAGACGGACAATATCCAATGGACAAAAGAAGGTCGTTCTACTATGCCACGTTTTCCATTAAGCGGAATGGTAAGTAGGCTGGTTGGAGGCCCTGATGGTATCGTGGGAATAGAGCTGGTGACGCCAGGTTTTCGTGGACAAGAGGGGGGACCTCTCTTTGATGAAAATGGAGTGGTCTATGGCATGTATAGCGGTGTAAGCCACCTAAACTTCGGTATGTGTATCCACGTGGATAGGATAAAGGAGTTCATGAGAAAAGAAAAGGTCACTTATACAACGAATGTTCCTGAGGAACCCCAGAGCTTGGAAAAGATACAAGAGGCAGATAATTTACTGGCCCTGGCAACAGAGCCCGAAGTGGAAGATAAGCTCAACTAATTTGATAAAGTAACAAAGAGAAGAAGAAAAAGTGAAAAGCTGTGCTTTTGGTAAAGTCCGCTGTGGTGGAGACAAGACAAGAGGCCAAGAAAGACTGAGTGTTTGGT
>JAVEXZ010000009.1:24206-59396 GCA_034003765.1 Anaerovoracaceae bacterium | reverse complement strand
TTTGGTAAAGTCCGCTGTGGTGGAGACAAGACAAGAGGCCAAGAAAGACTGAGTGTTTGGTGAAGTCCGCTGTGGTGGAGACAAGACAAGAGGCCAAGAAAAGCTGAGTGTTTGGTGAAGTCCGCTGTGGTGGAGACAAGACAAGAGGCCAAGAAAAGCTGAGTGTTTGGTGAAGTCCGCTGTGGTGGAGACAAGACAAGAGGCCAAGAAAGACTGAGTGTTTGGAGAAGTCGGCTGTTAAGAAAATAAAACAAAAGAGAGGAACGTATTTGAAAATGGCAAAACCAATTAGAATAACCCTGCTGGTAATTTTGGATATGTTGATAATTAACATTGCCTACATTGGGGCTTACCTTTTGCGCTTTGAGTTTGAGGTTGACGGCACCCAGTTTGAAATATGGTTTGCAGTTTATGCTAGCAACATTGCCCCTATAACCCTAATAACCCTTGCTTGTTTTGGGACTCTAGGGATTTACACCAGTATGTGGCGTTATGCAGGAACCCAGGAGCTTGTAAAAATAGTACTGGCAGCCTTGGCTTCAGAATTTCTGATTCTAGGATACATGACATTTACACAGCAGGCGGTACCTCGCAGCATATATATTATTGCTGGCCTCTTAATTATGGTTCTTGTAGGGGGGTCAAGAATATTTTATCGAATTATAAGAAGCATGAGAACTCCAGGGGCCTTTAACAGCACAGTGTTTTCATTGGGCCGCCATAACTTAATGGGTAGCCATGTTTCCAAGGTAATGATTATAGGTGCTGGAGATGCGGGGGCTTCCATGATAAGGGAGATGAAGCAACATCCAGAATACGGTAAAAAACCCGTGATAGTAATTGATGACAATCCTTCCAAATTGGGAAGCCGTATTAATGGGGTTAAGGTAGTAGGCGATGTTAGTAGTATTCGTCTTATGGCAAGAAAGTACGGGATCACGGAAATCATTGTAGCTATTCCATCGGCTAGCAGAAAAGTGATTCAAGAGATTGTAAATGAATGCAATAAAACCCGGGCAAAGATTAAAATCCTGCCTAGCCTAATAGACTTGATTAATGAAACTGTGAGTATTTCCAAACTTAGGGATGTTGATATAGAAGACCTCTTGGGAAGAGAACCAGTTAAAATAAACATCAGAGAAATTTCTGGCTACCTATCTGATCAGATTGTTATGGTTACAGGGGGTGGTGGGTCCATTGGCAGCGAGCTTTGCCGACAGATTGCCACATTTAAGCCTAGAAAACTAATTGCCCTAGACATATATGAAAATACGGTTTTTGAACTTTTAAACGAAATGAAACAGGCCTTTACCGACTTAGAGTTCGAAGTGGTTATAGGGTCTGTGAGAAGCAAGGACAGGATGAGGGAAGTCTTTGAAAAATACAGACCTCATGTAGTTTTTCATGCAGCCGCCCATAAGCATGTTCCCCTAATGGAGCAAAACCCCAAAGAAGCCTTGCTTAACAATATTTTGGGTAGCAAGAATGTAATGGACTTGTCTGAAGAATTTGCAGTAACGAAATTTGTCATGATTTCAACGGATAAGGCTGTGAACCCAACCAATATAATGGGGGCAACAAAGAGGGTTGCCGAGATGATCCTCCAGGAAAAAAGTCGGGGGACTTCCAAGGTCAGCTTTTCCGCAGTTAGGTTTGGAAATGTTCTTGGATCCAATGGTTCTGTTATTCCTATATTTAGAAAACAAATCGAAAGTGGTGGGCCAGTTACTGTAACCCACCCAGATATTACCCGATACTTTATGACTATTCCCGAGGCTGTTCAGTTGGTAATCCAAACAGGGGCCATGGCAAAGGGGGGGGAAATATTTGTTTTGGATATGGGAGAGCCTGTTCGAATAATGGATCTAGCTGAGAATGTAATTCGCCTATCAGGATATGTTCCAGATGTTGATATTGATATTGTTGTTACGGGTCTTAGGCCTGGAGAAAAACTTTTCGAAGAGCTTCTTTTAGATGAAGAAGGGGTTGAGAAGACTTCTCATGACAAAATTTATGTGGGCCATCCCTTAGAAGCCCGTGAGGAACTAAAAGATATGGTGAAAACCGAAAACCGCCTAGATGAGAGGGTAAATGAGCTCTGCTGTCTAGGAGACAAAGAAATAAAAGAATGGCTCCATGAAATGGTGCCTAACTATACTCCCAATGGAAACGGTCACTAGAAACAAAAACGTTTACTAGAAAAAACGGTGGTAGAAACAAAAGCGGTTGCTAGAAACAAAAACGGTTACTGACAAAAAAGGCAGGAGAAGAAAATGGATATTCGAATCGATTGCTCAAAAGGAACCCTAGAAAAAGAGGAATATGAAGCGCTAAAACCTAGAGTGGATGAGATCTTAGAAAGCCTTTGGAAGGGTGAAAAAGATTTTACTGGCTGGGTTTCCTTGCCCCTAGAATTTGCAAAAGAAGACTCTGATTTTATGGAGGAAGTAGAGAGAATTGAAACCCTAGCCCTGGCTATTCAAAGCCGGTGCAAGTTATTTGTGGTTGTGGGCATTGGGGGTTCTTACCTTGGGGCTCGGGCAGCCATTGAGGCCCTGGGAATTGAGCCTGGTTATCCCGAAATTCGTTATGCTGGCAATAACCTTAGTGGTACCCAGCACCAAAAACTATTAGAAGAAGTCTATGAAAAAGAGACTTGCATTTGCGTGATTTCAAAATCAGGAACAACAATAGAGCCTCGCTTGGCCTTTTCTATACTCAAGGAAGCCTTGATAAATAAGTATGGAGAGGCGGAAGCTGCCAAGAGAATATTTGCTGTAACCGATGAGGAGGAAGGTGTCCTCTGCCAAGAGTGCCGCAGCAAGGACTATCTTCATTTTTCTATACCTAAAAATATAGGGGGTAGATACTCTGTATTAACAGCTGTAGGACTATTGCCCATGGCAGTTGTGGGAATACCCGTAAAACAGATCCTGCTGGGAGCCTATGAAGTGGCCTGTGATTCTGGTTGGGATCATGCCTTACCAGACTATGCAATACTTCGCTATCTTATGCTCCAAAAGGGCAAAGAAATTGAAATATTTGAAAGCTACGAGCCCTTGTTTCAATATTTCGCAGAATGGCTCAAGCAACTTTTTGGGGAAAGCGAAGGCAAAGACGACACGGGATTGTTTCCTGCTTCCCTGGGATTTACAACGGACTTACATAGCATGGGGCAATTTCTTCAAGGAGGCAGCCCCATCTTTTTTGAGACCATATTAGATTTAGAAAATCCCCCTGGAGATGTCCTGCTTCCTTCTGATGAAGACCCTTCCATGGCAGGCATTGAGGGAAAAACCATGAACCAGATTAATCGTGCAGCCCTTCAAGGGGTTATGAATGCCCACCAGCAAAGAGGGGTTCCCATGGTGAAAATAAATATTCCCAGTATGAGCCCCAGGATTTTGGGCCAGCTGTTTTACTTCTTCCAAACAACCTGCGCTATCACCGCTAGCCTTATGGGGGTTGACCCCTTTAACCAACCAGGAGTAGAGGCCTACAAGGCAGAAATGAAAAAAGAACTGGAGAAATAGGATAAATATCCGATCTAGATTAAGGAGGAGAATGAAGATGGTTAAAGAATTGTGTGCTTACATTGTTTTAACCCCAGGGCTAAACAAAAATGATCATTTCACAGAGATTGATTCTTCAGACTTGACCAACTACATGATAGGAGTTAGTTCTGTAGAAGAGGCTTGCCAAGTTGCAAAAGATTTGGTAGCAAAGGGAGTTATATTGATTGAACTTTGCAGCGGATTTGATGAGACTATGGCCAAGCGTGTTTATGATGAAATTGATGGGGCGGTAGATGTGGGCCTTGTAAAGATTCTTCATGAAAAAGGATAAACTGCTTATTATAATATTTTGAAGAAAACGCTAGATATTTTGAGCAAACTAAACAGAGAGTTGGGTAAACTTACAAGGAATCTGGCAACTTGACATGAGCTTTAGGCAAAATTTTGGAGAATTCAGGAAATATATAAGTGTTTGGATATGCATAGTAGTAGCTTAAACCTCGGAACATTTCTATTCTCGGGGTTTTATTTAATGGGATATGCAAATTGCCAATTTGCTAATATTTTTTCAAAAGGATAGATCAATTAACAGTGTTTATAATAGCTGAGATTTATGTTTAACTTTGCATGTACTGAGTTTATAAGTTTCGCAGTATGTCAGGGAAGAGTGGTTTGTTCAGGTCATCAATTTACTGGTTGCCTATTTGCTTTTTTGGGGATTTTGCTAGCTACATAAAAATTGATCCAGGAGATTACTAGGGCACCTAAAAATACATACACATAACCATTAAGGCCATTGGAATACCATACATAGCCAGCCAAAAGTGGAATCATCATAGAGATGGCATGGTCAAGGCTTTGGCCTGTAGCCAAGGTTCTTGCTACATCGGAAGGCTCCTTAGAAAGCTTCCTTACGTAAGTGGCCCTTGCCATCGAGGCAGATTCCATTAGTTTATCAATTATATAGCAGAGAAAAACTACAATCAAAGCCACCTGTGGGGAAAAGATTGTTTTAGCAAAGGCAAAGCCCAGACAAGCAACAAACATTACTATAGACTCAAGTTGAAGGGCAGTGCGCTCACCCTTTCTATCAATTAGCTTGCCGAACCAAGGCTTAAAGAATACATTGAGAATGCAAACCACAAAGAAGAGGGCAGTAATAGTGGTTACAGGTTGCTGGAAGGTGTCTATCAAAAGCCAAGGTACAAATGTAATGGTAATTTGTTTTCTTGCTCCGTTAATGGTGGCAAGTATATAGTAAAGCTTGAACTCCCGTCTCACTATAAATTTTCTTCGGGCAACAGTCTTTCCCCGGCTTCCACCCTTGTCTAAAACCAAAAACAGAAAACCAGCCAGTAACATTGCGATCCCAGAAATGGTGAAAACCGTTTGATAGCTTACATCAAAGAGTTTATATAGCAAGTAAAGAAGGGCGGCAGCAACAATAATTGAAATACTTCCTAAGCTTTGAACCTGTCCTAGGCGCTGGCCATAGTTTTCACCACTGGCAAAGGTCATGGCAATGGTGTTGGTTAATGGAAGATATAGGTGCTGACCAGTAGAGTATATTACCAAGGTAATTAGTATAAAAGAAAATTGGTTAGGAGCCATGCCAAAAAGAAGGAGTCCGAAGCCTCCCACAATATTTGCCACAGCAGCAATTTTAATGTCTCCCAGGGAGTTCATAAATCCAATAATAACAACGCTTAAAAGCCCTGGAAGTTCTCGAGGGGTTTCTAGCATTGCTCTTTGCATAACAGTAAAGTCCAAATCTTCATAGAGCCTATTGTTTAAAGAGGTGGCTTCCACTGCACTTACAACACCAAGCAAGACACTTATAATGAGGAAAACCAGAAGATCCTTTTGAATCTCTCGGCCCCATATTTTCACCGTTTCATTCATATTACCCACGAAAGCAATTATAGCACCGAAAAATAGCTTTGCAAAGAAGTTGGTATATACTTTTCCCTTAGGACCTTGGTATATACTTTTTCTTTAGGGTTTTGTATAATAAGAAGACCTTTGAGGAGGAGACTATAAATGCAAACAAAGAAGAAAAGAGATACAGGAACAGATATGAAAGCGAATACAGATACAGATACAGGAACAGATATGAAAGCAAATACAGATACAGATACAGGAACAGATATGAAAGCAAATACAGATACAGATACAGGAACAGATATGAAAGCAAATACAAATACAGATACAGGAACAGATATGAAAGAAAACACGAATACAGTGCCAGAAACTAAAAAAAGCACAAAGTTAGGGGCAGACACTAAAACAAGCAAAAAAAATATTGCAAAGAAAACCTTAGTATTAACTCTAAGAATGGGTCTGGTTCTCTTGGCTGTCCTTGTGGTTGTAATGTTGACTGCCAATTCTGTAGGACCCCAGGAACAGGAAAATCTGCTGATAGAAGATGGAACCCGGTTTTATGTTAGAGATATAAACATTAATGGTACTAAAATTGTGAACTATTATCTCAACAACCCCTTCTTTATTTATCTTGATTCTGCCTATGTTCCTGTAAGTGAAGCCCTAGGAGATATACTGGGATTTGACTACAAGGTTAGCAGAGAAGAACCCTATATTTTCATCTCTAAAAAAATACCTGTAAGAGAACAGCTAGAAGTTCAGGAGGTAAAAAGAGGGGATGAATCCATAAGGGTTACAGAAAGATATGATGTTCAAGTTTTTCATGGGATTCCAAAGGAGAAATTAGACCCTAAAGGTTTAGGTGGAATGTCTTTGCTGGGCTTGCCAGCACTTCAAGGAGATGACGGGGTATTTTACCTCCCTATAAAAGCCTTGATGGAGGACCCAGTTTTTCAGTGGGATGTCTATGCTGATCCAAATTATGGACTTTGTATAAGTACATTACCAGATATTACAGCCCTGTCACTTTGGAGTGAAAAAGAGTCAAAATTTAACCAGGGTTTGGCGGAATATATTCGTTCCAGAAACCCAAACATTCGTCCTAGCGTTGCTCAGGAGTACACATTTTATTTCAAGAATGCAGCAAGGGAAAACGCTATTGAGGTTGAATGGCTTATGGCTTTATCCCAGTGTGAGTCTAGGTTTCGAAAGGATGTAGTGAGCCATGCAGGTGCTACAGGAATGATGCAGATAATGGAGGCTACAGGCAGGGGTTATGGCCTTTCAAAAGATGACCTACTGGACCCCAAAAAGAATATTGACTTTGGAGCAATGTATTACGCACAGATGCTAGATGGCTACAAGGGAGATCAAATCAGGGCCTTATCAGCCTATCAGATGGGGATACCCAATGAAAACAAAGGTGGCTACGAACCCATATACGCAAACACTATAATGTGGGCCCATGATAATCTCAAGAAGTTCTTAAGGGAAAATGGCTACGTATATTAAAACCCCACTTACAGATAGCAAGTAATAAAAAATAAGATATTAATATTTGAGTATTAGATCTTATTAAGGTGATGAATACAGAAAAAATATTGAGAATAATATTAGATGTCTTTTTATTGGTAAATTTATAAAGATGTCAAAAATTTCAAAAATTTATAATTATGCCAAAAACACTTAATCAAGGGGCTTTACCAAGCTGATCGCTAGTGTTGTTCAGGAGTAAATTATCTGAGAGCTAAACTATTATCAAAGAGTGGGAGTAGGACATAGTTTTGGGCCTGCAAGTCTTCTATAATTGTAGGTAAGGCTCCCAAAGAAGCGCTATTAAAGTCGTGCATCAAGATTACCGCCATGGATTTAGAGGTGGCTCGGGGCATCAAATTTTCATAGGCCCCTTCTAAGGTTAGGCCTTTTACTTCTGCGTCACGGGTTAATGCATTCCAATCAACATACTTATATCCTGACTCATGGAGTGCAGCAATGCACTCTTCTTTTATCCCTCCAGCAGAGTTAGAACCTCCGGGAAATCTAAAAACTCGCGACTTGACACCTACATTTTCTTGTAGAAATAAATCCAACTTATCCACGTCAGCAATAAAGCTGGCTGGGCTGTCATAGAGGCCTTTGCGAATCTTGTGGCTGTATGTGTGGTTACCTATTGTGTGACCTTGTCTTGTAATATCCCTGTATGTCTCTATAAAATCAGTCTTGCCTAAGACAAAGAATGTTCCCAAAACATCATATCGATTCAAAACTTCTAGGTAGTCCTGAGTTTTCAAAAAGGGGCCATCGTCAAAGGTGAGATATGCTATACGGTAGGGGCTTTTACCTTGTATAACCTCCTCTTCTAGGGCACGGGCAGCTTGATAATACTCTTGGGTGACTTTAGTTAGAGAATCGTTTAAGTCATTAAGATGAACAAGCTCTTCACTTAGCTCTTCTTGAGTTATCAGGTTGATTTCCTTATCTTGATTCAATTGGGAAATTTCTCTTTTCAAACCATCGTTCCCTGCATAATTAACTAGGGCCAGCAAGAATATAAAGAGGGCACCTATTATTATAAAGGCGGGAATATACTTGATAAGTTCTTTTGGGCCAGGGAGCCTATTCATTTTTTATTCCTCCTTCGTTATAGTTTGTCTAGTTCATCTAATGTATCCAGGGTATCAAGTTCATCCGGTGTGTCCAGTTCATCAAGTTCATCCGGTGTATCCAGTTCACAAGTTTGTTCAGTGTGTCTAGTTCCTCCAGTCCATCAAGTTCATTCAGTGTATCCGTTGTATCCAGTTTGATTAATGCATTCAGTGTATTCAGCATATCCAGTTAATTTTATTTATCCTGCCTTCTATGAGAATTGTTTTCAAAGAGTCAAGCCTATCATTGGGAGTCCTCTCCTTCTACGGTATCCTTTGATTCCTCAGAAGTCTCTGGTTTTTCTAGCAAGTAGCTTTCTAGGGCTTCCTTTCTCTGCTTCCAAATTTCAACTTGGGAATCCAAACCTTTAGTTTTTTCTAAGAGTTCATCTCTCAACAAAACAGCCTGGGATAAATCTTCCTTAATCTGGAGGCTTTCTTGTTCTAGGATATCTCGCCCTTCTGTTAGCCTATGTTCTTGCCCCAAAGAAGGGAAATAAATAGCTAAGGCTAAGGCCAATATAAAGATGGCTATAAAAAGTGATATATTATTGAGGAATATTGATTTTACCCGTGGCCAAAACAACTGCACTACCTCCTACATCTATTTTAATTTGTCCTTCATTCTCTAAGCTGCCATGGGAGACATCCTTTGTTCTGCCATCAGATATATCCTTGGAATTAATGTGAGAGTCTTCAGTTGAACTCCTATCAAATCTTGCATCATGGATACTGGTCCTTATGGTTGATGGACGGTCCATAGCTTCTCCTTGAATGAAGATACACTCTGCACCATTGCCAATAATCCCCTTATTATATAAATAAAATGTAAGGGCGCCACTAGCTGTTCCAGTGGCTGCTTCTTCGTCAATATCAAAGAGAGGGGCAAAGTTCCTTGTATGGGCTGTGGCATCATCTCCTTCAAGGGTAAAGGCGTGAACGCCAGTAACATTGTAGGTCTCTGATAATTTTGTCAGGGCCTTGAAATCGGGTCTTAACCCATGGAGTTTTTTCTGGGAATTTAGAGGCAAGATTATATCTGGTAATCCCGTTGAGATTATTTGTGGGCTTAGGGTCTCATCTTGGCTATCACTTCCCATTATTTTGTAGATTTCATCTATTTGATCTTGGGAAAAGTCAGGGGCTAAGACCTTAGGACTTCCCATAGCCATCCGGACAAATCCATCTAACATTTTGATATCCAAAAGGCCGCTTAGGGTTTCAATGGTATAGTCTCCATTGTTTTCCACAAGGCCTTCTTGGGCCAAGGCTACGAAGGCACCTATAGTAGCATGACCACAGAGCTGAACTTCTTCTGCTGGGGTGAAGTAGCGAAAATAAAAGTGGCCAGGCCGGGACTGGTAAGGTTTGATAAATACTGTTTCTGAATAACGAAGCTCTGCAGCTACCTTACGGCAGACTTCAGAATCTGGAAAATCCTGATCATTTTCCAGGATAACAACTCCTGCAGGATTCCCTCCAAAGAGGCGTTCCGTGAAGGCATGTACAATATAAAAAACCATGGGGGTCTCCTCTCCTTTATCTTTAAGTCGAATTTAAGTCGAAATCTTTCGAAGATCTTATGTCTCTTCTTATCTCACTTTCATTTTAACTTGCGGGCCTAGAGTAAGCAATAGGAAGTTATATGGATATTATTGGTTAGTAGTGGCTCTGGGTCGGCGTGGATGTCACTGGGTCACTGGGTCGCTGGGTCAGCATGTATGGCGCTGTATCGCTAGGTCGACGGGGGTGTCACTGGGTCGCTGGGTCGGCGTGGATGTCACTGGGTCGGCGTGGATGTCACTGGGTCGCTGGGTCGCTGGGTCGGCGTGTATGTCGCTGGGTCGCTGGGTCAGCTGGTATGATAAAAAATTGACAATATCTCTTGCTATTGGTAAAAAGAGGTGGTAAAATATAAATGTACTGAGACCCGAAGGTTAACTGAGGGGGAAGGCACCGCAAAATGTTAATTTATTTGGCGCCTTCGCAATACGAGGGTGCTTTTTTTATCGGAGGATTAAATATGGATACAAGAGTTGCTGTAATTGGCATAATTCTAGAAAACCCAGATGCTGTTGATGCTATGAATCACCTACTCACCCAGTACGGTGCTTATATTATTGGCAGGATGGGTGTCCCCTATGAAAAAAAAAGCATTTCCGTTATTAGCGTGGTCATGGATGCACCCCAGGATATTATTAGTGCCTTATCTGGGAAGATAGGAGCACTTAAGGGAGTCCAGACTAAAACAATTTATTCTAAAGCATAGAAAGTAAAAGAAAGAAGGAGCTTAAAAAATGAGAATGAAAAAAACATTGATGGTAGTATTGATTTTGACCTTGGTAATGGGGACCCTGCTTACAGGTTGTGCCCAAGATACGCCTACACCTGTAGAACCTGAAGGTTTCTCTGCGCCTATAGTAATAGGAACACTGAATGGTCCAACAGGGATGGGGATGGTTGCTTTGATGGACCAAAAGGAAAAGTATGATATCACTGCATATCAGGCACCTGACGAAATCGCAGGAAAGATAATAACTGGGGAGTTAGATATGGCTTGTCTTCCTTCCAATATGGCTTCCGTACTTTATAACAAAACAGAAGGTGCTGTAGTAGTAGTAAGTGTTAATACCCTTGGAGTTCTTTATATAGTAGAGAACGGAACACAAACAGTTGCAAGTGTTGAAGACCTTGCAGGCAAAACCCTTTACGGTAGCGGAAAAGGTGCAGGCCCAGAATTTATACTTCAAGAACTTCTAGATGCGGCTGGAGTTACGGATGTTAACATCCAATGGATGGCAAACCACAGCGACGCAGCATCAAGCTGTATGGCTAACGAAGGTTCCCTTGCTCTTCTTCCAGAGCCCTTCGTAACAGTTGTTGGCTCTAAGAATGAAGCAATTCATGTGGCTATAGACTTAAATGCCAGCTGGGCTGAAGTAACAGGAGTAGATCTTCCTATGGGAGTTATTATTGCTCAAAAATCCTTTGTTGAAGAACGAGGAGACGATATGGCAGTTTTCCTTGCTGACTATAGAAAGTCTGTTGATTTTGTAAATACTTCCCAAGATGCTGGCCAAGCCATAGCTGATTGGGGCTTTATCGAAGATCCCATAGTTGCACAAAAGGCTATTCCAAACAGTAATATTGTTCTTTATGAAGAAGACTTTGGGGCAACAAAGACTATGTTAGAAGCCTACTTCCAAGTTCTATTTAAAATGGATCCTGCTTCACTAGGTGGCTCCATGCCTGATGATAATTTTTACTACTAGGATATACAAGTATAGGTAAGGGCTGGTATAAAAATGGTGGAGACCAGTACCGGTATAAAAACCCCAAGCCCCATATGGAGATAAAATTTGCAGACAGGCACCTTACAAAAATCTCCATTCAAGGGCTGTTATAAAAAGGTGCGAACAAGCACCACTAATATGAGACTATGATCAAAATAAAAACTGGTAAAAACTTAAAATGGAAAGGACTTGCTATAGCCCTATTTTGGATTTTGCTATGGCAGCTAGGGGCAATGGTTGTGGCCATGCCCCTTATCCTTCCTTCACCCTTGGCGGCAATTGAGAGTCTGGGTGTTTTAATTGTTACAAAAGCATTTTACTATAACGTGTTAGCAACATTTTATCGTTGTATTCTTGGAATCCTCCTTTCATTTCTTGTGGGAGTCCTTACTTCCATCCTCTCTTATAGGTACGCCTTATTTCGGCAGGTAATTACCCTGCCAGTTAATTTTTTAAAGTCAACTCCTGTAATGGCGGTTATAATATATGCCTTGCTTCTACTAAAATCGGGGGACGTCCCTATATTTGTTTGTTTTTTAATGTGCTTTCCTGTTGCCCATGTTAATTTACTGTCTGGCTTAGACAGCATTAGCCGTGAACACTTGGAAATGGCACATATTTTTGATTTATCCCCCAAAACTCAATTTAGGTGGATTTATTTGCCTTCCATAGAACCAGAAATAAAAGCATCTCTAAACTTAATAGCAGGCTTAAGCTGGAAATCTGTTGTTGCCGCAGAAGTTTTATCTGTACCCAAGTTCTCCATGGGCTATAATCTCCTAAATGCCAAGGTCTACTTTGAAACAGCTGAACTTTTTGCCTGGATATTGGCTATTGTGGGTTTGGCTTATGCCTTTGAGCAGTTAATTCACTTTCTTTTGGACAAAATAAAATGGAAGGAATATCATGGTTCTAAGGTCATGAAAAAAGACCACGACCTAGAAATCCCTGCCATGGATTCTACTTCCTGTATTTGCGTGGAGGGAATGGACAAGTGTTTTGGGAAAAAGCAGGTTTTCTCGGGCTATGAGATTACCATTGAACCTGGCCAAGTAACTGCAGTAATGGGCCCTTCAGGAAAAGGTAAAACCACACTTTTAAGAATAATTTCTGGACTAGAAGATGCAGACCGCGGGAAAATCCAACTAGGCTGCGAGAGAGTTTCCTATCTATTTCAAGAGGACCGACTACTTCCCTGGCTTAATCTTTATGATAACCTAGCCATTGTATTAAAGGGTAAAGTGGAATTCGCAGAAGCTGACTCTATGATTCGGGAAGCCCTTGAAAGAATGGAACTAAGCGATGATATAGACAAATTGCCCCAGCAATTATCAGGGGGAATGAACCGCCGGGTTTCCATGGCAAGGTCCTTTGTATATCCTGCAGGCTTGCTGCTTTTAGATGAGCCCTTTAAGGGCCTAGATAAGGCACTTAAGGACCGTATTATTGAAGGAAGCTGGAAGTATTATACCAAGGACAAAACTGTTCTTATGGTTACCCACAGCCCAAGTGATGCTGAAAGGCTGGCTCAGAGAATCATAGAAATATAGTAAGGACAAAGCCTTCGTAGTGGAGTTAGTCGTGGATATAAAAAGCTTGGGAGAAATGAGAACCTGACATGGCCATAAACAAATATATGAAGGCCGCCCTAAGGGCAATCTCCTACGGGGAGCTGGATATAAAAACCCAATATGAGACTAGCCGAAAAATCCGAGAATGGATTAACCCTCCAAGAGGAACCAGAGAGCTATATAATGTTTGGGATGACGATATCGTTTTGGAGAATCATTCTATTCCTGTGAGAATCTTTGAACCCAAGCGTTTACTAGGGGATCAAAGAATTCTATTTTTTCATGGGGGTGGATGGGTTCATGGAAACATCAACACCTACACCAGAACTTGCGCCATGCTAGCCAACGATACAGGGAGACAGGTTCTTTCTGTAGATTATAGGCTAGCACCAGAGTTTCCTTTTCCTGAAGGCTTGTTGGATTGCTATGAGGTTACAAAAACCCTTCACCACCAGTATGCCAGGAAAAATAAAAAAAATAAGGAAATCGTACTTATGGGAGACAGCGCTGGGGCTAATATAGCTGCTGCTGTAAGTCTTCTTGCCAGAGATAGGGGAGACTTTTCTGTTGCCAAGCAAATACTCCTATATCCTGCCACATATAACTATCATGACGAGCATTCACCCTTCCCATCAATCAAAGAAAAAGGAGAAGGCTACCTTTTGACATCTCAAAGAATTTGTGATTATATTGACTTATATATTGAGGATCAAAAAGACTTTTTCAGCCCCTACTTCGCCCCTCTTTTGGCAGAGGACTTGTCTGGGCAACCAGATACACTTCTCATTACTGCAGAGCACGACCCCTTGCGAGATGAGGGACAAGCCTATGGGGATAAGTTAATGGAATTTGGAAATAATGTTACTAGTATCCTTATGAAAAATGCTCTTCATGGCTATTTCAATTTGCCAATTAGATTTGTTCACGTAAAGCGCACCATAGAGGCTATTATAGACTTTTTAGAATAGGGGGAACACTGTCATTAAAAGCTGGCATAAGCTAGACAATGCGGCAATATTATTTTCTGCTGCTACCCATAGGTCAGAGACTCAGGTTTTCAGATTTTCTGCAGAGTTAAAAGACTTTATTGATAAGGACCAATTACAAGAGGCCCTAGACGAAACTATTGAGGATTTTGAGGCTTATAGGTACATAATGAAACAGGGATTTTTCTGGAACTACCTTGAGGAAACGGATCTAAAGCCTCAAGTTCGAGAAGAGAACCAGCCAGTTTGTGGCCCCATTTATCGAAAACATAAAAGGAACCTCCTATTTAACGTAACCTATTTTAGGCAAACCATTAACCTTGAGGTTTTTCATGTGCTGTCCGATGGGGCGGGCACAATTTCTTTTTTTGAAGCTCTTTTGTTACGGTATTTGGCCTTGGACTTAGGCCTCCCCCAAAAAGATTTTCAAGAATCGATTACCCTGCCAGAATCTTTAAGCGCTGGAAGGGATGACAGCTTTTTGAGGCATGGTAGCGGCGCCAGAACAAAGAAAGAAAAGAAGCCAAAAGCGCTAAGGCTTAGAGGTTTTCGTTATGCTCAAAATCACCTAAAATTAATCCAAATTCACCTACCAACTCAAGATATGGTTGCCCTTGCCAAAGAACACCAGGGAACCATTACATCCTTTATTTCTGCTTGTTTTTTGAAGTCAATCTGGGAAGAATTGCCTAGGCGAAAAAAGAAGCGGCCAATAGTTCTGAGTATTCCTGTGAACCTCAGAAAGTATTATGCCTCGGATTCTCTGAGAAATTTTTTCAATACGATTTTGATTCCCTGGAATCCACAAGAGGAGGCAGTTTCCTTGATGGAACTAACCCCTTGGGTTAACCAACAGTTGAAGGAGAGAACCACACCGGAGAGATTAGATGCTGGGATGAATAATTTTGTTGCCATAGAAAAAAACCCGGTTATTAAGATTGTGCCACTTTTAATAAAGAATATCTTCTTAAAGATGGCATACCTAGCAGGCCAGAAAAAATATACGGCCATAGTATCAAATGTAGGAGCCCTAAGCCTACCAGAAAATATGGCCCGAGAAATAAAGAGCTTTAATGTTTCCGTTAGCACCGAGAAGATGCAAATCTGCCTTGTAAGCCATGGAGATGTTATGAGCCTTGGAATAACAACACCCTTTGTTAATTCCGAAATACAAAGGCGGCTGGTCAGATGCTTTACAGACCGGGGGGTAGCTGCGGAGATCTCTTGCAATATTCCAGATAGGAGGGACCTCCAATGAAATATTGTCCTCGTTGCAAGGTTGGGGTAAGAGGCAGGGCTAATTACTGTCCCCTTTGCCAAGGCAAGATAAGTGGAGAAGACACTTCCCCATTTTTCCCGGAAGTTCCTACTATTTACGAAAAATATAAGCTGTTTTTTCAAATACTGGCTCTTTCTGGAATTGGCATAGCCATTATCGCGGTAACAGTAAATTTGATGATACCTCACACAGGGAATTGGTCTCTGTTAGTGCTTTTGGGAATAGGCTGCCTTTGGTTATCCGTTGGTGTATCAGCAAGAAACTTGCACCATGTTACCCTTGTTATTATGAACCAGTCCATACTTGGATCTCTGTTTTTTGTGCTCTGGGACTTTGTTGTGGGTTGGAAGGGCTGGTCAATAGACTATGCTGTCCCCATATTGCTAATGGTGTCCCTTCTTACCATGCAAATCCTTATAAAGGCAAGGGGAATCAAAACAGAAGACTATATGGTTTGTACT
The DNA here is from genome assembly GCA_034003765.1 of Anaerovoracaceae bacterium. GTDB lineage: Bacteria > Bacillota > Clostridia > Peptostreptococcales > Anaerovoracaceae > JAAZGD01. The sequence goes on along the minus strand of JAVEXZ010000009.1, from coordinate 43,765 downwards.
TCATTTCATGCCTTCGTAGGTCTTGTACCTCTTGTGCTATTTTTGACTGGAACCTTAAATCAGGTTATCCCCACCCTGATTTGTATAGCTCTCAGTGCCTTGTTGCTCGCAGGCATGCTAATTTTTAGGTGGGGAGAATTACTAGAGGAATACCATAAGCGGTTTAGGATATAAATAGCATAAAAAATCATAAAGGATGCAAAATTAAAATTTGCAAAAAATTTTTTGAGGTGGTATAATTTTTTTTTCTTTGATTCCACTTAAATGTAAGAAAGCTTGTCAAATTGGGCAGGTGGTTGAAAATCAAAAGTGAAAAGGATAGAAATTGAAAAATCCCCAAAAATTCAATCTAAGGGAATTGCGAAAACAGATAAGGAGGCTTCTATAATGAGGGACGATAAATATCAAGGATATATTAGCCCTCTATCAGAGAGGTATCCCAGCAAAGAAATGCAGTATTTATTCAGTGCAGAGAAAAAATTCCAATCCTGGCGTAAGCTTTGGATTGCTTTGGCTGAGGCTGAAATGGAATTGGGTTTACCTATTTCTCAAGACCAAATAGAAGAAATGAAAACCCATGCCCTAGACATTAATTATGAGGTTGCGGCGGAAAAAGAAAAAGAAATACGCCACGATGTAATGGCTCACGTTTTTGCCTATGGGGTTCAATGCCCAAAAGCCAAGGGGATAATACATTGGGGAGCAACCTCCTCTTATGTGGGGGACAATACAGACCTGCTAATTATGAAAGAGGCTTTGGAATTAGTCCGTATCAAGATACTAAACGTGGTTGATAACCTAGCAAAGTTTGCCCTAAAATACAAGGATTTACCAATCCTAGGTTACACCCATTTTCAGCCGGCCCAGCCTGTTACTTTAGGAAAAAGAGCCAGCCTTTGGATTCAAGATTTGATGATGGACTATGATGAGATAAATCATATACTTTCTGGATGGAAGCTCTTAGGTTCAAAAGGAACTACTGGAACTCAAGCCAGTTTTCTCCAATTATTCCATGGAGACAGAGATAAAGTCCGAGAACTAGATAAAGGAATAGCGAAAAAACTAGGAGTGGAAGACACATATCCTGTATCGGGGCAAACTTACAGCCGTAAGCTAGATGCCCAGGTTCTAAATATACTGGGTGGAGTTGGAATTAGCGCCCATAAGTTTTCCAATGATTTGCGGCTGGCCGCCCACTTGAAGGAAGTTGAAGAGCCCTTTGAAAAGGGGCAAGTTGGATCTTCCGCCATGGCCTACAAGCGAAACCCTATGAGGGCAGAGCGGATGGCTGGTTTAGCTAGGCATTTATTGACCTTGTCTACGGACACAAACTTTACCGCTGCAAGCCAATGGTTTGAGAGAACCCTAGATGATTCAGCCAACAAACGTATTTCCATTAGCGAGGCATTCCTAACACTTGATGCCATTTTAGAATTATACATTAATGTTACATCAGGCCTTGTGGTCTATCCCAAGATGATAGAGCGCCACCTCTTAGCTGAGCTCCCTTTTATGGCAACAGAAACCATTCTCATGGAAGGGGTCAAAAGGGGAAAGGATCGTCAGCTGCTTCATGAAAGAATTAGGATTCACAGCATGGAGGCTTCGAGAATTGTTAAAGAAGAAGGTGGTGACAATGACCTACTTCAAAGAATCTCAGAGGATTCAGCCTTTGGATTTTCCATGGAAGAACTAATAGCCCTTTGTAAGCCAGAGGCTTTTGTGGGAATGGCTAAAGACCAGACACAAGACTATATTGAGAATTATGTGGACCCTGTTTTGTGGGCCAATAAAAGTATTTTAGGTCTCAGAGGAGACATCCAAGTATAGTTGCTACTGGAGTATTGGAGTATTAAAATGCTGGAATACTGAATACCGAAAAGGACCTAGCGTCTTCAAACTTGAGTGTTAGTTAGAAGCAAGAATTATTACAATTATTATGGGGAATGCATGAAATTCTTGTGGAAATACTATACATATAAAAAATGTATAAGCCTTGCTAAAAATCAGAGAGGATAAATTAATGGAAAAAGAGAGAAAAATCGGCACAGTTGTAAGAGGTCTTAGGGCCCCTATTATTCGTGAGGGAGACGACTTAAAGAAAATCGTTTTAGATGTGCTGGGGGCAATTATAGAGGATGGGGATATTGTGGTAGGAGACCAGGATGTCCTTTGCATCACGGAAGCTGTTGTTGCAAGGGCACAAGGGAACTATGCTACAGTGGATCAGATTAGCCAGGATGTTAAGAGTAAAATGGGGGCTGATAGCTTTGGGGTTATCCTGCCGATTTTAAGCCGTAACAGATTTGCTGTTTGTCTTCGAGGAATTGCCAAGGGTGCTAAAAAGATAGTTCTAATGCTAAGCTATCCTGGGGATGAAGTTGGAAACCACTTAATTTCCTTGGACCAGCTGGATAAAGAAAATATTAATCCATATAGCGACGTCTTGGATTTAGAAACTTTTCACCGTTTGTTTGGTGAAGGGCAACACAAATTTACTGGCGTTGATTATGTAAGCTATTACAAGAAGTTGGTTGAGGATGAAGGGGCTGAATGCCAAGTAATTTTCTCTAATAATCCAAAAACCATATTAGACTATACTTCCCATGTTCTACACTGCGATATTCATACAAGAGCTAGGACAAAACGTATTTTAGAAGAGGCTGGAGCGGATGTGGTAGTTGGGCTAGAAGATATACTAAATGAAAGTGTTGATGGTTCGGGCTTTAATAAGTCTTATGGGCTATTGGGCTCTAACAAAGCTACTGAAGACATGGTTAAGCTTTTCCCAAATGACTGCACATCCTTTGTAAAAGACATTCAAAAAGAAGTTTTGACCCTGACTGGAAAGCATATTGAAGTTATGGTTTACGGGGATGGAGCCTTCAAAGATCCTGTGGGCAAGATTTGGGAGTTGGCTGATCCTGTAGTTTCTCCTGGTTTTACTGAGGGACTTGTTGGGACTCCTAATGAATTAAAATTAAAATATTTAGCGGACAATGATTTCAAAGACCTAAGGGGCCAAGCCTTAAAAGATGCAATATCAAATAGCATTCGTAACAAGGAGGAATATAGCATGGACACCATGGCCTCACAAGGGACAACCCCTCGTAATCTAACAGACTTGCTGGGGTCCCTATCTGACCTAACATCAGGATCTGGAGATAAAGGAACACCCTTTGTGTATATTCAAGGCTATTTCGATAACTACACCAAGTAGATTTATAACCATAAATATAAGTGACAAAGTATTAAAGAGAGGAAACCGCAAAACAAAATTGGAAATTTTCAAATAGCCCTATAAAAATGCCGACAAATAATGTAGAAAATTGCACCATGCCAAATCTTGAAATGGGGCAAAATAAATAATACGAAAATAATATGTTTAGATATGTTTAGAAAAGAGGTCTTGTTTATGTAAAAACCACCACCTCTTTTTTGTGGAGTTATGATGTGCTTTTGCGGCCAAAGCCAAAGGAAAGGGCCAAGAAGAAGAATAAAACCGCGAAATTAAGAGGGGACTCTAACCCAACTTTTATATCAGGGAAAAGAATGAAAAGAGAACCGGTGACTAGTCCCAGGATAATAAAATACAAGGCTTGAGGGTGGTTTCTTAGCATATTCTGAATACCCTTAATCCCAGCATAACCTCCCGTAACTAGTCCCAGAGCCAAGACAAAAAGTATCTCCCATTGAAAGTAGGCAATGGCTTCCATGGCTATAGGATATGCGCCGAGAATCAGTAAAACCAGTGAACCACTTATTCCGGGAAGGAGCATAGCTACCATAGCAAGTGTTGAGGCAAGGAAAAGCCAAAGGTAAAAAGTAGGCTGGCCAACTTCTCCGGTAAAAAGCCCGGATTCTGGAAAAGCAGAAGTGGAAATATAAGCTAGGGCCACCATAAATACAAAGGCCATAAGGCCTAATAATATATTTTTACCCTTAGCCCTTCCATACTTTGCTCGGAGAAAAATAGCGGGAATACTGCCTAGGATTATTCCTCCAAAGGCAAATGTTAGGAGAATTCGATGATCTTCCAGCAAGTTTGTAACTAGTTGGCTGAAGCTATAAATTCCTATTAGAGTTCCCAACCCTAAGGGAATTAAGAAGGGTAAATTCTTCCTAATATTGGCCTTGGTAAAGGCTAATAAGACCTTGTCGTAAATATTGAGGATAACTGCCATGGTCCCTCCTGAGACCCCAGGTATCACGTTTGAGACACCCAATATGATTCCAAATAGGAAATTTTTAATTAGATTGTTTTTTTTCATAAAGATATTGTAGCACAAACAGTACATTGTTGCTAAAAATTTAACATCAAGTTGATGATTTGTTCATAAGCCAGCAAAAAACTCATGTATAGATTGCCATATTGCTATTAAAGATGTACAATATTGTTGTGCAAGTGATAAAAAGTTTCTAATCTATGTAAATTCAAAGGAGGTCATAAGAAATGACTGTAATGGACAAGAAAAAAGCGTTATCCGAGGCAAAACGAGTAATCGATTATATTGAAAAGCCAGAGTTAACCAATGACGAAAAAGACAGAATAGTAAAAGACTCAATTGACAACTTTAACGGGAACGTAAACCCAGGCTGGTTGCAATATCGAAAATCCGTGTCCGATAACGCAGCTTTTGTTGAGTGGACAGATTCTGAGGAACATTTTGAGGATCTATACGGGACAGAGTTTATCGACTGTTTAGGCGGTTTCGGAATTTACACTTGCGGACACAGAAACCCCGAAATATTGAAAACCGTAAAATGTCAGTTAGATCGTTATGCACTTCACTCACAAGAACTAGTTGACCCATTAAGAGGATATTTAGCTAACTTATTGGCTATGATTACTCCCGGAGATCTTCAGTACTGTTTCTTCACCAATGGTGGAGCAGAAGCTGTTGAGATGGGATTGAAATTAGCAAGATTAGCTACCGGTGGTCGTTGGTACATATCCACAGTAGGCGCATTCCACGGAAAATCCATGGGTGCTATCTCTATGGGTGGAAAAGGCGCATACAGAGAAGACTATATCCCACTAATTCAGCAAGTTCAGCACGTAGAATATGGTAATGCAGATGCTATGGAAGCTGCAATCAAGAATCTTCAGACTGTTGGAGAAAAAGTTGCTGGTGTTATCATCGAGCCTATTCAAGGTGAAGCTGGGGTTATCATTCCACCAGACGGCTACTTAAAAGCCGTTAGAGCTATCTGCGACAAGTACGGCGTTGCTATGATCGTTGACGAAATCCAAACTGGTATGGGACGTTGTGGAACAATGTGGAGATGTGAAGTTGAAGACGTAACTCCAGACATCCTTCTTTATGGAAAAGCCTTTGGTGGTGGAATAATGCCTATTACTGGTATTATTGCAAGACCTAATATGTGGGTAGACAAGATTATTGATAATCCTTGGATCCTAGGATCACCTACATTTGGTGGAAACCCATTGGCATGTTCAGCTGCTATCTCAACAATTAGATATATGTTAGAGAATGACATTCCAAAGGTTTGCCAAGAAAAGGGCGACTATATCATGGCTGGTTTAGAAAAGCTAAAGAACAAGTACCCAACAGTTCTTACCACTTATCGTGGAGCTGGACTTCTAATTTGTATGGAGTTCCCAGAAGCTGAAGTTGGTTATGCTGTAACTAAGCACATGTTCGAAAGACACGTAATGGTTGCAGGAACTTTAGTAAATGCCAAGACTGTTCGAATTGAGCCACCTGCAGTGCTTGAGTACGCAACAATTGATAAGGTTCTAGTTGCACTTGAAGAATCAATAGTTCTTGCTAAAGAAGAGTTCAAACTATAATCTTACAGAGACTTTAAATATAGAGTCAATTTAAGAAACCCTTAATTCGCCTCACTTTATAGTGGGGCGTTTTGATTGAGGCAAGAAAATTAGCCTTCCTTTTGGTGTGATTTATGGGGACTTTATGATATACTAATTCATTATATATGGGGACAGGGGGACGATTATTTTATGAAAATTGCATCAATCTTTAGGCCCGATAAAACTGTATTTTCCTTAGAGGTGTTTCCGCCTAAAAGGACAAGCTCCATCGATACCATTTATGAAACCTTAGAGGAACTCAAAGAACTGACTCCTGACTTTATAAGTGTTACTTATGGTGCAGGAGGGAACCTGGCAGATTCCACAACCTGTGATATTGCTTCCATTATCAAGAATCGGTATAACATAGAAGCCGTGGCTCATCTAACCTGCGTTAACTCCACTAGGGAACAGGTTAAGAGTGTTCTTGAAAAGCTTAGAGCAAATAATATTGAAAACATACTGGCCCTTAGGGGAGACTTCTCTGATGATTATCCTAGGCAAAATGATTTTGCCTATGCCAAGGACTTAATAGACTTCCTTAGGACTGAAGATCCAGAGGGGGATATGGGGATTTCTGGTGCTTGTTATCCTGAAGGCCATCCAGAGGCTGACTCCGAGGACTTAGACCTAGTGCATCTCAAGGAAAAAGTAGATGCTGGGGCAGAGCATTTAGTGACTCAACTATTTTTTGATAACAACTTATTTTATGATTTTGTGAAAAAAGCCAGAGCCATAGGAATAAAAGTCCCCATAGAAGCGGGGATAATGCCTGTTGTAAATAAAAATCAAATCCAAAGAATGGTTTCCCTATGTGGTGCAAGCCTACCTAGCAAATTTAGCAAAATGATGAATAGATACGAGAATAACCCTGACGCAATGAGAGATGCAGGGATCGCATATGCGGTAGACCAAATCGTAGATTTAATTTCCAATGGTGCTGAAGGGATACACCTTTACACAATGAACAATCCCTACATTGCCCGTAAAATTACAGAAAGCATAAAGAGCCTTTTATAGGAGGGAATGTTGAAAAAACGATTTTTTGAATTATTGAAAAATGATTTTGTTATATTAGATGGGGCTATGGGCACCATGATTCAGCAAAGTGGAGCTGATTTGGGAGATATTCATGGAATAGCAGGGATAACTCATGGTCCCCTAATCCAATCTATACATAGGCTCTATGTTGAGGCTGGGGCCCAAATTATCTATGCCAATTCCTTTGGGGCTAATAGATACAAGTTAGAGGATTCTGGTTATAGCCCGGAGCAAGTAATAATGGCGGATGTGACCAATGCCAAAATGGCAGTAGAAGGAACAGATGCTCTAGTGGCTCTGGATCTTGGGCCTATTGGAAGGCTAATTGAACCTGGTGGGGACATGACCTTTGAAGAAGCCTACTCTATTTTTCAGGAAATGGTGGTGGCCGGCAAAGAGGCAGGGGCTGATTTAGTTGTAATGGAAACCCTTTCAGATCTCTACGAAGCAAAGGCGGCAATACTTGCTGTAAAAGAAAATTCGGATTTTCCCATTATATGTACTATGACATTTGAAGCCAACATGCGAACATTTACAGGCTTAGGGATACCTGCTATGGCCCTTACCCTAGAAGGTCTAGGAGTAGATGCTTTGGGTATAAATTGTTCTTTGGGCCCCAAAGAAATGGCACCTATTGTAGAAGAGCTAAGCCGTTGGACCGATTTACCCCTGGTTGTAAAACCCAATGCTGGAATGCCTGATCCTGAGACTGAAGAGTATCTTGTTGGCGCCCAAGAATTTTGTGATTATATGGAACAACTTATACCTTTTGGAGTCAAAATAGTAGGTGGATGTTGTGGAACAAAGCCTGAATACATCCAGGCCCTAAAGTCAAGATTTGCAAAGAGAAAATTTGTCCGACTGGACAAAACCATACCCGCTGCCGTAACAACGGGGATGAATGTTCTTGTAATAGACCAACCTCGAGTTATTGGAGAAAGAATAAATCCCACTGGTAAGAAAGCATTTAAGGAGGCTCTGGCAGCCAACAATATGGATTATATTATTGGCCAAGGATTTGCACAAAAGGACCAAGGGGCAGATATCCTAGATGTTAATGTGGGCTTGCCAGAAATTGACGAAGCTCAAATGATGGGTCAGCTAGTTAAGGCATTACAAAGAGTCATTGACCTTCCCTTGCAAATAGATTCTGCTGACCCTTTGGCATTAGAAGCGGGACTTAGAGTATATAATGGTAAGCCTATTGTTAACTCTGTTAACGGTGAGGCTAAGTCCCTGGAAAAAATCTTGCCCCTAGTTAAAAAATATGGGGCCTCAGTTGTTGGCTTGACCCTAGATGAAAAGGGGATTCCTCAAACCGGCCAGGAGAGGTTTGACATTGCCGCAAGAATATTAGAAAAAGCCCTAGCGGCGGGTATTAAAAAGCAGGATATATATATAGATTGCCTAACCTTGACGGCTTCTGCAGAACAAGAGAAGGCTATGGACGTTATCCATTCCCTAAGACAGGTTAAAGAAGAACTCCAGCTCAAAACAGTTCTTGGGGTATCAAATATTTCCTTTGGCCTCCCAAATAGGCAGCTGATAAATCATAATTTCTTGACTCTCGCATTAGGGGCAGGCCTTGATTTGCCTATTATGAACCCAGGAGATGATAGTATGATGGATGCCATAAGGGCATACAAGCTACTGGCAAACATAGATAAAGATGCCCGAGAATATATCAAGGCTTATCAAGATTTTGATGGCCAAGAAGGATTAAATAGGGATGAAGATCCTCCAGGAAAATTAGAGAGCCTTGAAAAAGAGAAGGCTGATAAAAGACCCTTACCAAAATCGAAAACCCCAAGCTCTCCTGAAAAAATGACCTTGATTGAAGCCATTGAAAGAGGGTGGAAGGAAGAGGGGATGTCCCTTACCCAAGAGATGATTGCTACTAGAGACCCTATGGAGATTGTCAGAGAATTTCTCATACCAGCCCTAGATGGGGTTGGCAGAGATTTTGAAAGTGGAGAGATATTCTTGCCCCAATTGCTCCTATCTGCAGGGGTGGCCCAAGGTGCTTTCGATGTAATAAAAGAACATATGGCAGCCCAAAATACCCAAAGGGAAACTCGAGGAAAGATCCTTCTTGCAACTGTTAAGGGAGACATTCACGATATTGGGAAGAACATTGTAAAGGTTTTATTGGAGAACTACGATTATCAAGTAATAGACCTCGGGAAGGATGTTAGCCAAGAAACCATAGTAGAAAAAGTTATAGAAGAAGACATCAAGCTGGTAGGCCTGTCGGCACTAATGACAACAACACTAAAAAGTATGGATTCAACCATAAGCTTATTGAAGCGAGAGCGGCCAGATTGTGCTATTATGGTAGGTGGTGCAGTTCTCACTGAAGCCTATGCTAAAAAAATAGGGGCAGACTATTACGGTAGTGATGCTAAAAAAGCGGTGGATATTGCAAACAATCATTTTTCCGTGGTATAATTTACTTTGGCTAAGAATTTTATTAATTGACAACAAGGGATTCAATAAATAAGCAAAAAGTAATGGTCAAAAATAAGAGACCGAGCAAAAAAAGTAATGGCAAAAATAAGAGACCGAGCAAAAAAAGTGATGGCAAAAAGAAGCCAATAGATGCTGAAGGGGTAATACAAGTGGAAGAAAAAGAGATAGTAAATAAGACTAGAAAGTCAAAGAAAAAGACAGCGAAAAAGAAGCCCCCCCGTCATAGAGGATTTTTAGAGACTTTTATTTTGTTTTTTCTTGCTTTCACCCTAATGATTACAGGAGGCCTTTACCTTATAAACAGTGTTGGTAACGTGGCCCTATTTGGTGAAGAAAACCCTGAGCTAGCTATAGAGTTAGACACTCTTGTGGATCCTGATAGTCCCTTTTACGATGCATTTACAACTGCCAATCGTGTCAACGTTCTTTGCTTGGGGGTTAACTCCAATATGGCGGATACCATTATGCTTGTTAGCTTTGATATGGATCAAAAACACGTAGATATTATAAGTGTTCCCCGGGACACCTACTTTTATAGGGATGGCTATGCTAATCCCGCAGCCCATAAAATCAACGCAGTTATGCCAAAAGAAGGGGCAGTAGGCATGGCCAAAGCGGTGAGTAAGACTCTTCTTGATATTCCCATTAACTACTATGCAGTAATTAAATACGATGGCATTCGTACTATTGTTGATGCCATGGGTGGAGTACCTATTGATGTTCAGATGGATATGAAGTACAAAGACCCCTATGATACGCCCCCCCTAGTTATTGACATTAAAAAAGGCTATCAAACCCTGAATGGTGACCAATCTGTTCAGTATTTGAGATTCCGTAAGGGTTATTCGGATGCGGACCTAGGGCGTATTAATGCACAACAGGCTTTTGTTAAGGCTGCCTTCAAACAAGCTCTGGGAAAAGATTTGTTAAGGGTAATTAAAAAAGGATTCGAAGAGGTTGACTCTGACCTTAAGGTGAAGACTGTTATTGCAATTGCCGCTAAAGCAATAGGCATGACTGAAGGGGATATGACCACATATACGATGCCCCACACCCTCTACAATCAAGCTCCCTGGTATGTTATTGCAGATGGTGAAGGTATTGAAGCAATGATAACGGAAATCTATACTCCAGAGCCAGAAACCACTACGGATGGAGCTGTTACTTCAGATGGTGCAGCCAGTTCCAATAAATCTCAATAAATCTTGTCTATTAGAAGAGGTGGGGAGACCGCCTCTTTGTCCCGTTAATCGCCGTGAAAGGAAGAAGAGGTCTATGTTTTTCCCGATAAAAGAAAGGAGCATGCCCTGGGGTGTGGTTTTATTATGGTAACCAAGAAAAAAGAAGAAGAAAATGGGTATACATTAATTCCTGATGAAGATGAGGCTATGGAGAAAAGCAAGGAAGCAGCGGATGAAGAAGTAGCGGCTCTTGAGCGGTCTTTAGAAGAAGAATCTTCAAAGCCGGAAGAAGCTAAGAGCAGACCTGATCGCCCAGAAACAGAGGGGATATTAGAGATAGCCGATGGTAGCTTTGGCTTTCTAAGGTTCTCAAACTTTCTCACTTCCTCAGAGGATGTCTATGTATCCCCTTCTCAGATAAGGAGATTTAACCTAAAAACCGGGGACAAGGTTCGGGGAATAACCAGGTTGCCAAACCAAGGGGAAAGGTTCGGCGCCTTGCTATACGTTCTTACTGTAAATGGGGACGACCCTTCAGTAGCCGTTTCCAGACCAGATTTTGATAACCTGACTCCCGTATTCCCTTATGAGAGAATTTCCCTAGAAGATAGGACTAGAGATACTTCAATGAGGCTTATTGACCTTGTGGCTCCCATTGGTAAAGGTCAACGAGGCTTAATCGTTGCACCACCAAAAGCTGGGAAAACAATACTGCTTAAAAAAATAGCCAACAGCATTGAAAAGAAACATCCAGAAGTTGAGATAATAGTCTTGCTTGTAGACGAGAGGCCTGAAGAAGTAACGGATATGAAACGTTCCTTAGATGGGGGAGAGGTTATTTACTCTACATTTGATGAACTGCCCCAACACCATGTTAAGGTAGCGGAGATGGTTTTGGCTAGAGCTAAAAGACTTGTGGAGCATGGCAAAGATGTAGTTATATTACTTGACTCCATTACAAGGTTGGCAAGAGCATATAACCTTGTGGTTCCATCATCGGGAAGAACCCTAAGTGGTGGACTTGATCCTGGAGCCCTACACAAACCAAAAAAGTTCTTTGGTGCAGCCAGAAAACTAGAAGAGGGTGGCTCTATTACGATTTTGGCTACGGCCTTAGTTGAAACAGGATCCAGAATGGACGATGTTATTTTCGAAGAGTTCAAAGGCACAGGCAATATGGAGCTTCATTTAGACCGTAAGCTTTCTGAACGAAGAATATTCCCTGCTTTGGATCTTAATAAATCAGGAACAAGAAGAGAAGATTTGTTAATGAGCCAAGAGGAATTAGAGGCTATTTGGGCAATGAGGCGAGCCCTATCAAACAGAGACACTCAAGATGTTACAGAAAGTATTATCGACACTTTAGTACATACCAAAACCAACAAAGATTTTATCCAAATCATAAAAAAGACAATGGTTGACTAAGGAGACAAGGGTTATAGGTAAGACAATGGTGGACTAACCAGATAAGGTTCGATAGCTAAAATAATGGTTGGCTAATAAGACTAAAATTGACAATACAACAAAACACAATGGTTGGCCAATAAGACTAAAATCGACAATACAACAAAACACAATGGTTGGACAATAAGACTAAAATAGACAATACAATGATTGGCTAACAAAGCCAAGAGAGGATATATACTAAATGGACTTAAAAAAGGTTTTCAGAAAAGATGCTTGCCCAACAAAAATCGGTGGTCAGGCTGTATTAGAAGGGATTATGATGAAGGGGGAAGAGAGAACGGCAACTGTTCTAAGACTCCCTAACCAGAAACTTTATATCAAGACTCAAAAGCTTGCCGAGAAGAACAAGGCCATGAAGATTCCTTTTGTAAGGGGGGTTCTGATTTTTGTGGGAGCCTTAATTGAAGGGACAAAGACCTTGATGTTTTCAGCAGATATCTTGGAAGCCAACGAGGAAGAGGGTTCCAATGATTACAAGAAGAGTAAATTTGACCTGTGGCTTGAAAAGAAATTAGGGGCAGAAAGAGCTTGGAACTGGATGCTTTATACTTCTGTGGTTTTGGCAGTACTTATAACCGTAGGATTCTTTATCATCCTCCCCACCTGGGCCCTTGATTTGTTGGCCCTTGTTACAGATAATGTGGTGGTTCTTAACCTAGTTGAGGGGCTCTTAAGAATACTGCTCTTTGTTTTCTACGTGCTGGCTATATCTAAAATGAAGGATATTCATCGGGTTTTCCAATACCACGGTGCTGAGCATAAAACCATACACTGCTTTGAATCTGGCCTTGAACTAACCCCGGAAAACTGCAAACCATTTTATACCCTCCACCCAAGGTGCGGGACTAGCTTTTTGATGTTTGTTATGATAATTGCCTTGATTTTATTCTCCTTGTTGGGTTGGCCTAACTTGTTTTGGAGAATCACCTCTAGGCTCCTATTACTTCCGGTTATTGCAGGAATGGGCTTTGAACTCCTAAAGTGGGCAGGCCGTTCAGATAACTGGTTGGTAAAAGTACTTTCTCTTCCAGGACTGGCCTTGCAGAAGCTTACCACCAAGGAACCAGACCTAGACCAACTGGAAGTTGCTATCGCCGCTATGAAAGCAGTTATGGTTGAACCCAACACTCCCTACTACGAAGGGTTATGCGACTTGTCAGGGCAACCATTAAAGGAAATCAGTGAGGCTGTGTAATGAAAATAAGGGAATTGCTTCTTGAGGGAGAAAACACTCTTAAGAATGCCGAAAAAGTTAGCGCAAGGAACGATGCACTTTTGTTGCTTTCATTTTTGTTGAACATGGATCGTGGGAAGATGTTTTTAGCCTTTGAAAATGATGCCCCTGAGGCACTCATTGAAAGGTATAGGGATGTTATAGGCCAACGAGCCTCAGGAGTTCCCTTGCAGCATATTACTGGAATATCAGAGTTTATGGGACTAACCTTTAAAGTTACACCAGAGGTTCTTATTCCAAGAAACGAGACAGAGCTTTTGGTTGAGGAAGCCTTAAAGCTTATAAGCCCCCACATGAAAGTTTTGGAGCTGTGCACTGGGTCGGGATGTATAGCTCTGTCCATCCTAAAGCTTTACGATTCAGTGTCGGTTACGGCAGCTGACATAAGTGAAGGGGCAATATACGTTGCCAAAGAAAATGCCAAGAACCTATGCATACCCATAGGCAAGGATTCAGGGAAAATCGAATTGGTGCAGGGAGATCTTTTTGAGCCCGTGGAAGGCACCTACGATTTAATTATTGTTAATCCTCCCTACATTAAATCGGGAGATATAAAAGACCTAATGAAGGAAGTTAGAGAACATGACCCTGTTATTGCCCTAGACGGTGGGGCGGATGGTCTATATTTTTATCGCCGCTTATTATACGAGGCAAAAGATTATATGAATGATGAAGCTTATCTCCTGCTGGAAATTGGCCAAGACCAAGCAAAAGAGGTTTTGGAATTAGCAGAGGAATCTTATCATAATATAAAACTAATGAAAGATTATAACAAAATGGACAGAATAGTCCAAATGCAAAAAAAACCGGGGTCCTAGACCTCGGTTTTTTATTTCCCAGCAGTGAGCAAGGGTTTCGGGCTGTATTCTAATCCTGTTGAGAGCCTGGGGCTTTAAGCTAGCGCCTTCTAATTCTGTTGAGAGCCTGGGGCTTTAGCTAGCGCCTTCTAATCCTGTTTAGAACCTGGGGCTTTAGCTAGCGCCTACTAATCCTGCCAAGAGCCTGGGGCTTTAGCTAGCGCCTACTAATCCTGCCAAGAGCCTGGGGCTTTAGCTAGCGCCTTCTAATTCTGCCAAGAACCTGGGGCTTTGTGGGAGGTTGTCGCTTTTATTATTATAAAGCGGGAAGGGTTTTGAACTGTTCTTCAAGGTCCTGGTCACTTGGAATGTAGTCTGTCATTCGGCCTTCTTTAAATGCGTTGTATGCATTCATATCAAAGTATCCTGTTCCTGTTAGTCCGAAGAGTATGGTTTTTGCTTCTCCAGATTCCTTGCATTTAAGGGCTTCATCAATTGCTGTTCTTATTGCATGAGCAGATTCTGGGGCGGGCAAAATAGTTTCTCTTTGAGCAAAGAATGTTCCTGCCTCAAAGACCTTTGTCTGCTCTACTGATACAGCTTCCATGTGACCATGGTGATAAAGCTTTGATATGAGAGGACTCATACCGTGGTAACGCAATCCTCCAGAATGGTTTGGAGAAGGAATGAAACCACTACCCAGAGTGTACATTTTAGCTAATGGGGTAACCTTTCCCGTGTCGCAGAAATCGTAGGCATACTTTCCTCTAGTTAGTGATGGACACGATGAGGGTTCAACTGCCACAATTCTTGGAGAAGCTTTTCCCAGCAACTTATCTTGCATGAATGGAGCAATAAGTCCTACTAAGTTAGAGCCACCACCTGCACAACCAATCACAACATCTGGGTATTCTCCAATGGACTCCATGGCAATTTTTGATTCCAGTCCAATTATCGATTGGTGCAGGGCCACTTGATTGAGAACTGACCCCAAAGAATATCTGTAATTTGGCATCGAAGCTGCTTTTTCTACTGCCTCAGATATAGCACATCCCAAACTTCCACCTGTACCAGGGTGTTGTTCTAAGATTAAACGACCTATTTCAGTGGTCTCGCTAGGGCTAGGTATCACTTGACCATTAAAGGTTTCCATTACAAACTTTCTATAGGGCTTTTGTTCGTAAGAGACCTTCACCATATAGACGATAAGAGGCAGTCCGAAAAAAGCACATGCTTCAGATAATGCTGTACCCCATTGTCCCGCACCTGTTTCTGTTGTAAGGCCAGCAAGGCCTTGCTCTTTAGCATAATAGGCTTGAGCTACAGCTGTATTTAATTTGTGGCTACCTGAAGTGTTGTTACCTTCAAACTTGTAATATATTTTCGCTGGTGTATCAAGAGCTTTCTCTAAGTTGTAAGCACGAATCAATGGGGATGGTCGGTACATTTTATAAAATTCTTGAACTTCTTCTGGAATGTCTACATACTGGGTATCATTGTCCAGTTCTTGCATTGCGGTCTTAGTTGTAAATATAGGTGTTAAGTCCTCTAGCTTAATAGGCTTTTTGGTTCCAGGATGAAGCATGGGATCTGGTTTTTCCACCATGTCCGCCCTTAGGTTATACCATTGCTTAGGCATCTGGTCTTCTCTTAGATAGATTCTGTTTGGAATGTTAGTTTTCATAATCGTGGTTCTCCTTTTCATTTAAATTCGTTCTCTTAAATAAAGGGTCTCTGCAAGGCTCAAAAACAAAAAATCTGTCCTTGAAAATCAAGGACAGATTTTTAATCTGCGGTACCACCTTGGTTGATAGGCTTTTATACCCATCCACTCTGCAGAGTGCCATCACACCCTTAGCCTGTTACGCCTGCTTCACGTCGCTGCTACTAAAATTATATTTTTTCGCTTTGCCCTCTGAGGCCCATTTGTTGTGACTTACGTTTATCCGGCTTCCACCAACCCGAACTCGCTGTGAAACAGTTTTACAACTTTACTCCCTCGTCATAGGTTTAATATGAACTTGAGACAAAGATAACACATTTTGAAGTGGTCGTCAATAGGTATTTTGTTAAAACCTCTAAATTACTTATAAATATTTGATAATTAATTGTTGAATTTCCCTAAAGACTCCTATATAATGAATTTGCAAGAAAAAATACTTGCTAATTCATAAGGGGTTATGATATATTAGTTGAGATGTGAAAGACAAAAGCGCGTCAGATTATGCTCAGATAGGGCCTGGGCAGGGAAGGAGGCATAAAACATGAAGGAAGGAATCCATCCTGATTATAAGGAATGTAACGTTACTTGCGCATGTGGAAATTCTTTTGTAACGAAGTCCACAAAAGAAGATCTGAGATTAGATGTATGCTCAGCTTGCCATCCATTCTTTACAGGTCAGCAGAAGTTTATTAACAGAGGCGGACGTGTTGAGAAGTTCAAGAACAAATACAACATCGACTAACAGCATTTCAAAAAACTGGAAATTATTTTCCAGTTTTTTTATGAACTAGTATTTTCCGGTTTTTTTAGGAACAAGGTTTATAAAAATGGGAAACTTTGATATAATATTAAGTTGACATAGCACAAGGATATTGGCTTATTTACTAAAATAGGAATAGAGGAAGAAGAGAGAAGAGAGTAGAGTATAAAAATGTTTGATAAATTAGAATTCACACTAGACAAATACGAGGAATTATCCCAAAAAGTTTCTAACCCCGATATTATCGGGGATCAACCAACATGGCAAAAATTAATGAAGGAAATGGGAGAGATAGAGCCCTTGGTCCTTAAATATCGAGCTTACAAAAAGGAAAAAGAAGAACTTCTTGAAGCAAAGGCCATGCTAGAAGAAAGCGATGAAGAGATGCGGGAAATGGCAAAGGCTGAAATCCCAATTTTAGAAGCGAGTTTAGAGGATATGGGAGCAGAGCTTCGGGTTCTTTTGCTACCAAAAGATCCAAACGATGAGAAAAATGTAATCCTAGAAATCCGAGCGGGTACTGGCGGAGACGAGGCAGCCCTCTTTGGGGCTAGTCTTCTTAGGATGTACTTAAGATATGCAGAACGACGAGGCTGGAAAACAGAGCTTATGGATGTTAACGATACTGGCCTTGGAGGAATAAAAGAGGCTGTTATGCTTATTAAAGGGCGAGGTGCCTATTCACGATTAAAGTATGAAAGTGGGGTTCATAGGGTGCAAAGAGTACCAGAAACCGAGTCTTCAGGCAGGGTTCATACATCTGCTGCAACTGTGGCGGTGCTTCCTGAAGTTGACGATGTGGAAATAGATTTGGATCCAAATGATGTAAGGGTTGACGTTTACAGGTCTTCTGGTAATGGGGGGCAATCTGTTAATACCACAGACTCTGCAGTTAGGTTGACCCATGTGCCTAGCGGGCTTGTTGTAACTTGCCAAGATGAGAAATCTCAAATCAAGAATAAGGACAAGGCCTTCAAAGTCCTAAAGGCAAGACTATATGACCTAAAATTACAGGAGCAAAACGCAGAGATGTCTGCAAACCGAAAGAGCCAAGTAGGGTCAGGCGATAGGTCTGAAAGAATAAGAACCTACAACTTCCCCCAGGGAAGAGTATCGGATCATCGAATCTCCCTTACCTTATATAAGTTGGATTACTTTATGGATGGAGACCTAGATGAAATAATTGAGGGCTTGATTGCCTTCGACCAAGCAGAAAAGATGCAGAGCTTCTAATGAAAACACGAGGATTAAAACCAACCAGTGAGAATATTGCTTATAGCGGGGATATAATTGCCCAAGGTGGTTTAGTTGCATTTCCAACAGAAACAGTTTACGGCCTTGGGGCAAATGGCCTAGACCCCGTAGCCATAGAGAAAATATATAAAGCCAAGGGGAGGCCTGCTGACAATCCTATGATATTTCATATCTCATCACCCCTAGACTTGGAGTTTTTAGCTCAAATTATCACCAGAGAAATGGAGGCGCTTATTGTTGCTTTTTGGCCAGGCCCCTTGACTTTGGTGGTGAAGAAAAGGCCCATAGTTCCAGACATAGCAACAGGTGGACTTGATACAGTGGCAGTAAGGATGCCTGATCATCCCATAGCTTTAGAACTTATTGAAAGAGCCCAGTGCCCTATAGTTGCCCCCAGCGCTAACTTATCAGGCAGACCATCTCCCACAAGATATCAAGATGTTTGGGAGGATATGGGCGGAGGGATAGATGTTATCCTAGAGGGTGACGATTGCCAGGTAGGTATTGAGTCTACAGTGGTGGACATGACCATTCCTGGACAAATTAGGGTGCTAAGGCCTGGGGCAATTTCACCAAAAGATATCGAAAGCGCTTTAGAAGCAGCCAATATTGACGGCATTAAGGTCCTATGGGAAAGAGGGAAAATCCAGCAAAGGGGTTCTGGAGAAAACCAAATAATTCCCAGCTGTGAGGAAACCCCTGACAGAGAAGAGGCTCCAAAGTCTCCGGGAATGAAGTATCGACATTATGCTCCCAAAGGGGAGATGATAGTAGTAGAAGGGGATAGGGAAAAGGTAAAGAAAAAAATACAAGAGCTAAAGAAAGAAGCGGAGCTTGAAAGAAATGATAAGGGTGAAATGAAACGGGTTGCAATTCTTTTTCTTGAAGATATGGATCCCCAGGAAGTTGCTCACAGCTTTTTCGCTAGGCTAAGAGACTTGGACCGGCAAGAGGTTGACTTGATACTTGCAGGGGCAATCAAAGAGGAAGAAGATGGGTCTGGGATTGGAGGGGCCCTAATGAATAGGATGTTAAAGGCAGCAGGCCACCAGGTAATTAAGGCATAGTCTAGCCGCAAAAAGCGTTAAAGGGGAGAGACTTTGTAGATAGGTCAAAGCTCATCATGAGATTAAACTATATGCTTGGAGTATTATAGAGAGGCTATAAGATAATATATATGAAGAAGTAATGCCCAAACTAGGTATACATAGGATGTTGTAAGCCAAAAGATAAGATTGAGTTGGAAACTTGTATTTTAGTATCTGAGAAAGGGATTAGGTGACTAGGATGAAAATTGCCATAGCAGCAGACCATGGAGGCTTCGGCCTCAAGGAAATTCTTATCCCCTTTTTGCAAGAAAATGGATATGAAGTAGATGATCTAGGAACATACAGCGAAGAGTCTGTGGATTATCCCCTATATGGAAAACTATGCGGAGAAGCAGTTAGGGATGGGAAGGCGGACTTGGGAATAGTCATGTGCGGTACAGGAATTGGAGTTTCTATAGCAGCAAATAAGGTAAAGGGAATTCGCTGTGCCTTGTGCACAGATGTAAATATGGCAAAGTTGGCTCGCTGCCACAATGATGCCAATATTATTGCCATGGGTGGACGTACAACAGACCCAGAAATAGCAAAAGCTATTACTTTGGCATGGCTAACTGCTGGCTGCGAAGGTGGAAGGCACCAGCGTCGCATCGATATGCTAAATGAAATGTGCTAGACAAAACGTCATAGATAAAATGTGCTAGACAAAACGTGCTAGACAAAACGTCATAGATAAAATGTGCTAGACAAA
>JAVEXZ010000009.1:0-24106 GCA_034003765.1 Anaerovoracaceae bacterium | reverse complement strand
AAAACGTGCTAGACAAAACGTCATAGATAAAATGTGCTAGACAAATGTAATTGTAGGAGGTTATTGTTCTTAAAGATATGGAGGAGAAGATTATGGGTAAAGTTTATGTGTTTGACCATCCGTTAATTCAACACAAAACAGGAATGCTGAGAAAAACAGAGACCAATGTAAAGGATTTTAGGGAACTAGTTAAGGAAATAGGTATGCTAATGACTTATGAAGCTACCCGTGATTTGCCACTTGTTGATGTGGATATTGAAACACCCATTTGTGGCACAAAAGTAAAACAACTCTCTGGAGAAGATATAGCCATTGTCCCTATTTTAAGAGCAGGCCTTGGAATGGTGGATGGGATGTTGGCAATGGTTCCTAATGCAAAAGTAGGACACATTGGACTTTATAGAGACCCAGATACCCATATGCCAGTAGAATACTACTGCAAGCTTCCCAACGATATTGATAAGAGACAAGTATTTGTAGTTGACCCAATGCTAGCAACTGGTGGCTCAGCTGCTGCAGCAATAGACTTTATAAAAGAAAAAGGTGGCAAGAAAATAATATTTATGTGTTTGATTGCAGCACCTGAAGGAATAGAAGTCCTACACAAGGCCCACCCAGATGTAGATATTTTCATAGCAGCCAAAGACGAAAAGTTAAACGAACATGCCTACATAGTTCCAGGATTGGGAGATGCAGGAGATAGACTCTTTGGTACAAAATAAGAATAAAAATACGCCGAAGGAGAATTGAGATGAACTTGATACCCGATAATGTAAGCCAAAAAACCAACGTGTTTGATGTCCTAAAGGAGAGAGGCTTCATTGAGCAAACCACTCATGAAGAAGAAATACGAGACCTCTTGGAAAAGGAAAAGATCCGTTTCTATATTGGATTTGACCCCACTGCAGATTGCCTTCACGTGGGACATTTTATGCAAGTTATTATTATGATGTATATGCAAAAGTATGGTCATACACCTATAGTATTAATAGGTGGGGGCACTACACTTGTTGGGGATCCTTCAGGCAGGACAGATATGCGACAAATGATGACCCAGGAGACAATTATAGAAAACGGAAATGCCTTCAAAAAACTTTTTGACAAGTTTATCGAATTTGACGAGGATTATGTCTATCTAGGTTCTGACAGCCCAAAAAAAAGGGGGAGTGCCAACAAAGAACCTCAACCAGGGAAGGCCATCTGTGTTAACAATATAAGTTGGCTCCAACCCTTGAATTATATTGAGTTCATTCGGGATGTAGGCCGTCATTTTTCTGTTAACAATATGCTTAGAGCAGATTGTTTCAAGCAACGTTTAGAACAGGGTCTTTCATTTTTAGAATTCAACTATATGCTGATGCAAAGCTATGACTTTATGGTTATGGCTAGAGATATAGATTGTAAGATGCAATTTGGTGGCAACGATCAATGGTCTAATATCCTAGGAGGAGTAGAGCTTACAAGAAGGGAAGCACAAAAGCAGGTTTACGGAATGACCTTCGCCCTGCTTACCACCAGTGAAGGTGTAAAGATGGGTAAGACTCAAAAAGGTGCCCTGTGGCTGGATAGTGGTAGGACATCCCCTTATGAGTTTTATCAGTATTGGAGAAACGTTGAGGACTCCGATGTTAATAAATGTTTGAGAATGCTTACATTCTTACCTATGGATGAAGTTGATCGCTTAAGCAGCCTAGAAGACCAGGAGATAAACAAAGCAAAAGAAGTTCTTGCTTTTGAAGTAACAAAACTTGTTCACGGCCAAGAAGAAGCACAAAAAGCTCAAGAGGGAGCCAAGGCTGCTTTTGGAGGTGGTGGAGATTTATCCCAAGTTCCTACTACAATAATCCCAGCAGCTGAGTTTGCAGGAGAGGGAATGGGAGTTGTTAGCTTGATACACAGGTTAGGGCTTGTTCCAAGTAAGGGAGAAGGATTCCGAACTATTGACCAAGGTGGACTTACTATTGGTGGCAAGAAGATAAGTGATGGTAAATTGATGATAAACGAGACTTGGTTTGAAGAGGGGCAAGTCTTGATACAAAAGGGAAAGAAAACCTTCCATTTACTCCAGATAAGATAGAAACACAGCATATTAATACCACATTCCCACTTTACAAAGTCGAGGGGTGTGGTATAATATTACACGTTAGTGCTTTACCGTGGTAAATCAAAGAAGTATAAAGAGATAATACGTATTTTGAATTTTACTAGGTCAAAACAACAAGGCAAACAGTCCAGAATTGTAAATTCCACTAAATGCAAAATAATGGAGAAAGAAATAATGAAAGCACAAAAAGCAAAACTACAAAGAGATGAAATCGTAACTCTAGAGCTAAGAGGCTTATACGAGCAGTTGGGTTATAGAAAATATAGGATGGGCCGCTTTGAGGAATATCAATTATATGTTGAAAACAAGGATTTTCTTGGCAGTGATAAGGTCATAAGTTTTACTGACCTAGACGGAAGGTTGCTGGCACTGAAACCTGACGTTACCCTAAGCATAATTAAAAACTCCAAGGCTACAAGAGAAACCAGCGAAAAGCTCTATTATATAGAAAACGTCTATCGGGAAAGCAAGGAAAGCCATACCTATCAGGAAATTCATCAAATGGGTCTGGAGTTCATAGGGGATGTAGATAGATATGGGGTAGTTGAGGTTTTGGCCCTAGCAGCTCAAAGCCTAGAGTCTGTGAGTAAGGATTATATATTAGAAATTTCCCACATGAATTATGTTGTAGAATTCTTAAATGAGCTTAATATAACAGAGACCATTAAGCATAAGTTCCTTAGGCTAATCAGAAGCAAGAGCGTAAGTGGGCTAGAAAAAACCGCCTTGAAAGAGGGCCTCCCACAAAGAGAAATGGAAGTCTTACTTGCTCTTCCTTATCTTTATGGGGATATTGAGACCACAACAAAGAAGGCTAGAGCTCTTGCCCTATCGGCGACGATGCTAGAAAGTGTCCAGGAACTTGAAGAGGTATTGGTACTTTTGAAAGCTGCTGGACATAGTGAAAACTGCCAGATAGACTTCTCAATGGTTAACGATATAGACTACTATAATGGTATCGTTTTTAGGGGATATGTACAGGAATTAGCTCGGCTAGTTCTTGCTGGAGGCCAATACGATTTGGCTATGAAACGATTTGGAAAAGATGTAGATGCCATCGGTTTTGCACTTTACCTAAATGAGGTTAGCAGAATTAATGGTAAAAAGGGAACCACCGATGTGGACTCAATTCTCCTTTATGAGGACGATGCCGATCTAAAGGCCCTTATAAAAGAAGTTCGTAGACTACAAAAAAAGGGATTGAAAGTTTGGGTAGGCAGGAACCTACCAACAGATATAAGCTATAAGGATATTTACCGTTGGAAGCTAAAGGGATTAGTTAAGATGGAGGAACAAGTAGAGGGAGGGGAAGGGAAATGCTAAATATCGCATTACCCAAAGGCAGGTTAGGAGAGCAAGTGTATAGGATGCTTGAAAAAGCTGGTTATGAATGTCCTGACTATTTGGAAAAAAACAGAAAGCTGATAATAGAAAACCCTGATAAAGGTATTAGGTATCTCTTGGTTAAGCCAAGTGATGTTGCTATATATGTGGAACATAAAGCTGCAGATGTGGGAATTGTGGGAAAAGATATTTTGCTGGAAACAAGACCAGATGTCTACGAACTTCTTGACTTAAATATTGGGAAATGTAAGATGGTTGTAGCTGCAATGCAGGATTATTTAGAAGAGCCCGATCGAACACTAAGAGTAGCAACAAAATACGTCAATATTACAAAAGATCACTTTGCGGAGTTGGGTAGAGACATAGAGATAATAAAACTAAACGGAAGTATAGAACTGGGCCCAGTTCTTGGACTTACAGATGTAATTGTAGATATTGTAGAAACTGGAACAACCATTAGAGAAAACAATCTAAAAGTCATTGAGGAGTTCAAGGATATAAGCGCTAGATTTATAGCAAACCGTTCATCCTTTAAGTTTCAAAACGAAATGATAACTCAGATGGTGGGAAAACTGCAAGGCTAGGTCACATATTATATGGCACAAGAAAGGAAGTGTCCAAATGTTGGAAATTTTGAATTCTAAAACCACAAGTTATGAAGAAATCTTTAATCGAGAGGCCGAAGAAAAAACCGATTTAGAAATAGAAAAACAGGTTTTAGAGATTCTAAGAGAAGTTAGACTTAGGGGGGATGAGGCATTAAGAGAGTACACCCTGGACTTTGACGGAGTTAAAATAGAAAACCTATTGGTTAGTGAGGATGAAATCAAGGATGCAATAGGGAGAGTTGATCCATATCTTTTAAGTGTCATTGAAGAAGCCGCGGATAATATTAGGATTTTTCATGAAAAGCAAAAGCGAGAAAATTTTGAGGTAAGAGAAAAAGAAGGGGTGATTTTGGGGCAGATAACTCTCCCCATAGAACTTGCAGGCATATATGTCCCAGGAGGTTCAGCAAGTTATCCTTCCAGTGTTTTGATGAATGCCATTCCCGCAAAGATAGCTGGGGTTGCACGTATAGTTATGATTACACCCCCAGGCCGTGATGGCACTATTGCGGATGTAATTTTAGCTGCTGCTAAAATAGCTGGAATAAGGGACATCTATAAGGTGGGGGGCGCCCATGGAATAGGTGCTCTTGCCTATGGCACCGAGACTATCCCTCGTGTTGATAAAATTACAGGACCTGGTAATATTTATGTTGCAACTGCTAAGAGATTGGTTTTTGGCCAGGTAAGCATTGATATGATAGCAGGTCCCAGTGAAATATTAGTCGTTGCTGATGAGTCTTCAAGGGCTGACTATGTTGCGGCGGATATGCTTAGTCAAGCGGAACATGATTCCGATGCCAGTGCAATTTTATTAACTACAAGTCTCAGTTTGGCCCAAGGGGTGGCCCTTGAATTAGAAAAGCAGATCCCCCACTTACCCAGAAGCGAAACTGCAAGAGAGAGTATTTTAAGAAGAGGCAAGATTGTCCTAGTGGATTCATTAGATCAGGCTTTGGAATGGAGTAATCGATTTGCTCCAGAGCATTTAGAATTATGTATAGAGAGACCTTTTGAATGGTTGGGAAAAGTGAGAAATGCTGGAGCAGTATTCTTGGGAAACCATGTTCCAGAAGCAATAGGAGATTATTTTGCGGGAACCAATCATATTTTGCCAACTGGTGGTAGTGCTAGATTTAGTAGCCCTCTTTCTGTAGAGGATTTTCAGAAAAAGACAAACTATATTTACTACAAGAGGGAAGCTTTGGAAAAGGATAAGGACAAAATTGTTGCTTTTGCAGAAAGTGAAGGCCTACATGCCCACGGTAAAAGTGTGTCTATCCGCTTCGAAAAAAAGGATAAGACTGATGAGTAGATTTATGAATCCTGACTATAGAAACTTATCTCCATATGTTCCTGGAGACCAACCCCAAAGAGAAGGGTGGATTAAGCTAAACACCAACGAATCACCTTATCCCCCAGCCCAGGGCGTCTTAGATATACAGGCAGATCATATGAACCTTTACCCAGATCCAGAATCCAGATCTCTTGTCCAGGCTTTGGCTGAAAATTACAACTTAGAGGAAGACCAGATTATAGTAGGGAATGGTAGCGATGAACTTTTGGCCTTTGCATTTATGGCCTTCCAGAATACTGATAGAAGCTTTGCATTTCCCGACCTAACCTATGGTTTTTATCCAGTGTATTCCCAATTGTTTGGAGTAAAGGCTAAGACTATTCCTTTGGCCCAAGATTGGACTATTAATTATTTGGATTATATTGATGTGGGGTCTACAATAGTTATTCCCAACCCCAATGCACCAACAGGGCTAGCCCTTTCAATAAGGGAAATAGAAAAGATTGTAAAAGGGAACAAGAATAATGTGGTTATTATTGATGAAGCCTATATAGACTTTGGGGGAGTAAGTGCTATTTCCTTGATAGATGAATACCAAAACCTATTGGTGGTTCAAACATTCTCAAAGTCCAGATCTTTAGCTGGAGCAAGGATTGGTTTTGCTATGGGAAACTGCCAACTGATAGAAGATCTAAAGGCAATTAAGTATAGCTTCAACCCATATAACTTAAACTCTTGGTCTGAAGCGGCAGCCCTAGCCGCGTTAAAAGATGAGAAATATTTTGTGGAATGTTGTAATAAAACAATAGAAATTAGAGAATCCACCAGCCAGAACCTAAAGACTTTAGGCTTTGAGATTTTGGATTCTCGTGCAAATTTCATATTCGCAAAACCTCCCGCATTAAGTGGTGAGGAGTATTACCAAAAGCTTAGGGAAGAAAAAATTCTGGTTAGGCACTTTGCTGGTAAGAGGACCAAGGATTTTGTGAGAATATCAATTGGTGATGAAAAAGAAATGGAATCCTTATTAAAGGCTACAAAGAAAATATTGGAAAATCAAAGATGAGCAATATCCATCGCTATGTATAGTTAAATAACCAGAGCTAAGGCTGGTGAAATTGCCTAAGATCTGTCTAATTGCTTAAGTGAAAAATGGAGGTCAAGGAAATGAGAACAGCAGATATAAAAAGAAAAACCCGAGAGACAGATATTTCTCTTCAACTAAAATTGGAAGGGGAAGGGAAGGCTGATATAAATACAGGCTGCGGATTTTTAGACCACATGCTGGAACTTTTTTCTGCTCACGGTGGCTTTGATCTCAGTCTAAAATGCCAGGGGGATACCCATGTAGACCATCACCATACGGTTGAAGATGTAGGAATAAGCTTGGGACAAGCTTTCTTAAAAGCCTTGGGAGATAAAAAGGGGATTTACCGATATGGGTCGATGACTCTTCCCATGGATGAGGTTCTTGTGGTTTGTTCCTTGGATCTAAGCGGCAGGTCTTATTTGAATATGGATGTTTCTATTCCTTCTCAAAAGGTGGGGACATTTGATACGGAGCTGGTTTCAGAATTTATGATGGCTATGGCGAGAAGCTTGGAAATGAATCTCCATTTTGTCTTGCTGGCAGGTGGTAATTCTCACCATATTATTGAGGGGATGTTTAAGGCCTTGGGAAGGGCTTTGGCTCAAGGGGTTGCCATTGATCCAAAAAATAGAGACAAGATTCCCTCAACGAAAGGCGTGCTTTAGATTATTGAAAGGATTTTATAGATGATTGGGGTAATAGACTACGGTGTAGGCAACTTGTTTTCCCTCAAGTCTTCATTGGCTTTTTTGGGTTGTGAAACCATGGTGTCTGGTGATAGGGAAGACCTAAGGGTATGCGAAAAAATTATCCTTCCAGGAGTGGGGGCATTTGAAGACGCCCTAGAAAAACTTAAAAAGACAGATCTGGGTTCCTTCATTCATGAGGAATTAGATAAGGGAAAACCAATGCTGGGAATTTGTCTTGGTATGCAGCTTTTGTTTGATAAGAGTTTTGAATATGGTGAGCACAAGGGGCTAGGCCTTATACCAGGAACAGTGGTGCCTATTCCAAAAGAACAAAAGGATCCTGAAAATGGGAGCATCTTGAAAATTCCCCATATTGGCTGGAATAGTTTAGAAATAGTAAAGGATGATCCTATATTTAATGGGTTGCCTAGAGAAAATTATGTTTACTTTGTCCATAGTTTTTATGCTAGTGGCTGTCAGAGTAATTTGTTGGCAATATCAGATTACGGGGTAGATATACCTGCTGTGGTAAGAAAGGGTTCTCTTTACGGAACCCAGTTTCACCCTGAAAAAAGTGGACAAACAGGCTTGAACATTTTGAAGGCCTTTATAGAACTCAGCAAGGAGGATTTAGGATGATAATATTTCCTGCAATTGATATTAAGGATGGCAATGTTGTGCGGCTCTTTCAAGGGGAGGATTTAGGATGATAATATTTCCAGCAATTGATATTAAAGATGGCAATGTTGTGCGGCTCTTTCAAGGGGATTATGATCAAATGACCGTTTACAGTGAGGATCCAGTTCAAGTGGCCAAGACCTTTAAGTCTTGTGGAGCTACTCATTTACATCTAGTAGACCTTGATGGGGCAAAGGAAGGCAGGCTGATTAATTTTGAGAACATAAAGCGGATAATTCAGGAGGCAGGTCTCTTTGTTCAAGTAGGTGGGGGCATTCGAGATATGGAAAGAATTAAAGCCTATCTAGACCTAGGTGTTCATAGAGTGATACTAGGAACTGCTGCAGTAACGGAACCTGAATTCCTAAAGGCTGCTATAGAAAAATATGGCGATAAAATTGCTGTAGGGGTAGATGTAAAAGCTGGCAGAGTTGCCATCAACGGCTGGCAAAAGGTGACAGATATAGAGACCGGAGATTTTCTCGGTAGCTTAGAGAAGCTTGGGGTTGCTACTGTTATATATACGGATATTTCAAAGGATGGCGGCCTAGAAGGGACCAACTTAGAGGCTTACGAAGATCTGGAGAAAAACTATTCCTTCCAAATTATCGCTTCAGGTGGAGTTACATATATGGAGGAGCTTCGAGTGTTAAAAAATATGGGCGTTTATGGGGCAATACTTGGAAAAGCCCTTTATGCAGGTTCCCTTGTATTAAGGGAAGTTGTAAAGCATTTTGAACAGTAGGATGAAACATTTTGATTTAAAGTAGAATAAAAAGTCAGACCGGATAGCTTTGCCGATTGGGGTAAGGGCTTAACCATAGAGGCAAATATCTAAGCTCTTAAGAAAGGAAAGTAAATGATTACAAAAAGAATTATCCCATGCCTTGATGTTAGAGATGGCAGGGTAGTAAAGGGCATTAACTTTGAGGGCATTAAAGACATGGCGGACCCAGTAGAAATGGCCAGTTTTTATAACGACAGAGGTGCTGACGAGCTGGTGTTTTATGATATTACAGCGAGTCTAGAACAGAGGGGACTCTTTACCGAAGTTCTTAAGAAGGTGGCAGCCCAAATATTTATTCCCCTAACAGTAGGTGGGGGAATTGAAACCCTGGATGATTTTGACAGAGTTTTGAAGTGTGGGGCAGACAAGGTAAGTGTAAATAGTGGAGCCCTCAAGAACCCAGAGATTATTAATCTTGGGGCTAAAAAATATGGCAACCAGTGTGTGGTCCTGTCTATGGATGTAAAAAGGGTAGAGGGAGGCTTTCATATTTTCACCAAAGGTGGCCGTGAAGATACAGGTATCGATGCCTTACAATGGGCCCGAGAAGGCGAACAAAGGGGTGCTGGAGAATTGGTGGTAAATAGCATAGATACTGATGGTGTAAGAGGAGGCTTTGATATTGACTTGCTGACCTCTATGGCAAAGCATGTATCTCTTCCAATCATAGCTTCCGGGGGAGCCGGGAAAAAAGAAGATTTTTTAGACCTCTTTCAATATCCTGGAATGGACGCAGGCCTTGCAGCAAGTATTTTTCATACACGAGAAGTTGATATAATGGAACTCAAGGAATATTTGAGAGCACAGGGAGTAAGGGTAAGAATATAATGGAAATTAGATTTGATGAAAAGGGGTTAATCCCAGCCATAGTTCAAGATTATTACACAAAGAAGGTTTTGACTTTGGCATATATGAATAAAGAGAGCCTTGAAATAAGTATAAAGGAAGGCCAAACCTGTTTTTATAGCCGGTCCAGACAAGAGCTTTGGCGTAAGGGAGAGACCAGTGGTAACACCCAGCAGATAGTTGCGATTACTCTAGATTGTGATGGGGATGCCTTGGTGGTGGAGGTTATAAAGAAGGGACCTGCCTGTCATCTTGGGGAGGACAGCTGCTTCTTTGCCCCCCTATATATAAGTGAGGAATTAAAAGCTTTTTCCTATGACGGCTTATACCAACTCATTAAGGGAAGAAAAGATCGGCCTCAGGAAGAAAGTTATACGTCCTATCTTTTTAACAGTGGTATAGAAAAGATTCTTAAAAAAATAGGTGAGGAAAGTGCTGAAGTATTAATCGCAGCAGCGAGAGGGAATAAAACAGAAACAGTTTACGAAATCGCAGACCTTCTCTACCACTTAATGGTGCTAATGGTTGAAGAAGGTATAGAAATAAATACTATAACTGACGAATTGGCCAAGCGCCATGTTTTGGACCATAAAGTCAAACAGGAAGCCCTCCAAGATTAAACTGTTGAAAACAAAATATACCCCTTGTACAATGTTAATATTGGAGAGTAGGAAAATCCGAAAAGAGTGATAGTAATGCTAACTCAATTAAGAGCTAGATCCCAGATTACAATTCCCAAAACCACCCTTTTATCCATCCCTTAGAATAAAGAAGGTCCAAGGGACAAAAGCTATATATGAAATGACAATATCAATGGGAATAAG
The DNA here is from genome assembly GCA_034003765.1 of Anaerovoracaceae bacterium. Classification (GTDB taxonomy): domain Bacteria; phylum Bacillota; class Clostridia; order Peptostreptococcales; family Anaerovoracaceae; genus JAAZGD01. Next base: position 13,839 of record JAVEXZ010000009.1, on the reverse strand, counting down.
AATGACCTGGGAGTTTACAGAGGATAAAATACTACTAAGAAACTTAGAAGATAATGAGAGGATGCTGAAAAAGCCATGAATAGCCGCCTTAACAGGGTGGGCTATTTTACTTGTGGCTAAAAAATAATTGACAATGGGGCCTAAATAAGATATCATAATAAAGCTTGTGATTGAAAATACCCAAGGGTTTTTAGAGCTCAAGTGAAATTATCTTTAGGGTGCAGGCTGGGTTAGCCGGCCGTGGCCCGAAACATTTTAGGATTGCCGAAGGAGATTGAGAGAAATCCTAGTAGGCAGAAAGGAAAAAGAATGAAAACCTATGTTGCAAAACCTTCAGACATCAAACATGATTGGTATGTTATTGATGCAGAAGGACAGACTTTGGGAAGGCTAAGCACGGAAGTGGCCTCCATTCTGAGAGGAAAGAAAAAACCAACATTCACCCCTCACATGGATTGTGGAGACTACGTGATTATTATTAACGCGGAAAAGATCGAAGTAACTGGAAAAAAGAGAAAAGACAAAATTTACAAACATCATACCGGCTTCCCAGGGGGACTTAGAGAAGTGACCTTCGAAAAGTTACTTGCTAAAAAGCCAGAAGAAATTCTAAGGCATTCAATTAAAGGCATGATGCCTAATGGTCGTCTCGGCCGTCAAATGTATAAGAAGTTAAAAGTTTTCGCAGGACCTGTGCATCCACACACTGCACAAAAACCTGTTGAGTTAAAATTTTAAGGAGGGAGGAATAAGAAATGGCTAAGATTCAATATCAAGGAACTGGAAGAAGAAAGAGTTCTGTTGCTAGAGTAAGATTAATCCCGGGCAAAGGGAAAATCATCGTTAACAAAAGACCTCTAGAAGAGTTCTTCGGAATGGAAATAGTAAGAAGAGAAGTTAGAAGACCTTTTGAAGTTGTAGGTGCTGAAGGTAAGTTCGACGTAATTGCTAGTGTACACGGTGGAGGATTCACTGGACAAGCTGGTGCTCTTCGTCAAGGTATTTCAAGAGCTCTCTGTGTAGCAGATAAGGATGCTAACCGACCCTTGCTTAAAGCTGCAGGTTTCCTGACTAGAGATCCAAGAATGAAAGAAAGAAAGAAATACGGTTTGAAAAAGGCTAGAAAAGCCAGCCAATTCTCAAAGCGTTAATATTTTTAGATTTAGGGAGCTGCCTTGTTTATTCGGGGCAGTTTTTTAATGGGCTAAAAGAGAGGGAGTCCTCGATAATTTAAATTAATAGCTTGGGTTTAGCTCTAGAAATTTGTAATTAACCCCTTGGGTTTAGCTCCAGATATTTGTAATAAACCCCTTGGGTTTAGCTCCAGATATTTGTAATAAACCCCTTGGGTTTAGCTATAGATATTTGTAATTAATCCCTTGGGTTTAGCTCTAGATATTTGTAATAAACCCCTTGGGTTTAGCTCTAGAAATTTTGTGGATGTATTAGCAATAGGTTGTAGAAAACCCATCTCAATGATAAAATGAACTAAGGTTTCCAGGTAAATCCTTAACCAAGGGGGAAGGACAGACAAAAAATGTTATACAACATCGATTTTGCCTTATGTGGTCTAGCCTTTGCAATACTAATTGCCTTTCATTTTTTTTCGAAACCTCGATTAAAGAATGGACACAATTTAGTGTTTGGGCTTATTATATTGCTTATTATTGCCGATGCTATTTTTGATATATTAGCAGCGGTGGCAATTTCCTATCCCAATTCTATCCCTCTTTCACTTAATATAACTCTAAATCAGCTCTACTATTTAGCCCAGATGTCTTTGGCTCCTATGCTTTATCTTTTCATACTTAGCATGACCAAGCTACTTACCAAAAAATATAGGAAGAGGATAATCATAAGCTTCTTGCCTTTTCTTGTAGGATTTGCCATATGGATAGGGAACCCAGTGACTGGGCATTTCTTTTACTTTGATGCTGGCCTAAATTATTTCAGAGGCCCATTGATGTTGTCCCTTTATGGATTGGGGGGCTATTTTCTTACCCTAGTTATTATTTTGATGTTCCTTAAGAAGAGCTATCTGAAAAAACCCCAATTATATTCTATGGCCACATTTATAGTGATTTCTATTATAATTGTTATAAGCCAGTTCCTTATTCCCTATCTTTTAATAACTGGTTTTGCTGCAGCTTTAGCACTTACAATGACTTATCTTACTCTACAAAACCCAGTTGAAACCCTAGATGATTTAACGGGAGTTTTTAATAGAACTGCCTTATCCTATCATATACAAGAACTTGAAAACCTCCGTGGTATAGAGCATTTTGCGGTGATTTCTCTAGATGATTTTGCTGGTATCGTAAAAGCCATTGGTGTAGGAAGGGGAAATATTTTTCTTTCTATCTTTACGGATTTCATGAAATCACATTCGGAAAACGCCCAAATATTTAGATATGGTGGCGATGTCTTTGTTGCATGCTTTCAACATGAGGAAAAATTAAAGGAATTCGTAGATAATATGGAGCGGAGGGTTTTGTTTCCTTGGATTTTAGGGGACTTAGAAATTGGAATCTCGGCATCTATGTATTATTCTGATGGGATTCCTCCTATTATCAAAGAGGACCGCTTATCCCTAATAATTGATCAAATGATCTTTAAGGGAAAAGAACTTGGAAATAGGGTTACTATTCCTATTAATAAGCAAGAAATCGCGGAAATTATGCGTATATACAACATAGAGGAAGCTTTGGGACTTGCTTTGGAAGAAGAGAGGCTAGATATATATCTTCAGCCAATTTATTGCCCCAAGAATGATATGTTTATTTCTGCGGAAGCATTAGTAAGGTTCACCGATGAAAAAATAGGCACCATAAACCCAGATGAGTTTATTTCCTTGGCAGAAAAAAATGGAATGATTTTTCAAATTGGCCGCCAAGTTATGCGAAAGGTTTGCCAGTTTATAGATGAAAAGCAGGTACACAAAAATACAGGCCTTATTAGGATTGGTGTGAACCTTTCAATTCTGGAGGCGGTCAGATCTGATTTAGTCGCTAGTATTGAGAATTGTCATAAGGGGAGAAATATCCCTTATGGTTTTATAGGGTTTGAAATTACCGAAACAAATGCTTCCCTAGGAGGAGATCTCTTTACTAAAAACATGTTAGAGCTAGTAAACAAGGGTTTTTCTTTTGCCATGGATGATTTTGGGACTGGCTATGCAAATCTAGATAGCATTATTGGACTGCCTTTTCAAGCCGTTAAACTAGATGGAGCTTTGATATCGGCAGGCAAGAAAAACGAAAAGATGTATATAGTTTTAACCGAACACATACAGATGTTCAAAAGAATGGGCCTAACTGTCATTGTTGAAGGGGTGGAAACACGAGACCAGGTAAAGCTTTTGAAAGACCTTCCAGTTGATTTAATACAAGGTTATTACTACGCAAAACCAATGCCTATGGAGGCTGCAGTAGAGTTTATCCGAGAATATAATAGAGGGAAGGATCAAAATGAGCCAAATAATTAATGAAATTCGAATGAAAGAGCTAGAAGAGGCCTTCCCTTTTGTTAAAAGGTTGGACCGTGAAGAGAAAGAACTTATTATGGAAAACACACGCATCCGAAAATATAAAAAGGGTGATATTGTCCACGAAGGAGAGATAGACTGCACTGGAGTAATAGGCATTATTCAAGGGAGGGTTAAGACCTTTATGCTGTCTTCAAAGGGTAAGGAAGTGGCCCTCTTTCGATTGCTACCCAAAGATGCCTGTATACTATCTGCATCTTGTATGATGAACAATATTGTTTTTGATGTTCATGTTTCTGCCGAAGAAGATAGTGAAATTTTGGTTGTTAACCCAGAGTATTTTGAAGACTTGACTAAAAGGAATGCAGAAGCAGAAAAGTTCCGTAATGATATTATAGCAATGCGATTTTCTGAGGTTATGTGGCTTGTTGAGCAAGTAATGTTTAAGAGAATGGACCAGAGGATAGCAGGATTTTTGCTGGAAATGATTAATATAGGGGGTACATCTGAAATCCTCCTCTCTCACCAAGAGATAGCAGACAATCTTGGAACTGCCCGCGAAGTGGTTTCTAGAATCTTAAAATATTTTGAAAGAGACGGGGTCATTAAAATCTCTAGGAAGACCATAGAGATTCTAGATATAGACAAAATATATGAGATCGCCCAAGATTAATAACTATCCACCCCACTTCTATAAGTGGTGGGAGTATGTCACGTCAATAGAGGCCCTATAATTATAGATTTTCTGTGTCTAGATATTGAAAATTCAAGAAGAAGGGTCTTAATAAGGCCCTTATTTTATTGGTGCCCCCACTTTCATTGGATTCTATATTTAGGGGCATCAAGGGATCGTGGAGAGACTTCCTAAGAAGAAACCAACCCTCTCCATGTTTGCCAGATAATTTCACACGAACCCCTTCGTAGTTAGGTAATTCAAGTTGAATATCTTGGTCATTAAGGTCTCTTACCCAGTTTTTTAGGTCGGCTAATACTTCATCACCATAGGTTTGAAAATCGGCGTGGCTAATAGGCAATCTGATTTCCATTGCTTCTAAAGGGTCCTCTAATGTGTCAAGGATATGGGATATTTCCTTGCCTTCTCTTTTTAGTATGGTGGCTTTTATCGTAATCAGTGTGGCAAGGTAGGCTCCATCATCAAGGAAGTAGTTGTCTTTGAAGGCCCCGTGGCCAGATGTTTCAATGGCCAACTGGCTATCTATTCCAGATGCATTAAGTCTGATGGATTCGTTAATTACATTTCTATATCCTCTTTTAAAGCGGTGGTGAACTAAACCTAACTGATTTTCAATAAAATCCTGAAGCTGAGTGCTGGTAACACTGTCGGTAACCACTGTTGTACCAGGGCTTTTTTCTTTGGCAAAAGTGGCAGCTAGAGCCACAATCCTATTTCGCGCGATTTCTCGTCCCTTGGAATCAACAGCTGCAGCCCTATCAACGTCTGTATCAAAAATCAAACCCAAATCACCTTGTCTATTTAGGACTTCTTGGCATAAGTCCACTAGAGCACTAGGGTCTTCAGGGTTAGGTGGATGGTTGGGAAATGTCCCGTCGGGATCTAGGTACATAGAGCCAGAAGTATCTGCGCCAAGGGGAGCCAAAACATCAGTGGCGAAAAAACCACCTGCCCCATTTCCTGCATCTACGATAATTCTCATTCCTTTTAAGGGTAAAAACTCCAGGTCTTCTAAGGGTAGGGCTTGGATGTTTTCCACATTTTGAACTTCTGGATTTTCTAAGGGCAAAGCCTCAGAGTTTTGTCTAACACCTTTTAGGATTAAATCCCGCAAATGCTCTGAATATCTAGCCATTAAAGGGAATTTTTCAAAAGTTTTATTAGACGCCCAATTCTTAGCCTCCCTATTATTCTTGTCCTCTAGGACCTCCATACCAAGCCCATCTATTGGGGTGTTGCGATTCCTGTAATACTTTGGATCTTGTGAATTTTTTGAATTCTTCTCTAGGCAATTGGAATAAGGTTGGTTTTCTAATTCTAATTCAGCAGCCCTAATTAGAATTTCTGTGATATCACTTTTATCAAGACCCCCAGAAGGTGCGAAAAATTTCATTCCATTCCTGTTCCATGGGAGGTGGGAAGCAGTTAGCATTATGCTTCCATTAGCCTTGATCTCAGGAAAAACCGTAGACATAAACATAGCTGGTGTTGAGGACAAGCCAGTATCAATGGCTTTAGCCTTTTGATTCTCAATTCCCTCCAAAGAAGCTGCTATAAGGTTTGGGCCTGAAATCCTTGAGTCTCTGCCCACTGCTACTTTAATATCACCAGGTGTTAGGTCTAGTTGCTTTGATAGCCACAAAACAAAACTCTGGCTTATATTAAAAACTTCCCTTTCTGAGAGATTTACATTTTGACCCTCTACTCCCTCCAAGGCTACACCTCGGATATCGCTTCCATTCTGTAGTTTCTTGTATTTTCCTAAAAACTCCAAGTTGTTCATTTTATCCTCCAGTGTTATAATAATTTAATTGTACCCCATTAATTGACTTTGTGGAAGGGTACTTATCAACTTTGGGGGCAACATTTAAGAATGTAATTTTTTGTTGCGATTTTAAGGAAGAGTGTAGCCTAAGAGGATTGCAAATAATTGGAAGTCCACCATAAGGTTTGCTGATAATTATGAACCCAAAATATTTTGCGCCAGTAATTTTTAACTGAAAACCAAGTATAGTAGGGATAGTGGACTTTAAATTTTAGCTTTAAAATGTTCCTAAAGTGTTTAACGATATTAATTTTCTAATATAGAAAGGACAAAAAGGATGATTACAAGAGAACAAGCAGTAGCACTTGTTGAAAAGCATAACCTAGAACCATTTCACATGCAGCATGCCTATACAGTTGAAGGAGTTATGAGGTATTTTGCCCGGGAATTAGGTTACGGGGAAGAAGAGGATTTTTGGGGGTTGGTTGGGCTTTTGCACGATTTAGATTTTGAAAAATGGCCTGAAGAACACTGCAAAAAAGCCCCAGAACTTCTAAGAGAAGCTGGGGCAGATGAAGCATTAATACGTGCAGTAGTTAGTCATGGATATGGCCATTGCTCAGATGTAATGCCAGAACACACCATGGAAAAAATCCTATATGCTACAGATGAACTAACTGGGCTAATTGGGGCAGCTGCTTTGATGCGGCCATCTAAAAGTGTTATGGATATGGAATACAGTTCTGTTAAGAAAAAATTTAAAGATAAAAAGTTCGCTGCAGGTTGTGACCGTGATGTTATAAACCAAGGTGCAGAAATGCTTGGCTGGGAATTAGAAAAACTAATTACCGAAACCCTCAATGCCATGAAGGAGGTGGAATTGCCCCAGTAGCTCATTTTATAGCACTCATCTGCCGGCCCTTATCTTAGGCTATGAAGGAGTTGGATTTGCTTTAGTAGCCTTAACTCTAGTGTTGTCAGAGATATCGTTTGCTGGGGATAGGATTACTTCATCTTCCATCTCTAGGCCTGATAGGATTTCCACGTAATCCTCGCCTTCCAGACCTATGGACACTTGACGAAGCTTTGCTTTCCGGCTCTCAATAACATATACATGTGGGATGTCATTCACATCAAAAAGGGCTGTGTCTGGGACTCTAAGTACATTCATCTTCTGGCCCACTGTGATTTCCACATCTACACGACTCCCCAATCGGGGAGCATTTTCTTGAGACAAAGAGATTTCTACCCTGACCCTTTTTTGAGTAATTCCCAAATCCGAAAGGTAGTCTTGGGCCTTTAAATGGACCTTGCTAACCTTACTATTGGGGTCGTCTATTCCTGAATCCTTGTCGAAAACTCGAACCACATTTCCTGTTTCAACTAAATCCGCATCCCCTACAATTAAGTCTGTCACCACATAGATATCTTCTAGGTTAGAGATCTCAATAAGAGGTTGGCCCATCATTATGGATTCACCTTCTTTTGCGAAAATCCCAGTGATGACACCATCAATAGGAGCAATAAGACCCCCTCCCCCTGAAGAGTAGGCGTAGCTACTTATGGAGTATCTTAGGGCGTCAACTTGAGCGGATAGTTGGTTGGCTGCAGTTTGGGCCTGTTGATATTCTTGTCCACTGATTGCTCCTTGATTATATAGGGTTTTGCTTTTTCTAGCCAAATCGGCAGCTTGATTATACTGGGCTTCTAACCCTCTAAGCTCTGCTTCCAGGCTTTTTATATCAAGATTGGCGCTGGTGCCATCTCCAGTAACCAAAGAGTCCCCTTGCTTTACGGAGTCCCCTTCTTCGACAAGTATTCCCCTTATTTCTCCAGTTTGTTTGGCCGTAAGAAGAACAGCACTTCGGGATTCAACGGTGCCAGATTCACTTACTATTTTGCTAACAGTCCCTTCACTTACCAAAGCTGAGTCTACAGGGACACCTGAAGAAATATAGGAAGCAAGAGAAGCTCCCACAATAATCAATATTCCCAGGGCAATAATAATTTTCTTGTGTTTCTTAAAATCAGGCTTACCATCAAATTTAAGCTTTGGAATCGATGTAATTTTTTTCATTTTTCGTCTCCTTAGGATTCTCTACTTTTCAGGGCACCAAGGAAGTCAAGGCTCTGAACTTTTCGGTAGGTTGCAAACTGTGCTATGGTAACAAATATGATTGTATATATGGTAGATAATATAAATGCCCAAAAAGTTGGGGTCATTTCAAAGTTATAAATATCTGTGCTTAGGGCAGCTCCGCTGTATCCTGCAAAGATAGTTCCTATAGGGATACCTAATAAGATTCCTCCTATAAGGAGTATATTATTTTCCTTGAGAATCATTCTAAAAATTTCATTTCGTGTAAAGCCAAGAACTCGCATGGATGAAAACTCCATTTCTCTGGAGTTTAAGTTTACTATAGTTGCATTATATACTATTGCAAAGCCCAGGATTCCAGAAAAGACAACCATAAAGCCTATAGACAGGATCATCATAGTCATATATTCATCGTAGACTGCCCTTGATGCTTCACTTGACATAACAGATGAAATGTTTGGAGCCTTTATAAGTTTTTCGTTTAGCTTATCATCCTGAGAATCAAGAAACACTCCAGTGATAAGGTTCTGTTCAAGAAGCAAATCTCCCATATAGTCTATATTCATATATCCACTCATCCCCAAAGATTGCTTTATGATTCCTCTTACTTGGGTGTAAACATCCTCCCGCCCAGGAATGAAACTTTTAAGTCTTACAGAGTCGCCTTTCTCAATGCCTAGGGCAGAAGCCAAATTTTTTGATAAAAGAATGCCCTTATTAGGGATAGAGACGGGGTTTCCGTCAGAATCTTGTAATTCGTAAAACTGAGTATCTCTTTTTAGCCCAAGGATAAGGGCGGTTTTTTCTTTGTTACCATGGGAAATGGTGAAAGGATATTCAATTTTCCCCTCGATAGCATCCACATCAACCAGATAGGTCATATCATATACCGTAGAACTATCTACAGGTTTTTGGAATGTTATATTATACTCCATCTTCTGGAATTCAGTGAAATGCTTGTTCATTAATTGGTCAATAACACCAGACATACTGTTTGTGAAAAGCATCATACCAAAGGTTAAGGCTACCCCTGCTAGAACAAATCCGCTGCGTTTTTTGTTTCTGAAAATATTTTTTGCCACCATCTTATTGCTAAAAGCTAGCTTGGTCCAAAACTTCGTGAAATCTTGAATTAGTATTCGCTTCCCTGCTTTAGGAGCATCTGATCTCATGGCATCTGCTGGTGCTATTCGAAGAACACCTCGAGCTCCAATAATTCCCGATACAATACAGATAAGTGTTGAGAGTGTTATACCCAGGAAGATGTAATAAAAGTATACTTCAATATTGAATACGGGTATATGAAAAAATTCTAAGTAAAATCTGGTCATCCAACCCGCTAAAGCCATTCCTGCAAGAGATCCAGTTAATCCTCCGAGGACTCCAGCAGTTAAGGCATACCCCACATAATGAAGTAGAACGCTCTTGCTGGAATATCCAATAGCTTTGAGAACCCCTATTTTCATTCGATCTCGTTTTACCATTCTGCCCAGCATCATCATTAAGATAAGTCCTGCTACTATTAAGAATAGCAAAGGGAGGGAATCAGCCATGGTATCTAAATTGGTAAACTCTGCAATGAGAACACTATTACTAAGATGGTTTTCTCTGTCAATTGTCTGTTTGAGACCGTAGACTTCCATTCGATCTTCAAGTTTATCTTTAAGTATGTCTGCATCGGTATCAGGGGCCATTTTTACTAGGAGTTCATTATAGCTGCCGGGAAGGTTTCCTGCCCATTGAGCAAATGTTTCAGTTACATATAAAGCTCCAAAACTTTTGCTGTCAGGAAGGAGGGATTGGGCATTCTCCATCATATATACATTTTCTGGGTTGGCCACAGTACCTACCACATTCAAGGTATACTGAAGACCTCCAACTTGAATTGTTATTTTATCCTTTGGTTTGATCCCCCGAGCTTTTGCGAACTGATCTATTACAAGGACGTCCTTTATATCTTTTAAGTTCATGGTCCCTTCCATCAAGGTATTGGTGCACAAGGAATCTTCATTGGAAGATGTTGACTTAATTCTAAGATTGACACGCTCGTTGGGATCTTCTGTGAGCATTCTGCCCTCTAATGTAATTCTCCCAGTAACATTTTCCACTCCAGGAATGGATTTGATTTTTTTGGTTTCATTTTCTGGAAAACCGGTGCTTTCTATGAAAAAGTGGGGGAAGCTATTTTGAGCATAATACAAATCAAGACTGCTTTGCATATTAATAGCAACCATATTCATGGCGGTGAATACTGAAATACCCGTTATTATTATTACTAAGATAGCAATAAATTGGCTTTTTGATTGAAGTATCATGCGAAGAAGCATGGTGTTGATCTTTTTCATATTTACCACTTAATCTCTTCAACTGACAAGGGGTTTGGGTTGGTAAAATCTTCTATAATTTCTCCGCTCCTCATCTTTAGGACCCTGTCTGCCATAAGGGCTATATCTGCATTATGGGTAATGAGAATTACTGTTTTTTTCATTTCCAGATTTACTTTTTTCAAAAGGGCTAATATCGAAATCCCTGTTTCATAGTCTAAGGCTCCTGTAGGCTCATCGCACAAAAGTATCTCAGGGTTCTTGGCAACGGCTCTTGCAATAGAAACCCTTTGTTGTTCACCACCACTCATTTGGGATGGAAAATGGTCTTGCCTATCCCATAGGTCAACGGCATGGAGCATATCGTCTATTGGCAATGGATCTCGAGAAATTTCTGTGGCTAGCTCAACATTCTCCCTTGCTGTAAGGTTAGCCATAATATTATAAAATTGAAAAACAAAACCTATATTATTTCTGCGATAGAGGGTGAGTTCCTTTTCATCGTAAGAGGTTATTTCTACATCTCTTAGGAAGACCTTTCCCGAAGTTGGAGTGTCCATTCCACCAAGTATATTTAGTAGGGTGCTTTTACCCGACCCACTAGGGCCTAGTATCACAACAAACTCTCCTTCTTCAACAGAAAAAGATGTGTCAATAAGGGCATTAACCTGGACCTCGCCCATTTGGAAGGTTTTTTGTATTTTTTCAGCTGTCAGTATTTTCATGGCAAAAGTCTCCTAAAAATTAAGCTAATCCATAAATATAATTTCTGAGAATTGGGTAGATTCCAATTAACCAAATCGTCCTTTATTTTCGTTAATAGTACCATGTGTATTTAGTGATTTCAAGAAAGTGGAGGGTTAAACTTTTCGGTCAACTTCCGAACCCTACTACTTAGGAACTCTTATATTGGAACTCAACTCTTAATAACCTTCCCTAGATAATGATCGACCCCTTATTGTTATTTATTATAATTTTAGATTTGAAAACCCCAAGATAAAGGGGTAAAAAACAGCTTCTACCTATCCTCGCCCTAGACTAAAGCCCACTTACTACTAGCCTCATTCTAGCCTAAAGCCCACTTAATACTAGCTTCACCTTAGCATAACTCCCCCTTATTACTAGATTCACTTTATCTAGGGTGAAGTCTTTATGTAGCTTCTTTTTTGAGTAGAGGATTCTAGTATTTGGTGGTGGTTTACTATCCCAAGTTAGGGTATAATAAAAGAAAAAATTAGACCAAAAAATATAAAAATAGAGGATAGGTTTTGAGATGGCATTTAGTTCAGCCTTTAATTCAGCATAAAATTCAGCACGTGAAAACAGGGTTTTTATATATTAATAGATTACATAGATATCATCAACATCAACAATTAGTATAATTTGGGTGATATTCACCCTAATAACTGAGAATTCTCCTCCCCTTAGCATTCCTTGCTTACAAAGTGAGAGCCTAGGATAGGGTGAATTCGTTGATGAAGAAGGCAAATTGATCAAATAATGAAGAGGAAGGTTTATATGGCAGGTGGACAAAAGATATTAACCCTAGACCAATTAGCGGTAGGGAAAAGGGCGGTAATCAAAACAGTTGGTGGTGAGGGGGCCTTGCGCCGTCGCCTATTAGACTTGGGACTAACTCCTTATACCCCAGTAATGGTTAGAAGAATAGCCCCGATGGGAGACCCCATTGAGCTTTATATAAGAGGCTATGAATTAACACTTAGAAAAAGTGAAGCAAAGGCCATCGAGGTTTTTTACTTTGAATGTAGTCACTGTGGTAAGTGTTATTTTGGTACTAAGAATAAATGCCCAGGAACTGACAAGGCTTGCAAGATTGAAGATTGTCATCGTAATAGGCGAGGGCCTGGCAGAAGTAAGGAGGGGCAAGAAGGAAAACCCTGGAAACAAAATGCAATGAAAAAGGGACCACAGTGCAATCAAGAAGGAAAAGGTCAATGCATGCCCACTGGAGAGGAGACGGATGGAGATAAGTAGAAAGAGACAAAAGTCAATAAATATTGCTTTGGTGGGGAACCCTAACGTGGGGCTGACTACCCTATTCAACCATTTGACTGGGGGCATACTTCATAAAAGCTCGTGGAATGGTAAAGAAGGTTATGTCAAGCGACACGATTTTGTAAATGTTATGGAATTTCCTGGCCTTTATTCTTTATCCACCTATTCAGCGGACGATCTATCAAACAGAGAAATTCTCCTATCAGGATGGCCTGATGTAATAGTTAATATCGTGGATGCCACCAGTATAGAAAGAAGTCTCTATCTTACGCTTCAACTTATGGAGTTAGAGATACCCATGGTGTTGGCCCTTAATATGATGGATGAAATAGCCAAGAATCAAATCGAAATAGACCTTCAAATGCTTTCAGAAGAGTTGACCATTCCCGTTATACCTATTTCTGCAAGTAAAAATCAAGGAACCCATGATTTGGTTCACTATGCTTTAGAGGCTGTTAAGAACCAGCAAGTGCCCAAGAAGCTGGATTTCTGTTCAGGCCACGTACACAATGCCATTCATGCAGTACTTCATATTATATCTGACCATGCATGTGCCGCAGGATTACCCCTTCGCTTTTCTGCAACCCGTCTTGTAGAAGGTGACGAGATCTTGGAGAAAGAGCTGAAACTTAGCGATGCTGACCTAGATATTATCAAACATATCGTAGAAGATATGGAAGATCATACAAATACTGATAGGGAAGCAGCTGTTGCGGACATGAGATATGAGTTTATAGAGAACTTATCGGCCCATGTTATAGAAAAGCCATTACTATCAACTGTGGAGCAAGAGCGTACATATAAGATAGATAAAATCTTGACCCATAAATATTTTGCTATCCCTATTTTTTTGGTCATTATGGCCTTGGTTTTTTATGCCACATTTAATTCCATAGGAAGCTTTCTAGCAGACTGGCTGGGGGTTGGAATTGGGATACTTATTGATAATCTTGATCAGGCCTTGATAGCTGGCAATGCTAGCCCTGCTCTTCATGGTTTAATTATTGGAGGGATTTCAGCTGGTGTGGGAAGTGTTCTTTCCTTTCTCCCTATTATAGCTGTGCTATTTTTCTTTCTTTCTATATTAGAAGACTCAGGATACATGCCTCGGGTTGCCTTTGTATTAGATAAACTCCTGAGAAAACTAGGGCTTTCAGGCCGTAGTATTATACCAATGCTAATAGGCTTTGGGTGTTCTGTGCCAGCCATAATGGCAACTAGGTCTCTTCCCAGCAAGAGAGATAGGCACTTAACCATTGTTCTAATTCCATTTATGTCTTGTAGTGCTAAACTTCCTATATATGCCATGTTTACAGCAGCATTCTTTACTGATTCAAGAGCCCTTGTTCTCATAGGAATATATATAACGGGAGTAATTGTGGCAATAACTGTTGCATTTATATTTAAGCGAACTATTTACAAGGGAGATCCTGTGCCTTTTGTTATGGTCCTTCCTTC
>JAVEXZ010000008.1:0-72971 GCA_034003765.1 Anaerovoracaceae bacterium | reverse complement strand
CACTAAAGACAATAAGTCTCAATCAGGATACTAATTAACAGGGCCTTTCATAAGGTCCTGTTTTTTTATTGTATGACCCTTGCCATGGTTTCATAAGACCTGTATTAAAATTAGTAAGCTTCACCCACCACCCAGATTTCAAATTGCATTCTTCCATATAAACTTGTTACTCACTTTATACAGATATATATACAGATATACCGAAGCCTTGTTTTGGTTTTTGAAGCCTTGTTTTTTAGATTCAAAAGACTTGCTTTTGGCTTTTGAAGCCTTGTTTTTTAGATTCTCAAGACTTGCTTTTGGCTTTTGAAGCCTTGTTTTTTAGATTCAAAAGACTTGCTTTTGGCTTTTTATTCTTGACAAGCAAGTAAATTTCAATTAAACTTGTATACAAATATACAATTTAACAGAAACTATTAATAGGGGGACATATGGGGAATTCACTAGCATATAAGATACTAGCAGAACACTTAATCCAGGGGGAACTTAATCCTGGCCAAGAGATAACAATTAAAATTGATCAAACCTTAACCCAGGATTCTACAGGGACTATGGTATATCTACAATTAGAGGCTATGGATATAGACCAGATTAAAACCGAATTATCTGTTGCTTATGTGGACCATAATACCCTGCAGACTGGTTTTGAAAGTGCAGATGACCATGCCTTCATAAAAAGTGTTGCTGGCCGACACGGTGTTATTTATAGCAAGCCTGGAAACGGAATTTGCCATCAACTACATATTGAAAACTATGGTATACCAGGGAAAACCCTACTAGGCTCAGATAGCCATACACCAACTGGGGGAGGTCTTGGAATGATTGCCATGGGTGCAGGGGGTCTAGATGTTGCTATGGCAATGGCTAAGGGGACCTACTCACTAACAGTACCCAAGGTATTAAAGGTAGAGCTAAGAAACTCTTTACCTCCTTGGTCTTCTGCAAAGGATATCATTCTTAAGGTTCTTAAAGAACTTACAGTAAAAGGTGGGGTGGGAAAAATTATAGAATACACGGGAGATGGGGTAAAAACTCTTAGCCTTACTGACCGGGCAACCATAACAAATATGGGGGCTGAGTTGGGAGCTACTACTTCAATTTTCCCCAGCGATGAGAACACTCTAGCATATTTGACTGCTCAAGGAAGAAGTCAGGACTACAGGGCGATTTCAGCAGATCCCCATGCCATCTACCATGAAGAGTTGATCCTAGATTTAAGTAGCATTCCTCCTCAAGTTGCAAAGCCCCATAGCCCTGATAACGTTTCTGATGTTAAGGAAGTCGGCCCTATTAAGATTGATCAAGTGGCTATTGGGAGCTGCACTAATTCATCTTATTCAGACCTTATGAAAGTAGCAGCAATTCTAAAAGGCAGAAAGGTTGCACAAGATGTAAGCCTTGTTATTTCTCCAGGTTCAAGCAAAATACTGGCAAAAATGGCAGAAAACGGGGCCTTAGCAGATATGATTAATGCCGGGGCCAGGATAATAGAGAATGCTTGTGGCCCCTGTATTGGTATGGGCCAATCCCCCAAATCTGGAGCTGTATCCCTTAGAACCTTTAACCGCAACTTCAAAGGTCGAAGTGGAACAAACGATGCCATGATTTACCTAGTAAGCCCAGAAACTGCAGCTCTATCTGCAATAACTGGAGTCTTAACTGACGGAAACGACAGCGATATCCCCTACCCCATTATAGAAGATGTAAATTTTGAACCGCGAGATTCATTTATCATATATCCTGGGGAAAAGGGCAAGAATATTCCTCTTGAAATGGGCCCCAATATCAAGCCCTTCCCAAGAAACACAGAACTTCCAGACAAAATTGCTGCTAAGGTCACATTAAAAGTGGGAGATAATATTACTACCGATGATATAATGCCTAGCGATGCAAGACTTTTACCCTATCGTTCAAATGTTCCATACCTAGCAAAATTCTCTTTTGAGAAGATTGACAAGGATTTTTCTAAAAGATGTCTAGAAGCTAAAAGCTGTAGTATTGTAGGAGGCCATAATTATGGGCAAGGCTCCAGCAGAGAACATGCAGCCCTAGTCCCTCTTTATCTAGGGGTAAAATTTGTAGTGGCAAAATCCTTTGCAAGGATCCACCGTTCTAATCTTATAAACAGCGGAATCATAGCTTTGACTTTTGAGAACCCAGATGACTATGAAGACATAGTAATGGGCAACGACCTATATATAGAAAGTGCCCAGTCCCAAATTAAAAGTGGAATAGTCCAGATCAAAAATTTGGATTCTGGTAAATCTTATACTACAGCAACCAACTTCTCCGCCTTAGAGATTGAGATGATTCTCAAAGGTGGAAAAATAAACTTATAAGAAGGAGACAAAAATGAAAGATACTATATCAGTAAAAGAGGCTGTTGCAGCCTTTGAAGCTCTTATCAAAGAACAGCAGGAACGCCATGATAAAATGATGCCCCTATCAAAGAGGCCATTCAAAGACCGAGATAAGATTATAATAGGAACTATTGCTGGTGATGGAATTGGCCTAATTATTATGGAGGAAACTCAAAAGGTTCTAAGTGCACTTCTTGCCAGAGACAAGAACAGAATTGAATTACGTGAAATTGAAGGATTAACAATAGAAAATAGAATAGCTGTAAAAGCCACCCTTCCACCTCATGTTTTAACTCAAATCAGCCAATGTGATGTTCTCTTAAAGGGTCCAACAACTACTCCTGATAACAGAGAAACTTCTATCAATATGGAAAGTGCAAATGTAGCCTTAAGACGAGAACTAGATCTTTATGCCAATGTAAGACCTGTATCTATACCCGAAAAAAATATTGATTGGATGTTTTTCCGTGAAAACACAGAAGGTGAATACGTTTTAGGCAGTAGAGGTATCGATATAGGAGATATTGCTTTTGACTTTAAGGTAACCACCACAAAAGGAACTCGACGAATAGCCCGAGCTGCTTTTGAGTATGCTAAGGCTAATGGTAATTCTAAGGTTACAATTATTACAAAAGCAAATATAATGAAAAAGACCGACGGGAAGTTTTTGGAAATCTGCTATGATGTTGCAAAGGAATACCCAGATATCCCAGTAGATGATCGGTATGTAGATATTATGGCTGCTAACTTAGTAAACCCTCAGGTTCAATCTGACTTCCGCGTTATTCTTGCCCCTAACCTTTATGGAGATATCCTAACAGATGAAGCAGCCCAATTACAAGGTGGTGTAGGAACAGCTGGTAGCGGAAATATTGGGGATCAATATGCTATGTTTGAGGCCATACACGGGTCAGCTCCCAGAATGGTCTCTTCTGGAAGAGGTGAATTCGCAAACCCTGCCAGCCTGATGAAAGCCAGTGAAATGCTTCTACGCCACATCGATAAAGTGGAAGAGGCAAACATCCTAAAAGATGCCTTAATCTTTGCTGATACCACCGTTAATGTACTAAGAGACGGAACAGGGGATAAGGGGTCAGACTATACAAATGCCGTCTTATCCTTTATTGCTAGCAATTGGGGGAAAACAAAGGAGTTCTAAATGAAAAGGACTAAATACTTAGAAGAATTAAATAAAACAGCTGTACCACTAGCCAGCAATCTTTTTCTTCAGCTACAAAAGGATATTCTTTGCGGTACAAGAAAGCCCGGTGAAAAGTTGACGGAACAAAGCCTTTGTTCCGAGTTTAATGTAAGCCGTACTCCAGTTAGAGAAGCTCTTAGACAGCTAGAAATGGATGGATTAGTTGAAAATATACCCAACCGTGGAGCTTTTGTAGTTGGGTTTTCCCACCAGGATATGTTGGATATGTATGACCTAAGAAAGGTCTATGAAATGCAAGCAATACGCTGGGCTATCCAGCGTATCACAGAAGAAGAGCTTGAAGCTCTTGAAGAGACTTTTGAGTTCATGGAATTCTATACAATGAAAAAAGATATAGAAAAAATGCTTAACATTAACGTGGGTTTTCATCAAATAATTTATGGAGCCTCACACAACCTAATGCTCCGACACGTTCTTTCATCCTACCAAGTTTATCTCAAATATAGGCGAAGAGATATGGAGTACAGCGAAGACTATCTGCCTTCCGTCCTGGCAGAACACAAGGCCATATTTAATGCATTTTTGACAAAAGATGCTGAGGCAGGTGTTGCTGCCATGGAAATCCATATGGAGAATTCTAAAAGTAGGAATAATGTCTAGAAGAATATTCCTAAAAGCATCTGATAGAAGAAGCCGACTGCAGGAAGCAAAACTCTTTCTACCAGGCCTAGAATTATAAAAATCAAAAGAATAATCATTCCCTTGTCATATATTTTGTAGTACCATTCACTTCTCTTTAGATTAAAAACTTCTCCAATGATATTGAACCCATCCAAAGGTGGAATTGGTAATAAGTTGAATACCATAAGTACTAAATTTATTTGGACCACATATAACAAGACTTCTACTATAGTTCCACCCAAGGAAGAGCCTGCAAGTTCTGCTCCAAAGGAAATAAACAACTTTACCACACCCACAAAAATAAATGCCAAAATGAAGTTGGTTGTGACACCAGCAATAGCCACAAGGAATTCGTCCCTTCGTGGCTTTTTGAAATTACGTGGATTAATCTGAACAGGAATTCCCCATCCAAAACCAATAAATATTAGGGCAATCATCCCAATAGGGTCTATGTGGGCAAGGGGGCTTATTGTTACACGGCCTTGAAGTTTTGGTGTCATGTCCCCTAATTTATATGCCACAAAAGCATGGGCGAACTCATGAAATGAAAGTCCAATTATTATCCCTGGGAAAATCATCAATGTGTGAAATATCCAGTCTTGGGGGCTGGAAAACCTGCCTCCTGAAATAGCGGTAAATGCCATAATCACTAAAAATATAATGGATGTAGGATCTAAAAATCTTTTCATCTATACCTTCTCCCAATCTTTTAGAGGAAAATCATCGCATAATTCTTTAACGATTCTTTTAGCTTCTGGAGATTTAGCTCCCTTAGAATCTAAAACAAGAGAAATAGCTTGTGCGACCTTTTTAATTTCCCCTTCTTTGAATCCTCGAGTTGTTAAGGCTGGAGTTCCCAACCTAACCCCACTTGTTACAAATGGACTTTGAGGATCATTTGGAACTGTGTTTTTATTGGTAGTAATATTAGATTCGTCTAAAAGAATTTCAGCTTTTTCCCCTGTAAGCCCCTTATTGATTAAATTTAAGAGTATCAAATGATTGTCTGTCCCACCAGAAACCATGCGGAAATCTCTAGCCAGTAATTCCTCACCTAAGACTCTGGCGTTTTCCACAACCTGCCTTTGATATACTTTAAAAGATGGTTCCATGGCCTGCTTCAAACAAACTGCTTTCCCTGCTATAACGTGCATTAAAGGCCCACCTTGTGTACCTGGGAAAATGGCTTTGTTAATGGCAGGTCCGAATTCTTCCTTGGCAAGTATAATCCCACCTCTAGGACCCCTAAGGGTTTTATGGGTTGTGGTAGTTACTACATGAGCGTCCTTAACTGGGTTAGCATGAACCCCACCTGCTACAAGTCCCGCTATATGAGCCATATCCACCATTAGAATGGCTCCTACTTCATCAGCAATCTCCCTGAAAATATCAGTTCTTAGGATTCTAGGGTAGGCTGAAGCTCCAGCCACAATCATCTTGGGCTTATGCTTTTTTGCCAAATCTCTTACTTGGTCAAAATCTATGGTTTCAGTTTCAGAATTCAAACCATAAGGGATAAAGTTAAAATAGGTTCCCGATATATTAACTGGGCTACCATGGGTTAGGTGTCCACCATTTGAGAGGTCCATACCTAGGACAGTATCTCCAAGGGCAAGAAGTGCAAAGTAAACTGCAATGTTTGCGGAAACACCACTGTGAGGCTGAACATTTGCGAATTCAGCTCCGAACAATTCCTTTGCCCGGTTAATGGCAAGGGTTTCTACCTCATCAACGTGTTCGCAGCCCCCATAATATCTTTTGCCAGGATATCCTTCGGCGTATTTATTGGTTAAAATACTACCGCAGGCTTCCATAACCGCTTTGCTGGTAAAGTTTTCGGAAGCAATCATCTCCAGTTTGTTTTCCTGTCTGGCTTCCTCTCTCATAATTACGTCGTAAACATCAACATCAACTTTTTTCAAAACATCAAACATCTTGTAAATTTCCTTTCTTAGATCATAATAAGTCAGATAGTAAGCGGCATACCGGTTCCTTTATTTTAATTAAGAAATTTCGCTTCCTATAAGATTCCTTGGTTAGTTGATAACATTTTAGCATATCTTCTTCAAATATTTCCTCCATTTTTTTTGCTTGTTTTGCTCCGTAAATAAAAACATTGGTTTCAAAGCTGAGCTTAAAACTTCTTCTATCAAAATTAGCTGTCCCTGCGCTACTTATTTCTCCATCAACAACCAGGGTCTTGGCATGAAGAAATCCTGCGTCGTAGATATATACTTTAGCACCTAGCTCAATAAGATCCCCTACGTAAGACCATGTTGCCCAGTAAACAAACATGTGATCGGGTTTATTGGGTATCATAATTCTAACATCCACACCAGACATTACCGCTACCTTTAGGTTTTCATGAAGGCTGTTGGAAGGTACAAAGTAAGGTGTTTGTATCCAAATTTTTTCTTCTGCTGTTGAGATCATTCGGTTAAATCCACGTTTTACTTCTTCTTTTCCGGTATCGGGGCCACTGCTAACAACCTGAATTCCTGTTGTTCCATTACCAATTGTATTGGAAAAATATGCATCCTTTAGGGTTAGGTCTTCCTTAACAGCTGTTCTCCAATCCAAAAGAAATCTAGCGTTAATATCCTGGACCGCACTGCCAAGGATCCTTAATTGAGTGTCTCTCCAATTGCCAAATTTTTTCTTTCTGCCAAGATATTCCCTGCCAATATTAAAGCCTCCAATATAGCCTATGGTGTCATCAATAATAACCAGCTTTCTATGATTTCTATAATTCAATCTTGGGCTAAAATATCTAAATTTTAAGGGAAGGAAAAAGGCAAAATGCCCTCCGCTGTCCCTAAATTGTTTCAATACCTTTTTTGTAAGTCCTCTACAGCCTAAGCCGTCACCTAAAAGCCTTACTTCAACTCCTTCAGCTGCTTTTTCACTTAGGGCACTTAAAAATTTTCTTCCTATTTCATCAGTCTTAATAATAAAATAGACTATACTTATGGTATTCTTAGCAGCTTTTATATCCCTAAGTAGGGTTGCAAACATCTCATTACCATCGGTTATAACCTGAATTTCATTATCCTGTGTATAGTAGGCATCCCCTAATATTTGTTGTAGGCGAAGCAGGTCTCTCCATTTTTCTGTTTTTGGGCTGTTGAATTCAAATTCTCCTGATGCTATTTCCTTCATTTGACTTACCAGGGATTCGTGAATAAATTTTTCTTCCTCAAGGGTTAGTTTCATTGCCTTTTTTCTTATTACGGAATTAGACAACATAATGTAAAAGAAAATACCTATTACTGGTAAAAAAAATAGTATCATAACCCATGCCAGAGTAGCTGATGGATCTTTTCTTTCCAAAAATATGACAAGGATAGCGACTATGGTATTTGTTCCAATCAAGACCCATTCAAGAACTGGTAGATGGGCACCTATTATTGCATACATCTGCCTCTCCTTACTTTACCATCTGGCCTTTTAGGCTAAAAGTATTGCCATCAAGGATTTTTACAGGAATAATTGCTCCAACTTCTTTTTCTGATCCAGTGAAATTCACTAATTTATAGCTTTCTGTCCTTCCCTGGTAGCTTCCTCTACCCTTTTTTGATGGGCCTTCAACCAAAACATTTTGTACTGTTCCTATATATGCCATATTTTTCTCTTTGGCACTGGTGTTAACTAGATCAACTAGCCTGTTAAAGCGTTGGTGCTTAATAGCCTCAGGGATCTGCTTATCATATTTTTCTGCTGGTGTTCCTTTTCTTATAGAATAAAGAAATGTAAATGCCGAATCAAATCCCACTTCTTTTATTAAATCTAGGGTTTCCTGAAAATCCTCTTCCTCTTCTCCTGGAAAGCCCACTATAATATCCGTAGTTATTGCCATATTGGGGGCTACATCTCTTAATTTACCAATCAATGTTTTGTAATCTTCTGCGGTATATTTACGATTCATTGCCTTTAGTATTTTGTTACTTCCAGATTGCACAGGAAGATGGATATAGTTACTTAGTTTTTCCAGTTTTCCAAATGCCTCTATTAGTTCATCCGATATGTCTTTGGGATGAGATGTCATAAATCGAATTCTTTCTATGCCTTGGATTTCAGATATAGAGTAAATTAATTGGGTAAAGTCTGGCTTATAAGAATTGACATTTTGTCCAAGGAGCATTACCTCTTTTACTCCCTCTTGAGCTAGGTTTTTGATTTCACGGATTATTTCATGGTGGTCTCGTGATCTTTCCCTCCCTCTTGTGTAGGGGACAATACAGTAGGTGCAAAAATTATTACAACCAAATGTCACATTTATCAGAGCCTTATAAGAGTGAGCTCTTTTTGCAGGAAGTCCCTCCAAGGTTTTCTCTGAGGCTTCCCGTACATCTACAAGGGTCTTTGTTTGTTCTTTGGCCTCTTCTATAAGGCGGGGAAGTTCATGTATGTTGTGAGTGCCAAAAATTACATCAACCCAAGGATACCTCTTCTTAACTTGTTCAACAATGTGGGGTTGCTGCATCATACATCCACCCACACAAATAATTCTTGGTTCATCAGGGGTTTTATACTTTTTAAGCTGCCCTATAGTTCCAAAAAAACTCTTATCGGCATTGTCTCTTACACTACATGTATTGATTACATACACCTCTGCCTCTTCTTGAGTTAGGGCTTCACTATAGCCAACTTCCTCCAACAATCCACTTATGATTTCTGAATCATGCTCATTCATCTGACAACCAAATGTTTTTATATGATATGTTTTCTCCTGCTTCATCAAATCCTTCAATTCCTCTTCCTGCCTAATTGTTCCTGGGATAAGACCTATACAACTTATCCAAGCTAGTATTTTAATATTCTTCCTTCTTCTCTCTGCCCATTAAAAGTTCAACGGCTTCATGAACTTCTATTTCTTCATTAATAATCTTATAAATACCTTCTGTAATAGGCATTTCTACTCCAACTTTTTTCACTAACTCAATAGCAGCCTGGGCAGTAAACATTCCCTCAACCACCATCCCGATTTGCTTTGTCGCTTCAGAAGGTTTAACACCTTGCCCTATAAGGATACCGCATCTTCGATTACGGCTATGCATACTGGTACATGTAACTATCAAGTCTCCTATTCCAGATAGGCCCAAGAAAGTCTCTCTATCAGCTCCAAGTTCAACTCCTAAACGAGCAATCTCAGCGATTCCCCGAGTCATAAGAGCGGCTTTTGCGTTGTCCCCAAAACCCATTCCATCAGAAATTCCTGCTCCTAATGCAATTATATTTTTCAGGGCTCCACCTAGCTCTAAGCCAACCAAGTCTGGATTGGTATATACTCTAAAGCGATTTGTCATGAATACTTCTTGAGCACTAAGAGCATTCTGGGGTTTTTCTGATGCAACTGCAACAATGGTTGGCAATTTTTGCCCCACCTCTTCAGCATGGCTGGGTCCGGATAAAGCAACATAATTTAATTCTGGTGCCAACTCTTTTGCAACCTCCGACATACGAAGCAAGGTTTTCTTTTCAATTCCTTTCGCAACATTCACTATTATTTGATTTTTAAGGTATGGCAAGGCAGAGGTTAAGGCTGATCTAAAATGCTGGGCTGGGGCTGAAAACACCACCATATCAGTATCTGCTAAAGTTTCTGGTATACTCATTGCAATGGTTAGGTTTTTGCCAAAGGGAATCCCAGGCAAATATTTCACATTTTCTCTGTCTGCTTTTAGGGCCTTCAAATGTTCTCCATCTAGGTCCCATATTTTTACTGAATGACCTTTATCTGATAGAGTAATGGCAAGGGCCGTTCCCCAGCTTCCTGCTCCAATAACACCTATTCTTTTCATTTTGTTGCCTCCTCGCATACATTTACGGCTAAATAATTATTGCTTTATCACAAAGATTCTTTTCTGAATTTAATTTTTGGTTCTTCATTTTTCAATAACCTTTTAATGTTGCTTCTATGGTTGAAAACAACAATTATGGCTATTACTATGGTCCACATTAAATAGGCCCCTGTATGAACTATCCCTTCTCTGCCAATGAAAAGTGACATGAGGGGTAGAAGTATGGCGGCTCCTATAGATGCTATAGATGCCCTCCTAGTTATGATAAACAGAGTTACAGCTGTTGTAAAACATGCCAAAGCCAAAAGAGGACTAATTCCAATCACTGCCCCTAATGAGGTTGCTGCCCCCTTACCACCTCGAAATCCGAAAAGGATTGGCCAGGTGTGGCCGAAAATCGCAGCAATCCCACCTACCATACCAATTAACATGATATTAAAGCTACCACTATTACTAAGGGCTCCCAAGGCCTGGCCCAAAGAAACAGCCACAGTACCTTTTAACACATCAATTATAAGGGTTGCAATAGCTGCTCTCTTACCAAGAACTCGAAGTACATTGGTAGAACCTGCATTACCACTGCCTTCTTTTCTAATATCAAGGCCAGCCATCTTCCCTATTAAAATAGCAGGTGATATATTACCAATAAAGTAGCCTGCCAAGACCGCTATGAGGCCAAATAACAAAATCATCTTTTATAACTCCTTTTCGCCTTTTTCCCTGAACACGAATTTAATTGATGTTCCTTCAAAGCCAAATGCATCACGAATTTTATTTTCCAAATATCGGGAATATGAAAAATGTACCAGGTCTCTTCTATTTACTTGGAAGGAAAATAAGGGTGGTTTGACCCCTACCTGGGTTCCATAGTATATCTTTAAACGCTTACCCTTATCTGCAGGGGGTTGGTTCATCATCATAGCATCTTGTATCAGGGCATTTAATTGACCAGTGGATATTCTCATGGCCCTTTTTTCTGAAACTCTCTTTGCCAACTCCATTACTTGAAATACCCTTTGCTTGTCTTTAACAGATATAAAGATGGTTTGAGCATAGGCCATAAATACCAGTTCATTGTGTATGGTTTTCTCATATTCCTTCATGGTATTAGTTTCTTTTTTTAACAAATCCCATTTATTTACAACAATAACAATGCCTTTTCCTGCTTCGTGGGCAACCCCTGCTATTTTCTTGTCTTGCTCTGTTACACCTTCTGTAGCATCAATCATAATAAGACAAAGGTCACAACGCTCAATTGATGCAATGGCTCTTATTACACTATATCTCTCTATATCATCACTTACCTTGGATTTTCGCCTTATACCAGCAGTGTCAATTAGGGTATATTTCTCATCATTCCAAGTGAATGGTGAGTCAATAGAATCTCTAGTGGTCCCAGCAATTGGAGAGACTATTACCCTGTTTTCTCCTAAGAGAACATTAATTAAAGATGACTTGCCAACATTTGGTTTCCCTACCACCGCAATTTTTATGGTCTCATCATCATCTAAGAAAAGTTCGGCGGAAAAACTATCCACAATTTGATCAAGAAGGTCCCCTAAATTCAGCATATTAACTGAAGATATAGGGACGGGCTCTCCTAATCCCAGTTCGTAGAACTCATAAAAATTATCGGGAAGCTTCATGGTATCTAATTTATTAACCACTAGAATTACTTTTTTACCTGTTCGCATAAGGAGCTTGGCCACATCGTGATCTGCTGCAGTTAGGCCCTCTTTTCCATCCACCATAAAGATAATGGTGTCAGCTGTTTCCATAGCTATTTCTGCTTGAACTCGCATTTGGGCAAATATTATATCTTGTGTGTTTGGGTCAATTCCACCAGTATCAATTAGGGCAAAGGTCTTGCCGTTCCATTCTGTCTCAGCATAGATACGATCCCTTGTAACACCAGGTGTATCCTCTACAATTGAAATCCTCTGTCCTACAACTTTATTGAAAAATGTGGATTTCCCTACATTAGGGCGGCCTACTACCGCCACTATGGGTTTACTCATCAAAAATTCCCCCTACAAATTCCTGAGGAGAGAAAGGCTGTAAATCTTCTAATCCCTCTCCTACTCCTATAAATTTAACCGGAATGTGAAGTTCATCCACGATTGTTAAAACTATGCCACCCTTTGCCGTCCCATCCAGTTTGGTCAAAACAATTCCTGAAAGATCAGAAACAGCATCAAACTCTCGGGCCTGGGATACAGCATTTTTCCCAGTTGTAGCATCAAGGACTAAAAGAGTTTCTCTAACAGCTTGAGGAAACTCTTTATTGATTATGTTGCTCATTTTTTCCAATTCCTGCATTAGGTTCTTTTTATTCTGAAGTCGACCTGCAGTGTCACAAATAAGAACTCCTATATTCCTTGCCTTTGCTGCCTGAATACCATCAAATAAAACTGCGGCAGGGTCGGACCCTTCTTTGTGACGAATTGTATTTATTCCATTTCTTTTACCCCAAATCTCCAATTGGTCTGCAGCTGCAGCTCTAAATGTATCAGCAGCCACAAGAAGTACTTGATCTCCTTGGGATTTCAATCTATGAGCCAGTTTACCAATTGTTGTTGTTTTGCCGCCACCATTTATACCGACCATTAAGATAACTAACGGTCGTTCCTGGGGCAAATCCGAAGGTCCTTCGTTGGTGACCACCTTTATCATAATATCTTTTAAGTGGTTTCTGATATTCTCAGGAACCACCAAAATTTCTTCCTTGATGGTTTCTCGAAGGTCCTCAATAATCCTCATGGTGGTTTCCATACCAATGTCAGAAGTTATCAATATTTCCTCTAACTGATCCATTAGTTCTTCATCAACCTTACCCCTTGCCATTATAGTATCTGTCAATCGCTCTGATAAACGACCAAAGATCGATTTCTTCGAGTTGTTCATTAATTTTCTCCTAAATCAAAGGCATACCCTAGTTTTAAGGATATAACCTTTGACACTCCCTGCTCTGCCATTGTAATACCATAAAGGGTATCTGCATGTTCCATTGTTGCCTTTTGATGTGTTACCAGGGTGAATTGTATTTCATCCTCAAAGTGATGAAGGGTTTTAATGAAACGATTTATGTTGGTCTCGTCCAAGGCCGCCTCAACCTCATCTAAAATACAAAATGGGGTTGGCTTGGTTTTTAGAACTGCAAACATTAGAGCTATAGCAGTCATGGTTTTTTCTCCCCCAGACAAGAGGCTTATATTGCTTAGTTTCTTACCAGGTGGTTGTGCTATTATATCAATGTTAGATTCCAAGGGGTGTTCGCTATCTTCTAGGACCAATTGAGCACTACCCCCACCAAAGAGCTCCGAAAAAAACATCTCGAAGTTCGCTGCCACTTGGTCAAAACTTTCTTTAAACCTAGCTTTGATAATTTTATCCGTATCCCGGATTATTTTATTCAAAGCATCTGTTGCGTCAAGTATATCCTTACGCTGATCTGTTAGAAACTCATACCGCTCACTTACTTCCTGGTATTCGGAGATAGATCCAACATTTACCTCCCCTAACTCTTTGATTCGGGAGCGAATTTCTCGATTTTCTCTCATAGCAGTTGAAAGTGCAAAATCTTCTTTTCGAAATTCAATTGCCTGAATATAAGATATTTCAAATTCTTCCCATAGTTTTTCTTTGTAAGTATCAAGAAGGGTTTCGTTTTTTCCTTTGCGGATTTCCATTTCCATTCTGCTAGAAGATAAATGCTCTAACCTAGCATCCAATGATTCTTTTTCATTAGACACTTGAGTAAGCTCTTGAAAAACATGGGACTTCTCCAATCTTATAGCTTTTAGCTTCTCTTCTATTTCAAGCTTTTTTGCTTCTTTTTCTTGAACCAATTTAATGTTACTTCCTGATCCACCTAATATCTCATGTTTTTCCCTATCATACCCTCTTAATCGTTCTTCTTTTTCTGAGGCTTCCTTCTCCATTTCTTCCATATTATTCTTGATTATGGTGAGGATGGCATCTATCCCTTGTTTTTCACTTTCCCAAGAAGATTTGGCCATTCTCAGTTTTGTGATTTCCTCTACTGCTTCATCCAACTGGATTTTTTTATCCTGATGGTTTAGAAGGGCTTTTTCTATCTCTCTTTCTATTTCTTGGGCACTTTCTTCAGCTATTTTTGCCGCTTTTAAAAGCTCTCGGACCATCATGTCTGATTGAGCAATTTCCTCATCGATATTCTTCTGTTCAAGGAGCCTGGCTTCCTTGCGTTGATTCATGGCAGCCAAATTCTCGGCATAAGCTTCATCATGGCTTTTCTTTGTGAGATATGCCATCTCCTTATCTTTAAGTAATAGCTCTAGTTCTAGGCCATTTTCCAAGGATTCTTCAAGCTTACTAACAAGCTCAGCTCGATCTTTCTCTAGATCCAAAGTTTGACTTTCCATCTCATCGTAGTGTTTTCCAAGGGATTCAATTTCACCCCTTCTCTCCAAAAGATTAGCAGAATTATTTTTATGACGCCCCCCAGTTATGGCACCGTTGGCATTTATGAACTCTCCTTCCAATGTAACGCATCTGTATCCCCCAAGAGATTTTGACAAGGAGATGGCATTTTGCATGGTGTCAAAAACAGCCACTTTGCCCAAAAGATACTCCATTACATCTGCATAGACATCCTTTGTTGTAACAAGATCTGCTGCAAAACCTTTAAAGCCCTTGGCTTGGGAGATAGAGGCTTCTCTTCTAAAGGAAGTCTTTTTTATACTAGCTAGGGGCAAAAATGTCAAACGACCCGCCCTGTTCTCTTTTAGTAACTCAATTGCTTTTTCTGCATCTTCATCCTTTTGGCAAACAATATTCTGAAGGTTGCCACCTAGGGCTGTTTCCATGGCAATTTCAAAACCCTTTGGAACTTGAATTAATTCTGCCACAGTACCATAGAGGCCTGGGATGTTGTTTTTCATTAAGTACTTAACCCCATAATTATAACCTTCATAATTTGCTTCCATTTCTTCAATGGTCTTCTTTCTGCTAAGAAGCTGGGTCATTTTTATCTTAAGACCCTCTAAATCTCTTCCCTTTTGTCTTTCATCATTAGAAAGTTGATTTTGTTTTATTTTTTCTTTTGCAAGTTGGTCTTTTAAACGTGAAACCTCTTCCTCTAACTTCTTGCCTTCTAGTGCCAGCTCATCCCTTGATGCAAGAACATTTTTGTTAGCCTCATTCTCTTGCTCCTGTTCTCGAAGGATTGTTTCTAGCCTTCTTTTAAGGCTATCCTTTAGACCCTCAATGCTCTGGGCTTCCCCTTCTTTGTTAGCCTTTTCAGTGAGAAGAGAAAAAACATTATTCTTTTTTCCTTCAGCATGGCCTACAGCTTCTTGATAAAGGCGGGACAATTCATCATAATCTTTGCCCTTTTCTTCTAGTTCAAGAGATAAGGCAGCTAATCTATCATCTGTTTGCTTTTTGAGCTCTAGTTGGGTGATTTCTTTTGCTTTTTCATTGGCAAGTTTTTGGTTGAGAAATTCTAATTCCTCTTTTAATCTAAGAGAATTGGCCTCCAGGTTGGAAAGTTTTTCGCCATCAATTTTCTCCGAATTTATAAGACCGTAAAGCTCATCCATTACAAGGATTTGCCTTTCGCTTAACTCCTGCATCTCTGCTTCCAAGGCTTCATTACGCTGTCTTGTCTCTTCTACCTTTTCATCAAGTTCTTCTTTTTGTTTCTTTATTTCAAGAACTTCCTCCTTTGATAAGGCCAGCTCACTTTCTAAGGCTTGGCTGTTTGTTTCCAGCTTTTCTATGTTCTTAAGGGTTATGTTGATCTCTAATTCCTTAAACCTTTCTCTTAAGATCAAATATTCTGTAGCTTTTTCGCTATCTTCTCGAAGAGAATCAATTCTTCTCTCAATCTCTCCCACTATATCGTTGACCCGCTCCAGTTGAAGATTTGATGAGCTTAGCTTTCTTTCAGCCTCTCCCTTTTTGTTCCTATAAGTAACGATTCCCGCTGCCGATTCAAAAATTTCTCTACGAGATTCTGTTTTATTACTTATAATGTCTGCAATTTTCCCTTGCCTGATAATGCTGTATCCATCAACCCCGATGCCAGTATCCATTATAAGTTCTCGTATATCACGAAGCCTACAGGGATTGTTATTAATTGCATATTCACTTTCCCCTGACCTATACATTCGTCGGGTAATGGCAACTTCATTATAGTCAAGGGGCAAAATTCCAGTAGTGTTATCTAGGACCAGGGTAACCTCAGCCATACCCCTTGATTTTCTGCTAGCTGTACCAGCAAAAATAACTTCGTCCATTTTGCCGCCTCTAAGCATTTTGGGGCTCTGTTCTCCCAAAACCCAGCTTACTGCGTCGCTAATATTGCTTTTGCCAGAACCATTTGGTCCAACAATGCAAGTAATCCCTTCATTAAGTTCCAAGACAACGGGCTCCGCAAAGCTCTTAAATCCTTGCATTTCAATACGTTTAAAGTACAATGTTGTCTCTCCCTTCTAGTGCAGCTTTTGCAGCATTTTGTTCAGCTTCCTTTTTGCTTAGACCAATTCCCTTTCCCAAAACTCTAGACTCTAATAAAAGTTCTACATAAAAAGTCTTGGCATGGGGAGGCCCCTCTTCTTTTACAACCCGGTATTCAAAATCCTGTTTGCCTTGGCCCTGGAATAGTTCCTGAATAGAGGTTTTGTAATCGCTTTCTGCCCCTCTCTTTATTGCTTCTACTAGGGCTTTTTGAAAATGTCTTTCAATAAATTCTTCTGCTTTACTATATCCCCCATCTAAGGCAATAGCACCAATTATGGCTTCCAAGACATCTGCTAGGATCGAATCTTTATCATTTCCTCCTGTACGTTGTTCACCTTCACCCAAGAGTATATAATCCCCAAGGGATAAATTGCGAGCTATATGGGCTAGAGATTCTTCACACACAATTCTTGACCTTGTTTTACTAAGGTCACCCTCACCCACCATCACAAGTCTTTTATAAAGGTCCATACTTATTACTGCATCTAAAATTGCGTCTCCCAAAAACTCTAGGCGTTCATTATCATGATCAATTCTGTCTTTGGTGTTTGGTATATAAGAACTATGGGTCAAAGCTTTTTCAAGCAATTCTCCACGATGGAATTCGTATTTTAGCCGGTCTTCTATTTTATTCTGCAACTGAAATCTCCTTCAAGTCTACTATGGCAGATTCAATAGTATTTATTATATCACCCTCCATAAAAGGTACAGCCTTAATGATGGTGTTTCTCACGCTTTTGGCATTTGATGACCCATGCATCTTGACCAGTGGCCCCCGAATTCCCAGCAATGGAGCACCCCCATATTCGGAATAGTCAAATTCATCTTTTAGTTCTTTAAGCTCCTTTTTCATCATAAGAGCCCCCATCTTAGCCATAGTGCTTGACAACATTTTTTGCTTTACTGTTGATAAGATACTGCTAGCCAACCCTTCCGTGAGTTTCAAAATTACATTCCCCACAAAACCGTCGGTAACTATAACATCGCAAACCCCATTTGGAACTTCCCTAGCTTCAACGTTGCCTATAAAGTTAAGCTTACTTTTTGATAGAAGCCCATAAGCTTCTTTTATAGTTGCTGTTCCCTTCTTTTCTTCAATGCCAATGTTGACAAGGCCAATTCTAGGGTTATCTACACCCATAACTTTTTCCATATATATGCTACCCATAGCCGCAAATTCCAAATAGTTGGATGCTCTGCATTCAGAGTTAGCACCTGCATCAACAAGCAAGGAAAACCCTCTTCCTAATATAGGATATATTGTTGCTATAGCTGGTCTATCTATTCCTGTTATTCTGTGAAGAATAAAGAGACCTGCTGCCATCATAGCCCCAGTAGAGCCCGCGGAAACAAATAAATCTCCCTCTCCATCTTTTACCATGTTGATTCCCCGTACCATCGAACTATCAAGTTTGCTTCTTACCGCCTTAACTGGAGAGTCATCATTTGTGATTACTTGGGTGCTAGCAATAACCCGAATCCTGGTGCTGTCAAATTCATATTTGCTTAATTCTTCATGAATCGCTGTGTCATCACCTAGGATGAAAATGTCATGGTCTATAAAAGGAAGTGCCTCTATAGCTCCTTGTACTATAGAAGAAGGTGCATTGTCTCCACCCATTCCGTCCAGTATTATTCTCAAGGCTCATACCTCCAATTTCATGATTTCGGGGAAACAACTAACTTGATACTGGGGGCAGGTAAGGCATTCAAAGAAATTTGGAGAATCCTCTTTTTCTGCTATTTTGAATCCTGCTTTTTTGAAGAATTCAGGAGATCTAGCAACAAGGTAAATGCTAGTGCCTCCTCTTTTTTTTACTTCCAAAATAGCTTGGTCCAAGAGTAGTTTTCCAGCTTTAATATCTCGAAATTCCCGGTCAACAGCTATTCCGTCAATAATATATTGTCCCTGCCTTTTTGCTAAAATGCAAGCACCTACTAGTCGCTGATCTTGATTTCGAACAAGCTCCCAACCTTTAATCAAGTCCGTGGCTACAGGTTCATCTTCGCTAAACTCAAGCTCATTCTCGATAAAAAATGGTATTATTTCATTATACCTATCATGGTTTATCTCCCTAAGCTGGAATTCAGATTCATTGGGATCATGGCTTTTACATGCAAATCCACAGTTGTGTTTCATTGTCTGACCTCCTTACCACATAGGGCCTTTCATATCCTGTAGATACGTAAAGATCTCTAGGCGATTTTTTAATACGGTAAAGTGAAGGGGAGTTTTTTCTCCCACCTCACCATCAACATCAGTGCCGAATTCTGTGTCTGAATCAATTATCACTTCTTCTGTTTTGAAATGGAGAACGTTTCTATTGCTTTGATGGTTACCTTGTAAATAACTTATTAAAAGGGGAGCAAAATCGGTTATAGGCATTCTCTTGAAAACTGATACTGCCAGTTTACCATCATTTATAGTGGAACTTGGAGATATTTTTCGAAAACCTCCCGCGGAGGTACCATTCATAACAAGAATAAAATACACTTCTCCGTCAAAGTTTTCCTCCGCACTCCTTATTGTTACGGGAATTGGCCTTAAGCTAGGAAATTCTGAGATCCCTTTTAGGTAATAGGCTAAAGCCCCAATTGTGCTTTTTAATATGGGGTCCGTTCTCTGGCTTATATCAACCATCATACCCATGGCAGAAACATTAATAAATGCCCTACCGTTTACTAAGCCAACATCAGAAGAAGTTTTTCGCGATCCCAAAGCGATATCAACCATTTCTCCAATCCCATCAGGCAATTCAAGATAGTGGGCGAAATCATTGGCAGTACCTGAGGGGAAAATTGCTAGAGGCAAATGGATATCATTTTGAATCATTGCATTCACGCATATATTAAGGGTCCCATCCCCCCCTGCCGTTATAATTTGTCTATACTCACTTGGGTCTATCCGAGACAAAATCTTAGATAAAACAACGGACTGGCCTGCTCTAACAGGTACAATCTGTAACCCTTTTAGCTGAAACCTTTCGAGAATATAGTCTAAATTATTCTTAAAAAGCCCGTTCCCTGCATGAGGGTTATAAAAAAATATTACCTTCTCTGCTTGCACCCTATCGCTCATTACAAATCATCTCCCTTATTTTGCCCACTAGGTATAGTGAGCCACCAAAAATAAGAACATCCCAACTCTCATTCTTTGCTTTTTTCACAGCATAGTTATAAGCTTCCTCCATATCCGGAATAGCCACCACACTTTTATTTATCTCAACCAGCCTAGCCTCTATATCCCTTGCCGATAAGGCCCTAGGGCTTAAAGGTTCGGTAGCTATGAATTCATCTGTTATCTGAGAAAAAGACTCAATCATAGCATCAACATCTTTATCTGCTAGTATACCAACTACCATCAGTATTCTACTATCCAGAAAAAACTCTCCTACTGTTTCTAAAAGGGATTCTGCCCCCCCTTGGTTGTGGGCTCCATCTAATATTATAAAGGGCTTTGCGCCAAACACCTCAAACCGTCCAGGTTGCATAGCCTTAGCCATTCCTTGATAAAATGCTTCCTTGCTTACACTTATCTTTTTCTCACCTCTTAATATTTCAAGGGCGGTTAAGGCTGTCATGGCATTATGTATTTGATGAAGGCCCAACATTTTGATGAAAACCTGACGGTAGTCTGTTCCGTAAATCTGGGTGTCAAAAGATTGCCCATTCAAATCTCTACTTATATTTTTAAAATCGAATCTTGTCACATCATATAAAGGGGCCCCTGTTTCATAGGCCTTCCTTGCTATAATCTTGGCAGCTGATCCATCCTCAACATTCACGATTACAGGAACACCAGCTTTTATAATCCCCGCCTTTTCTCCTGCTATTTCTTCTAAAGTATTTCCTAGCCTATCCATATGATCGTATGAAATCGATGTGATTATTGATAAAAGGGGTTTTGTGATAACATTTGTTGAGTCACCAGAACCACCAAGGCCCACTTCAAGAATTACAAAATCGCATTCTTTATCTTTGAAGTAACAAAAAGCTATAGCCGTTACTATTTCAAATTCTGTAGGCGACTCCTCGCCATTTTTAACCATCGCTTCAACTTTTGATAAAACTAAATCCGTATATTTATCAAGTTCGCTATCAGTAATTTGATTGCCGTCCACTTCCATTCGTTCGTTGAAGACTTGCAAAAATGGAGAAATATACAGTCCTGTACGATAACCATTTGCTAATAGCACTTCGTAAATATATCTACAGACACTGCCTTTTCCATTGGTTCCAGCAACATGAATAACCGGCAGCTTCTCTTCAGGATTATCCAACATGGCTAGCAATTTTTCCATTCGCTCAAGACCCAACCGGCTTCCAAAACGAAGGTATTGGCTTATTCTATCAATTGGTGTAGGTTTCATTTTCGCTTTTTTTCCACCAAGAGAAGATTTGAACCGACTTTTTCAAGCATATCCTCATATTTCTCTTGCTTTTCCTTTTCCATGTCAATAACTTCTGCTGGGGCTTTATTCAAAAAGCCTTCATTGGATAGCTTGTTCTTTACCATCTGAACTTCTTTTTCTAATCTTGTCTTCTCCTTGCTTAAGCGTAAAAATTCCTGTTCATAATCCAACAAATCGTCTCTGGCAATAAATATTGAAGCTCCTTCAATAACCGCTGACATTGAGTCCTCAGGTACTTCATCCGAAGGTAAATTGAAGTCCAGGTCTGACATATTGGCAAGGCCTCTGATGTATTCACCAGCCTTCCTGATTACAGAAAGGGTCTCCTCTTCAGCTATGATTACCCCTCTGAGTTTTTTACTCATAGAAGCATCGGCTTCAACCCTAATGCCTCTTATCGCTTTAATTACAGCCATAGCAGACTCTATTATTTTTTCCGACTCTTCAAATGGATGATCGTCACTATGGATAGGCCAGTGGTCTTTTATCAAAAATCCTTCTGGGTTGCTAGCTTCTTTATTCTGGGGAAGATAAGACCAAATTTCTTCAGTTATAAATGGCATAAATGGGTGCAATAATCTTAGCTGAGTTCTTAGAACTTCTACCAAGACCCACCTTACTGTTTGCTTTTCTTCTTCATCATCTCCATATAGGCGAGGCTTTACCAGCTCAATATACCAGTCACAGTACTCGTTCCAAATAAGTTCATAGATCCTTTGACCTGCCAATCCCAACTCAAATTTTTCTAACAAGCTTGTAGTCTGCTCTATTGCCTTATTAGCTCTAGCTAGTATCCACTTATCTTCATCTCTTAAGTTCTGTGAAGACATTTCTCGGAACTTGCCTTCTTCATCTTGGAGATTCATAATTACAAAACGTGATGCATTCCAAAGCTTGTTGGCAAAATTCCTAGATGCTTCTAATTTATCCTTAATGAATCTCATATCATTACCAGGAGTGTTACCTGTCGTTAACATGAATCGAAGTGCATCTGCACCAACTTCATCAATTAAAAGCAATGGATCAATTCCGTTACCCAAGGATTTGCTCATTTTCCTTCCTTCTGCATCCCTAACAAGACCATGAACATAAACTGTATGAAATGGTACTTCTCCCGTGGCTTCGATGGCAGAAAAAACCATCCTTACAACCCAAAAGAAAATAATATCATAGCCTGTAACCAGAACATCCGTAGGGTAAAAATACTTGAAATCTGGAGTCTCTTCAGGCCACCCCAGTGTAGAATAAGGCCACAAGGCTGAGGAAAACCATGTGTCTAATACATCCTCATCTTGTCTTAGACTCCCACCACATTTTTCACACTTACT
Source organism: Anaerovoracaceae bacterium (assembly GCA_034003765.1). GTDB lineage: Bacteria > Bacillota > Clostridia > Peptostreptococcales > Anaerovoracaceae > JAAZGD01. The sequence goes on along the minus strand of JAVEXZ010000008.1, from coordinate 50,723 downwards.
TGGGGCTTCATTTGCTACCATCATATGTTTACAATCATTACAGTAGTAGGCAGGGATTCTATGACCCCACCATAACTGCCTAGAAATACACCAATCTCGTATGTTCTCCAGCCAACTCAAATATGTCTTTTCAAATCTATCAGGAACATGTTCAACTTGTCCCCTCTTGGCGGCTTCTATTGCTGGCTTAGCTAAATCTTCCATGGCTACAAACCATTGGTCTGAAAGCATAGGCTCTACAACAGTTTTGCAACGGTAGCATTCCCCTGTGGGAATTACTTTTTCTTCGATTTTTACTAAATATCCTGCCTCTTCAAGTTCTGAAGCCCATTTCTTACGACATTCAAATCTGTTTAAACCCTTATATTTACCTGCCACTTCATTCATGTTTGCTTCGGCATCTATACAAATTAAATGCTCAAGATTATGCCTTTGTCCAACTTCAAAGTCGTTGGTGTCATGAGCAGGTGTTATTTTAACTGCTCCCGTACCCTTCTCAGGATCTGGGTAAGTATCGGCTATGACAGGAATTTCTCTCCCTACTATAGGTAGAATTACTGTCTTCCCTATAAGGTCCTTGTATCTAGAATCCTCAGGATGGACCGCTACCGCTACATCTCCAAACATTGTTTCAGGGCGAGAAGTAGCAACTACAAGTCCCTCTCCCCCATCCTTGCCAGGATATCTATAATACCAATATTGTCCGTTTTTATCTTCATGTTCAACCTCTGCATCTGATAGGGCAGAACCACACTCTGGGCACCAGTTAATCAATCGGTTCCCTCTATATATTAAGCCTTTTTCATAGAGCTTTATAAAAAATGCCACAACTGCATGGTTGCAGCCCTCGTCCATTGTAAATCTCTCACGTTCCCAATCGCAAGAGTCTCCCAGCTTTCTACACTGTTGGGTAATCTTACCACCATAAAGCTCTTTCCATTTCCATGCACGTTTTAAGAACTCTTCTCTGCCAATATCCTGTTTCTCTAAACCTTCTTCCTTTCGAAGTTGGTCAACAACTTTTACTTCTGTGGCAATACTAGCATGGTCTGAACCTGGCACCCATAAAGCACTGAAACCTTGCAGCCTTTTGAATCGAATAAGAACATCCTGGAGTGTTTGGTCTAATGCGTGACCCATATGCAACTCTCCAGTAATATTAGGTGGTGGCATTACAATAGTAAAGGGGATTTTTTCAGTATCTCTTTGGGCTGAAAAGGCACCACTTGTTTCCCACTCTTGATAGATTCTCTCTTCGAATTCTTTGGGACTATATGTTTTTGCTAGATTTCTTTGCATATTTTTCTCCTTGATTTTGTGGGACTTTTTTCTCGGTTAGTTTTCTCGATTTCTACTCACTAACTCCTCTTCTTACTCGCTAGCGATTGTTATTTTCATTAAGACTTAAGGACAAGTCATTAAATCAATAATGGATTTGTCTGTTTCTCCCATGCCTTCACTGGCCACTTTTCCAATATTTCTTATGGTCTCCTCTATATCCTTTCCAAGGATCCCTTCACCAAAGGAAAAGACCTTACCCTGTAAAGCCATATTGCTCCCTAAAATAGCAGCATCAATTGATGAAGCCACCTTTGCTGCACAAGAAGCTTTTGCACCATCGCAAAATATTCCTCCTACATTTGCAGCTGTATTAATTATAGAAGAGCAGATTTCATGGTAAGACCCACCCTTAAGATAAGTGATTCCAGCCCCTGCACCACAAGATGCAGAAACAGCACCACAGAAGGCTGATAATTTTCCAATTTGCCTCTTAATATGGATCGAAACAAGGTTGCTGACAGCCAGGGCTCTATACAAGTCTTCCTTAGAAGATCCTAATTCCCATGCATACTCAGCAAGAGGAACTGAAACAGTAATCCCTTGGTTGCCTGATCCAGAATTAATGATTACTGCCATGGGGCTGCCCCCCATTCGAGCATCCACACCAGCAGCTGCCCTTGCTTTTGCTCGGGTAATTATATCATCCCTATAATTGGAAATCAGAGTTTTACCTACACACTGGCCGTATTCCCTATCTAATCCCTCTTGGGAAATTCTCATGTTCACGTTTATTTGGTTATCCAATAATCCTTCCACATCCTCTATCCTTAATTCATTGGCAAAGGATAAAATTTTATTTATAGAAAGGTCAACTTCCAGACCTTTATCGACATCCATTATCCTTTTTTCAAGGTTCTCTCCTATAAAAGTGGTCTCTCCATTTTTCTCGATGAGAATAACATTTGTATGTCCGTCTTTTATAACAACACGGCTCTGCTGGTCAAGGGTAAAGGCTTCTACCTCTATATACAAGGGCCCCTGGTCTTTCTCCACAAACATTTTACAATAGTCGGTTCCAATTAATTGCCGGGTTTTTAATATTGCCCCGTCCTCTATGTCATTTAGGACTTCTAAGCCTTGGCCATTCTCCTCTGCCATTATGCCCAAAATGCAGGAGGCTTCAATTCCTTTTAAGCCTCCTGAGTTAGGGATAACCACCCCTTTAACGTTTTTTACAATATTACCTGAGCACCGAACTATTACATGGTCTGGCAAAGCTCCCAATTTTGTACGGGCCAAGTTTGCTGCATAGGCCACTGCTGCAGGTTCTGTACAGCCCATGGCAGGTATCAACTCCCCATGAAGGAGTTTAAGTAAAAGTTGATAGTCCCTATTCTCCAATTTAACTCCTCCTCTTGCTGGCTTCTAATGTATGGGCAAATAGTAGGGCGGTAGTAACGCTGCCCACTCCCCCTGGAACTGGGGTGATAGCTTTCACTATATCTTTTGCTGCTTGAAAATCAATATCTCCATGGAGGCTTCCTTCATGGTCAAAGTTGATTCCCACGTCAACCACAAACTGTCCTCTGCTTAAGTATTTGCCATCAATAAAACGGTCTTTCCCTATAGCAGCAACTACAATGTCAGCCCTCTTAATAGTTTGTTCTAAATTTTCGCTTTTGCTATGGCAAATAGTCACAGTTGCATTCTTCTCTAGCATCATCATGGCAACAGGTTTTCCTATTACTTGACTACGGCCAATAACAACAACTTCCTTGCCTTGCAAGTTAAGACCATAATACTCTAAAATCCTCATACAAGCTTCTGCCGTACATGGATAAAAACCAGGACCAAGCCCACTATACTGCTTAGACAATGAAAGGCTAGTAATTCCATCTACATCCTTACTAGGGTCTAAGGTTCCCCTTATGGCTTCTTCAACTAGGGGATTTTGCATGGGGCGAAAAATTAATATACCGTCAAGGGAAGAATCATTATTTAACCCCCCTATCAAGGAGCTAGCTTCTTCTGGGCTTATATCATTGGGGATTTCTATGCTAGTTGTTTTGATTCCAATTTCTTGAGCCTGTTTAATTATGGATTTCTCATAAGAAATATCATCGGCATTTGACCCCATTCGTATAAGACCTAGGCCAAGTTCCTTGGGGATATTTTTTAGTTCTTCCTTTAATGCTTCCTTTATTTTCCCTGCAAGGGGACCACCTTTTAGTAGTTGTGCCATAGGCCGTACCTCCAAGAGTTATTTTATCAAAAAACCCGAGGCAATACAATTATATTGCCTCTCTTATAAGGGCTTTTATTCTAGAACAAACCTTGAATTTTACCCTTTTCGTCCACATCTATCTCTTGTGCAGCGGGGACCTTAGGAAGTCCAGGCATGGTCATAATATCACCAGTCAAAGCAACAATAAATCCCGCTCCTGCTGATACCTTCAAATTCCTTATAACTACAGTGAAATCTCTAGGGGCACCCTTTAAGATGGGATCGTCAGAAAAACTGTATTGAGTCTTTGCCATACAAATTGGTAGTTTATCATAGCCTAGCTTATTTAGTTGGTCAAGCTGCTTCATTGCTGGAGGAAGTATAGAAATATCCTTAGCTCGGTAAATCTTCTGTGCTATAGTTCGTATTTTCTCTTCAATTGATAGGTCTGTATCATAGGCGAAAGTTAATTTGCTTTCCTGGTCACAAAGTCTAACCACTTCATTGGCTAAATCAATTCCACCATTGCCGCCTTTTTCCCACACTTCTGACAAAGCAACATTAACGCCATGGTCCCGGCATTTTTTCGCAACTAGTTCTAACTCTGCCTCTGTATCTGTTGGGAAACGATTAATAGCAACCACAACGGGAAGTCCAAAACCCTTATTGATATTTTCTACATGCTGAAGTAGGTTGGGTAATCCTTTTTCAAGAAGTTCCAAATTCTCTGTTCCCCAGTCAGCCTTAGCAGAACCTCCGTGATGCTTTAATGCTCTTACAGTTGCAACAATTACAACTGCGTCAGGTTTTAGCCCAGACATCCTACATTTAATATCTAAGAATTTTTCAGCTCCAAGGTCTGCACCAAATCCAGCTTCTGTTACAACATAATCAGCCAATTTCAATGCCATTTTAGTTGCCATAATAGAGTTACAACCATGGGCTATATTTGCAAAGGGTCCACCATGAATGAAGGCTGGGGTATGTTCAAGGGTTTGAACTAGGTTGGGTTTTAAGGCATCCTTTAATAGGGCGGCCATAGCACCTTCTGCTTTAAGTTGTGTTACTGTAATGGCTTCGTCATCAAAGCTATATCCAATTACCATGCGACCAAGACGTTCCTTTAGGTCTTGTACATCCTGCGAAAGGCATAATACAGCCATTACTTCGGATGCTACAGTGATATCAAAATTATCCTCTCGAGGCACACCGTTGGTTCTTCCACCTAGGCCATCAGTAATATATCTTAATTGTCTATCATTCATGTCCATACAACGACGCCAAGTAATTTTTCTACCATCTATTCTCAAAGCATTACCTTGATAGATATGATTATCAATAATTGCTGCCAACAAGTTGTTAGCAGTCCCAACTGCATGGATATCTCCTGTAAAGTGAAGATTGATGTCTTCCATAGGAACTACTTGTGCATATCCTCCACCAGCTGCACCACCTTTGACCCCAAAAACAGGTCCCAAAGAAGGCTCTCTTAAAGCCACGAAGGATTTTTTGCCCACCTTCCTCAAAGAATCTGATAGGCCTACTGTTGTTGTTGTTTTCCCTTCTCCAGCAGGAGTAGGTGTTATAGCTGTAACTAAGATTAGTTTTCCCTCTTCTTTATCCTCAAGGTCCTTCAAAAGCTTATAGTCGATTTTAGCCTTGTGTTTGCCATATAGCTCTAGGAAGTCTTCTCCAATTCCTATATCCCCAGCTATTTCTACAATAGGTTCTAACTGGGATTCTTGTGCAATTTGGATATCACTTTTCATGGTCATCTTTTCTCCTTTTCTCTTGATTTAACTAATATTATACAATGATTTTCTCGGCTAAGGCAACTGCTATCTCGGCATTTGCCATTGATTTTCCATGTTCTTGAGAAAGCTTTTTCTATGTATTTGGCAAGGCCCTGCTTGAACTAATCCCTCATAGTGAATTTTAGTTCCATAGCCTTTGTTTTGATCAAAACCGTAAGCGGGATAAACACGATGATATTCTCCCATTATAAGGTCCCTTGTTACCTTTGCCACAATTGATGCAGCTGCCACAGAAAGGCAGGTTGAGTCTCCTTTTATTATTGGAGTTTGACTAATCTCAACCCCAAGAATACTTGTCCCATCTATTAGGATGTGTTCAATATGTCCCCCCTCTTTGTTAAGGGCATAATCACATTCCATTATAGCCAAGGTCATTGCCATTTTAGTGGCTTCTAAAATGTTTATTTCATCAATCTTGCAATTATCCACCTGGCCGATACCGTATGCCAGTGCACCTTCCTTAATGGCATCGCAAAGAATTTCCCTACGTTTTTGAGAGACTTTCTTGGAATCGTCGATTCCAAGTACATTAAAATTTGGGGGCAAAACCACACAGGCAGCAACAACAGGTCCAGCCAATGGACCTCTTCCCACCTCATCAACCCCACCTATGTATAAAAGACCTTGACCTCTCAGTTCGTCTTCCATTATTTTCAATTCTTTTAGCCGGGCTAGCCATCTGTCTTCAAGTTTCATTTTGAGGGAGCCCTTTCCAATGTAACATTGCCTATGGTTCCAGATCTAAATTCATCTATTACAATTCTGGCAGTTCTTAAATAATCAAATCTATTGCCAGATAAAATAAAACCTCTTTTTTCTGCGATTTTCTCCATTGTTTCCAATGGTTCTTCACCCACTTCAGATATCTTGTATCTTTCAACTAGAAGGTGTCCGTATCGGGGTGATAGGGTCTTAATCAATTCAAAGGCCAAATCTTCAAGGTCCATTATTTCATCTTTTACAGAGCCACAAAAGGCTAGGTTTCTGCCAACTTGAGGGTCTTCAAATTTAGGCCACAGTATACCCGGTGTATCTAACAGCTGCATTCCATTTTCCATGGTTAGCCACTGTTTGCCCTTTGTAATCCCTGGTCGATCTCCTGTCTGGGTGCTCCTTTTCCTAGTTAATCTATTTATCAAGGAGGATTTACCAACATTAGGTACTCCCACAATCATTATTCTAAAAGGTTTTTTTACAATTCTCTCTCGGTTTTTTTCCAATCTATGGTCTTCAAGTAACCTAAATAATTGTGGTATGCCTTTGCCAGTCATGGCATTAATCAAAGCAACCGAGTGCCCCAATTCTTGAAAGTAACGAACCCATTGTTTGTTGGCTTTTTCATCAGCCAAATCGCTCTTGTTAAGGGCAATTATTCTTGGTTTTCTTTCAATCAGTTCGTCTACAAGTGGGTTTCTAGAGGAAATTGGAATTCTGGCATCAATAACCTCAATAACAACATCAACCATTTTAAGGTTTTCTTGAATGAGAGTTCGTGTTTTTTTCATATGCCCTGGATACCAGTTAATGGAATTTGCCATTTAATCTCCCCTTCCCCTTAGTTTCTTAAATGAAGCTACTGTCAATCAAGCATCAGTATAGACCAGATGAAAATCTATTAATGCAATTATTTTTTGCCTTGTCCCATAAGCAGAAAAAGGACCCTAAGGGTCCTTTTAGAAGCCATCATATCATTATTTTGATTTGATTCTTGCTGCTTTTCCAGTACGTTCTCTCATGTAATTAAGCTTTGCTCTTCTTACATCACCCTGTCGAACCACTTCAATTTTATCGATTTTCGGTGAATGTAGTGGGAAAGTTTTTTCCACACCTACACCGGATGCGATCCTTCTTACTGTGAAAGTTTCGCCAACTCCGCCGTTTTGTTTTTTCAAAACAAATCCTTCAAAAATTTGGATTCTCTCTCTGGTGCCTTCTTTAATCTTGATCGATACCTTAACAGTGTCACCAACATTAAAAACAGGAACTTCACTCTTTAAAAATTCTTGACCTACTGCTTGCATTATATCCATTCGTTATTTCCTCCTCTCTCCCAAGACGTTCATGGTATCCTTATTTGTAGATTACCCAGAGGACCGCCCGTAATAACTTTTCAATTATAGCATGCTATAATTGGGAATGCAACGAATTTCCCAGAATTACACCTCGTTTTTTCAAGAATCACACCTCGTTTTGTGGCCTTTTTATGCCCTAGGATGGGACTGATCATACACCTCTTTGATTCGGCTCTTAGTAACCGATAAAAAGACTTGGGTAGCAGTAACATCATCATGGCCTAAAAGTTCTTGCAAGGATTTTATATCTGCCCCGTTTTGAATCATATGAACCGCAAATGAGTTTCTTAGGGTCTGAGGAGTTATATTACTTTCAAGCCCCGCCTTTTTTGCATATCCCTTAATTATCTTCCAAAGGCCTTGCCTTGTTATTCGATTCCCAGCATAGTTAATAAAGAGGGAACGTTCTTCTTTTCCTTCTTCTTTATCTCGCCCCAGCATCTTGGGCCTTGCGTCATAAACGTATTCCTCTAATGAGGCTTTAGCCGGCCTTCCCATAGGGACAATCCTAGCCTTACCATGGTCACCCTTACAAGTGATAAATCCCATTCGAAGGTTAATGTCTTCAAGATTGGCTTCAGTTATTTCGCTGACTCTTATGCCCGTTGCGTAAAGAACCTCTAAAATTGCTTTATCCCTAATCCCTCTCAAGGAACCATCTGGTAAAGAAAGTAGCCCATCCATTTCTTCAACAGTTAAATACTGGATATCCTTCCTCTCGATTTTAGGAGATTTAATATTTACTGTAGGGTTTTCATTGATATACCCCTTATCCATCATGAAGCTATAAAAAGCTCTTAAAGAGGCGACTTTGCGGTTAACTGTTGCTCCAGATTTTCCTTCATTTTTCAGTTTTAGTAGATAGCCTACTAGCTGGGTGTTTGTAGCATGACTTAAGCTAGGAATATTCTTTTCTACTAGTATAAGAGAAAAAGCTTTAACATCTCTTAGGTAAGCTTCTCTTGTGTTTTTAGCTTTCCTCTGGTCCACTTCTAAGTATTCCTTGAACTCTTCCAAATAGTCTACCATAAAGTTTTCCTCCCTTTCTCAACATTTGCTACAAAACCTTTCCTTCTTTAATTAAAAAAGCTCTTTGCTTCTATCTTGTTTTTTCATAAGCCAAAATAATTGCTAAGGCTGTCTTGGCATCATTTACTTGTCCTGCCAAAACACTCTGGAAGAGGTCTTCTAATGGGTGCTCTTCAACAACAAGGGCTTCGTGCTCATCAAAGTCAGTGGCCCCAGGGGTTAAACCTCTGCACAAAAACAAATGAAGCTTTTCCGATGTGTATCCACAGCTGCTGAAATAAGAACCCATAAAATCTATTTCCTTTGCCCTATATCCCGTCTCTTCTTTGAGTTCTCTTCTTGCAGCCTCAACAAGATCCTCGCCTATTTCCAGTTTGCCAGCAGGTGCTTCGAAAACAACTTGGTCTACGGCCTTTCTATACTGATGAATCATTATCATTTTTTTGTCTTTTGTAATGGCAGCCATAACAACACCCCCTGGATGCTCAATTATTTCTCTATAGGAAGTTTCGCCATTTACAGTTATTACTTTATCCCGACGTAAATTAAAGACTTTACCGCTATATATTCGTTCTGTTTCTAAGGTTTTTTCTTCAAAGGTCATTAGCTTAGCCTTCCCTTTTTTTTGAAAGAAGTTTTGATTTATCTACTGCCGCTTGGAATGCCTGAGTCACATTTTCCTTGAAACCATTTCTCTTTAATTTATTCACGGCTTCTATGGTAGTTCCTCCAGGAGAACAAACATTTTCGCATAGCTGTTGTGGTTCTACTCCTGTCTCTAAAACCATTTTAGCAGCTCCTAAAACCGACTGGGCGGCAAATTTGGTGGCCATATCTTTTTCCATTCCATTTGCAATAGCAGCATCAACTAAAGCCTCTATATATAAATATGTGTAGGCAGGTGAACTACCGCTTACCCCTATAACACAGTCTATAAGGTCTTCAGCTACTTCCTCTGCCATACCTACACTGGAAAAAATATCCATGGATATTCCCATGTCCTGATTGGAAATATTCTTATTCCTAGAGACCGCAGTCATACCCTCTCTTACCATTGCAGGGGTATTAGGCATAATGCGAATAATTTTAGAACCCATGGGTAAATATTCTTCCAAAAAAGAAATGCTTATGCCCGCCGCCATGGAAACAAGAATTTTGTTGGTTTTCCATTTGGATGAAATTTCTGGCATAAGTGATGAAAAGCCGTCAGGTTTGATTCCCACAATAATTATATCGCATCTGTCAACAACAGTATCCACATCTTCTGTAGTGTTGATAATGAGCAATTCTTCCCAGCTCTTTCTACGCTCAGGGTCTTTATCACACACGTAGATATCTCGACTTGGGAACTTCCCAGATTCTACACATCCCTTGAGAATCGCCCCACCCATGTTTCCAGCTCCAATAAATCCTAATTTCATCTAGTGCCCTTCCTCAAATTCTCCTCAATATTATCTATTTGCTATAAAATACGGTACCCTTTTCTCTACCTTCATAAGCTCCTCGAATAACGCCCTTCTTTTTTCCATTAAGTAAAATAAGTGGAATGCCATATTCATTTACGCTGCGAGCAGCTTCTATCTTCGTCAATATTCCACCTGTTCCAAAATCACTTTTGCCCAGGACATCTATCTCCATCAATAACCCGTCGATATCCCACACTTCTTCGATAAGGGAGGCATCCTGAAAGCGCTTGGGGTCCTTGTCGTATACCCCATCAATATCTGAAAGCACTATAAGACAGTCTGCATTCCACAAATTAGTAGTTGATGCGCTTAAAGAATCGTTATCACCGATTTTGATTTCTTCTACACTAACGCTGTCATTTTCATTTACAATTGGCACAACACCTTCATCTACCAAAGTAAATAGGGCATTTCGAATGTTAAGTCTTCGGTGTTGGTCGCTAAAGTCTTCCCGGGTTAACAAAATTTGGGCAACGTGTATATTGAAATCCCAAAAGGCTTCTTTGTATGCCATCATAAGTTCAACTTGTCCAATAGCGCAAAGAGCTTGTTTGTAGTTAATGTCCCCTCTTCTGCTCCACTTGTTAATTGCTCCAACACCGCATATTCCAGCACCTGAAGAAACAATTACCACTTGCTTGCCCTTATCTATAAGTTCATAAGCTTGTTCAACTATTTCATGAAGAATTGCCTTGTTTACCACACCACAATCATCAGAAAGCACATTGCTCCCAATTTTAATAACTATTTTTTTGCTTCTTTTTATGAGATCGCTCATTGAATCCATTTACTTTTATCGCCTTTCAAAATTCCTCTTATGTCCCTGCTCCCAACTAGTTCTGCATTGAATAATATTAACACATTCAGTAAGGATGTACAAGATTCTCTAATCATTGGTTGCCACATTACTCATACATTATTTACCTGTATTACTTGCTATATCTATCATGGAAATCCATACAATTTTGCTTAATCATTTCCCTTATATTGACTAAAGCCTCTCTTTTTATATGAATAAAAGCTGAAATGTGTTAAAAAAATAATTAATGCCTTTTAATTATTGCATTTTACCGAACATTCAAATATAATTTAATCGTGGTTATCCCCCTGATAACCGCATTAATCTCTAATCCCAATACCCCTTTTGAACAAAATGGATCGCACCCCGCGGTCTATTTTGTTTTTACAATCTCCGTGATATAATGATTTTATGATAATAATAAGTGAGACACTAAATGAAAACTTTAATTTGCCAACAGCTCTAAATGATTACTTCTCTAAATGCAGGGTTGGAATACTAGATATTGAGACTACTGGTTTGAGCCCAAGTCGACACCAGGTTATCCTAGGTGGTCTCCTGGTTTTTGAAAGAGATGGTAAAGCTACCATTAGGCAGTATTTTGCCGAAAGGCTCGAGGATGAAAAAGATCTACTTTATTCTTACCTAGGAGAGATAGACAAATGTGACCTTTTGATAACATACAATGGCAAATCTTTTGATATGAATTTTTTAGAGATAAGAGAGAGTAATTTGGGATTTCCACCATCACAATTCCCCTACAATCTTGACCTTTATCTGGTAATCAGAAAAGCTTCGGATTTAAGGAGCAAGCTCCCCAATCTCAGACAAAAGACTATAGAAAATTACTTAGGCCTAGGTGACCAAAGAAGTGATACTATTAACGGGTTAGAGAGCATTGAGCTCTATGGAGATTACATTAAAACAGGCAATGAAAAAGCAAGAGACAAGATACTCCTCCATAATCGAGATGACCTATATCAACTTTATAAATTGCTTGATGTAGTTGATCTATGCGATATGGAAAAAGCTTTTCATCATCTTGGCTTCCCTGGAACCCCTAACCTGCAAGTCACCCAAACTAAAAGAGGACCACTTTATCTTGAAATTCGGGGTATTCAAAGGCATAATTCTATTAACTACTACTCCTTTGGGGACTTTGGTCAGTCCCTACAAATCGCCTTTGATAAAGTTTCAAAAACTTTTCAGATCATGGTCCCTATTTTTCACAGACAGGGCTCTTATTATTTGGATTTAGAGTCACTAGTCCTTGGAGAGAACTCCTTAACTCAAGACACCTCCTACGAAAGTGGTTTCTTAATTGTAGAAGAAAGAGGTAAGTTGAATTATAAAATCCTTAATGACTTTACAAGGCTTTTGGTTAAAAAAATCGGAAAGGAAACGGAGGGTAAATAATGAATATTGTAAACCTAGCCCAGTCTGTTAAAGAAAGTAGCTTCCTTCTTGCAGCAACTTCTCATGAAATAAGAAACAGCGCCTTATTGAGAGTTGCTCAACTCCTTGATGATAACAAGGAAGAAATATTTTATGCAAACAAGCTCGATTTAGAAGAAGCTGAAAAACTTAAGATGCCTGGGCCCATCTTAAGTAGGCTAAAGTTTGACCACCATAAATTGCAAGATGTAATTGAAGGAATAAGAGCCCTTTCAAAGATGGAAGATCCACTAAACAGAATTTTATTAAAAAGGAACTTAGATGAGGGATTATTGCTGGAAAAAATAACTTGCCCCATTGGTGTCATAGGTGTTATATTCGAATCTCGCCCCGATGCTTTAGTTCAAATATCAGCACTTTGTATTAAGAGCGGTAACTCTACCCTATTAAAAGGTGGTAGCGAAGCCCTAAATACAAATAGAATTCTCTTTGAATTAATCAGTAAGGCTGGTGATGACCTAGGATTACCCAGTAACTTTGTAGTTCTCCTAGAGAGTCGGGAAGATATCAAGGAAATGCTAAAATGCCACAAATCCATTGATTTGATAATACCACGAGGGAGTAATGAATTCGTAAGGTATATTCAAGATAACTCTAAGATTCCTGTTATGGGTCACTCTGACGGTATATGCCACCTTTATATAGACAAGTCAGCTGACCTGTCTAAGGCTCTTAGTATTACAATAGACAGTAAGACTCAGTACGTGGCTGCTTGCAACACTTTGGAAACACTCTTAGTCCACCAAGACATAGGGGGAGAATTTTTACCCATTTTACTAAATGAACTTAGGGGTAAAGTCATACTTAAAGGTTGCGAGAAAACCCAAAAAATTATCCCTGTTGAAGAAGCTTCAGATGATGACTTTGCTACAGAATATCTGGATTATATTCTTTCAATTAAAATAGTTACCGACTATGAAGAGGCTATAAATCATATAAACAAATATGGGTCTCATCATACAGATTGTGTTGTAACCCAAGACCCTTCTGTGGCAAATTCCTTCTTCTCTCTGGTAGATTCTGCCGGAGTTTACCAAAACTGTTCTACTCGTTTTGCAGATGGCTTTAGATATGGTTTTGGCGCGGAAGTTGGGATCTCAACAGGCAAGCTCCATGCAAGAGGCCCTGTAGGTCTGGATGGAATCACAACCTACAAATATCGTTTAGTAGGAGATGGCCATATAGTAAGTGATTATTCCCAAGGGCGAAAATCTTTTCATTTCAAGGATTTGTAGGCAATCTTGTAGAATAGCATAGGCTTTTCCAAGGATTAGTAAACAGGTTTTTTGAATAAGCCTTGGTCTCCTTGAAGTGCTTTGATTTTCATTTGTGAGACTTGCTTTTGATAAATGCGAATTATATAGTAGAACAGAAAAAAGGAACAGCGAGGTTACTAAAAACTGCTGTTCCTTTTTGGTAATTTTTAAGGCTTTTCTACATTTGCGAGGAAAGCCTAGTTCAACACTTACACTATGAATCAAGAATAAATCTGCCTATCTTAGTTCCCAAATTGAGTTCCCAAAGCTTGAGGATACTGGTCTAGGTTCCAACTATGGGTTAATGCTAGCTGGTCTCCTGTAAGGTTGAAGTATTCATAGGATACCCTGTCCCCTCGATCAGGTATAGGATCGTCCCACATAACATCCACCATATACCATTCTCCGCTAAGCTTAACCATGTTCCATACATGATTTTCCCCTAAAGCTTGTCCCCAAACCATTTGGGATGTTATTCCCAACTTTTTCATAAGGAGGTCAAAGACTTCAGAATAACCCTGACAGATGCCTTTGTTATAGTAAATAGGCCCTTCTACAGATTGGCTGGGATGTTCTAGGTCGTAAACTGTAACAGATGTATCGAATTCATAAGTTCTCACCATATAGTCATGAACTGCCTTTTCTTTTTCATAGTCCCCCATATCAGCACTTATTTCCTGTTTCAATATATCGTCTAACTTCAAATTTAATTCTTTGGCTATACGACTAGCATATAGTGTTGCCTTTGTTGGGTTCTCCGTCAAAGCAAGTATTTGAGTGTAGTTGCTATATGATATTGAAACTTGTAATTCTTTAGCTTTGGTATCGTAATAGTAATGCAATTTCTGAATCCCCTTATTTTGGGAAAATTGGCTAACTAAAAGTTCATCGTAAATACTTCTTGGCATTTCAATGAATATCTCTGGCAAAAGATCCCTCCGAGCATTTAAGATAATATCCTGGGCTTCGTTTAATGTATTTGCTTTCATTCCAGGAGCATAGTCAATATTAGGTGGTTTTTCTTCGTTGGCCCAAACTTCATCAAGTATTCTAACGGCCATGGTCACAAGCTGTTCCTTGGTTGTTTTTCCTTTTGGGGTAAACTTATTGTTTCCTGTTCCCATAACAAATTCTTTGTATACCATATAGTATATTGAGGGCCTTGCATAAGTGCTTATACTGGAATCATCAGAAAATTCCCCTACCCCTGTGGCCTTTAAACGGTTACCTGTAGATTTGGTATAGGCCCTTGTAAGCATGGTAGCTGCCTCCTCTCGAGTTAGGAGGCCCTTGGGATTAAAGATGCCTTTGCCTTGGCCTCTAACGATTCCCAAAGAGTATGCCTTTAAGACGCTGATATCATTTGTATCCTTAAAAGGATTAACATTAGGAGCTTTCACAGAAACCCCTTTTATCTTTTCATAAAGTAGTAGGGTTATTTGGGCAAACTCTTCCCGCGTTGCGGGCCTGGTCATATCCTTACCTGCAAATGCTGAAGGTAAAATCCCATAAGTAGCGCCTTTTGAAACACTTTGGGAGGCCCAGTTTGAAACTTTTCCTGGGACAAGGGCTCCAAATGTAGGGGACAAGGCAAGTGTTAAGATCATTACAAATATAAGGCTGAAAGCCCCTATTTTTTTATAAATCTCCTTGAGTCTCATTTGATTGCCCTCCTTTTTCCTTGTTTAGCCCTAGATATGGAATGCGAGTTAGTGCATGGGTGGGACAAACCATTAAGCATCTTCCACAACGTATACACTCTGCACTATTAGGTCTTTGATAAACCGCTATATTAATAGGACATACCGCTTGACATTTGCCACATTTAATACAGGTCTTAGAGTCAACTTGAAATCTATATAAAGAATAGTTATTGAATAGGCCGTATACAGCACCTAGGGGGCAGAGATATCTGCAAAAGGGACGATAAATAATAACAGACAAGATTATTATACCCACCAGTAAAAATGACTTCCATAAAAACAACCAACCAATCGCTCCACGTATACCTTCATTTAAAACCCCTAAGGGCCATCCTGCCATAAATGTTCCCGAAGGACAAATGTACTTACAAAACCATGGGTCGCCCTGGCCAAAGTCATTTACAAGGAACATAGGTAAAAGTATTACAAAAACAGCTAAGATTAAATATTTGGTGTATTTTAAAAATCTATCCCCTGGGACTATACGAATCTTCCATTTATTGGGTATCTTGTGAAGCAGGTCTTGGAACAAGCCAAAGGGACATAAAAAGCCACAAACAAAACGCCCCATTAAGGCCCCAACTAAAGTGAGGAATCCTAGTATATAAAAGGTCATTCCATAATCTCTATCAGAAACTACAGCCTGAAAAGATCCTATTGGGCAAGATCCAAGAGCCCCTGGACAGGAGTAGCAATTAAGACCCGGAACACAGACAGCTTTACTTGGTCCTTGATAAATACCACCCTTTAAGAATCCTTGGTAGTATCCGTTGCTAATAGCTACAAAGCCTATCTGAAAAATATTCCTCTTTGTCTCATGTTTTTTTAGTTTTTCGCTTTTAACTATCTTAAGCTTGTTGATTTCTTTGTATATTTTACCCAATTCCTATACACTCCAAACAGATGCGTACAGCCTTAGTAAAGACTATAGCGACTTCCCCCCTATATACACCTAGCACAATAAAAACAACCCCTGCCCCTACTAGCAACAAGGGTGTTATTGTTTTATTTTCTATTAAATGAATATTAATCTTTTTTAATATAGCCATCAAGTAACTCTCTCCATTGTTCTTCACTATGTCCACCATAAGTAATTCCAGTTAATAAATTTCCTTCATTGTCAACGATGAAGCTGGCAGGTATTGCGCTAATGTCTTTTAGAATTGAATATCTAATATTATCGGATAATAGTAAGTGTTGGAAATCGGCTCCCGTCATATCGGTTATCTCCATGGCTTTAACTATGAAATCTTTTTTGGGCATCAAATCCGCTCCTTGAACATCTATAATAAGACCAATAACATTTACCCCTTGAGGTTCATACTCATGGTAAATCCTTGCCAAGCTAGGCATGGCATTTATACAGGGGTTACAATAAGTTCCCCAAACATCAACCACTGTGATTTGGTAATCTGCAAAGATACTCTGGTCTTGCCTATTACCAAATAAGTCAAGTGTTATAAAGTTCTCAAGGCCTTTTGAGCTACCACTTTCCTCAGGAACAAGGCTAGTATCAACCCAAGAGGCATCATATGTGGTTGAATTGTTATCTGATTGATCATCACTTGTCCCCCCATCTCCACAAGCACTTAAGGCAATAATGCTTAGGATTAGGGTAAGGGCTACTGCAAAAACTATTATATTCGGTTTCATTATTCTGTTCTCCTTGATTTTAAACTACAATTTTATGAATCTCCCCTGTAATTATAGCCTATTTTTTAATGATTGTTTGTTACAAAGTCACATGGAGACCTGTTTATATCATAAATCTCATGATCCCTTTTGATTGCTTGTTCCGACAAATTATAATAATCATATCTAACCTTTTGCCCTTGGTCAGGAATTGGGTCGTTCCAAGTTACATCCACATGGAAACAATCACCATAAATGCTCACAATATTCCAAGCATGGGGTCCACCACCTGCTTCACCATAGACTATGCCCCCAGGAATTTTTGTATTTAAGCATAAGGCCCAGAATAGTTGAGCATAAGCTTGGCAAACTCCTTGGCCATTTTTCAAAAGGCCAGAAATGCAATAGGAGTCGTCATAGTTAAGGCTTCCAGAGTTATTACCCACATCATAAGAGTAATTCTTGACAATATAGTCGTGGATCGCCTTTTCTCTTTGGTGGTAATCCATTTGAGGTGTAATTATGCTATTTCTAATACCTAAGACCTGTGATTGTATTTCAAGGGCTCGGTTAGAAACATTGGCAAGCTTAATGTCATCATTCACTATAAGAGCAAGAACCTGGGCCATAAGGGAGTACTTTATTGAAACTATTAGGGTTCCTGGTCCAGGGTTATATGAATAGGAAATACTTTCTATTTCCCTCTTAGTCATAATGTTTGAATACTCGGCTTCCAGCGACCCCGCAAGAGCGCTATCCATTCTCAATGTAATAATAGGAAGTAAATGGTATTGAGCATATTTGAAAGCACTCTTCACTTCATCTATTGAGTATACCCTTGTCCCAGATGAGAAGTCGGTTTCAGGAACAAAATTCAATATATTCCTAAATATTTCTTCTACCATTCTCACGGAAATTACAAGGGACTGCTCTCTGGAAATAAGACCTTGAGGATCAAATTCATTAGCGCCAACACCCTTCAATAATCCCTTATCAGACATATAGTAAACTGACTCTTTGGCCCAGCCATTAATTCTATTATCGTCTTTAAAGACCAGATGCTTTGGAACCTCTATTTCTTCTTTTGTTAGTTGTATATATAGGCGGGTCAACATAGTTGCCGCTGCCTCCCGTGTTAATGTGCCTAGTGGTTCATACTTTCCATTCCCCATACCCTTTACTATGCCAAGTTGAAAAGCCTTTAAAACATTTTTATTTTCTGTATCTGAAAAGGGACTAGTTTTTTCAAGCTTAACTATAATATTTGTTTCTTTTTCCCAAACACTTACCACTAAGCTTGCAAATTCCTCTCTTGTTATAGAATCTTTTAGAGAAACCCCTGATAATTCTGCTGGGATAAAGCCGTAAAACAAAGCATCTTCCACTTCCTCTAGAGCCCACTCAGAAGTTTGTAAATTGCTAGTGACACCATATGAAGTTACAGGAGCAACTAGTCCACCAAATGAGAATACAAGTAAAACCACCATAATTATGCTAAGTAATCTTTTAATGTTCATGCCCAGTTACCTCTTTTGAATCAATTTGAGAGAAATGCGGATTTTGTGTAGTTGTCCCATACTAATTTATATTCAAAAATTTCTATGATATCACTAACAGGTATATATGTTGTTCCTCCCACCATACTTGCTGGTGGTTTTTGGGGAATTGCTCTTTCTATTTCATCTATCCTAACCAAAATAGTTTTATCCTTTTTGTCCCACATAACCTCAGCCCCTATTTTTTCCATGGTATCCCGCAGGGGTACCAGGACTTGGCCTGATGGTTGGCGAATGGGTGGAAAGGCTAGTTGTAATTGAAAGCCTTGATAGTAAATAGCAACATCTTGGTTTTTTTGTAGTTCTCTTGCAAATACCACTGGGGTCAGCCAGTTCTTTTGCCAAATACTATTATACTTTCCAAATTCCATTGGTGCTCGCAAAAATCCTTCACCAATCTCTATTGTTAAAACCGGATTTCCAGTTTTTCTCAAAAACCAAGTGTCATAGGAACCCATGGGAGGGTTGTCTGAGGGGGGTACCAAGGAGTAGCCCGTTATATTAGAAATCTTCTGGGCAATTACCTTATATGGCATATCCCAATAAATTATCTCTCCTGCCGCATGGACATTCAAAGCCCCCGCAAAATTTTCTCGATTTGTAAAATCAACTATGGCCTTGGTCTCTGGCTCAGAAAATGCTTTGGGGCCAGGATAATAAGCATAACCCGCTTTTTCTACTGTGCCATATTTATCACCAGTAAAGTTTCTATTTAGGTCAACTCCATTAAGGTTAGCTTTCCACCTTCCCAAGTCATTGTCTCCATTAGTAATGTATTTAAGCAAGTCTTGATTATCCAAAGTTCTTCCTCTATTGAGGGAAATCTCTGCCCCATCTGGATTTAAAAGAGGTACAAACCAAAGGCAAACATCATCTAAAATCTTTTTAGTTTGATAGCCTCCGTAACTGTAAGGGTCTTCCGACTTGTAAGCAAGGATGATTTTCTCAATTTGATCTAACAAAAGCACAGTTGTTATGGCTTCTCTTCCATGCATACCACCTAATACTAGAACTTTATCTTGGCCTTTGCCAATCTTTAAAGCAAGAATAGGGTGGCCATCCACTGACTTGCCAATTTCTTTTAGCTCCGTCATCTCTCTGTAGCGTGAATTTAAGCTTTCCATAGCCTTATTAACCCCTAGGTAAAATGGACTGGTAGAATATATCTTTTCAGCATCCACAATTGGGGCTTCTGCATTTTGGGAGAATCCAGGGAAAAAAACAAGAACTAAAGCAATTAATAAAAATGCTGATATTACTGCGAGTGTTGGTTTTTTTACCCTTGCTAATATTCTTTTTTTCATCTCGCCCTTTCCTTTGTACTGGTTGTATAGTTGCTTTTTATAAACCCAGTTAATATCAGTATATTTTTTAGCTAGACATGTATAAAATTTAGGTCATATTAATTATTTCCATCCA
This sequence comes from Anaerovoracaceae bacterium, assembly GCA_034003765.1. GTDB lineage: Bacteria > Bacillota > Clostridia > Peptostreptococcales > Anaerovoracaceae > JAAZGD01. The sequence goes on along the minus strand of JAVEXZ010000008.1, from coordinate 31,017 downwards.
GAAGATTCCATAATCTGCTAGTGGAACTGGGTCCCTTGAACAATCTATTATGAAATATTATACCACATGTTAGCCTTAAAAAATCATTGATTAGTCCACATTTTCACCTCAATTTATTGACATATGCCATCAATCGTATATACTATTAAGTAAGACAAATTGCTAGTTATCACTAGATACTATATGGAGGTTAGATATGAAAATTGCAATTCCTGTACTAGAAAAAACAATGGAAACTGCTGTGAGCCCTTCCTTTGGAAGAGCGCCATTTTTTCTTTTTTATGACACAGTGGACAACATGCCTATATTTATGGAAAACGAAGCAGCTATGAGCCCTGGAGGAGCAGGTATAAAGGCTGCAGAAGCAATAGCTAAGAACAAGGCAGCTGTTCTTATAACTCCCAGTTGTGGACAAAATGCAGCTGATGTTTTAAAGGGAGCCAATATAGCCATCTACCGCTCCACCGAAGAATCTCTCATGAAAACAATTGAGTCATTCAAGAATGATGACCTTAAGCTTTTAGATGAGATCCACCCAGGACACCATGGCAAGTAACAAGGGCAAAATCCGTGTGGCTATTTTAAGTGGTAAAGGGGGAACGGGAAAGACTTTACTATCTGTAAATCTAGCTGCTGCTGCCAAGGAATCTGTTTATGTGGACTGTGATGTTGAGGAACCAAACGGTGCCCTCTACATTAAACCTTTGAATATATCCACAGAAAAAATTTACTCGATTATACCAAAAGTGGACCCCAAAAAATGCACAGGCTGTAGAAAATGTGTAGATTTTTGTGAATTTAATGCCCTTGCCCACACTGGTGATAAACTGCTGATATTTGAAGATGTATGTCATTCCTGTGGAGGGTGTTTTTTGGTTTGCCCAGAAGATGCTTTAGGTGAAAAAAACAAAGAAGTAGGAGAAGTAACTATTGGGGTTTCAGACTATGTAACAGTTATCTCAGGTAAATTAAATATTGGAGAAGCTTCTGGCATCCCTATTATTGATTATCTGCTTGAAAACTCTTATACCTATAAAGATTGCACATTTATCGATTGTCCACCTGGAAGTGCCTGCCCAGTTATGGAAAGTGTAAAGGATGCTGATTATTGCCTTCTAGTAGCTGAACCCACAATATTTGGTGTTCATAACTTAGCCATGGTTGTAGAACTAGTTACCCTCTTGGAAAAACCTTTTGCGGTGGTTTTGAACAAATGCCTTCCTGGAAGCAACCCTTCCGAAGATTTTTGCAAAGAACATGGGATCCCCATACTAGGGAAAATACCTTTTGATCAAGATATTGGGATGATTAACTCCCAAGGCAAAATTCTTGCTCGGGAAAACCCTGCTTACGAAAAAATGTTCAACAGAATCCTACAAAAAATTCAAAGGGAGGTAAGGAATGAAACAACTTCTCATATTAAGCGGTAAAGGCGGAACAGGAAAAACCACTGTAGCTGGGGCTTTCATTCGCATAGCCCAGGTAAAGGCCTATGCTGATTGTGACGTTGATGCCCCCAATTTACACCTCATAATGAATCACAAAAAAGATCCCCAGATAAAGGACTATTTTGGATTGCCAAAGGCCACCATAGACAGGAACAAATGCACTAAGTGTGATTTGTGCCGACAAAAATGCCAATTCAATGCCATTTCTTTTGATGAAGATTATCGGGTAAATTACTATAGTTGCGAGGGTTGTGGCGTTTGCAAGTTTGTTTGTCCCTCTAATGCTGTTACCCTATCACCAAACAAGGCAGGTGATCTTAAGCTTTACAAAGAAGATGCTGTGTTCTCAACAGCTCAACTAAAAATGGGAAATGGTACTTCAGGCCTTTTGGTTACAGAAGTAAAGAAACAGTTAAAGGAATCAGCTCCTCCTGTTGATTTCGCTATTATTGACGGTTCACCTGGTATTGGTTGCCCAGTTATTGCATCAATTACTGGTGTGGATATGGTTTTAATTGTAGCTGAACCTTCCATGTCGGGAATACAAGATATGGAGCGTATTGTAGCTACCACTCAGAGGTTTGGAATAAAAATAGGGATCTGCGTCAATAAGCACGATACGAACCCGGAAAAAACCCTGGAAATTATGGATTATTGTAAGTCTAGGCAATTACCCTTTTTAGGAGTCATCCCCTATGACCCCATGGCAGTGGAAGCAGTAAACCAAGGTAAAACTATAGTTGATCAAGCCTGCCCTTCTGGAGATGCAGTAAAAGCACTTTTTACCAAAAGCCTAGAACTGTTAAAGGCCTAAGTTTTATTAGCCTTAAGGATCCCATTGAAATTATTGAATCCATAAGTTTTTATTGACCTTAAGGATCCCACAAATATATTAAAAACCCTTTATAAGGACACTCCCATGATTATAAAAATCCTAATAGAAAATACTTCACCCTCTCCCAGACTTGAATCAGAACATGGCCTTTCTATATATGTGGAGACAATAAATCACAAGGTCCTTTTCGATACAGGGGCAAGTAATGGTTTTTTGAATAATGCCCAGAAAATGGGAGTCACCATCCCCCATATTGATGTAGCCCTAATATCCCATGGACATTACGACCACGGAGGGGGACTTTTAGGTTTTCTCAATGCAAATTCTACTGCCCCCGTTTATATAAGGGAAAATGCCTTTAATGAATACTATTCATTCTCAAATGAAGTCGGAGAAAGATACATAGGTTTAGATAAAAACATATTAAATTATCCACAAATTATATTGACACAAGGCCACACTTTGATTGATGATGAATTAGAGCTATTTTCAAATGTGGAAGGAACAAAATTTGTGCCCTCAGGGAATAAACAACTCTTCGTAAAAAATAACGATAAGCTTAAAGGAGACATCTTCGAACATGAGCAAAATCTTATTATCCATGAAGGAGACAAGAGTGTTCTAATGGCTGGCTGTGCTCATAGAGGAATACCCAATATAATGGACCACTTTTACAGACTAAATAAATCTTATCCAACCCATGTGGTTGGAGGGTTTCATTTATATAATCGCTCAAAAGACAAGGACGAATCACCTGAAGAGGTATATGCTTTAGGCGAATACCTAAAATCAAAAGCGACAATTTATTACACCTGTCACTGTACAGGAACAAGGAACTTTTCTTTATTAAAGGAACTCTTAGGTGAACAGATCAACTATTTATCTACAGGTTCCCAGCTAACACTTTAGGAGGAAAAATGATGAGAATTGCTGTAGCAAGTGAACAAGACATGGTGACTGAACATTTCGGGCACTGCATTAACTTCAATATTTTCGAGGTTGAAGGGGACAAAATCACAAAGTTTGAATCTATATTGAACCCTGGTCATAAACCGGGATTTCTTCCCGTGTTTTTACACGAACAGGGGGTAAATACAATTATCTCTGGAGGCATGGGTGGTGGAGCTGTTGATATCTTCAATCAGAAAGGCATTGAGGTAATATTAGGAGCTGGTGGTTCAGCAAAAGATGCCGTAGAGAAATATCTCAAAGGGGAATTAAAGTCGACTGGCTCAATCTGCCACGATCACCAACACCATGACGAATGTGAATCTTAAAAAGAGACAAGCAAACTGCTTGCAGGAATTATTCGGGAAAAGGATTTGGTAAAACAACCATGATAGAACATAAATATGTATATGGCCCTGTGCCATCAAGAAGAATGGGGCTTTCCTTAGGGATAAGCCCCATTCCTAAAAAGACTTGTAATTATTCTTGCGTCTATTGTCAACTTGGTAGAACCGATAAAATGACAAATACGAGGCAAATGTTCTTTGATTCTCAAGACATTCTTTTAGAATTTGATCAATCAATTGCAAGCATAACTAAATATGATGTTGTTACCCTGGTAGGTGAGGGAGAACCAACTCTCTATTTAGGCCTTTACCAACTTATTAAAGGAATTAAGGAACGTACCCACAAGCCAGTAGCCCTAATTACAAATGGAGCCCTTCTTTATGATGAAGATGTTGTCAAAGCATTAAATCTTGCTGATATAGTTTTGCCAACTTTTGATGCTACCGACGAAAGCCTATTCTCAGCCATTAATCGCCCCCATGGCTCACTGACTTTTGAATTGGTTTATGAAGGTTTAAAGAAGTTTTCCCACCAATACCCAGGAGAACTTTGGTTGGAAATGATGTTCTTAGAAGGGGTAAACGATAGTGAAGAGATTTTAATCGTGTATCAAGAGATGCTAAAAGAAATATCATACGAAAGACTTTACCTAAACACCCCTGTGCGGCCACCAGCAGAAGATCATATTAAGCCAGTCGCTTCTGACTTTATGGCTCATGCATGCCAAGTGCTTGGGGGGATTTCAATTGATTTATTAAGCTCTGTTGGGTTTTTTAGCCATATAAAAGACGATTATCAAGCTATTCTAAGCATTATCAAGAGACATCCAATGCATCAATTCGAAATTGAAAGCTTCCTAGAAACAAGAAAATCCTCCAACATTCCCTCCCTTATGAAGAGGCTTGGAGATGATCCTGATGTTAACTCCATAGATTACAAAGGCTACACAAGCTATAGACTTAAATAAACAATTTCCCCTAGACTTAAATAAGAGAACTTCCCACCTATGTATTTGGATAAGCTGCCTCATCTAAATACTTTAGGGCTTCAAGGGCAGCAACTGTACCATCAGATGCTGCAGTTGTTAGCTGTCTTATTTTCTTTTTGCGGCAATCTCCTGCAACAAAGACTCCCTCTTGGGATGTCTTGCAATCTTCTCCTGCTTCAATGAAACCTTCTTCATCCATTTTTATAAACCCTTCAAAGGGCTTATTGTTGGGGACCTGCCCGATTAAGACAAAAAGCCCTGTAACCGATAAATCCATTTTCTCCTGGTTTACAAGGTTCTCAATTGTAATTTTCTCTAAATCTTCCTGCCCATGTAAATCCCTTATAAAAGAAGATGTGACTATCTCGACATTTTCTTTTTCTCGGAGTCTAAGTAGAGATTTTTCTTCTCCTCTAAAGGCTTCCCTTCGATGAACCAAATACACTTTATCACATAAAGATGAAAGAAATTCAGCACCTTGTAATGCTGTATTGCCTCCACCTACTACCACTACTTGCTCATCCTTGTAAAAAGCCCCATCACAAAGAGTGCAGTATGAAACCCCTTTACCTGAAAGCTCATCTTCTCTATCCAAGGATAATTTTCTCTGACAAACTCCTGTCGCCACTATAATGCTTTTAGCAGCTATTTCTTTTGACTGGCTCTTAGCAATAAAGTAGTCTGCATTTCTTTCTATCCCCGTGACTTGAATTAAATCAATTTCTACCCCCAGGGCTAGGCACTGTTCATAAAGATTGTCTGCAAATTCTGCACCACTAATAGAGGAAATCCCCGGGTAATTTTCCACCCGGGGAGAATAAGATATTTGTCCGCCAAGATTTTCTTGTTCCAAAACGAGAACCTTTTTCCCGGCTCTTGCACCATATATGGAAGCAGTTAATCCTGCACACCCTCCACCGATTACTAGAATATCAATCATAGGAGCTCCTTCTTATCGCGCTTCTGCAAATACTTTAATGTTAGATGCATTTACGAAACGATCAATTTTTTCTTTGTTTACAACAACTACTGTTGGCGCCTGCTTGACCTTCAATTCCTTTGCCAACATTTGATCCTCTTCCGCATCAATGGTCTTAAAGTCCAGTCCGGATTTTTCTAGAAATGTTCTAGCCATCTTGCAGTTAGGGCAAGTTTTAGTGGTAAAAAAGTATATCTCTTCATTCAGAGACTCTCTTTCTGATAACTTACTAGGGTCTATAAAATCGACTCCCTGCTCTCCAGTCAATTCAACTGACTGGCCTTTATCCTCGCCTATTTTCAGTGATATTTCTTTTACTCTCTTCAGCTGAGAATGATCTGGTTGGTAGAGTCGTCTTTCTTTATACTCTTGAGATTTACCTTCATTCCAATTTTTAACCGGCCTGTAATACCCAGTTATTCGGCTATATACCTCTGTGTCCTCCCCACAATCTGGACAAGTAAATGCCTCCCCTGCTATATAACCATGGTTCTTACAAATAGAATATGTAGGAGACATTGTGTAATATGGTAGCTTATAGTTTTCTGCAATCTTACGAACCAGATTTGATGCAGCTTGAGCTGATGGAAGCTTTTCTCCTAAAAAGGCATGGAATACCGTTCCTGAAGTATAAAGGGATTGAAGTTCATCTTGGATGTCCAAGGCTTCAAATACATCTTCAGTGTAGCTTACAGGCAAATGAGAACTGTTTGTATAGTAAGGAGTGTTTCCTTTTTCTGATGCCGTAATAATATCTGGGTAAAGTTCCAAATCGTGTTTAGCCAATCTGTATGTTGTAGACTCTGCAGGAGTAGCCTCAAGGTTGTATAGGTCTCCATAAAGCTCTTGATAATCTGCTAGTCTATTTCTCATATGGTTTAATACTTCCTTGGTAAATACTTGGGCTTCCTTGTGAGTCATATCCTCTTTTACCCAGTTGGCGTTAAGGCAAGCTTCATTCATTCCAATTAATCCTATAGTGGAAAAATGATTTTCGAAGCTTCCAAGATATCTCTTTGTGTAAGGATACAGGCCTTCTTCTAACAATCTATTAATGATAGTTCTTTTTGTCTTTAAGGAACGAGCCGCAGTATCCATCCTCTTATTCAGTTGATTGTAAAAGTCTTGAGAGTCCTTTGATTGGTAGGCAATCTTAGGCATATTGATTGTTACTACCCCAATGGATCCTGTGCTTTCACCACTACCAAAAAATCCACCTGATTTTTTACGAAGCTCTCTTAAGTCCAGTCGAAGTCTGCAACACATACTTCTAACATCATTAGGTTCCATATCACTGTTAATATAGTTAGAGAAATATGGAGTTCCATATTTAGCTGTCATCTCAAATAAAAGTCTATTGTTCTCAGTGTCTCCCCAGTCAAAGTCCTTGGTTAAGGAGTAAGTAGGTATTGGGTATTGGAATCCTCGTCCGTTAGCATCTCCCCCTAGCATAACCTCAAGAAAGGCCCGGTTTACCATATCCATTTCTTTCTTGCAGTCTCCATATGTAAAGTCCATTTTCTTGCCACCAACAATAGCAGGTAAGGCAGCCAGGTCATTTGGTACAGTCCAGTCCAATGTTATGTTTGAAAAAGGTGCCTGGGTTCCCCATCTCGAAGGAGTGTTTACTCCAAAAATAAAGGACTCTATACACTTTTTTGTTTCTTCTAAGGATAAATTGTCCACCTTAACAAAAGGAGCTAAGTAGGTATCAAAGGATGAAAATGCTTGAGCCCCTGCCCATTCATTCTGCATTATCCCCAAAAAATTAACCATTTGATTACACAAAGTTGCCAAATGGCTGGCCGGAGATGAGGTGATTTTCCCCGGGATTCCCCCTAGGCCCTCTTCAATTAATTGCCGCAAAGACCAGCCTGCACAATAACCTGTTAACATGGATAGGTCATGAATATGAATATCTGCGTTTCTATGTGCTCTGGCTATTTCTTCATCATATATTTCTGTAAGCCAATAGTTAGCCGTTATAGCTCCTGAGTTACTTAAAATAAGGCCACCTACCGAATAGGTAACTGTAGAGTTTTCTTTTACTCGCCAATCGTTTAAGTGAACATAATTATCGACAATCTCTTTGTAGTCCAAGATTGTGGATTTCATGTTACGGATTTTTTCTCGCTGCTTTCTATAAAGAATATAGCATTTTGCAACATCAGTATATCCAGCTTTAATTAATACGCCTTCAACACTATCTTGAATGTCCTCTACACCAATCAAAGAGTCTTTTACTTTTGCTTCATAGTCCGCTGTAACCTTTAATGCTAAAAAATCTATAATATCTTGATTGTATTCTTTGTCCTCTGCTTCAAAAGCTTTTTTAATTGCTATGCTAATTTTGGAAATATCAAAGCCCACAATATTCCCGTCCCGCTTAGTAACCTGATACATGACATCTCCTCCCCTTCAAATCCTTAAAAGCATACACGATTTGTAGGTATATGATACCATCGAGTCAAGAGATCGTCAAGACCTTTCCCCTATATATGGACATTATATTTTATCAAACCCCTATATGTAGCACTTGGGCTTAAAGCCCTCGAATTTCAACAAAAGACATTTTCTCGCGGAGAATTTCAGCAAATCCTTCCAACTCCTCAAGGCTGTAAGCACTTAATCCCCTTTTTATAACATTCTCCGAGTCAATAAAGCCTTGGAGGAAGTATTTCTCTGGGTTTTCTATCCATTGGGCTATTTTAATAAAACTTTCTTTATCATGGAATTCCCCCACAACAGTTGTGCGAAATTCATAAGGTATGGATCCACTCAAAAGAAAATCCACAGATTTTTCAATATCCTTGGTGTTGCAAATATCTAGGCCAACGGTTTGTGGGTACCTCTCAATAGAATTTTTTACATCCATAGCCACATAATCCACCAATCCCTTTGACACAAGGTTCTTCAAAGAAGAGGCAAAACTTCCATTAGTATCTAACTTAACTAGATAACCTTTTTCTTTGATTTTGACTAAAAAATCTTCTATGTCTGTTTGGAGAAGAGGTTCACCTCCTGTAATGCAAACCCCATCTAAGACAGCCTTTCTCTTTTCAAGGTATGAAAAAAAATCAGCTTCCAATATGGATGCATCCTCGGCTATCTCTGTTACAAGGCTTTTATTGTGACAAAATGGACATCTAAAATTACAGCCTACTGTAAAAACTGTGCAGGCCACTTTTCCTGGATAATCTAATAGAGTAACTTTTTGAAGCCCATATATATCCATCTCCTTAACCCTTCATCCAAATGGTGCCTAAAACCACTTTTTCTTTTTAAAACTCACAAGCAGAACTATGCATAATACAATACTTACTCCCATAAAGGCGGGGTATCCATATTTCCAAGTCAGCTCTGGCATATTTACAAAATTCATGCCATACCAGCCTACCAAGAGCCCTAAAGGCAAGAATATGGCTGCAATTAAGGTGAATATTTTCATCAGCTTGTTCTGCTCAATATCAATTTGAGCCTGATAAGCTTCTCTCATTTGAGTAATATAATCTCTGATATTTAGAACACTGTGGTGGAAACGTTCGGTTCTATTTTCTAAAATGGCCAAATGCCTAACCTCGTCTTTTGAAAATAATCCATTGTCATTGGCAACCAGATTATCAAGAATAGCATTGAGTTGTTCATAGTAACGCTTTAGCTGTTGTAGCTCCTTACGAAAGCGAACAATTTCCTGAATGTAATCCTTTGGCGAAAGCATAAGAGCATCATCCTCAACATCGGTTACTTCCTGCTCAAACTTCTCTAAATAGTTCATTTCATTTTTTAGTAAACCTACAAAGAATTGATAAAGTGACTTCCCATTACTTTGTTCATGACTAATCAAAGCATTTACTTTTTGATATGCCCTATCCTCTTCGCATATATAAAAAAGGTCTTCTTGATCCATATACACAAGTATCCTGGAAAGTTCTGCTCCAGGATTCAAACTATCATACCAATCGAAAGCAAATAGATTATAATGCTCAAAGCTCTCAAATGTAGAAATCTCTCCCTCACATATGTACTGGCAAACATTGGGATCCATGTATTCTTTGTAATTCTCAAATTCCTCCAAATAAAGTAGTTTTTTCAAAATATCACATCCTCAACTTTATATTGCAAACTATTAAAAAACTGTTTTTCCCATTGCTGCCAAGATAAGCTCAGCTGCTAGTATTCCAGTTCGGTTTTGAATGTCTAGTATGGGATTGACTTCTACCATATCAAGGCCTAGCATCTTTCCACTTTGGTGGATTATTTCTATTAGGAGGAAGGCTTCCCTTACGGTTAGTCCACTATGAACTGGGGTCCCTGTTCCTGGTGCTGCCTCCGGAGTTACGGCATCTACATCATAACTTACATGGAACCCCTCTGTATCTTTACTGGCGATTTCCATGGCACGATTTGTTACTTCCAGGATACCCAGCTTATCGATATCAGCAATAGAGAAAACAGTTATGCCAGCCTCTTTCATTCTTTCTCTTTCCTTGTAGTCGATATCTCTTCCACCAATTTGCACGGCTTTTTTAGGATCCACAAATATTGGGCTCTGAACATAACTAACCATTTCTTCTGGCCCCCACCCGCAAACCGCAGAAAATGGCATGCCATGCATGTTTCCACTTAGGGAGCTTTTGTCATCATTCCAGTCTCCATGGGCATCAACCCATATCAAACCTATATTTTTATACTTTTGGGCAACAGCCATTACACTTCCAGCCGCAATACTGTGATCTCCACCCATAACAACAGGGAAGGCCCCCTGTTTCAAGGATTCTGTAACTGCTTGGAAAAGTTCAGCATTAATTCCAACAACCTGTTCATAATTACGAAGCTTATCAGAAGATTTGCCTTCCTTTTTAGGTATCAAATCCCCTTGGTCTTTCCAAGGGATCTCTAGCTCAGTAAGTCCTTCACAAAGACCCCCGTGGCGAATAGCGGCAGGGCCCATATCGACGCCTCTCTTTGATGCTCCTAGGTCAACTTGGACACCAATTAAGTCTACTCTTTTAATACTCATCTGTTGCCTCCTTTTTATAGAGATACTTTATAGCTTTAGTGACATACTCCCACCACTTATAGAAGTGGGGGCTTCTCCTTCGAGTAGCCTAACGGATACAGCGCAATTCATCACCTACCTAAGAGGAAGGGGTGTTCTTGCACAGTGCATAAATTCTTATTTAATATGCCTATCTCTTTGTCTACCTAGTGTTCCAGCAATTACAGCCGTCAATGGTATAGACAAGACCAGGCCGATACTTCCTGATATTGCTCGCACCACCTCTGTTGCAATTATATCTTGGTTTATAATTTCTATGAAAGGTATATCATATGCCATTAATAGGAGCATTAGGTGGAGTGACCCTCCTGTATAAGCCAGTATCAAGGTATTTGACATTGTCCCCATTATGTCTCTGCCAATGTTCATCCCTGATTTAATCAATTGTCTGGATGTTATATCAGGTTTTGCTTTTTCTATTTCATTCATTGATGAAGCAATAGACATTCCCACATCCATTACCGCCCCTAAAGTACCAATCAAAATAGCGGCAAAAAGAAGACCTTTGAAATCAAGCTCTATTTGCTGGGGAATAAAAACCAGCATCTGCGCCTCTTCATCTCCAAGCCCCGTAAGTTTGGAAAGAGTTCCTACAAACATAGCAATTGCTCCAGCCGCAATGACCCCTCCTGATGTACCTATAATAGCCGATAAGGTTTTTCTATTAGGCCCACTTACTATTATTAGGGTTATTGTTATTATGGCAGCACAGCTAATTATTGATACCCACAAGGGGTTATATCCCATGAGAATCAAAGGTAAGAGTATTTTAATTATAATTGCAATAGTAATAGTCAAGGTGACTATGGCCTTAAGGCCTTTAAGCGCACCCACTACAATCAACAGCAGGGCAAATGTACCTATTAAAATATATAGATACATTTCTCTTGAATGTCCAATGATGCTGGCATCCAAAGCCTTGCCTCTATTGTCCTCATTAATATATACAAGGACGCTGTCACCCTTCTCTACACTTATATTGTGGGCTAGTCTGGGATCAATGATATTTTGTGCTCTTATGGTTTCGTCTTTATGCTTACCCTCTTTTATCTTTACATCTAAAAATTGGGTTTCCCAAGGAGTTTCTTCTTCCTGCCCCGTATTCTGGGCATTTACTTCCTGGGCTTGCAATATTCTAACTACACTGGCTCTTATGGCTTCCTGGCCCTCTTCTCCTTTAGTTTGAGATGATTTAAGACTATCATCAATAAATTCAGATGTCACAAAAACACTGGCAACTACTAGTAGTGTTAAGAGTATTGTTAATAGATTTTCTTTTTTCATATCTGCTCCTAAAATTTCGTCCTTATTAGGGAATAACTTATAATCCCTTTATTTGATTTTACACCAGGTCAAGCTTTTATTAAAGGCATATTTAACCCTAAAAAAAACAGACAACTTAATGTTGCCTGTCTGTGGTGCGGATGAAGAGATTCGAACTCCCAACCGACGCATTCGTAGTGCGGTACTCTATCCATTGAGCTACATCCGCGTAGCCAAGTTCCCTTTGTATTATACACATTCCCCCCCTTATTGTAAAGATGGTGTTTCTGGGTTATAATTGATTAAGGGTTGTATTTAGGAGGTAAAGGGGAATGAAAGTATTAAAGAAAACTGGCATAGTTGCTGGGGCACTTATAGGGGGAGTTATCGGTGGAACTATCTCCGTCATCGGAAAAGTTGCAAACCGAAAAATAGTAGACAACGTGGGAGAAAGTGTTACAGACTCCCTAATATATTTTGGGGGCATAGCTGGTAATGTGGCTTCAGGTGCAGCGGATGTTGCCCTAGGCAATATGCTAAAAAGCACTACTATGGTTGATGGGGGAATAGACGACCTTAAAGATGGTGGCAAAATGCTTGTGGGCAATTGGCTTCACAATGCAAAGCTTGTTCTTGGAGAGACTGGGGGAATAGCCAAGGGTCTAGTACATAGAGACAAGGGGGCAATTAAGAAAGGGGTAAAAACCATCGGCCAGATTGCAGTAGTAGGAGCCTTAACCGTTGGCGCTATAAGGCTAAAACAAGAAGACCTTGAGAAGGAGCTTTCCCAATAAGACGAATAAAGCCCTAAGCAAAAACAGGACTAAATAAGAAATCCCTCTCAAAAGAGTTTCGCTTAACTCAATCTGAGGGGGATTTTTTCACATAAAAATAACCTTGTTCTATCCTTACACAATTTTTTTACTATCTTTTCTTCCTGGGTACACCTGCTTTTACGGTTTTGCATTCCCCATCTTCTTCCCCATTTGTCTGGGTTTCTTTAACATATATTAGGTTGGCGTTTCCGTGGCGCTCAGAACGAATCTCTACACCTTCAAGAGACTTAATAAAAGGTGTAAGCTTCTTAAAGCCAAAATTTCTAACATCAAAATCAGGATGTCTTTTTACCAACATTCCACCAATATCACCAACAAATACCCAACCGTCCTCATCGGATTTTTCTCTAATAATATTTGTTACAGAATCTGCGATTGTTTGCAAAGATGTCATCTCCTGTTCTTCTTTTGATTCATCATCAAAACCATCAGGTAAAGGAATCTGTAGTCTCTGCTTTTTTTCTTTCTCCTGCTTGGAATCTTTTAGCCTATCTTCGATTTCTTTTCTGATTCTTTGAGCATCTTTTTGGCTCTGCTCCATCAGAATGTCTAGGTACTTAAACTTATTACATGCAGATATAAAGGCTTTGGGAGTTTTCTTTTCCCCCATACCCACTACATCCATTCCAGATTCTCTTAATCTTGCAGCCAAACGAGTAAAGTCGCTATCACTTGTTACCAAACAAAAGCCATCCACATTGTCAGAATAAAGAATATCCATGGCATCAATAATCATTGCCGAGTCCGTAGCATTCTTTCCTTGGGTATAGCCATACTGCTGAATGGGAGTAATTGAGTAGTCTAATAGAACATTCTTCCAAGCCGCAAAGGAAGGCTTGGTCCAATCTCCGTAGATTCGTTTGTAGGTTGCAACCCCTTCATTTGAGATTTCATCCATTATGAATTTTATATATTTTTCAGATATATTGTCTGCATCTATTAGGACCGCAAACTTATTTTCACCTGCCATAAATCACCTTATCAACTTTCTTTTATAATTCCTTTTTTATATGCCAAAACCAAAGCCTGCAGTTCCTCTATTTGGATTAATAGGTCCTTGCCAATGTCAGTGTCCTTAACTGTCATTCTTTTATAAAGCATTTCAACTGTTCTAAGTGCTGGAGCCTTAAATTCCTGACTCCCATCAGGCATAAGGGGAGAATATGGGCTATGTTCTGCCAAAGCCATGAATCTAGAATTAAATATAAATGTATAACCAGCGATTCCTGTTGTCTTCTGATAGGCCTTTGATATTCCTCCGTCAATAATAAACATACGACCTTGACCACGTACTGGGGTCCCTCCATCCTTAACCTTTACTGGAACGTGGCCATTTAATATGTGAGAATGCTGTGAAGTAAGTCCAAACTCTTCAAGAATCTTCTCACAAATATCACGGCGATCAATCAAGGAGTAATATGGAACCGTTACTTCTTTGTGGGTAGCCTTGTCTTCCACGAAACATCTTTCAAATGTGGTCATTTGATCTTTTCCAAACAAAGGAGACTTTTGCCCTAACCATAAATACCACATAAGGTCTCCTGATCTGCCAATTTCCTCGGATTCATCTGGGTTAAAGTAGGCTTTTCTCACTTGGTCATCTATATAGTCTAAGCATGCTCGGCCAGACGTTGTCACACCATTGATAGTACACATTTGAAATTCTCCATCCTCCGTCATGGGAATACAGCCATGGTAGAGAAGATTTCCATTAACAACTTTGTACATAGAGCCATGACTATATAAAAACCTTATATGCTTTTGAAGCCGTTCACTTCGGAGAAAAGATGCTTCCAAGGTATTTAAAAGCTCCCGTTCCTCATATGATAGTTTGTATGGGTCCTCAGGATCAATAGTGGGGAAGTAGGTGTCCCGCAAAGGATACTCCTTACCTCTAATGTTAATAGTAGCATTTTTCAAATCCAACTTGTCTAGCAAAAGCCTTCCATCAAGTTCATACTCTGGATGAGCCATAATTCTTTGGCCTTCAACCTTGAATTGACAAATAGCAATAGCCTTATGCATCTTTGCAGCTAGTTCTTCTGTGACGGGATCAAACTGGTTGGTTTCAAATATATGAGGCTTAAAAGAATTGCATGGATCATCTCTATAGGTTTCTTGTGCAAAGACTGCTAGTGGTCGCAAGTTAATGCCATAACCTGTTTCTAGCATATCAAAGTTATTGTAGCTTATATTCATTCTTATTACGTTGGTTATACAAGCCCAGTTGCCAGTAGCGGCTCCCATCCACACGATATCATGGTTGCCCCATTGAACATCAACATTATGAAAATCCATGAGGAAATCCATTATTTCATCTGGGTGAGAACCCCTATCGTAAATATCCCCAATAATATGTAGTTGATCTACCGCCAACCTGCTAATGGTATCCGTCATATTTATTATGAATTCAGTTGCCATTTCTGTTTCAATTAATGAGTTTATTATTTCTCCGTAATAGTGAGCTTTGTTGGCTTCGTCTTCTGCATGAAGAAGTTCGTCCATAATATAATCAGCATCCTTGGGCATTCTTTTGCGCACTTTGGAACGAGTGTATTTTGTGGATACGGATCTTAATATTTCTGTTAAATGAAAGATATTTTGTTTGCACCAGGCCTCATAGTCTATTTCACTCTTCTTTACTCTTTTAATTTCGGCTTCTGCGTTATAAACTAGTGAAGAAAGCCTATCTCTTTCTTCTTCAGAAAGCTCTTGGGAAAATATCTCATCAATCTTGGAACGAATAACTCCAGAAGCACTTTTTATCATATGGACAAAGGCTTCATGCTCACCATGTAAATCAGAAAGAAAATATTCAGTTCCCTTTGGCAGTGCTAAAATTGCTCTAAGATTAATTATTTCAGCTGAAGCCTTTTTTTTGTTGGGATAATCCTTAGCTAAAAGTCGCAAAAATTTTTCATCTACCATTTCAAGCCTCCCTAGATTTGCTAATCCTCCACTCGCTTAATAACAGCACCTAAACTGGACAACTTTTCTGTGAAATTGGAATACCCTCTTTCAATATGAAATATCTCATTAACAGTGGTTGTTCCTTCTGAGGCTAATGCTGCCAAAACCATAGCTGCTCCTGCTCTTAGATCTGTAGCCATAACTGTGGTTCCTATCAAAGGTCTTCCACCTTTTAGAATTGCAGTCCTTCCATCTGTTTGTATATCTGCTCCCATTCGATTCATCTCACGTACATGCATAAATCGATTTTCAAATACTGTTTCTACCACCTCTGATGTTCCTGAAATGGTAGCCAGTAGTGCCATAAATTGAGGCTGCATATCCGTGGGAAATCCAGGATATGGAAGAGTTTTTACGTCGGATGGAACTAATGGTAAAACATCGGCTCGAACTACAATGATGTCTTCATCTTCCCTAACTTCTACTTCAACTCCACATTCCTTTAGCTTTGCTATAATAGGTTTTACATGGCTAGATACGGCATTCTTAATTGTAAGGTTACCTCGAGTTACAGCCGCTGCAACCATAAAGGTTCCCGCTTCAACTCGATCTGGTATAACTTGGTGGACTGCTCCCGTAAGGCTTTCAACACCCTCAATTTTAATTGTATCCGTACCAGCCCCCTTAATTTTCGCACCCATTTTGTTGAGAAAGTTTGCCAGATCTACAATCTCAGGTTCTTCGGCCACATTCTCTATTATAGTCACCCCTTCGCAAAGGGCTGCTGCCATCATGATGTTTTCTGTGGCTCCAACACTTGGAAAGTCTAAGTATATGGTAGCTCCAATAAGCTTTTTAGCACTTGCTTCAACAAAGTCAAAGCCTCTGACTACATCTCCTCCCAATGCTTCAAATCCTTTTAGGTGAAGATTGATTGGTCTTTCTCCTATGGCACAACCACCAGGTAATGGCATTTTGGCCCGGCCAGTTCTAGCTAGAAGTGGTCCCATAATAAGAACAGATGCTCTCATCTTATTTACCAACTCCAAGGGGGCTTCGCTGTTTGGCAGGGGTGATGGTTCAATTACTACCCTCTTATTGGGGTAATCTTCCGTTACCACTGCTCCAACACTTCTTAAAAGACTGCACATAACCTGAACATCTTTTAGCATAGGGACTTCCAATATTTCGCACTTACCTTGGCTTAAAATAGCGGCGGCCATAATGGGCAACACCGCATTTTTTGATCCACTAATTTCAACTTCGCCCATTAAGGGCCCACTTCCTTCGACTACATATTTTGACAATTATTAAATACCTCTTACTTATCTCTCAACAGGCTTTTTAAAGACCCTACAGCATTAACCAAAGTGGAGATTGCCGACATAAAACTCTGGTTCCCCTTGAAACTATTTGCAACAGCTCCTAAGGAGACGACCAAATCAGATACTGCACCATTTACTTCTGTAGCTCTGGTGGCTGTAATGTTAGTAACAACACTAGTATCATCAAGAATTTGATTGGTTTTTTTGACAGTTTGCAGAAGGTTTTTCAACAATACAACCAAATAAATAATTAGAATTATGGCACCAATCCCAATCAAAAACCACATAATGTCTTTTAGGGTCAGGGTAATTTCTACAGACATAAGAACACCTCCATAAGGGTAACAGTTACGTACACTCTCTTTCATTATCCCCTAAGGCTTAGGATAATTCAACACCTTTTTTATTGTCCACGGCTATTTGTCCAAGCATATTGCAGATGAAATATTTTATCGCTCATAGATATTTTGAATCTCTTCAGAATATACCGAGCCCGATTGGTAGACTATCAATGGGCTCATCACTTCCAACTCACTTCCCCCATTTTTAATGCCGTGAATCAGGAGGATGTTTGGAGGCTTATCCTCCATAGGGCTTACAAATCTTAGGGTTTTTGGTTCTATCCCTTGGGTTTTCATTGAAAAAACGAGTTCTGCAAGACGGGAAGGCCTGTGGACCATAAGGAAATGCCCCTTGTCTCTTAATAATTCAGCTCCCGCCTTCACAAAATCATCTAGACTTGCTGTGGTTTCCTGCCTTGCAATATGCTTGGGGGCATTTGCATTCTTGATTCCACTAGCAAAAGCCACATAGGGGGGATTGCTAACAACCATATCAAAAGTGCCTTTCATCCCCTTTATATCAGTATTCAAAAAGTTCGATACATCTCCTCGAAGAATCTTTACTCTATCATCTAGACAGTTTAGCTCCATAGTTCTTTGCCCTCGGTCCACAGAATCCTCTTGAACCTCTAATCCATAGATTTCTGGGATTTCAGTTTTGTGGCTTAGGATCAAGGGTATAATACCAGTTCCTGTTCCAAGGTCCATAAGCCTTTTAACCTGAGATTTCTGTTTAAGGCCTTTTCCAAGAACAAGCTTGGCTGCAAAATCACCAAGAATTACAGCATCTATTCCATAACAAAAATCCTTTGGCAATTGGATAATGCTAAGATTTCCAAAACCAATTCGGTCAATTCTTTCACCTAAATTTACAAGCTGGATTCCCTTTTCATTCACTCTATCTTCAGTTTTTTCAATGAAGATTTCATTTTCTTTTGTCACTAACTTAGTCCTTTAAGAGTTTGCCTAGGTCATGGTGTAAATCTTCAGGGATTTCATCTATAAAAGGCTTAGTTTTCTGCTTGTCTTTGTTTTTAGGAAGTCTTTCAATTTCTTCTTTTTTATAATAGTGAGCATCTTGGGCCAACTTTTGCTCCCCCCGCTCATCTTTTTCATCTAGTAGAAGTCGGGCTTTTATGGTTTCCTCAAAAAGGTTAACATCCATAACCTTGGCCATTCCCTCCTTCGTTTTTATAAACTCGCCAGGGTCGGGCATTCCTTTTCTCAACCTCAAATACACATCATTCTCATACTTAAGGCAACACATTAGCCTTCCACAAATTCCTGATATCTTTGCGGGATTTAAGGATAGATTCTGCACTTTAGCCATCTTAATTGAAACTGGTTCAAATTCGGCAAGCCATGTACTACAACAAAGGCTTTTACCGCAGGTTCCAATTCCACCCATCATCTTTGCTTCATCCCTTACCCCGATTTGTCTAAGCTCTATTCGCATTTTAAATACTGAAGCCAAGTCCTTTACTAGCTCTCTAAAATCAACCCTACCTTCTGATGTGAAGTAAAAAATAACTTTACTGTTGTCAAATGTGTACTCAACATCAATTAGCTTCATTTCCAAGGAATGCTTATCCACTTTTTCTTGGCATTGACGAAGAGTCTTTTCTTTTTTCTCTAAATTTTCTTGATGTCTTTTTATATCCTCTTCTCCAGCCATTCTTACGATTGGTTTTAGAGGAGGAACAATCTCGGACTCTTCTACATCCGCTAGACCATGAACTGTACCAAGCTCTAGCCCTCTTGCTGTTTCCACAATCACTAGTGAGCCATGTTCCACCATCATTCCATTAGGATCGAAATAATATACTTTGCCAGCGTTCTTAAATTTAATACCCGCTACATTAACCATCTTTTATCCTCCGATTTCCAACAACATATTCTTTAAGGCATAGGTAAAACTACCATTTTTTTCTATTGATATTCTTGCTTTTTCAATTTTTTCTAGAGCAAATATTACACCTTCAAGAGGCATCCCTCTTTGATCCATCCCATCATCTCTTAGTCGATCAGCATAATATATTTGAAGATAATCAAGAAGCTCCAAGCTTCTCTTTCTTCCATTATCTTTGTCCTTAAACAAGACTTCTACTACACTTCTAGCCTCCTTGAATGTCCCGGCCCCATCAAGAATACTTGCTAGGTCTCTAGCCATAGCTCCTGTTTCGGAGTCAAATGACCTGTCACACCTTTCAAAAGCCACCAGAACACAGCGGGATCTAATAGTAGAAACAAGCCTTTCCGCATTTTCTGATAGGAGAATAATAATAGTCCCCGGGTTTGGCTCTTCTAATATTTTTAGTAATCTGTTTTGAGCAAATACAGTCATTGTATCTGCTCTATCAATAAGAGCTATATTTCTATCTCCCCCAATGGGTTTTGTTTTCAGGTTTACCAAGAGCTCGCTTATTTCCCTATCCCGAAGAGAAGGTCCTCCAATTTCAACAAAGTGTAGGTCTTCGTAATTATCACCATCAATTTTCCTACAAGTTTGGCATTCTAAACATCCTTTGCCAGGTTTGTTTTTGCATAGGACGGCTTTGGCAAAAGCCTTAGCTAAAAGCAACTTATCCATTCTTCCATCCCCTTGAAAAATATATGCATGAGACACACGATCAGTAGCTGCCCATGTAGATAGTTTTACAAGAATCTTTTGGTTAAGGGGAAAATCCATTAGCAACATATTATTTCCCTCGCTCAAGTAACAACAAATCGACCTCTTTACGTACTTCCATTGCAATTTTATCAACGCTAGCTTCTCCATCTATTGCAACAATCCGCTCTGGATAAAGGCCCATAAGCTCAAGATATCCTTGGTATACCCTTTCATGAAAGGATATGTCCAATAGCTCCAGTCTGTCCTGGTCTTTTTTTGCGATACGGTCTATCCCTGTCTTTGGGTCAACTAAAAGTAGTAATGTTCTGTCGGGCAAGCAACCATCTATGGCATACTCATTAATAGCTCGCACTGAATCTCCAAGGCCTCTTCCATAACCCTGATAAACTATGCTGGAATCTATGAACCTGTCACAAACAACAATTCGACCTGCTTCTAAAGCAGGTTTGATAACTTGATCTACATGCTGGGCTCTTGCCCCAGCAAAAAGTAGAGACTCTGTTCTGTCTCCCATTTCATGGTGGTCCTTGTCCAAGATAATGGCTCTGATTTTTTCACCAACAAAAGTCCCCCCAGGTTCCCTTGTGAGGAGGACGTCATATCCTGATTCTTTTAGGTGTTCATAAAGAAGCTTAGTTTGGGTGGATTTACCCGATCCATCTGGCCCCTCCATAGAAATAAAAATCCCGCTATCATTTCTTTTATTTATCATAATTTAGCTGTTTCTCCGATTATATTTTGCCCATGTCAAGTTAGTCGTGTCTCGCCAAATATTTTGCCTACTATAAGTTCGCCTTTTCTACCCGAGTCTCTTTTGCTAATTGAAAGTTACCTAGGTCTCTCCAAATATCTTCTTTAGATCTTTATGTGCTATTATTGCGCCTATTTTTTTCCAAGAACTTGGTTCATAAGCTTAGTCAGGAGAATAAGGGAAACATAGGCAAGGGGGAGACAAAGTAGGGCAACGAATATAATTTTAAGTACCATCATTTTAATTCCCGCCTCCCATTAAGCCTTATATGTTTTTTCGCGATTCAACAAGTAATTATAACATAAACAAGGGCTTTTTATCAAGGTTAGGGACTTCTAGGTCCAGCAGCTTTTAGATCCCTATACAACCATTAAGTTATATTATTCAACCTTTTCATTTGAAACAAATAGATACTCGCCATTTACCTCTTTTAAAGTAAGTACCTTGTTTCCATCACTAAAAAAAGTATCATTGTAGAAGAGTCTAACTAGATTGTCCTCACCTTCTCCACTGGAAAAACTTATGTTTGTTCTGTAGTTTGTATCACCATGAAAATGATAGTAAGCATCATGTTCAGAAAGATATGTAAAGTGATCTAATCCAACTTCATTTGTGTCAGCAAGAGTTATTCCCATATGCTCTTTAAGTATTTTGTCTATAC
Organism: Anaerovoracaceae bacterium; assembly: GCA_034003765.1. Classification (GTDB taxonomy): domain Bacteria; phylum Bacillota; class Clostridia; order Peptostreptococcales; family Anaerovoracaceae; genus JAAZGD01. The sequence continues at coordinate 9,693 of JAVEXZ010000008.1, read as the reverse complement.
TTGACCTACTGTTTTTTTCACATGGACACGGAATGTCTTCAATAGTGCCTGTCATGTTATCTTTTGCCATAACCGTTTTCAGTTCTTCCTCTGTTAAACTTTCATCAATTCCACTACCAATATAAAACAATTCAAATAGGTCAATGTCTCCAGCTTCACTGTACAGAGAGCTCAAAAACTGATTGCGAATATTAATATCCTCTCCATTAAAAAATGAATCCTCATTAAAATACATAAGCTCCTCTTCAGTTAATGGTGTTGGTCCTACTTGTTCTTGATTATCACAGGCAACTAAAACAATCATGCTAAGAGCGAGGACAATTATTAGCACCAGTGGAAATATAACCCTTCTTTTAGTTTGTACATTTAACATCTTTCACTACCCCCTCTTGAATTTAATTATAAATTTCACTCGACTTCCTCACTCCTTATATTCGAACCTTTGGCTTTATCTCTCTGGTACAGGGAAAACTCTTTTACTGACTTAGAGAAAAAAAGTAGTAGGGCTATCCCTATATATAATAAGCCTAAGCCAGCTGTATACCACATCTCAACAGCACTTAATCCATAAAGAACCCCTAATAAGTAAGAGATACCAAGAAAAGCAAGGAGTGAAGCCATTATGATTTTTGCCCAGTAGTTGCCTTTATAAATAGAGTATAATAACAAGAAATGTATAAGAACCTTTGCCAATTCTTGAAGCCCCATTGTTAGTGCGGCCTTCATATCCCCTAAATTTACATATATTCTTGCTAGGAATGAAAGCCCAAAAATATCATTAATTGCTATTAGGGCTATGATTGCTATTATTATGTACTTGCCTTTTTTTAGTGAGTCCATCAATCCGCCTCCAGGTTTTTGTGGTAGAATTAACTTCAACTTATCTAGAACTAGCATTGCCTATTATATCTTATGGTAGAATCACCTCAAGGATTATATAAATTATTACAAGGCAAATAAGTAAAATCGAACATTTGACACTTTCAGAGATGATATAGCGTTTTAGTTTATCTCCCGTATCAAAGAAGCTGATATTTTCTACTATTTGAGCTAACATTGTGCCAGTTAACCCTAAAATTATCAGAAGTACTGTGAAAATGAGAACCTTTAAATTCAAGAATGGGTTATGACCCAAAACATAATTGAAATAAAACAACATGATTATGGTTAGGCCCCCCATGATCATAGAATAACCTTTACGTTTAGGTTTTCCTTTAAATAATATTTTCATTCTATATACTCCTCGTTTCCTATTGCATAGGGATAAAGCTTACTTTCCAAATGTCATTGTCCTTCATCAAGTTGAAGAAATACACCCAGGCCCCTTCCACTTCGTCATAGTATCCATTTTGGGAAGACCATGTAATGACAGCGACTTCTCCATAATGTTGGTTTTTAATCTCGACATTTAGATTATATATATCGTTAAAAACCTTAAAATCTTCAGTTTGCATCCGATGTTCTTCGGGGATGTTTTCATACTCTTCTTTGGAACACAAAACCCAACCTTCTTTTGTAGTATAAAGTTCGTACTGGGTTTCATAATCTCCAGTATAGGCGGAATATAGATACATCTTGCATATGGATAAGGGTTCTAGGCCCAGCAAAACTTTGTCATCATATTTTATTTTAAATTCATTTATTTTTTCAGTCTCGTAATCATTTAGATCAAGAAGGTTTTCGACATCAGCCATGGAGATTTCTTGTTCAGCTTTCATTTTTTCTTGCTCTGCCTTTATCCTTTCTTGACCTTTGATATTGAGATTATAGTAACCTACCGCCATAGCTATAATAATGACTATGGTAAAAAATATCATGAATTTATTTTTCATTGCTCCCTCCAATCTGCCTTTATAATACCAAATAGAATATATAAGACAGGAATATCAATAGGGCTCCAACAATAATCGCTAACAACCCCATTACAGGGAATACCCTTTCCTGAATCTTTTTTGTTTTTGCTTTTATACTCAGAATTAAATCCTTGTAAAAGGGTAGCCCTCGGACACCTTTAAGGCTCACTTCAAAGGTATTAGCAAAACCCCAAACAAGAATTTCACTATTATCATAATCTAAAATTTTTATGGAATCGTCTTCAAATTTATTGTTAATACTTTTTTCATCAAGAACCCCAATTATAATAGCTAGTACAGAGGGTTTTTTTGCATTAATTACAATGTATCTGCCTCGAAAAAAAATATACAGCCCAACCGCTATAATGAAGAACCCTAAAATTAAAGCAATTATAGTGTGGGTGTAGGAGTCAGGCATGAATTCAGGTATATCAAATATAAGGTTAACAATAGGGGCTGTAAGTACTAATAAGGGTAATAACATATCTATTCTCCGGCTGATAAGTAAAGCTTTGCCTCTCAACAAAACCACTCCCCAGACTAGATAAAAGACACCAACAAAACCACATATTAGAAATTGATACATAACACCCTCCAGTTCGTAGCAATATGCTTATCATAATTTAGAAGCACGGCTCTGGTCCTAGACCATTACTATATCATGTATGCTCTAAAAAACAACCAACTATAATGCTCTATCCCTAAGCTTCTTCCTTCTTATATACATAAGCTTTTCCTTGCCTATACCCATAAGCTTTTTCCTGTTTATATACATAGGCTTTTCCTTGCCTATATCCATAAGCTTTTTCTGAATTTAATTTTAAACCAAAGATCCGATGAAAAAGGCCCCATTAAAGCAAGAGGTTTTACGGCATGCCTTGTAAAATTTGACTGAACCATTGAGATAGAATAGAATATACTCAAACAAATAAAAAAGTCCTATGGATACCAAATCTACACTGAATATATGACTTTCAAACAAAGAATCTTCCTATAGATTTTGTTGGGAATTCAGGAAATATTTATGTGGCCCACTATTTGGGTATAAGCAGCATTGAGGAAGGTGCTAAATGGAAAAAAATCAAGGTTACATAAAGAGTATTAGAGGAAGCATAATTGATGTGGTCTTTGAAAATGAGTTACCTTATATTAACACCAAGCTTGTTACAGGTGAAAATGATGAGGTAATAATGGAAGTTGCATCCTATATTGACGATAAAACTATAAGTTCCATTGCATTAACTTCTACAGGCGGGATATCTAGAGACGATGTGGTAACAGATACAGGAGGACCAATAGAGGTCCCCGTAGGAAAAGTGGTCTTGGGTAAAATGTTCGATGTGTTTGGAAACATTTTAAGTGGCGAAGAAAAAACTGATTGGCAAACAATGTCTATACATCAGAAGCCTGTGTCTTTCTCAGAAAGAAGTATAGGTAATGATATCTTTATTACTGGAATCAAAGCTATAGACGTACTAACCCCACTTGCTCGAGGAGAAAAGGCTGGACTCTTTGGTGGCGCAGGAGTAGGAAAAACTGTACTTATAACTGAACTTATAAATAACACTGCGAAGAAAACAAAAGGATACAGCGTCTTTTGTGGTATAGGCGAAAGATCTAGAGAGGCAGAGGAGCTTTACAGAGAAATTCAAGAAGCTGGAGTTCTAGAAAATGCTGTCCTTGTTTTTGCACAAATGAATGAACCTCCCGGAGCCAGATTTAGGGTAGGTCACGCAGGCCTTACGATGGCGGAATACTTCAGAGACGTAGAGAAAAAAGATGTACTCCTTCTAATTGACAACATATTTAGATTTATACAAGCAGGATCAGAAGTTTCAGGCTTAATGGGCAAAATGCCTTCAAGAGTAGGATATCAACCCACCTTGGCTAGTGAACTTTCTCAACTTCAAGAACGTATTTCAAGCACAAGGGCTGGAGCGATAACCTCTATACAAGCAGTGTACGTTCCTGCCGACGACTTCACAGATCCAAGCGCTACTCACACATTCTCCCATTTGTCAGCATCTGTAGTGCTTTCTAGAAAGAGAGCAAGCCAAGGGCTATATCCAGCAATCGACCCTTTAAATTCTTCTTCAAAAATGTTAAATGAATCTATTATAGGCAAAAGACATTACACCATTGCTAGAGAAATTAAAAAAACTCTTGCCATCTATGAAGAACTCAAAGATATTATCGCAATGCTAGGTATAGAGGAGCTTTCCATTACTGACAGAAACTCTGTAAATCGAGCCAGAAAATTAGAAAGATTTTTGACACAGCCTTTCTTCACCACAGCAGAAATAACTGGTGGCCAAGGAAGACTAGTGGAACTTGAAGATGCCCTCGAGGGATGTGAGCGGATTTTAAATGATGAGTTCATAGATTATGAAGAGAGAGATTTATATATGATCGGGAACATAGAAGAGGCAGTTGAGAGAAAAAGAAAAAGAGACGAAGAAAATGAAACTTAAGTTTATTATTCCTTACAAAACCGTCTTGGAAATAGAGGTTAAAAAAATTACAGCCCCTGGTTCAAATGGAGAATTTCAAATTCTACCAAAGCATGTAGACGGTACTTGGACATTAAGAGCCGGCATATTAATAATAGAAACAGACAAAGATCTTTATTATGCAATAAATCAAGGGGTAGTTGTTAAACAAGGCAATACAGTTTTCCTTTCAACTATTCAAGCAATCCAAGGAGAATCCTTGGATAAGCTTGGAGACACGGTAGAGGAAACCCTCAAAGTACTAAATGAAAAAGAACGAAAAGCCCGCGAAGTACTTATAAAAATGGAAATGGAAACCGTTAAAAGCTTTATGGACTTATAGCTAAAAGAAAGAGGTGAGCTTTTTGGCCAAGAAAAACCTAACCAGTGAAGAAGAGCTTTTAGAAAAGATTAAAAAGGATTCCGCAAAAAAGAGTCGTTCTCAAAAGGAAGGCAGCGAGATAATGTTTGGCCTTGGTCTTTTTGGTATCGTAGGATGGTCAATTGCAGTACCTACAATTTTAGGGATTGCCATGGGAGTATTCTTGGACAAAAAATTCCCACAAAATTTCTCTTGGACTATAACCTTATTGTTCGCAGGCGTAATTGTAGGCGCCCTAATTACTTGGCATTGGTTAAGTGAAAAAAGCAAAGAAGATTAGGAGATAGTTAATGATCGGTTTATTTGTTGGAATTATTTTAGGAATAATATTTTTTGGAGGCCTATATTTAACAATAGGAAAATTAAAAGATGCCAAAAATCCAGGGATACTTTTTGTACTTAGCTTTTTATTAAGAATGGCCATCTTACTTGGAGGACTTTATTTAATTTCAAAATACGGCTTTATGGAAATGGTCCTTGCTCTTCTAGGAATTATCACAGTGAAACTGCTTATGATTATTTGGGCAAAAAGGCCCCTGGGAAAATCCACGAATATGAAAGGAAGTGACTAGATGAATATTGACCCAAGTGAAATTATATATTTTCAATGGGGATTTGTAAGAATCACAGCAACCCTAGTTTTTACATGGGTTATTATGATTGTCTTGGCTCTAACATCTTATTTGGTAACTCGTAACATAAAATCTGAAGGCACAGTTTCTAAAGGGCAAAATATTTTAGAAGCTTTAGTGGAGACAATCAACAGCCAAATCAAGCAAATAAGCCAACAAGAACCTGGCAAATATCTTCCTTTTATAGGTACTTTGTTTATTTTTATACTGGTCTCCAACGTGTTTTCTATAATACCCGGATTCATAGCCCCTACAGGGTCATTAAACACTAGTACTGCTTTAGCCATCTGTGTTTTTTTATCGGTACCTGTGTATGGTGTTGTAGAAAAAGGCATTAAGGGATACTTAAAAGAATATATAAAGCCTACATTTTTGATGTTGCCTTTTAACATCATAGGCGAACTCTCTAGAACTCTTTCTTTGGCAGTCCGTTTATATGGCAATGTAATGAGCTCAAGTATCATAGTCGTTATTTTATTGGGGGTGGTTCCATTTTTCTTCCCTGTGGTAATTCAAGTTCTTGGCTTATTAACAGGTGTAATACAAGCATATATTTTTGCAATACTTGCGATTGTTTATATCGCATCAGCTACTGAAAATGAAAAGAAGAGAACAAAATTAGAGGAGGCATAATATGGATAATATCGGTTTAATAGGCATGGTGTCTATTATAATAGCAGGGCTTACAATGGCAATTGGTTCTATTGGACCAGCTCTTGCTGAAGGTAACGCCGTAGCTCAAGCTTTAAAGTCAATTGCTCAACAGCCAGATGAAGCTAATACAATTTCAAGAACCCTTTTTGTTGGGCTTGCCATGATTGAGTCCACTGCTATTTACTGTTTCGTTATATCAATGATTATATTATTTGCAAATCCATTTTGGAATATGGTAACGGGATAAAATTATGAGTATAAACTGGTTTGAAGTCACAGCACAAATATTTAACTTTTTTCTGATACTCTTCATTCTTCAAAAGCTTTTATACAAGCCGGTTTTAAAAGCTATGGCGGAAAGGCAGAGAAGAACCCTTGAGGCCCAAATTGAGGCCGACAACAAGATGAGTGAAGCCAATAAATTAGTTACTAGGTATGAGAGAAAAGTTGCAGATATCGAAAAAGAAAAGCGAAATATTTTAGATGATGCTAAAATACAAGCAGAGCAAACAAAAGAGGATCTTTTAGAAAAGTATAGGAATGAAGCAGAAAATAAGCGGCGAGCTTATCTAAAAGAAATAGAAGACGAGAAATATAATTTCACTCTTAACTTAAGAAGAAACTTAGGGAATAGTGCAATTAAAATCGCGTCTCATCTTCTGGCTTCTATATCTTCAAAAGAACTTGAAAAAGAAGTTTTCAGTACTTTCATTGATAACTTGAAGGATTTGAGACGAAAGATACCTGATTTTGACCTACTAGAGGATGAAACGGTTACCATACATGCCTTCAGAGATTTGACACAGAATGAAAAGCAAGCAATAGAAAATGTCTTACAAGGCTACAGAGATACAATAAAAAATATCCACTATGAAACGGATACTAATCTGATTTTAGGCTATGAGCTAAATCTAGAAACATATACTGTTCATTCAAATTTGGAAAATTACTTAAATGTAATCGAAAAAGAGATTATTGAAAACTTAGATTCAAATCAACACAGGAGTGCCTAAAATGTTAAAAGATCAATTCATGTTTTTAGATGAATCCGTAGACAAAGCCTTGGAAAAGGATTTGAAGGAATTTGACGTAGAAGAAAGCGGGACAATAGTCTCCATCGATAGCGGTATAGCTAAGATTAAAGGCCTGGATAAAATTAAAAACGAAGAGTTAATCGAGTTTCCAAACGGTACTATGGGTTTGGCTTTTAATTTGGACCCAAAATCTATTGGAGTAATACTACTTGGAGATTTTAGCGATGTAAAAGCCGGAGAAAAAGTGAAAAGAACCTATAAAGTAGCCGATATACCTGTCTCAGAGGATTTTTTGGGAAGGGTCGTAAACCCTTTAGGTGAAACTCTGGATGATTTGGGCCCTGTAAATCCAGAAAAATTTCTACCAATAGAAAGAGAGTCTCCTCCAATTATGAAAAGAGCACCTGTAACTGAGCCTTTGCAAACTGGCCTTAAGGTTATAGACTCTATTGTACCTATTGGAAGAGGACAAAGGGAATTGATACTTGGAGACAGGCAAATAGGAAAAACCACAATTGCTATAGATACTATAATAAACCAAAAAAACACCGATGTAATCTGTATATACTGTGCAATCGGTCAGCAAATCACTTCGGTATCAAAGACTATTGCAACTCTTAAGGCAAATGACGCAATGAAAAATACTATAGTCATGATTGCAGGATCAGAAGATCCTCCAGGAGTCGCCTATATTGCCCCATATGCTGCCACCTCATTAGGTGAGTACTTTATGGAAAAGGGTCGAGATGTCCTAATCGTTTATGATGACTTAACAAAACATGCAAGGGCATACCGAGAACTATCTCTACTACTTGAACGTCCACCTGGACGAGAAGCTTACCCAGGAGATATCTTTTATATTCATTCCCGTCTACTGGAACGATCAACACATTTAAAAGATGAATTTGGTGGCGGTAGCATGACTGCCCTGCCAATCATAGAAACTCAAGCAGAAAACCTATCTGCTTATATTCCTACGAATCTAATTTCTATTACTGATGGGCAAATATACCTATCTCCTAAGCTCTTTCAGAAAGGAAATCTTCCAGCAGTTGAAATAGGTGTTTCTGTGTCAAGGATAGGGGGAAAAACTCAGCTTCCTGCTTACAGAAATATAACTGGAGCTTTAAAACTGACATACGCTCAATTTGAAGAGCTAGAATCCTTTTCAAGTTTTGGTACAAGGTTAGACGAGGCAACCAAACAAACTCTTACCAGAGGCGAAAGAATAAGACAGGTGTTAAATCAAATTCAGCATTCACCTATGGAAGTTACAGAACAGATAGGGGTTCTCTTAGCTGTTACAACAGGTCTACTAGATAAAATTCCATTGGATAAAATTGATGAAGCAGAATACCATATACGTAAAGATGTAAGAGAAGATAAGCTGTTTCGCGATAATATATTAGGCCAAGAAACACTCAGTGATGAAGTGAGGACTGCTTTTATTGAAAGAATTAAAGACACACTAGAAGGGGAGATAAATATTTAATGGAAGGTTTACAAGAAATAAAGAAAAATATAAATTCTACAGTAAATCTCAAGGCTATTGTAAACACCATGAAAGCTCATGCCTCAAGTAATATAAATCAATTTCAAAACGCAGCAAGAGCTTCTATGGAATATAGGAATGTTCTAGATATGTCTTTATTTGTTGTCTTGTCTGAAGAGGAAGAACTCTTACCTCTTGATGAGGTTAAAAAGGGTACTAGGCTTCATATTGTTTTTGGATCCGACCATGGTCTTGCCGGTAGATTTAACGAAAGGATAACATCTTTTGCTCTTGAAAGAATTTCAAATAGTGAGAATGATAAGGTGATAATAATAGGCCAGCAAGTCTTTCAACGACTTAGGGGAGATTTGGATATTTACAAAACTTTTATGCAGCCCCAATCTACGGATAACATTTCATCAATGGTTAACGAGTTGTTAGTAAAAATAGATGAACTAAGAGACCAAACACCTATTGAAAAAATCGTTCTCTATTATAATAAGCCCTACGATAACGCTACATTTGCTGAAGAAACCGAATTACTTTTTCCGATTGATTTATTTGAATTAGCAAAAAAAAAGGTTCATTGGAATTCTAAAAGTGTTCCCACATACTTTGCCGATAGACAGATAATTATCTCTGATTTAATAAGACAGTATTTATTCATAACCTTATATAGGGCATTTTGTTTTTCTTTAGCCTCTGAAAATGCCAGCAGGCTTGCCTCTATGCAATCTGCAGAAAAGAATATCGATACTCGTTTAGAAGAATTGAACTTTCTATTTAGGCGAGAACGACAAAACAGCATTACCGAAGAACTTAATGACATTGTGTCTGGCTTCAAGGCTATAAGAAATGCGAAGAACGAGGAAGAAGATGATGATAATCTGTAATCAGAAGAAATAAACGATCAGTTTTTATTATAACAGCAAACCCCTTGATTTTATTCAAGGGGTTTTTTGCCATAAAAAAATAAATTTGTTTGAGATATCACAAAAAAAACACTCTTATAAAAGAGTGTTTTTTTGTTTAACCGGCAACGTCCTATTTTCCCAGGTAGCTTCCCACCAAGTATCTTCAGCGCTAAAGGGCTTAACTTCTGTGTTCGGGATGGGAACAGGTGTGACCCCTTTGCTATTGTCACCGGATTTAGGCAT